>OZ240237.1:2960000-3763783 GCA_965198025.1 Terriglobia bacterium | reverse complement strand
TTGCATCGCGTTCCAACTGGTCGCTGGAAGGCCGCACGGTTTGGACCATCAAAGACTGGATTGACCGGCGGTTCATAGAGAAGTACCAGATACCGCCGAGAGAAAGCGAATAGGGAATGGAGGTAAGGGGCGAATCCCGGCCCCATTCCCAGGCTCGATCGCGGTCGTTCCGTGTCAGGACTTCCCGCGCTTTTCGCGCTGCTCGCGGAGGACGGCCTTGCGGCTCAGCTTGACTTTGTTGCCATCCACGTTGATCACCTTCACCAGCACCTGATCACCCTCCTTGAGCTCGTCGCGGATGTCGCGGATGCGATGCTCCGCAACCTCGCTGATGTGGAGGAGGCCGTCGGTGCCGGGGAAGATCTCCACAAAGGCGCCGAACTCGACCAGGCGCACGACCTTGCCGAGGTAGGTCTTGCCGATCTCGGCGACCGCCGTGAGGTCCTGGATGATCTGAATGGCCTTCTTAGCGGAGCTTTCATCGGCGGAGGCGATGTTGACCTGCCCGTCGTCCTCGACGTCGATCTTCACTCCGGTCTGATCGATGATGGAGCGGATCATCTTGCCACCCGGCCCGATGACGTCGCGAATCTTGTCGGTGGGGATCTTAATGCTGTAGATGCGCGGGGCATAGGGCGAGATGGCAGTGCGGGGCTCGGAAATGGCGGCGTTCATGGTTTCCAGGATCGAGAGGCGGGCCTGGCGGGCCTGTTCGAGCGCCTCAGCCATGATGGCCGGCGTGATGCCGCCGACTTTGATATCCATCTGCAGCGCCGTGATGCCGCGGCTCGTTCCAGCCACCTTGAAGTCCATATCGCCGTAATGGTCCTCTGCTCCGGCGATGTCGGTGAGAATGGCGTACTGGTCGCCCTCGATCACCAGGCCCATGGCGATCCCGGCCACGGGGGACTTGATCGGGACGCCAGCGTCCATCAGGGAGAGCGTGGCGCCGCAGACCGATGCCATGGAGCTCGATCCGTTCGATTCCAGGATGTCGGAAACGACACGGAGAGTGTACGGAAAGACTTCCTCATCGGGGATGACGGCCGAGAGGGCGCGCTCCGCCAGGGCTCCGTGGCCAATCTCGCGGCGGCCCGGGCCGCGCAAAAAGCCGACTTCGCCGACGCTGAACGGCGGGAAATTATAGTGCAGCATGAACCGCTTGTTTCCCTCGCCCTGGAGGGAGTCGAGACGCTGCACATCGTCGGAGGTGCCGAGCGTGGCCGTGACCAGCGCCTGCGTTTCACCGCGCGTGAACAGCGCCGACCCGTGAGTGCGGGGCAGGAAACCCACCTCACAACTGATCGGGCGGATCTGGTCAAAGGCGCGGTGGTCAGGCCGGCGCCTGTCCTTGAGGAGATTTTCCCGGAAGATGCGCTCTTCGAGCAGGCCGAAAATGCCTTTGGCCTCTTTGAGGGTTTCCTCTTCCGCGCCTTCGTAGGATGCGAGCAACTCTTTCTGCAGCGCATCCACGCGCCGCTGGCTCTCGAGTTTCTCGTAGCGAGACGTGTCGAGCGCTTCGGTGAGCCGTTCGCGCCACTTGCCGGAGATTTCCTGGAGCAGCTCCTCGTTGCGCTTGGGAGGCTCGACGGGGCGCTTCCGGATTCCCATTTTGTTGTAGATTTCCTTGAGCGCGGCGACGATCCGTTTGCAGGCCTCGTGACCGAATTGAATGGCGTCGCCGACGATTTCTTCCGAGACTTCCTGCGCGCCGGCCTCGACCATCACGATGGCATCTTCGGTGCCCACGACTACAAGGTTCAGCAGGCTATCGGCCTTCTCCGCATAGGTGGGGTTGAGCACCAACTGGCCGCCAACCAGCCCGACGCGCACGGCGCCCAACGGGGTATGGAAGGGAATCTCGGAGAGGTATAGAGCCGCCGAGGCGCCCACAATGCCGACCACGTCCGGGTCGTTTTCGGTGTCGGCCGAGAGCACCATGGCGATTACCTGCGTCTCGCACCGAAAGCCGTCGGCGAAGAGAGGCCGAACCGGCCGGTCGATCATTCGGCTGGTGAGGATTTCCTTCTCGGAAGGTCTTCCTTCGCGTTTGATGAAGCCGCCGGGAATCCGGCCCGCAGCGTAAGTGTACTCGCGGTAATCCACGGTGAGCGGGAAGAAGCTGATTCCTTCGCGCGGGTCTTGGTTGGCGGTGGCCGTGACCAGCACTACGGTGTCTCCGAAGCGCACGAGAGCCGAGCCGCCTGCCTGCTTGGCCAGACGCCCGGTCTCGAGCGTCAGGCAGTGTTTTCCAATTTCAATATTTTCCTGATAAACCATCGTTCCTCCAAAAATTTTTTGTCGCGCTCCGTATGCTTCCATGAGGCGCAGAAGTCGCGGTGTGACGCAGCGGCCGGGAGACTCTCCTGGCTCCCGTTGGGGCAGTCCGGATTCCAACCGGCGCACAAAAGCGCCCGTTTCGCTGCCGGGTTTCTGATGTGCAGTGAATCAAACTGAAGAAGCGAACGTTGCGCGGGCAGGACGTGCGGCTCGCAAGCCGGGCTGGCTTCGGGCCTTTCAGCCGTAAGCCGAAGAATCGAATGTCCGCGAGCCCTGCGTTCCCGCATGGGGGATTTCGGGGGCTCGCTGTTCGTTCGAAACGCGCTCCTGTTTGCCGAGTCTTGGTCAGCCACTCTCGCTAGCGACGGATTCCCAAGCTCTGGATGACTTGCTTGTAGCGGTCTGCGTGACGATTCTTCAAGTAGTCCAGCAGACGCCGACGCCGATTCACCATCTTCAGCAGGCCGCGCCGGGACGCGTGGTCTTTCTTGTGGAGCTTGAAGTGCTCCATCAACTGCGAGATTCGCTCGCTCAAAATGGCGACCTGTACCTCGGGCGAGCCGCAATCCTTAGCGTGCACCCGGTACTTTTCAATGACCGCCGACTTTCCTGCGCTACCCAGGGCCATCTGGGACTGTTCCTTTTCTCCCTTCTGTGTCTCAAGCACGGTAACACAAGCGAAACAGTTCTGTAAAGGTGGAGGTGGGAGGGAAGGGAAAGGGAGGGTCAAAGGAGGTTACCCGGAAGCCTCAATCTTCTGGATGCGCTCGCGAAAACGGACTGGCCAGTTTTCCAACAGATGCGCGACTTGCGCGGCGCGACGCAAGTCGCCCACATTGTCCGGACCAGAGGTATAAAGCCGCGCCACGTCGGCGACCGTGACCCGGTTCTCGTTGTGATCGAGCATCTCGATTGGGTTGCCTGAGCTCAATGCGCCCTCCTGGAGAACCTTCAGATAAAAACCCGGCCGGCGGGCCGCCAGGAAACGCTTGATCATGTCGTCCCGACCGAACTTGGCTGCCAACTTGTAGCACGGTATGCGCGGGGAGGTAACCTCGAACTCCGCCGTGCCGATGCGCAGGCGGTCGCCGACTGCAATCTCGACCTCACGCAAGCCTTCGGTGGTCAGGTTTTCACCAAACATACCCAGTGGAAGCGACTGGCCCGGAAGCTCTGCGCGCCAGTAGTCGTAGTGCTCCGCCGGGTAGACGTACACGGCCTTGTTCGGACCGCCGTGGACCCGGAGGTCGGCCTGCCGGTCGCCTTCGAGATGCAGGCGGTGAACAGCGACCGTCCCGGAAACCGGTTCCTTGAAGATGCAGGTCCGGGTGCGCTTCCCTTTCCAATGGATCTCGCGCGGCGCGCCGACATTGACTGAAACCAGTTGTGTTCCGGACGTCATGGCTACTCTTTCCAAATGGCTGACAACAATTCGATTCCGACGAGCGACCGTACGATTCCGCTTGTTCAGCTTTTTCCTGCCGGGCAGGCGCCTGATTGGAGGTGCGCTTCGAAATCATCCGGAAAAAGCCGGATGGCGCTCAGGATGGGAGGACCGGGCATGCCGATCAAGCTGCAAGCCCCCTTGCCTTTGTTGAACTCCAGAAGGCGGGGAATCTGGTCGAGCGCTTGCCGGGGAATCTGGCCCAGCCGAGCCTTATCGAGCAGGTTGGCAAGCGTCGCCGTCTCCATGCGGCAGGCCGGGCACTTGCCGCAGGATTCCCTCTCGAAAAAGCGGGCGATCACGAGCGTCTCCTCGACCATGCAAGTTCCTGCAGCATAGCCGCGCATGACGCCGCAACCAATGTTCGATCCGGCGGCTTGGAGCCCTTCGGGGCTGAGCGGACGGTCCGGGTCGGGCAACATAAAGGCGCTCGATGGGCCTCCCGGAAGAATCGCCCGCAGTGGAGCGCCGCTCTTGAGCCCGCCGGCCAGCTTCTCCGTCAGCTCCCCTTCGGGAGCTCCGTAGGGAAGTTCGTAGACTCCCGGGTTTTTCCACTCTTCATTCATGGAATAGAGCATCGTGCCTGGGCTTTCCGGTGTGCCGAATCCTCTGTACCACGCAGCTTGATTCAAAACGATTGGAGGAATATTCGCCAGTGTCTCAACGTTGTTCACCAGAGTCGGCTTGCCGAAAAGGCCTGCCGTCACGGGATAGGGAGGCTTGTCGCGCGGGACCGGGTCCCGGCCTTCGAGGACTTCCAGGACGGCCGTGTCCTCTCCGGCTACGTAGGGCGTGGGAGCGGGCCGGTTCTCGACTTCGAGCGAAAAACCGGACCCAAGGATTCCCTCGCCAACCAACCCAACCGCTGCCGCTTCCTGCAGGGCCTCGGCGATTCGGCTGAGAGCAAGTGTATTATTCTCGTTGGTATAGAAAATCGCCTTGCTCGCCCCGACGGCATAGGCTGCGAGCAGTACACCTTCGAGGACCGCGTGCGGAACACATTCGAGCAGGGCCTGGTCCTTGAACGATCCGGGCTCGTCCTCGCCGCCGTTGACGACCACGTACTTCGGTGCACCCTCGGCCTGGGCGCAGATCGCCGCCTTTCTTGCCGTAGGAAAGCGGGCGCCTCCCCGGCCGGCCAGCCCTGCTGCCTCGACCTCCTCGATGACCGCCTCAGGTTTGCCCCGGCCGAGCGCCAGGGCCAGGGCCTTGTAGCCACCGCGGCGGCGGTAGTCCTGGAGCGACTCCTTTTCGCGAGACGCCGGGAGCATTCCTGAGGGAAACAGGATGGTCGGATAAGACATCACTACTTCCAAAGTGTGAAACTCAGAATTATACGTCGTGTGACCGAACGGACAAAACTCGCTCGATTACGGTATGGCCCATCGGCGCGAGTTTCCTTGCGCGTTCTAGTGACTTGCTTCCCGCAAAGCCGCACGCGCCAGGATTCTGGTGGAATCGAGTGTCGGGAGGGGAGAATCCCTCGGGGACATGAGCAGCGGGATCTCAGTGCAAGCCAGCGCCACCGCGTCGCATCCCCGGTTCTTCCCGGCTTGGATGACGCTAGCGAAATACGATCGGGAAGGTTCTTCAAAGCGCCCCTCCACCAGTTCATTGAAGATAATCTCGTGGATGCGGTTCCGATCATCGGCATCGGGAATCTCTTGGGCGATTCCTCTGGCGCGCAGTTTTGGCGCGTACACCGGCCCCTCCATCAGGAAGCAGGTTCCGAGAATCAGGATCTTCCGAAACCCTCGATCGGCCGCTACTGATGCCACTTCTTCGGCGATGTGGAGCCATGGCAAGGGGGACCGCTCCCGAACGAGATCCAGCGCCTGATGGGCCGTGTTGTCGGGACAGATCAAGAATTGAGCCCCGGCGCGGCGGAGGCGTTCTGCCGAGGCGAGCAGCATACGAGCAGTCTCTTCCCATCGATCTGCTGCAATGTGCCGCATGTAATCAGCAAGTGGATAGGTGTGCAGAGTGATCTCGGGATGGGCGTGCCGTCCGAACAGAGCAGCACCCTCGTTGCAGATCGTCCTGTAACACAGCGCCGCGCCCTCTGCACTGACCCCCACAACACCTATGTGTTTCGCCATCGCTTCCTCGGCTACCCAAAGAAGACCGCGGCGGTCTCGTAGAGCTTAGGATCCACCGGCCGCGGAGAGCGGGAGGCTTCGGAGAGTGGAACGGCGACGATCTGATTTCCCTGCAGGGCAACCATTTTGCCGAACTCCCCCTGATGGACGAGCGTCATGGCTGTGACGCCGAAGCGGGTGGCCAGTATGCGATCAAACGCGGTGGGAGAGCCGCCTCGCTGTATATGCCCCAGGATCACCACCCGGGTCTCAAAGCCCGTTCGCGCTTCAATCTGCCGGGCCAGGAGACTGCTGACGCCCCCGAGCTGCACATGACCGAACTCGTCACGGATCCTGCTCTGCTGGACCTGGACCCCTTGTTCGCTTCCCTCGGGCAATCGCGCGCCTTCCGCCACAACCACGATGCTAAAATACTTTCCTCGTTGGTGGCGCTTGCGGAGGTGATTGCAAACCTCGTCGATGTCCACGGGCCGCTCCGGGATGAGAATTACGTCGGCGCCGCCGGCCATCCCGGACGCTACGGCGATCCAGCCCGAATCCCGCCCCATTACTTCAATCACCATGATCCGATTGTGGGCCTCCGCAGTGGTGTGCAGACGGTCAATGGCGTCGGTCGCGGTGTTGACGGCCGTGTCGAATCCGAAACAATAGTCCGTTGCGTTCAGGTCGTTGTCGATGGTTTTGGGAACACCGACGACGGGGACGCCCCGTTGGAACAGGCGGTCGGCAATGCTCATCGTATCGTCGCCCCCGACGGCAATCAGCGCGTCGAGAGAGTTGCTTTGGAAATTTCCCCGGAGCCGTTCCAAGCCGTCCGGGTGCTTGAACGGGTTGGTGCGAGAGGTGCGCAGGATGGTTCCGCCGCGGTACAGGATTCCGGAGACACTCTGCAAATCGAGAGCTTCGAGTTTGTTTTCTAGCAGGCCGCGCCATCCCTCCACGATGCCAAGGCTTTCCCAGCCAAGGGAGTCGGCCTTGCGGACTACAGCGCGGATAACCGCATTCAGTCCGGGACAGTCGCCCCCACCTGTCAAGATACCGATTCGTCTGGTCATCGCACCACTCCTTTCGAGGCGAGAGTACGCAGGCGCCTCTCTCACAATGCTATTCTAACTCAGGGCAGGGAACAACCGGACGGGAAGGGGGGGGGCAGCATCGTGCTTGATCCGGCATCCAGTAGATGTTTACAAGCAGCAAAATAGATGAATATAAATATGAAAATAGTGGTTTGCGCTATAGATTATACTGGCTTTAGCTGATTGAAATATTGAAACTTCTGGAATACCCTATACGCGGACTAGCGGTTAGGTCATTTCGATTTGGGACTGGAAAGCCGCCAAGACGTGGACGGGAGGGGAGTTTTGCTCTGTCTTCCGTCTTTAAGACAGCAACCAGGCGTACAAGAATTTCGCCGCTAAACCAAATCCAGTCAGGAGGAGAAGGGGGTCTTATGGCGACGCGAAAGTTAGTGGTGCTGGTGTTAGGTTTCGCCTTTATGGGCTCACTGGTGTTGGCGCAGGTGAACACGGCAACGATAGCCGGGACGGTGAGCGATGAATCGGGCGCAGTTCTCCCGGGAGCCAATGTGGTACTCACGAATCAGGATACGGGAATTACCCGTACGGTAACAGCCAACGCAGCCGGACGGTATACGGCTCCAGCGCTCAGCTTAGGCAACTTTGAAATAAGAGCCCAGCTCGCTGGGTTCCAAACCGCGGTCCGCTCAGGAATCGTCCTGACGGTGGGCCGGGTGGCGGTGGTCGATCTTACGCTTCAGGTGGGAGCAGTCACGCAGACGGTGGAAGTGACCGGCGAGGCTCCCCTGATCGAGTTGACGAACTCCAATATAACGGGCTTGGTGGACGACCGGACGATCCGGGAGTTGCCGCTCAACGGCCGCAGCTACGACCAGCTGGCCCTGCTGCAACCCGGGATTGTCAAATACACGACGGCGAACCAGAGCTTCAACGGCAGCCCGGGCGGGAACAAATTCAGCGCGTCGGGCAGTCTGGCCACGTCGAACAGCTTCCTGCTGGACGGGACCGACATCAATGATGCATCCAACAACACGCCGGGCGGCGCGGCGGGAACCAACATGGGCGTGGACACGATCAAGGAGTTCAAGATCGTGGCCTCGCAATTCAGCGCCGAATACGGGCGTGCTTCCGGGGCGGTGATCTCGGCGGTCACCCGGACCGGCACCAACCAGGTGCATGGAACCGCGTTCGAGTTTCTGCGGAACAGCGCGTTCGATGCGCGGCAGTTCCGGGATGGCATTGACTTCGACGGGGACGGCACGGGGGACGTTCCGCCGTTCCGCCGGAACCAGTTCGGCGGCACCATCGGCGGGCCGATCGTGCAGGACCGGACGTTCTTCTTCGTGGGCTATGAAGGCTTGCGCGAGGCGTTGGCCGATAGCACAGAGATCCGCGTGCCGACCGTGAACGTCAAGAACGGAATCCTGCCCAACTCCGACGGTGTTGGCAGCTACATGGTTACGCCCAACCCGCGGGTGGTGCCCTTCATTGCAGCGCTCTACCCGGACCCGCACCAGATCTTGCCGCACGCATTGAACCCGGCGGCGGATAGTGATACGGGCCTCTACTTTTCGGCGCCCAAACAAATCGCCCGGCAGGATTACTTCATGGGCCGGGTGGACCATCAGCTCACGAACGGGACCAGCATCTTTGGCCGCTACTCCTTCGATGACGACAGTAGGAATGTTCCCGATGAACAAGCCAACTATCTTGATACAAACGAGGCGCGCCGGCAGTACATTACGTTGCAAGCCAACACGGTGGTCTCGCCGACGATTGTCAATTCGGCCCGAGTCGCCCTCAACCGGACGTCGCAGATCGCGGATCAAGATCTCCTGAATTCTGGCTTGGAGGGCCTCACCTGGGTCCCGGGGCTGCCGCTAGGCGATATGGGCGTCGGGCAGGCGAACGGCATCCTGCTGTACGATGATAGCGGGGGCAGCGGCACCCGGCCCCGCCAGTGGTCGTACAACCTCTGGGAGTGGGGCGACGACATGACCTACGTCCGGGGCACGCACACGATGAAGTTTGGCGGCGTGATCCGGCGCGTCCAGAACAACATGAACGTGCAGACGGATTTGAAAGCGAACTACATCTTCGCAGGCCCCGAGAACATGCTCCTGGCTCAACCCACGGAGTGGTCGGGGACCTTGCCCAACCAGACCGGCTACAAGGGCCTCCGCAACACGATGTACGGGTTCTACTTCCAGGATGACTACCAGGTGAGCCCGCGGCTGACGCTGAACCTGGGGCTGCGCTGGGAGTGGATCACCGACCCCACCGAAGCCAACAACCGGATCTCCAATCAGCTCCGGATCGAGGATAACCCGAATCAATTAGCCCTCCATCCGGATTGGAGGGTGCCAGACTATGGGGGATATCCTACATTTCCGGATAACATCGGACAGGATCTGTACGCGTTCACGGAGATGGCCAAGAAGAACCTCCAGCCGCGGTTCGGGTTTGCCCTGCAGTTGGACGACAGCGCTAGGCGGGTGTTGCGCGGCGGCGCCGGCATTTACCATGACCTGGTCCTGCCCGCCTACTACACGCAGAGTCTGTCGAAGTATCCTCCCTTCTACTCGCGGGCCCGGATTCGGGACGACGATCTGCTGGCCGCAACCTTCCCGTTTACATCAGCCGTTGTGACGGGCGACGCCGTCCGGCTGCGGAATGAACCGCTGATCCCGTTAATACAACAGCCGACCAAGTACAGCTACACCCTGGCGTTGCAGCAACAGTTAGGAGAGCGGGGCGTGATCGAGATCGCGTACGTCGGCTCCCTGCAGCGCCACATCGAACGCTACTTCCAGCTCAACGATCCCGTACCCGAACTCCTGTCGGTGGAGGGGTTCGAAAATGGCATCGTCTACCATCCGTCCCGCAGCGGCGGCTCGGAGGCCTGCCTGCCTGCGCCTTATGGTGGGTGGGATGGGGTATCGAGTCTTCCCCGCCGGTGCCCCTCGACCTCGGTCAGCGGCATCCGCCGCAATCCCGTATGGGACCGCGTCCGACAGCGAGGCGGCGACGCGAACTCCAACTACAACGGTCTGCAAGTCCGGTTTTCGCGCCAGACCGTTGCCGGGGCGATCTTCCAGACCAACTACACCTTTTCCAAGGTCATGAACCAGCAGGGCGGCCTGAACAGCAGCGACAACGGGACGCGGGACCCCAACACGTCCCAGGACCCGGCGGATCGGACCAGAGATTACGGGCCGGCGGCCTTCAACTCCACGCACGTCCTCACGTCGACGGGCACGCTTCCGCTGCCGTTCCAGTTTTCGAGCGGAGCCGCCAATGCGATTCTGGGCGGCTGGAGTATGGGCGGGGTCTTCACGGCGCTGTCCGGACAGCCGTTCACCCCAAGCATGGGATTCGATTGGTCCCGGATTGGGAATAGCGGGGCCTCGGATCGTCCCGATATCAATCCCAACTATCAGGGCAACCCCTACAACCCAACCAGTGGAAGTAACGCGCGAGGCCCCGTCGGAAGCCCGGACCAGTGGTACGACGCGAACGCGTTCATGCTGCCGAATCCGCTGGGACTGGCTGTGCCGCAGCCGGGCTTCTATGGGAACGTCGGCCGAAACACGATCATCGGACCCCGGCTGATCAGCCTGGACTTCACTCTGACCAAGCGGTTTGTGCTTGGGGAAGAAAAGGACCTGACGTTCCGGGCCGAATTCTTCAACATGCTCAACCGTCCAAACCTGGGTCTGCCGGACAACGAACCACTCGACCCGGATGCGGCCGACGATGGAATCAGCCGGCCCCTCCCGAATTCCGGGCGCATTCCCGCTGACCAAACCACCACCACCGCGCGGCAGATTCAGTTCGGCCTGAAGTTCACCTTCTAGGCGGAACCGGTCTGTAGGCAAAACACCAAGCCCCTCCTCACCAAGAGTGAGGAGGGGCTTTTTTCTTCACACCTGTGTCGCGACAGGAGTTTCTTTTTCGGCCGTTGCGTTTCGGGTTAGGATGAAGACCGACGGGGGTTGAGGACAAAGTGCTGCAATAGCAAGGACGAGTATTCTATGGGCAGTCCGGAACAATCCGTTCGCATCCTGGGGATCGAGACGTCCTGCGACGAGACGGCGGTTGCCGTCGTCGAAGATGGCGCGCGGGTGTGCTCCAGCGTGGTCGCCTCGCAGACGACGACGCACGGCAAGTACGGCGGCGTGGTGCCGGAGCTCGCCAGCCGGGAACACCTGCGCGCGATTGTCCCGATTGCCCGGCAGGCCGTAGAGGACGCCGGCATGTCGTACTCCGAAGTAGACGCCATCGCCGTCACCCAAGGGCCCGGGCTGGTCGGGGCGCTGCTGGTGGGACTCACCTACGCCAAGTCGCTGGCGCTGGCTCTGGGAAAGCCGCTGGTGGCGGTCAATCACCTCGAAGGGCACATCCACGCCGTGCTCCTGGAGGAGCGGTTGAACGGGCGGCCGGAACCGGAATTTCCGGCGCTGGCGCTGGTGGTGAGCGGAGGGCACACCCTGCTGGCGATTGCGGAGTTGATGGCCGAAAAATCGGGAGATTCGGTTCCTTCGGTTCTCTCGGTTCCTTCAGTTCCTTCGGAAGTCCGGTTTGGGCCTTTTTCCTACCGTATCGTGGGGCGTACACGGGACGACGCGGCGGGAGAAGCGTATGACAAGGTCGCCAAGCTGCTGGGTTACGGATACCCGGGCGGCCCGGTCCTAGACCGCCTGGCTCGACATGGCAATCCCGTGGCCGTCCGGTTCACCAAACCCAAAATGCGGGTGACGCCGACAAGCAAGGGCAGCGCTCTCGATTTCAGCTTCAGCGGAATCAAGACGGCGGTGCTGCGTTACGTCCAGGCGAACGAGATGGCAGAGGAGATCGCCGGACGCAATGCGCTTCGGAAGCGAAACTCCAGACCCAAGATCGAAGAACTGCTGGAGCATTCGACGCCGAAGACGCTTGACCTGGTGGCGAGCTTCCAGCGCGCGGTGGTGGCCGATCTGGTCGAGCACACGCTCGAAGCCGCCGAGCAGGAGAACGTGAACTCGATCTTCGTGACGGGGGGCGTGGCGGCGAACTCGCTGCTGCGCGAGCGGTTCACGAAGTTGCGCGCAGGGTATCCGCCGGTCTACTTCCCGAGGCTGTCACTCTCGACCGACAATGCAGCGATGATCGCGGCCGCCGCATTTCCGAAGTTCCAGGCCGGGCTGTTCGCCGGATGGGATACGCCGCCGGACGCGTCGCTGGCGCTCGGAAGAAGCGAATCGCGGTTAGTGGATAGTGGATCAGCAGGAAGGTGATTGGTGGTAGAATTGGCCGACTGTGGGAGGTGGAACGATGAGAAAAGTAGAGAAGAGCCTATCCCTCGCTGCGCGCGGGGTGACAGACAACAAGATGACGAGGCGGGAGGCGATCGGGTATACGTGCATGGCGGCGGGGATGGCGGTGGCGGGTTTGACGCCGCAGGCGGCGCGGTCGCAAGGACGAGGGCAAGATCAGCCGTGGCCGGACAATTTGAGCGAGCGTGAACTGCGGAACATCGCACCTTTGCCGCTCAATCCGGACGGCTCGGCGCCGGAGCATCCGGAGTCGGCGGCGGGCGAAATTACGGACCCCTCGCTGTGGCGCTTCAACAACCATGAGCCGCCGGAGATTGACTACGACTATCGCAACATGCAGATCCGGCTGGACACGCGCGGGCACGCGGAGAGATACGGGACGCTGACGTTTGCGGACCTCGAGCAGTTGCCGCGGCACTCGGGAACGTACTTGCTGCAATGCGGGGCGCCGAATCCGCACGGAATCGTGAAGTGGACGGGCGTGCGGTTCTCCGATTTCGCGGAGATGCTCGGGATGCAGCATTTCGCGCACTACGTGCGGATCATCGGAGCGGACCGGTTCTGGACGGAAGAGAGCAAAGAGTCGATGATGCGTCCGCAGGTGATGCTGGCGTGGCTGATGAACGATCAGCCGATTGAGCCGAAACACGGCGCGCCGCTGCGGCTGATCATTCCGTTCCGGTACGGGGCGCGGCACGTGAAAGCGATCTCGGAAATGATCTTCTCTCCGACCGGGTTTCCGCTGCCGCAGATGCCAGGGTAGCAAGGGAACAGGGAACAGAAGAGCAGGTCCCTCGTCGCTCGGCTTCGCTCGGCGAAACGACATCGATATGTCGTTTCGTCTCGGGATGACACGGGAGTGCTGGGGCAGCTTTGCTTTATTAGAGCAAGGCCAGCGGGACGCTGGCGCTACGACAGGCAGGAATGGCTGCCCTACTTTGCAGCAACCGCCTGTCCTGCTTTACGACAGGCCTGGAGGCCTGTCGCTACCTGTGGACAAGCGAAGAGCAGGTCCCTCGTCGCCCCCAGCGCGGCGAGCATGCTAGGCTCCCAACTCAGATGCGAGTCGCCGACGCCAACGGGCGCTCGGTCGCGGGAAGCTTGACCAATGACTCCGGAGGACTGCTACGAGACTCGCTGCACACGGGTAGCCGATGAGGTTGAGGCAGTGCTGAAGCGGCGAGTCACGAGATTCCGCGCGATGTGTGCCGAACACGGCGCGGTTGAGGCGACGAGACGCCTGATCCACGCCTTGCACCCCTCAGATACGTTCTCGGACCTCTGGGTAGAAAAGCGGTTGGACCTCACAGTGGAGGCCGTCATCCTGACCGAACGCGAGTGGGATGCGCTCTTCGACGATGCGGATCGCGAAGCCGCACGGAAACGCTTGCAGGACCACGAGTGGCCGCCGGCCTCGACAATTGCCTGTGCGGAGAAAAACACCTAACGCCCATCATTCATGAAGGGTTCGAACGCGTATCCTGAAAGCGTCCGCATGTCCGACCCGATCTCTCCCACACCAGCTCTGAACGGAGCCTGTGCGCTCGTGACCGGGGCGAGCCGCGGTGTCGGGCGCGGCATCGCACGAGGTCTGCACCACGCGGGCGCGACCGTTTACGCAAGCGGCAGATCCATCGAAACCGCCGACCTCGACGACCAGAGCGTCGACCGCCTGTTCGAACGGATTGAGGCCGAGCAGGGACGCCTCGACGTGCTCGTCAACAACGCTTGGGGCGGCTACGAGAGGATGGTTGAGGACGGCCGGTTCACCTAGCCTAGCGTTAGCGGGTAGCCACGGCATGTTGTTCATGCCGTGGGCCTGTTCCGGGTGGTTTCAGCAATAACCCACGGCACAGAAACCGTGCCGTGGCTACCCCTTCGCGCGGGGCTCGGATAACCGCTATGGTTGCGGCTGAGCGGGTTCGGAGGGCTACTGGGAGCCGCCGACCAGGTTCCGCAGACCGCGCAAGATGTTGGCCGGGGTTGTGGAGCGCAGGCGGAAGTTGGGGTTTTCAAGCGTTCCCGTCAGGGTGAACGGGAACGAGAGCTTGCCGTCGGCAAAGGTGGCGCCGGAGAGGCTTGCGATCAGATTGCTCAATTCGTTGTTCCCGGCAGCCACGTTTGCCGTTCCCTCATAAGCAATGTTCCCGGCGCCAGCGAGCGCAATGCTTCCCACCGCAGTGATCTCGACACCGTTCCCGACAACGTGCAACTGCTCGGTCGTGATGCGCTGATTGGCGATATTGAAGTCGGACTCGATTGCAGAGAACGACGACAGGTCGCCCGCGGCTGGGCCGAGCTGCGTGAAGCGGGCCAGACGCAAGAGGTTCCGATTGAGAGCGAGGGTGGGGAGATTTCCGTCGCGGATGCTCAGTTGACCGATACCGGACGCTCCGGCGAGCGGGTCGGGGGAGTCGGCGACAATACCGTTCAACTCAATGCTGCCATCCATGATGCCGGTCATCTTTCCGCGGGCTCCGGGGAAGGCTTCCAGCAAGCTGGCGATGTCCACCCCGGTCAGCCGGGCGGCGACGGCGTAGGAAGGATCCCTCCCGGAAAAATCAAAGGAAAGCCCGCCAGAAGCGTCCCCCTGGTAGAGGCCGAAATTCAGATCGTCGAGCGACACCTGACGCGGAAAAAGCCGGATGCGCGTGGCAACCGAGGAGACTGCAAAGGCGCCAAAACGCATCGAGTCCGCCGTGAGAGTTCCGCTGGCCGGCGGCCGGGATTCGGTGTATTCGGTGTCCGTGAAAGAGTTGAGGTCTACTTGCACTAACTCGGCGGCAAGGTCGGAGGCTTCAAAGTAGCCGGGCGCTGCCTCGGTCGGGGAAACGAGCTTCGCGGTGGCGACCCGCCCTCCGGTGATGGAGACACGCTCGATTACGCCGAGCGTGAAGGCAGGCCCGGAGGATTCGCCCTCGGATTCCGTGGGCGATGCAGATTGCGCGGCAGGTTCGGCGGGCGTTTCCGGATTCTCAAAATTCCATTTCCCGCGCGTGTCGGAAAGCAGCGAGATGACCGGGTCGCTGATCCCGAGCGCCTGGATTCCGATGCGGCGGCGGAGGAGCTCGCCGAGATCGAGCTCGGCGTAGATGCGACTGGCACGGAAGAAATCCCCTTCGGGAAAGCCTTCCGGGTTGCCAAGGACGAAGTCGTCCACGCGGACGGACACGGTGGGAAAAATGGTCAGGGTCAGGCGGCCAATTCGGGCGGGCTTGCCGGTCTGCTCCTCAATGTAAGCCGCGATGCGGGGCCGGTGGCGGTCGACGTCCACGAGGAACGGAATGGCCACGATGAGCGTGATGAGCAAGAGCAGGAAGGCAACGCCAGCGAAAACGAAGACTTTCTTCCGCAGGGTCATAGCAGACCTCCTGGGCACCGCGCCGGCTGCTCTCGAAAAAGGCAAGGAAGCAGACGCTCGCGGGGAGCAGCGGCGCCATCCCGCGATCTTGCCAATCATTATATCGGACTATCCCGCCGCGGGACGATCCGGATCAGGAGGCGACGATTGCGGCAAGGCTGACTTCGAAGGTCAGGTCCTGTCCCGCGAGAGGATGATTGCCGTCCGTAGTGACGGTTGTTTCGGAGACGCTGCTGATGCGGACACGGAAGATTGAAGAAGAGAATGGTGGATCGTAGATAACGCCCGGCACGGACCGAGGGAGTTGCCTTCCGGGCACTTCCAGGGGACAGGCCTGGAGGACAAAAGAAGCCACCGCTTGCTTCGCGCGGGCTCGGATTCAGCGAAGGCAGATCCCTCGTCGCTTCCCTCGGCTTCGCTCCCCTCGGTCGATCTCGGGACAGGCGGGACAGGACGCTCGCATCCGCTCGCGAAACAACGCTCCTCGGGATGACACGGCGGGATGACACATTCTGAGGGTAGGGGGTGGGGTGGGGTGCGCTATTGGGGACAGGCCAGAGGCCTGTCGCTACCGGGCCTAGGGAGAAACGACAGCAGGAATGTCTGCCGCTACCTGGAACAAACCCACGGCACAAACGGCTACCGTGGCTACCTGGGGGGGGATGGAAAAGCGAGGATCAGGCCTTGGGGGCCTGCAAAGCCTGGAGACTTTTCGGAGACCTGCTCGAAAGAGATGGAGATGGAGCACAGTTCCTGCGAAGGGCCTGTGCTCGAAGGGGACAGGCCAGAGGCCTGTCGCTACTTCGGCAGGGAGAAACGACAGGCAGGATGACACATTCTGAGGGTAGGGGGGTGGGGTGGGGTGCGCTATTGGGGACAGACAGGAAGGCCTGCCGCTACTTGGAACAAACCCACGGCACAAACGGCGTGCCGTGGCTACCTGGGGGGGGATGGAAAAGCGAGTGCAGGCCTTGGGGGCCTGCACTCGCTGAAGGAGAAGCCTGGAGACTTTTCGCTACCTGGCTGCCTGCAATCGAAAGAGAACGGTTGCGGAGCGCAGGCCAAGCGGCTTCCGCCGCCTGGCCTATCCGGGACAGGCCAGAGGCCTGTCGCTACCTGGGGGCAGGCAGGAACGCCTGCCGCTACCTGCTACTCCTTAGTCCTCCATGATCACCGCGAGATAGCCCTGCGCCGCGCTGGGAGCTCCTGCGCCGCCGTGTAGGCAATGTAGGCGAAGCCATGGCCGTTTTCAAAGTCGCAGGTCACGTCGAGGAAACCCTGAAAGCCCATCGGAGCGAGCTGCGTCAAGCCGTAGGCCATGCCGTGCCCCAGGACGCAACCTCCATCGTCGTCATCGGTTCCGGGTTGCTTGCCGAACCGTAGAACTTGATTTCGCAGGTCCCGGGATAGTTGGAAGCGTTCGTGAAGGCGAGTCCGGTCTCGTAGCCGAGCCTGGTTGGTCACGAACGGAAAGCGCATGCTCGTCTCGCAGGGATCGAATCCGATGACCCGCACGACAGCGGCATCAGCATAACTGCGGATTTTCAGTATTGGCAGCACTGATGAAACCCACGCTCACCATGCCGTCGGCGATCATGGTGTCTTCATCCCACGTGAAGCTCACCGTCAACGTATTTCCCTGAGTCATATCACCCGCATTAGTAACGGTGTAAGTGATATCACCATCTCCATCGTTATCCAATTCAACCTCGACCATGTTCCCATCGGCTGTCGCCTTCACCGGTCAGCGTGACTTTCATGTCATCCGCAGCGTCGTCGGTCATGTCTGTCGGCTGTGTGGGTGATCATGACTTCCACGCCGTCCGGGAATGCCGGAGAAATTGACTTCCACCATGTTGTAGGGAGCATCGTCGGTCAACGCCCCTGCAAAGCCTTCCGTGATCGAGATGGTGGCCGTTCCCATTTCCATGGTTTCGCACTGCAGGACGTTGGCATCGTTCACCTTGACGACCAGTCCGGTTTTGACGTCCGAGAGTTCGACCGTCCCTGAACGCAGGGCCGTTTCACAGTGAACTTGGGCGGTTATCTCTCCGTCGTCTCCCACCATGTAGGCGTTGGCTCGGATGCCGGTGATGATCAGATTGAAACCGAATCTGCCGCCAGTTCCCAAGCCGAGATCTGCGCCGGTGAGTTCCTCCCACACGACCGTGTTCGGGTCCTCATCTTCATCAATCATCGGGCCGTCACCATCGTCGCCAGTGTCGTCAAACACGGTATCGTCTATAGTTTGGTTGCCCACCAGTCCCAGTATCGGTCAGCACATTAGCGCCATAGTTCACATCGGCCAGGCTGGTGATCGGAGTGTTCAGCGTTAATGCTGATGGTTAAATCGGTGGTCGCAAACAACGAGCCGTGCTCCTCCCGGCACGCACCGCAACTCGACGCCGCCGACCATCTTCGGTCATGCCCTCGGCGCGCACCGTGGCCACTGCATTGGTACCCGTAGCAGCCCGCGCCTCGCACCGTTGCGCGTAGGCCACGCTGCTGCTCAACGCCATGACCGCCAGCAGGGACAGCATCATGACACTGCTTCTCAAAAATGACTTGCGAATCTTCTCCATTTTTTTCTCCTTCGACTGTTGAATCGTGCTCGTTGAAACTTTCTGCAAACTTTCTTCTCTGCTTCCTGGTGAATCTTAAAACTGCGCCGGAGCCCTTTCCCCGTGTTGCAGGCCGCGCGGCCTGCGCGCTGCACGCTAGACAGGAACTGCTATCCTGCCCGAATAGTAATTGGAATAAAACATTCCATCAAATCCAAGCGATGTCTAGAATTGTCCATGGAAGTCTATAACTACATTTATATTCATTGGTTTAAATGAATTCCGCATTGACTTGATCTGCTTGCAATGCCTCTTGACCTCCATGCTTATCCGCCATATAATATGGGGATGATTCATGGAAATAATTCCGCTACCGCAACCAAACCCAAAGGGCCGCTATCCCGGTTTTTCATTGACTTATTCTGCTCGCAATGCCTCGCACCTCCATGCCCATCGGCCATATAATATGGGGATGATTCATGGAAATGATTCCGCTACCGCACCCCGAAAGACCAAACCCAAGGGCCGCCATCCCGACAAGGCCCTGTCGGCCTCCTTCCTGCGCACGGCCCCGCCGGGAAGACACGCTGACGGCAACGGCTTGTACCTGTTCGTCCAGCCTTCCGGAACCCGGAGTTGGATTCAGCGGCTCGTCGTTCGAGGCCGCAAGCGCGAGTTCGGACTTGGCAGCGTCGCCCTGGTCTCGCTGGCCGAGGCCCGGGAGAAGGCACTGGCCAACCGCAAGTTGGCTCGTGAAGGCGGCGACCCGCTCGCAGAGAAACGCCGCGCCCAGGACGTGCCCAGCTTCGCTGAAGCCACCGCTCGCGTGCTGGAGCAGAAGCGGGCCGGCTGGCGCAGTCTCAGGCAGCCCCATGACTGGTTCCGCAGCCTGGAACGCTACGCCTTCCCGCGCATCGGCAAGATAGCCGTGTCGGAGATAACCACCGCCGATGTGCTGGAGATCCTGACGCCCATCTGGCACGTGAAGGCACCAACGGCCCGGTGTATCCACCAGCGCATGCGCGCGGTGTTGGAGTGGGCCGTGGCGATGGACTGTAGAACGGACAACCCGTGCGACCGGATCGGCAGGGTCTTGGGGGCACAACACGACGTTGTCGAACACCTGCTGGCGTTGCCCCACCGGGAGGTGCCAGCAGCCATCCAAACGATTTGGGGGTCGCAAGGGACACCAACCGTGAAACTGGCGTTCGAGTTCCTGGTGCTGACGGCGGCGCGGTGGGGAGAGGTGCGGAAGGCCGAGTGGACCGAGATCGATCGGGACGAGGGTGTGTGGACCCTCCCGGCTAAGCGAATGAAGGCGAACCGCCGGCACCGGGTGCCGTTGTGTAGCCGCGCGATGGAGATTCTCGATGCGGCTCGGAGGCTCGGGGAGGGAGTCAGTCCACTCGTGTTCACCAACCGTCGCGGAGAGCCGCTGAGCGATATCGAGTTGCGCCGCCTGCTCCAAAAGCAGAAGATCACGGCCGTGCCGCACGGTTTCCGGTCCAGCTTCCGGGACTGGGCGGCCGAGGAGACGGATCATCCCCGAGAGGTGATCGAGGCGGCATTGGCGCACATAGTCCACAACAAGGTCGAGGCGGCCTATCGCCGCACGGATCTCTTTGAACGCCGCCGTATACTGATGGACGACTGGGCGCGCTACCTAGCCCAAGGAACGACAAAGGATTCGGAGTCCTCATGATGAGATGGGCTGAAGCTAGCCAGCGGGAAGGGCATCTAATCGGCGGCAGGTCTCCATTGTCGTCTTAGCCGAATTATGTTCTTCGGCAACCATTCCGTCTTCAGCGAAGAGACTCACTAGAGTCGGTAGCGGCATCGGAGGAAGAGCAGATCCCTCGTCGCCCTTCACCTGCGGCTCAGGCTTCTCGGGATGACACAGTCTTGGATGGTGGCCTGCACTATAGGGGACAGGCCTGGAGGCCTGTCGCTACTTGCCAGCGGGACGCTGGCGCTACGACGGGCGGGAATCTTTGTCGCTACTTTGCCTGTCACCACTTGTGGACAGGCAGGAATGGCTGTCGCTACTTGTATGGTATATTGAGAAAAATTTCGGGCGTCCAGACTTTTTTCACACCTCTGGCGTCTTTCTGATTGGGAGCCGACTGTTGATTAATCGGACGGAGCCGGATGCTCAAGTGGTGAGGCGGGCGCGGCGAGGCGACCTCGATGCGTTCAACGCATTGGTGTCGCGCTGGGAGAAGCGCCTGTACAACTACCTGCTCCGGCTGCTCCGCAACCGCGAGGACGCGCTCGATATCTGCCAGGAGGCTTTTTTCAAAGCCTACCGGAATCTGCACGGCCTGCAGGATGCGGAAAAATTTCCCCAGTGGCTCTTCCGGATTGCGCACAATCTGGCGTTTTCGCAGTTGCGGCAAAACGAGCCGGTGCGGAAAGCCAGCGGATGGCCGGAGGACGATCGGGAAGGCGCTGTTGTCCGCAACGATGAGGCCATGGGACATGGTCCCGCCGGGCCGCTGTTTCCCATGGAGGTTGAGTTCACGGTGGCGCAGGCGCTCGAAACCCTGCCGTCGGAGCAGCGCGAGGCGATTGTCTTGAAGGTCTATTACGGCTTTCAGCTCACGGAAATCGCCGAGATCATGGACTGCCCGTTGTCGACGGCGAAGTCCCGCATCTACGCCGGATTGGCGCAATTGAAAGAGACGCTCACGCAGAGAAAGACAGTGAATCGCGAGTAGGAGAGGGGAGCAGGGAATCGGAAGCCGATCGCCTCTGCTTCTTGTTGGAGAGCAGGTTCCTGGAGCGAAACGACATCGATATGCCCGAAACGACATCAATATGTCGTTTCGTGTCCTCGACTGCGCTCCCCTCGGTCGATCTCGAGAGGCGGGGCAAGCCGCTCGGGATGAAGGACGGAGCACAGGCCCTGGCGGGCTGTGCTCTATGGGGACAGGCCGGGAGGCCTGTCGCTACTTGGACTTCGGATAGATAGGGAGTAATCCATGAATTGCGAACAGGCCAGGACGATGTTGTCCGACTACGTCATGGAAGAAGTGAGCGCCGTTGAGCGGCTGGAGATTCGGCAGCACGCGTATGGCTGCGCAGCCTGCGCGGAGGAACTGGAGCGTCTGCAGCAGACGATGACGCTGCTGGCGCGGGCTGAAGTTCCGGAGGAGGTCCCGCGACGGATCCGTCTGGTGGCGGAGCCCGTAAGTCCCTGGACCGCGTTCTGGCGAAGCGGGGCGCGACTGGCGTTTGCGGGGGCGGGTCTGGCGTGTCTTGCCGTCGGACTGCTGGCCGTGTCGCAGGCGCACATCACGGTCGGCGCGGGAAGCTGGGAGATCGCCTTCGGGGCGGCTGCGGACAGCCGGAACGAAGTTCCCACGACCCCTGTGGCGGCTGCGGCCGTTCCGAGGGACGGGCTCGGGCGCGAGGAAATCGTGCGGCTGATGGAGGAAGCGGTGAGGGCGAGCGAGGCAAGGCAGCAGTTGACTGTGACCAGCCTGGTACAGGCGGCTACGGAGCAGGCCGAACAACAGCGGCTGCAGGACATGGAAGAGCTTTCCGAAAGTTTCCGATACATCCAGGCCGCCCAGACGATGATGTGGAAGGATCAGATACAGGGTCAGGAAGTCATGGGAGCGCTGGCGCGGCAGGTGGGATTGCCGGCGGCCCAGCCGTAGGCGGGGAACAGGGAACAGGGAACAGAAGAGCAGATCCCTCGTCGCCCTTCACCTGCGGATCGCGAAACGACATCAATATGTCGTTTTGTCTCGGGATGACACGGAAGCGGCGAGTCAGGAGGCATGTGATGAAGCGGAATGTCACTGAGTTGCTCTGCAGCGTTGCCGTCGTCGTATTGGCGGCGTGTACGGCGCAGGCGCAAATAGCGGGGCCGGCCCCGCTCGATCCGGCCCCGGAACGGGAATCACGGCTCGGAGGAGCGCAGGCCGATATAGACCTGGAGGCGCTCAAGGCACAACTGGGAGCGTTCCAAGATGTTGTGAACCGGGACATGGTGCAGGCCTTTGCGCAACCGTTTGTGCTGCTGCAAGACACCAAGGGGACGTATCTGCCCGGGTTTGGAGTTCTGTTTCACCTGGAACTGAACCTGCACCCGCTGCGTTCGTTGAACATATTCGATCTGCGGCCGTACACGGAGGAGGAGTTGGAAAGGGTGCGGCAGGCGAAACTCGAAAAAGTCCAGGAACTGAAGGGGCGGTTGAGCGCGCTGCTGCTCGAGCACGGAACGGAGCTGACGGAGCTGCCTGGGGACCAGAACCTGGCGGTAGTGGTGCACCTGTTCAACATGCCATCGGAAAGCGCAGGGCTGCCGACGCAGCTGGTTATGGAAACCTCGCGGCAGGCGTTGCTTCAGGCGCAGGCACAGCGGCTGCCGGCGGACGAGTTTGCCAGGCGGCAGACGTTTCTGGAATTTTGAGGGAGACGGGAGACGGGAAAGCAGGTCCCTCGTCGCTTCCCTCACCTGCGGCTCGGCGAAACGACATCAATATGTCGTTTCGTCTCGGGGACACAGTAAAGGCGGTTTTGCGAATCAAGACGGTTTTCCGAATCGGAGGGCAAGGGTGACCAGCGCGCAGGTACCAAGACTGATGCAAGCGAGAAAGAGGCTGGGAGAGCTGCTGGTCGAAAAGCGTCTGGTGCAGGCCGATGAGCTGGACAAAGCGCTGGCGCTGCAGCGTGAAAGGCCGGAGAAGCTGGGGCGCATTCTGACGGACCTGGGGTTCGTGTCTGCGCGGGATGTGCTGGCGTCGCTTTCCGAGCAGTTGGATGTGCCGCTGATCACGGCGCGGGAGTTCCCGCCGATGGCAGCGGAGGTGGAAGGCATCTCGCTGCGTTTCATGCGGCAATTCCGGTTCCTGCCGATCCGAGTTGAGGATGCAACGGTGACGCTGGCGATGGCGGACCCGCTCGATTCGGAAACGATCGCCTCGGTGCGGCTGTTCACCAGGAAGCGCGTGCGAACGCTGCTGTGCTCGGAACAGGACGTGCTGGCAGGGATCGAGCGGTATTACCCGGAGCCAGAGGCGCAAGCGGGGGGAGACGGGCTGCTGCTGGAGGGCGAGGGGGCGGCAGAGGATATCGAGCAGTTGCGGGACATGGCGAGCGAAGCACCGGTGATCCGGCTGGTCAACAATCTGATCGCTCGCGCAGTGGAGCTCGGAGCAAGCGACGTTCACCTGGAACCGTTCGAGAAGGAGTTTCGGGCGCGCTACCGCCTGGACGGCGTACTGCACTCGGTGGATGCGCCGCCGCGGAACCTGGAAGCGGCTGTGCTCTCGCGAATCAAGCTGATGGCGAAGCTGAACATCGCCGAGCGGCGGCTGCCACAGGACGGGCGGATTCAGATCAAGATTCTGGGGCGCGACGTGGACCTGCGCGTCTCGACGCTGCCGACGCTGTACGGCGAGAGCATCGTCATGCGGCTGCTGGACCGCAGCGAGACGGAGCGCTACGACCTCGGTCGGCTGGGGTTTCCCCCGTCGATGTTGGCACGCATGGAGCGGTTCGCAACGCTGCCTTATGGGATGTTTCTGGTGACTGGGCCAACCGGGAGCGGCAAGTCCACGACGCTCTATAGCGCGCTCAAGATCATCAACACCATAGACCGCAAGATCGTGACCATCGAGGACCCGGTCGAGTACCAAATGGACGGCATCAATCAGATTCACGTCAACCCGCAGATCGGTCTGACGTTCGCCGCGGGGTTGCGGCACATCGTGCGGCAGGACCCGGACGTGATCATGGTGGGCGAAATCCGAGACCGCGAAACAGCCGAGATCGCCATCCGTGCCGCGCTCACGGGGCACCTGGTGTTTTCGACGCTCCACACCAATGACGCACCGAGCGCCGTCACGCGGCTGACCGATATGGGCGTCGAGAACTACCTGCTCACTTCATCGATCGTTGCGGTGCTGGCGCAGCGGCTGGTGCGCGTGCTGTGCGAGGCGTGCAAGCGTCCGGAGCGCGCAGAGGTTTCGTGGCTACGGTCCATTGGGTTCGGGGCCGGCGTTGCAGCGGCGGAGGAGGGGATTGAGGTTTGCCGTCCGGAAGGCTGCGAGCGCTGCGCGCACACTGGATATCGGGGGCGCGTTGGGATTTTTGAACTGATGGACCTGAATGAAGAAATTCGGCGAAAGATTCTGGCTAACGCAGACGCAGGCGAGCTGACGGAGACAGCTCGCAGGCAGGGTATGCGGATGCTGGCGGAGGACGGCTGGGAAAAAGTTCGGGGAAGGGTAACCAGCCCCGAAGAAGTCTTGCGCGTCACGCAGGCGCTGTAAAGCACGAGGGGCACTCAAGGGAACAAGCAAGAGCAGATCCCTCGCTGCGCTCGGGATGACACACGGAACGATATGGCGACGTTTTATTACAGAGCGGTGACCGCAGCAGGGCGGTGGCAGCAAGGGACGCGCGAAGGGCGGACTGATAAGAGCGTGGCGCGCGATCTGCAAGCCATGGGGCTGACGCCGGTCTACATCGGCGCGTCGCTGGAGCAGTCCCGAGCAAGCAGTGCAGGATGGCTGGCATCGCTCGGCGGCAGCGGTGGGGCGGCCGGCGGCGGAGCGCATGCAGCATGGTTCGCCGACCGCGTGACGAGACGGGACCGGCTGTTGTTTACGCAGGAGCTGGCAACGCTGCTGAATGCAGGAGTGCCGATCGACCGGGCGCTCACGATCTGCGGGGAGCTGACGGAAAACAAAACCATGCGCCGGTTGCTGGCGGACGTGTTGCGGGAAGTGCGGGCGGGGAAGTCGCTGGCGGATGCGTTGGGGGCGCATGGCAAGAGTTTTTCCCGGCTCTACGTCAACATGGTTCGTGCGGGGCAGGCGAGTGGAACGCTGGGAGTCATCTTCCAACGACTGGCGGAGCTGGAGGAGACGGCGACGGAGTGGCGGAGCCAGTTGGTTTCCTCACTGATCTATCCGGGGTTGCTGACAGCGGTGGCGCTGGCGTCGATTGCAGTCCTGATGAACGTGGTGGTTCCACGGTTCGCGCAGGTGTTCGAATCGACGGGACTGCCAATTCCTTTGCCGACCTACCTGCTGCTGGAAGCGAGCCGCCTGACGGAGACCTATGGCTGGATGGTCCTGCTCGCGGCAGCAGCGGGCGTGGTGCTGTTCCGGCAGGCGCTGCGGACGCCCGCGGGGCGCGCCCGGTGGGACCGGTTCTTGCTGCGTGTGCCGCTGGTGGGGGAACTGCTGCGGCGGGCGGAGACGGCGCGCTTTGCGCGAACGATGTCGACGCTGGTAGCGGGGAGCGTGCCGCTGGTGCAGTCACTGGGGCTGGCGAAGGAAGTCGTTGGCAATCGCGTGATTGCGGACTCGCTGGACCGGGTGGCACAGGGCGTGAAGCGGGGCGAAGGAATCGCCGAGCCGGTTCGCAAGACCGGCGTGTTTCCACCGCTGGCGGCGCATCTGCTGTTGGTGGGAGAGGAAACCGGGCGGCTCGATACGGTGTTCGAACGGCTGGCAAACATCTATGACCGCGAAACGGAAGTGGCCATCAAGCGGGCTACGGCGCTGTTCGAGCCGGTGCTGATTCTGAGCATGGGTCTGATGGTGGGGGTGATCGTGCTGTCGCTGTTGATGGCGATCACCAGCATCAACGACGTGCCATTGTGAAGCAGGGAGCGGGGAACAGGGAGGAGGAGAGAGCCATGCAGAATCTGAGACGCGACAGGGAACGAGCGAGACGAATGCGTGGGGCGGCGGGGATTACGCTGATCGAGCTGCTGGTGGTGGTGACGATCATCGCCATGTTTGCCGCGCTGGTGGGGCCGCGGCTGTTCCGGCAAGTGGGGCGTTCACGAGCGACGGCGGCACGGGCGCAGATCAATTCGTTCCAGACGGCACTCGGCGTGTACAAGCTCGACACGGGCCGGTTTCCGACGACGGAGCATGGTCTCGAGGCGTTGCGGCGCCAGCCGGACGGAGTGCCGCGCTGGGACGGGCCTTATCTGCCGCAAGAGATTCCTCTCGATCCCTGGGGGAACGAGTACTTCTACCTGTTTCCGGGAGAGTACGGCGACGAGCCGGACATTATTTCCTTCGGATTGGACGGCCAGGAAGGCGGCGAGGGAGAAGAAAGCGACGTGGTGAGCTGGCAATGAAAGAACGGAAGTGGTGAGTAGTGAGGAGTGAGTGGAGAAAAACACGGGGCGTAACACTGCTGGAGCTGGTTGTGGTGGTCGCGCTGGCATCGGTGCTGCTGGCGGTGGTGTTTCCGTCGCTGGGAGCGGGACTGCGGACGCTGGAGCTACGGTCGGCGGCGCAGCGCCTGGCGGCGTCCGCACGCTACGCGCGGGACCAGGCCGTGCACCGGCAGCGGTTCTATGAGCTGGAGATTGACCCGGAGGCGGGAACCGTGACGGTGACGGATTTCGGAGGCGAGACGATACGCAGCTTCGAATTGCCGGCGACGGTGCGGGTGGAACAAATCCTGCCGGAAGAAACACGGAGCGCGGCAAGGGGTGAGACGAGGCGGCGATTCCTGTTTTCTCCCGACGGAAACGCTCCGGCGTTCGAGGTTGTGCTGGAGAACGACCGCAGGCGGACGGCGGTTCGGAGCGATCCGCTGACGGGGTTTGCCAGGGTGGAAGAGTTATGAAGCAACAGGCCACAGGAAGCCGAAGTTGCAAACGACAAGCCGGGTTCACGCTGCTGGAAGCTCTGGTGGCGACGGCGGTGATGGGAGCGGCGGTGGCCGCGCTGTTGGGATTGCTGTCGGGGGCGCTGCGCAATGCCGCGCGGCTGGAAGCGCCGGAACAAGCGCTGCTGTTGGGACAGAGCAAGCTGAATGAGTTGCTTGCGGCAGGAGTCGAGCCCCAGGAGGATGAAACGAGCAATCTTGCGTTTGATCAGCCGATCGAGGGGCGCTGGGACGAGCGCTTTCGCTGGGAGGCGCGGATGACGCGCTTCCGGTCGTCACCGCAAAGGACGCCGGGCGAACTGCTGCTGGCGCGCGTGGCGCTGGATGTGTACTGGAAGTCAGGGACCGAAAACGAGGAGCGGAAGCTTTCGTTTGAGTCGTATCAGATCCTAAGAGAGCCGCAGACAACGGGGAATTGAGAGTGAGGAAAGAAAAACAACGCGGGGTAACGCTGCTGGAGCTGCTGGTTTCGATCGCGATCGTATCGCTGCTGGCGACGACGGCGCTGCTTGCCTGGCGCGTGAGCATATCGGGATGGGAGCGAGCCAGAGTGCAACTGGAACGCGGCGGGGCGGTCCTGGCCGTGCACCAGCTCTTGACCGAGCAGATCGCATCCATGACGCCGTATCAGACGACAGTGGCTCGGGTCGGACGGGTACTGTTCTTTCAGGGCGAGGCGGAGACGGCCCGGTTCGTGAGCCGCTATTCGCTCACCGCCCGGGCCGCGTCGGGCTTGTACCTGGTGGAGTATCACGCGGTAGAGCAGCGGGGCGGGACGTGGCAGTTGCTGTTGCAGGAGAAGCCACTCAAGGGATACGAAGAACTGAGTGCAATGATAGTGGGCCGAGAGCAGGAATCGGGGGTATTGCGTACGCGCTTCCGTCCGTTCGAGCAGGGTGAGGCGGCGGTGGTGCTGCTCGAGGGACTCGAAGAGTGCCGGTTTGAATACTACCGGCGGGCAGTTCCAGGGGTTCCGGGAGGCTGGACGAGCGAATGGAGTGGCGCCGGGAACGAACTGCCAACGGCGATGCGGGTTCGCGCCACGGCGCGGGAGGAGGCGGGCATATTGAAGCCGGTGGTGGTAACGGCGGCGGTTCGAAACTACGCACTGAGGCAGAGGCAGCAGCGTAGAGCGGGAGTCTTTGGGCCATGAGAAAGGGCGGACCCCATACCGCGCAACAGGGCATCGCACTGCTTGCGGTGCTGTGGCTGACGGCCGCGCTGAGCGCGATGGCGCTGACGACATCGTATCTGGTGCGGACCGAAATCGAGGCGGTGACGAACCGGATCGAGGGCGAACAGATGCGTTTCCTGGCACGGGGAGGGATTGAGGCGGCGGTGGATGCGATCCTGCGCAGCACGATTCTCCAGAGGCCGGATGAGGAGAGGCCGGTGTTCGTGCTGGGACAGAGATGGCTTGCGCAGGAATTTCCCGGAGGGCGCTGCGCTGTGGAAGTGATGCCCGAAAACGCGAAGCTGAACGTGAATCAAGCGCCGCCGGAGCAGCTCGCCGCCCTGTTTCGGGCGCTGGGCGTTCCGGCAACGGAAAGTGCGGAGCTGGCTTTGGCGATCGCAGACTGGCGGTCGGCGCGCACCTCGGATGCCGGAAGCGTCTTTGACGCCTACTACGCCGCGCTGCCGCAGCCGTACCGGGCGCGCCATGCCCCCTTCGAACAGCTGGAGGAACTGCTGCCCGTCCGAGGAATGAGCCGCGAGTTGTTCTTCGGGCGGATCGAACGGAGCGCGGAAGACGAATGGACCCGGAAACCTCCGCTGGCGGACTTGCTGACAGCGGCGCCGATGTCAGGAGGCGGGGTGAACGTGAACTACGCCGCGCGGGAGGTGCTGGAAGCTCTGCCAGGGTGGAATCAGGCGTTGGCGGCGCAGGTGGTCGAGTTACGCGAAAGGACGCCGTTCGAGACCCCGGTGGGACTGCAAGGCGCCGTGCCCGGGAGCGGACGAACGGCCGTATCGGCGGTGCAGTCGCCCTTCTATACGCTGACGGCAACGTGCATTCACCCGGATTCGGGAACACGGCGCTCGGTGCGCGCAATGGTGGGAATTACTCCCACGGACACGATGGGGCATCAGGTTCTCGGATGGTGGAACGACTGGCCGTTTGCGAATGAACCGCCGGAGGCTGTGACGGGCGAATCGGGACGGAGCAATCGAGGATAGCGATGAGCGGATGGATGCCACAAAGCGGGATCGGGATTGATTGCGAGGGCGAGATGTTCCGCGCCGTGTATGTGAAGCAGCACCGGAACCGGGCACGAGTGCCGGACACACTGGAAATCCCGGAATACCGCGCCCTGGGCCCCGCGGAATGCGGGCGGAGGTACCGGGAGTTTCTGCGCAAACATGGCCTGAAGGCGCCGCAGACGGTGGTGGCGCTGCCGCGCAGAGCGGTGTTGCTGCGGTCGCTGGGATTCCCGAGGACGGTCGAGAACGAGCTGGCGAGCGCCATCGAATATCAATTGGACAGCTTGCATCCGTTCGAGCAAGGCGGAGTGTATTGGGATTACGCAGTGTGGAAACGACCGCAAGCAAGCGCGTGGCAAAAGCTGGCGGCAAAACCGGAGGAACCGGACGGGGGAAGGCTCCAAGCGCTCATCGGGATCGCGGCACGCGCAGAAGTCGACGAGACGGCGGCGTGGTTTGAAGAAGCGGGCATTCCGGTTTCGCAGTTCGGGGTGAAGGCGGCGCTGTGGATCGCGATGTTCTGGGAGAGGTTGCAGGAAGCTTTTTCGGGAGTGCCGGCGTTGTTCCTGCTGCAGGCGGGGGCGGGGCCGATGGAGTTGATCGGGTACGCGCCGGGACGGGAACCGATTTGGCAGGAGTTGGCGGCTGCGGAGGACGCAGAGACGCAGGCTGCAGTTGCGGAAGAAGTGGCGCGTGAGCTGGAGCAAGCGCGCGCCGCGCTGCGAGTGGGTCCGGGAGACCGCCTGCCGCTCGTCGTCTGCGGGAGCGGCGAAGCGTCTGCATCCTTATCCTTGCTGGGCAGCGCGGAACTGCCTTTCCAGATTGTGCCGGGAGAACAACTGCTGCGTTCCAGCTGGAGCGGCACGGAGGCCCTGGGCAGAGGAACCAGCTGGCCGGGCCTGGCGGCCGGGCTGGCTGCGGCCGGAAACGGCGGACCGCTGCCGCTGAATCTGCTGCCGGTGGAGAGGCGGACGTACGAGTCGGCGCGGGCGCATCTGCCGACCTACGCGCTGGCGGGGCTGGTGGCGGCGCTGGCCCTGGCGCTGGGAGCGCGCGGGACGTTCCAAGACTGGCTTTATTCGCAGCACCTCGAGCGGGAGCTGCAAGCGCTGCGTCCCCAGTTGCAGGCATTGGAAATCACACAGACCGGAGCGGAAGCGGCACAGGAGCGCCTGCGGCTGCTGAACGGCGTGCGGCAGTCGGCGAGCGTGCCGCTGGAGGTTCTGGACGAATTGACGCGCATTCTTCCGGCAGAGGCGTGGCTGCAGCAGTTCTCTTACGACGGCCAGACCGTGGACATCACGGGGACCGCGCCGGAGACTTCCGGGCTGCTGCAAACGCTGGCGGCCAGCCCGTACTTCGAGAACCCGCAGTTCGAATCTTCGCTCAGCCGGACGGATGCGGGCGAAGAGCGGTTCACGATCAGCGCGCAGCTGCGCGCCAGGGGAGGCGAGGGAGTTGCACCATGACGACCCGGAGAGATAAACGGGCGCTGCTGATTGCGGGAATTGCGGCGGCGGCTTTTCTGGCGCTGCAATCCTGGGTGCTGCCCGCATGGGACCGCGTGCAGGCCGAGCGGGAAGGGCTGGAGGTCCGGGAACAGACGTTCCTGCGATTCCGGGAAGCAATCGCATCCCGGGCGGAGCGCGAAGCGGAGCGAGCGCTGCTGGAGGGTCAACTGCAAATCGTGGAAGCAGGCTTACTGCGCGGCGAAACGCCCGCCATCGCCTCGGCCGCATTGCGGACCCGCGTGCAACAGCTTGCCGCCGCGCACGGCCTGGAGGTTGTCTCTACCCAGTTCCTTCCGGAACAGCCGCTGAGCGAGGACTACTTGCGGGTACTGCTGGGAGTGCGGTTGCGAGGGCGTATCGACGAGCTGGTCAGTTTTCTGCAGGCTTCCGGGAGCGGCGCGGCGACGCTCGGCGTACCGGAGATGAGCGTCCGGGGTCTGAACAATGCGGAGAAACGGCTGGATGTGAGCATCACGGTCGTGGGCGTGCTTCCACAAACAGGCGGCGAAGCAGACGGGACGCCCTGACCGCTGCGGGGGCGGGAGAGGCAGAGGAGGAGAAATGAACAGACGGCAACGCATGATGGTGCAGGCGGGGCTGGCGCTGCTGGCGGTATTGCTGGTCTGGCGGCTGGGAACCGAGGCGCAGCAGGCCAATCTGCGCTACAGCGCCCTGGAGAGCATCGCAGGAACAAGCGCGGCCGGGCCTCGGGCGGCGGCTCCCGAGGAGATGCTGGCGGTAAATGAGATTGCAGCGAAGAACCTGTTTTCCGCCGACCGCAACAACGAGATCCCGGAGCCGGAAGCCGGCCCGCCTGCACCGCCTCCGCCGGAGCCGATCGTGCTGGGCACCCTGAAGCTGGGCGCGGACTACGAAGCGCTGATGTCGGAGGATGAATCCTCCCGGCGAGGCGTCCGGCGCGCCAAAGTGGGGGATCTGGTGGGAGAGTACCGGGTGGTCGAGATCCGCAGCGAAAGCGTGGTGATCGAGTACGAAGGGCAGAGAACGACTCTGGACATCCATCAATTGGCGCCATCGGCGCGAAGAACGGCGACTCCGGCGAGGACGGCAAGATCATCGAGACCAGGCAGACCGGCGGCGCCGGTGGTGGTGGGAACCGGCGAAGCGGCAGCCCGAACGCCCGCTTCCGCACGGGCGTCCGGAACGGGCCAGCCGGGCGCGGCGCCGCGCGGGCGGGAGATCCGGGTCCCGAATCAGGATTCTTACACACGAGTGTTCATCGAAGGAAACCAGCGCCGGATCGAGCGGCAAACGCCGTTCGGGATCCAGACATCGTACTCGCCGCTGCAACCAGGAGACACGGAACAGGAGTAGGCAATGCGAAGACAGCAAGAGCTCAGAGGGAGGTCGAGAGCATTGAAATCGGGATGGAAAGCGAAGCTGGCGGCGGGAATCCTGATGGCGCATCTGGGCTGGATAGCCCCTCCTGCCGCTCCGGCACAGCAAGCCGACGAGACGGTTCCGATCGAGCTGCGCCTGGAAAACGCAGACCTTCTGCAGGTCGTCGGGATCATTGCCGAGCAGCTCGAGATGAACTACGTGGTGGACCCGCGCGTGGAAGGGACCGTGATCATCAACACGCTGGGCGAGCTGCAGCGGTCGGACCTGTTTCCGCTGTTGCAGACGATCCTGCGCATCAACGGAGCGACCGCCGTGCAGACCGGCAACCTCTACCACATCGTTCCGCTGGAAGGAGTGCAGCGGCTGCCGATTTCGCCGCAACTGAACCCGCAGTCAGCCAGCCTGTCGGAGGACGACCGGGTGGTGATGAACGTGATCACGCTGCGCTACGTGAGCGCGCTGGACATGACCCGCATCCTGGAGCCCTACATCTCCGAAGGAGGACACCTGGTGAGTCACGACGCGGGGAACGTCCTGATCATCACCGACACCAGCCGCAGCATGCAGCGGCTGGTGGAGATCGTGGCCTTGTTCGACACCGACGTGTTCACGGACCAGCGGGCGCGGCTCTATCCGATCCAGAACAGCCAGGCGCTGCAGATCGCGGGGGAACTGGAGCAGGTGTTCAGCGCCTACGCGCTGTCCGGGGAAAGCTCGGCGATCCGCTTCGTGGCGATGGAGCGGATCAACTCCGTGCTGGTGGTCACGGCCAATGCCGGCGTGTATGCGGAAGTGGAGGAGTGGCTGGAGCGCCTGGACAAGCCGGTGCAGGAAACCGGGATTCAGACGTTCATTTACCGCGTGGAAAACGGCACGGCCGAAAATCTGGCTTCCGTGCTGAACCAGTTGCTGGGAGCGCCGGCCTTCTACCAGGGCATGGGGCAAGGCATGATGGGCGGAGTGCCCGGAACGATGCAGCAGGCTGCGCCCGGAATGCAGCCCCTGCAGACCATGCCGGCGGGAACGCAGACCGGAGCGATGATCGCCGGAGCGCCCACGGGAGCGATGGTCCCCCTAGCGCCGCCGCTGGGCCTGCTGACGGGAGTAGCGCCGGGACTGGCGGGCGAGATGTACCTGACGCATCTGCGGATCGTGCCGGACGTGATCAACAACCTCCTGGTGATCCAGGCCACGGAGCAGGAGTACGAGCGCATCCGGCAGATGCTGCGGGAGCTCGACGTCGTGCCGCGGCAGGTGATGATCGAGGCCAAGGTGTACGAGGTGGACCTGGTGGACGATCTGTCCGCCGGGGTGACAGCATTTCTGCAGCGGCGGAGCGCGGGCGGCCTGGACGGCAGAGGGACCGGCGGATTCGGGTCGCCCGGAGGCAGAGGCGCGCCGCTCCTGACCGCGACGATGGGGACCCTGGTGGGCAAGATGCGGGAGCTGCTGATCTTTCTGAACGCGGCGGAGTCGCGCAGCGAGGCGCGGGTCATCTCCGCGCCCTCGATCCTGGCCAGCGACAACCTGCCGGCGTCCATCAGCGTCGGAACGGAGATTCCGATACTCAGCTCGCAGGTCTTCGGGCTGGGCGCGCAGTCGGCCGACAATCCGGTGTTCACGAACGCGATTCAGAACCGGGATACCGGTGTGCTGCTGACCATCACGCCGCGCGTCAACTCCTCGGGCCTGGTGTCGCTGCAAATCTCGCAAGAGGTAAGCGTGCCGATTCCGCCGCCGCCCGGCTCGGCCATCCAGTCGCCGAGCATCTCGAAGCGCTCCGTTTCCACGCAGGCGGTGGTGCAGGACGGCGAGACGATCGCGCTCGGCGGCATCATCCAGGAGGACCGCTCCTATGCCCGCAGCCGCATTCCCCTGCTGGGCGACATTCCCTACTTGGGCGCGCTGTTCGGCAATACGTCGCTCACCACCTCGCGCACGGAGCTGATCCTGCTGCTCACGCCGACCGTCATCCGGGACACTTCGGAGGCGCGCGTTGCCACCGCTGAGTTCCGCAGCAAGCTGCGCGACTTGAGCCGGATTATTGAGGAAGAGGAAGAGCGAGAGCAGGAACGGCGCGAGCGGGAAGAGGAAGCGGAACAACGGGAGCGGGAAACGGAACAGCAGTAGCGGTCTGCCTGCCCTAAAGTAGTGCAGTCGTTTTCTGCCTGGCATCTTTTCCAAACGCCGTCGCATTTGCTAGGCTGAAGCGGCTGCGGCAATGCAGCGTGCATTGAGTAGGAGGAACGCAATGATGATGACAGGATTCGGGGGTATCGTCCGGCGGCTGTTTGTGCTGCTTCTGTTCACGGCCTGCGCGTTGCCGGCTCCGGCCCAGGCTCCGGCCCAAGCCCGCGCCGCTCTGCAGCAGCGCCTCAGCGAGCGCGTGGACCAGCTCTATCAACTCTTTGTTTCCGGCGACTGGAGCAAGGTGGACGGATACATCACGGAAGATTCCCGCAACCTCTGGCTGGCCCAGGCCAAGAACACCATCGAGGCGTTTGAGATTCAGGAGGTAACGGTCGCGCCCGGCGGCGACAAGGCCGAGGTCACCGTGCTGATCGACTTCCGCGTCATGCAAGTTCCCGGCGCGCCCTTCCGCCAGCCGCAGAAGACCGAGTGGGTGCATCACGAAGGGGAGTGGTTGGTCCAACTGAAGCCCCCGCCTTCCCCGATGGTACTGTTCAACCAGGGCAACGTCAGCCCCCCGGCAGCCGCTCCGCCTGCGGACACTCCCGGCTCCCCCGGCTCCCCCGGCTCCGACGACGAACCTTCCGGATCTGCCGCTGACAACCAGTAGCTGGCGGCTCCGGCTATTGTCTGCAGGGAGGTTTCGCAGGCGGATCAAAGCTATCGCCCACCGGAATTTGCCATGAGGTTTTCAACTGGGAAATTCCGTCTATGAATCACGCGCATGAAGACACGAGTTTCGACTGCTGACCTTGTGGCCGCAGTCCGTGCCCTGCACCAGCGGGACCGCGTACGGCTTCTCGACGACCCCTACGCCATGCTGCTTTGCGGTCGCTACCTGCACTGGATTCTGCGCATCCGTCCCCTCGGCTGGCTCATGGTGCACAGCGTGCTGCGTGACCTCCGGCCGGCGGCGCTCGGGACGCTGATCCGGGCGCGTTACGCCGAGCAGGTGCTGGAAGCCGCAGTCGCGGCCGGCGTCACCCAATACGTGATCATCGGGGCCGGGATGGACTCGTTTGCCCTCCGCCGGTCCGATCTCATGCAGCGCCTGGAAGTTTTCGAGATCGACCGTCCCGCCATGCAGCAGATCAAGCAGGAGCGCCTGCGGCAAGCCGGCCTGCACATACCCCGTGGATTGCATTTTGTTCCCGCCGACCTGGAGCGAATTCCGGTGATGCAGGCGCTGGCGGAATCAGCGTTCGACCCGGCCAGAAGAACGGTCCTGTCGCTGTTGGGGGTGATCTACTATTTGCCGCGCGAGGTCCTCGCCTCCACCGTCCACTCCATTGCAGAAGGCGTAGCCGCAGGTTCGGAGCTTGTAGTCGACTATATGCTCGACGCCCCTTCCGCCTGGCCCGAGCACCGCGGAAAACGGGCGCAGTTGGAAGCCTACGTTGCCAGCAGAGGTGAGCCGATGCGCAGCGAGTTCAGTCTGGCTCAGATGAGTGCGTTGATGGCTGAGGCGGGCTTCCGCGCCATCGAAGGGATCACCATGATGGACCTCGCCCGCCGCTATGCGCAACAACTGGGGCCTCTGCCGTTTGAGATTCCGGGCCTCTTTGCCTGCGGGCACTTCCGCAAGTAGTAGCGACAGCCCTCCGGCCTGCACGCATTCCCGCCTGCCCTAAAGTAGTGCAGCCGTTTTCTGCCAGGTAGCGACAGCCCTCCGGCCTGTCGTCAGGCAGCTACAGGCCGTCTAGGACCTGTAGGTAGTGCTTATAGCGCAGCCCCCCCCGGCGCTGTGCTCGAAACTGTCATCCCGAGGACACGAAACGACATATTGATGTCGTTTCGGGCATATCAATGTCGTTTCGCCGAGCGAAGCCGAGGGAAGCGACGAGGGATCTGCTCTTCGCCTGTCCTGACGTAGCGACAGCCAAGCAGCGCCAGGCCCCCCGGCACTGTCCCCTCTAGCGCAGCCCCCCCAAACTGTCATCCCGAGGAGCCGCAGGTGAGGCGCCCGAGGGATCTGCTCTTGCTTGTCCTGACGGTGCAGCAACCACGTAGCGCAGCCCTGGGAGCGCGGGCATCTGCCCGCCGTTGCGGACTCTCGTTTCGTGTGCTTTCCTGCCCCGAAGGGGCTTCCCGTGAATAGCCGCAGGTTTCAACCTGCGGAACCAAGCCGCAACAGAAGGGATCAACCCCGCAGGGGTTGACTGATTCTGCGAGTCCCGAGTCCCGAACCACAGGCCTGCGGCCTGTCGAAGTAGCCACGGCACGCTTGTTGTGCCGTGGGTTTGTTCTGCGAGTCCCGAATCCCGAAAATAGTCCCTCTGAGTCCCGAGCATTGCAAAGTACCTCACCGCCGAAGTCCCGCCTTTCCTGAGGTAGCGACAGCCCTCTGGCCTGTCCCCTTCGAGCAACAGGCCCCCGGCCTGTGCTCCGTTTCCATCTCTTTCGATTGCAGGCAGCGACACCCAAGCAGCGACAGGCCACCATCCAAGACTGTGTCATCCCGAGGAGCGCAGCGACGAGGGATCTGCTCTTCGCTTGTCCAGGCAGCAGGCACCCAAGCAGCGACAGGCCGGGAGGCCTGTCGCTACCGCAAGCTGGCCTTTCCCCTGCCTTGTCCCTCCGTTACCAATCGGTTACCCCACTCGACCCCCCCAAAAAAATTTCAAAAAAACTCTTGCCTTCCCGGACGCGCCGATTTACTATGCTCCCTTGTTTTGAACCTATTGCCTGCCCGGCTGTTTGAACCACAGTGGTTACGGGAGCAAGGCACTGGCTGAAGAAGAAAAAAACATTTGACAGATGGAAACCGGAAGTGCTATTTTCCCTGCGTCTAGCAACAGCATTAATGAGCAAATTTGACTTTGGAGTTCGTTGCAACATAGCATAAGGATGATCGAAAGCAGATTGAGCGGAAAAGCGGGCGAGTTGATGTTGCATTCCAATTACTATTCGGGCAGGATAGCAGTTCCTGTCTAGCGTGCAGCGCGCAGGCCGCGCGGCCTGCAACACGGGGAAAGGGCTCCGACGCAGTTTTAAGGTTCATCAGCAAGCAGAGAAAGAAAGTTTGCAGGAAATTTCAACAAGCACGATTCAACAGTCGAAGGAGAAAAAAATGGAGAAGATTCGCAAGTCATTTTTGAGAAGCAGTGTCATGGTGCTGGCGGTCATGGCGTTGAGCAGCAGCGTGGCCCAGGCACAGAATTGCATCGCCCGTGCAAAAGATGTCGCTAATGGCTCGCGCCGAGGGGATGACGGAATTGGTTGGTGGCATCGAAATGCGATGCCAGGCGCCCGAGGGAGAGGGGGGACTCACCTGAGGGTGGTGACACAATGAGACCTCAGCATCACGCTGAACACCCAATCACCAATGATACGAATGATGACGATGAGGTCATGGGCCTGACCTACACTGATGCAGACCTTGGATACCGCGGATGCAGATGATTTTCAGGAGACTGGCAGTAACGATCTTGTTGTACCGGTCTTTCGAGATGATGGCATGACGATCACGTGGGAAGATATCGACGATCACCGCAACGGGGGCGGTTTCGAGGTTGGCGCCGCTGATCCTCAACGGTGACTATCGTACCGGCATCCGGGCCAACGCCTACATGGTGGGAGACGGCGGAGAGATCACCGCGGTGATCAGCGTGTCAACGGCGAGCCGTCCACAGCGAGCCGCGCAAGGTCGCGGACGTGGAAACCGGACTGGTCGTCAAAGTGGACGGCGCCAGCGTCCTGCAGTGCCGGGTCGGCACCACGGAATCATGGCCACCATCTCGATCACGGAAGGCTTTGCAGCGTCGTTCACCAACGATGATGACCACGACATGTTGGAAGTCAATTTCTCCGGCATTCCGGACGGAGTGACCGTGATGATCACCCACATTGCCAACAACACTGAAGATGGCACCGATAATCCGGCACTCCCGATACCAAGAAAGTCACGCTGACCAGTGATGCCACAGCGCCCACCGGAAGATGGAAACCATGGTCAAAGTTGAATTGGATGACGATGGAGATGGTGACATCACTTACGCCATTACTAATGCGGATACGGGCGCAGATGACGGTGGTTCAGGGAAATATGTTGATGGTGAGCTTCACGTGGGAGGGAAGACACCATGATCGCCGACGGCATGGTGACGTGGGCTTCGAAAGTGCTTCCGATGATGACATTCCGCAGTTCGCTTCTGCCACATCCATGAAGGTCATCGAGATTCGATCCCTGCGAGACGAGCATGCGCTTTCCGTTCGTGACCAACCAGGCCGGCTACGAGACCGGAATCGCCTTCACGAACGCTTCCAACTATGCCGGGACCTGCGAAATCAAGTTCTACGGTTGGACAAGCAACCCGGAACCGATGACGACGATCGGAGATTTCGTCCTGGGGCAGCATGGCCTACGGCTTGACGCAGCTCGCTCCGATGGGCTTTCAGGGTTTCCTCGACGTGACCTGCGACTTTGAAAACGGCCATGGCTTCGCCTACCTTGCCCACTACGGCGGCGCAGGAGCTCCCGGCGCGGCGCAGGGCTATCTCGCGGTGAATACGGACGAGTAGCAGGTAGCGGCAGGCGTTCCTGTCTGCGGCTCAGGTAGCGGCAGGCCTCCGGCCTGTCCCCTTTCGAGCACAGGTCCCGCAGGACCTGTGCTCCATCACCATCTCTTTCGATTGCAGGCAGCCAGGTAGCGAAAAGTCTCCAGGCTTCTCCTTCAGCGAGTGCAGGCCCCCAAGGCCTGCACTCGCTTTTCCATTTCCCCCCAGGTAGCCACGGCACGCCGTTTGTGCCGTTTTCACCTACAGGCCATAGCCCTGTAGGTAGTGCTTTAGCAGTAAGGCCAAGCGGCGGAAGCCGCGCCTGTCATCCTGGGAGCATAGAGCACAGACTCTGGCGACTCTGTGCTCGAAGGGGACAGGCCAGAGGCCTGTCGCTACTTGGGGGGCAGACATTCTTGCATGCCCCCAATAGGCCCGGCGCCGGAAGCGCGGCTGGCCTGAGAGCATGGAGCACAGACGCTAACGGCGCTGTGCTCGAAGTAGCGACAGGCCCGCCGTGTCATCCCGAGGAGCGTTGTTTCGCGAGCGGATGCGAGCGTCCTGTCCCGCCTGTCCCGAGATCGACCGAGGGGAGCGAAGCCGAGGGAAGGCGACGAGGGATCTGCTCTTCGCCTGAATCCGAGCCGCGCGCGAAGCAAGCGGTGGCTTCTTTTGTCCTCCAGCCTGTCCCCTGGAATGCCCGGAAGGTAACTCTCTCGGTCCGTGCGGGCGTTATCTACGATCCACCATTCTCTTCTTCAATCTTCCGTGTCCGCATCAGCAGCGTCTCCGAAACAACCGTCACTACGGACGGCAATCATCCGCTCGCGGGACAGGACCTGACCACCGAAGTCAGCCTTGCCGCAATCGTCGCCTCCTGATCCGGATCGTCCCGCGGCGGGATAGTCCGATATAATGATTGGCAAGAGCGCGGGATGGCGCCGCTGCTTCTGCGAGCATCTGCTTCCTTGCCTTTTTCGAGAGCAGCCGGCGCGGTGCCCAGGAGGTCTGCTATGACCCTGCGGAAGAAAGTCTTCGTTTTCGCCGGCGTTGCCTTCCTGCTCTTGCTCATCACGCTCATCGTGGCCATTCCGTTCCTCGTGGACGTCGACCGCCACCGGCCCCGCATCGCGGCTTACGTTGAGGAGCAGACCGGCAAACCCGCCCGAATTGGCCGCCTGACCCTGACCATTTTTCCCACCGTGTCCGTCCGCGTGGACGACTTCGTCCTTGGCAACCCGGAAGGCTTTCCCGAAGGGGATTTCTTCCGTGCCAGTCGCATCTACGCCGAGCTCGATCTCGGCGAGCTCCTCCGCCGCCGCATCGGAATCCAGGCGCTCGGGATCAGCGGCCCGGTCATCTCGTTGCTTTCCGACACGCGCGGGAAATGGAATTTTGAGAATCCGGAAACGCCCGCCGAACCTGCCTCGCAATCTGCATCGCCCACGGAATCCGAGGGCGAATCCTCCGGGCCTGCCTTCACGCTCGGCGTAATCGAGCGTGTCTCCATCACCGGAGGGCGGGTCGCCACCGCGAAGCTCGTTTCCCCGACCGAGGCAGCGCCCGGCTACTTTGAAGCCTCCGACCTTGCCGCCGAGTTAGTGCAAGTAAACCTCAACTCTTTCACGGACACCGAATACACCGAATCCCGGCTGGCGGCCAGCGGAACTCTCGCGGCGGACTCGATGCGTTTTGGCGCCTTTGCAGTCTCCTCGGTTGCCACGCGCATCCGGCTTTTTCCGCGTCAGGTGTCGCTCGACGATCTGAATTTCGGCCTCTACCAGGGGGACGCTTCTGGCGGGCTTTCCTTTGATTTTTCCGGGAGGGATCCTTCCTACGCCGTCGCCGCCCGGCTGACCGGGGTGGACATCGCCAGCTTGCTGGAAGCCTTCCCCGGAGCCCGCGGAAAGATGACCGGCATCATGGATGGCAGCATTGAGTTGAACGGTATTGTCACCGACTCCCCCGACCCGCTCGCCGGAGCGTCTGGTATCGGTCAACTGAGCATCCGCGACGGAAATCTCCCCACCCTCGCTCTCAATCGGAACCTCTTGCGTCTGGCCCGCTTCACGCAGCTCGGCCCAGCCGCGGGCGACCTGTCGTCGTTCTCTGCAATCGAGTCCGACTTCAATATCGCCAATCAGCGCATCACGACCGAGCAGTTGCACGTTGTCGGGAACGGTGTCGAGATCACTGCGGTGGGAAGCATTGCGCTCGCTGGCGCCGGGAACATTGCTTATGAGGGAACGGCAAACGTGGCTGCCGGGAACAACGAATTGAGCAATCTGATCGCAAGCCTCTCCGGCGCCACCTTTGCCGACGGCAAGCTCTCGTTCCCGTTCACCCTGACGGGAACGCTCGAAAACCCCAACTTCCGCCTGCGCTCCGCAACCCCGGCCAACATCTTGCGCGGTCTGCGGAACCTGGTCGGCGGCTCCCAGTAGCCCTCCGAACCCGCTCAGCCGCAACCATAGCGGTTATCCGAGCCCCGCGCGAAGGGGTAGCCACGGCACGGTTTCTGTGCCGTGGGTTATTGCTGAAACCACCCGGAACAGGCCCACGGCATGAACAACATGCCGTGGCTACCCGCTAACGCTAGGCTAGGTGAACCGGCCGTCCTCAACCATCCTCTCGTAGCCGCCCCAAGCGTTGTTGACGAGCACGTCGAGGCGTCCCTGCTCGGCCTCAATCCGTTCGAACAGGCGGTCGACGCTCTGGTCGTCGAGGTCGGCGGTTTCGATGGATCTGCCGCTTGCGTAAACGGTCGCGCCCGCGTGGTGCAGACCTCGTGCGATGCCGCGCCCGACACCGCGGCTCGCCCCGGTCACGAGCGCACAGGCTCCGTTCAGAGCTGGTGTGGGAGAGATCGGGTCGGACATGCGGACGCTTTCAGGATACGCGTTCGAACCCTTCATGAATGATGGGCGTTAGGTGTTTTTCTCCGCACAGGCAATTGTCGAGGCCGGCGGCCACTCGTGGTCCTGCAAGCGTTTCCGTGCGGCTTCGCGATCCGCATCGTCGAAGAGCGCATCCCACTCGCGTTCGGTCAGGATGACGGCCTCCACTGTGAGGTCCAACCGCTTTTCTACCCAGAGGTCCGAGAACGTATCTGAGGGGTGCAAGGCGTGGATCAGGCGTCTCGTCGCCTCAACCGCGCCGTGTTCGGCACACATCGCGCGGAATCTCGTGACTCGCCGCTTCAGCACTGCCTCAACCTCATCGGCTACCCGTGTGCAGCGAGTCTCGTAGCAGTCCTCCGGAGTCATTGGTCAAGCTTCCCGCGACCGAGCGCCCGTTGGCGTCGGCGACTCGCATCTGAGTTGGGAGCCTAGCATGCTCGCCGCGCTGGGGGCGACGAGGGACCTGCTCTTCGCTTGTCCACAGGTAGCGACAGGCCTCCAGGCCTGTCGTAAAGCAGGACAGGCGGTTGCTGCAAAGTAGGGCAGCCATTCCTGCCTGTCGTAGCGCCAGCGTCCCGCTGGCCTTGCTCTAATAAAGCAAAGCTGCCCCAGCACTCCCGTGTCATCCCGAGACGAAACGACATATCGATGTCGTTTCGCCGAGCGAAGCCGAGGGAAGCTACGTGGGACCTGCTCTTCTGTTCCCTGTTCCCTGTTCCCTGTTCCCTTGCTACCCCGGCATCTGCGGCAGCGGAAACCCGGTCGGAGAGAAGATCATTTCCGAGATCGCTTTCACGTGCCGCGCCCCGTACCGGAACGGAATGATCAGCCGCAGCGGCGCGCCGTGTTTCGGCTCAATCGGCTGATCGTTCATCAGCCACGCCAGCATCACCTGCGGATGCATCATCGACTCTTTGCTCTCTTCCGTCCAGAACCGGTCCGCTCCGATGATCCGCACGTAGTGCGCGAAATGCTGCATCCCGAGCATCTCCGCGAAATCGGAGAACCGCACGCCCGTCCACTTCACGATCCCGTGCGGATTCGGCGCCCCGCATTGCAGCAGGTACGTTCCCGAGTGCCGCGGCAACTGCTCGAGGTCCGCAATCGTCAGCGTCCCGTATCTCTCCGCGTGCCCGCGCGTGTCCAGCCGGATCTGCATGTTGCGGTAGTCGTAGTCAATCTCCGGCGGCTCATGGTTGTTGAAGCGCCACAGCGAGGGGTCCGTAATTTCGCCCGCCGCCGACTCCGGATGCTCCGGCGCCGAGCCGTCCGGATTGAGCGGCAAAGGTGCGATGTTCCGCAGTTCACGCTCGCTCAAATTGTCCGGCCACGGCTGATCTTGCCCTCGTCCTTGCGACCGCGCCGCCTGCGGCGTCAATCCCGCCACCGCCATCCCCGCCGCCATGCACGTATACCCGATCGCCTCCCGCCTCGTCATCTTGTTGTCTGTCACCCCGCGCGCAGCGAGGGATAGGCTCTTCTCTACTTTTCTCATCGTTCCACCTCCCGCAGTCGGCCAATTCTACCACCAATCAGCTTCCTGCTGATCCACTATCCACTAACCGCGATTCGCTTCTTCCGAGCGCCAGCGACGCGTCCGGCGGCGTATCCCATCCGGCGAACAGCCCGGCCTGGAACTTCGGAAATGCGGCGGCCGCGATCATCGCTGCATTGTCGGTCGAGAGTGACAGCCTCGGGAAGTAGACCGGCGGATACCCGGCGCGCACCTTCGTGAACCGCTCGCGCAGCAGCGAGTTCGCCGCCACGCCCCCCGTCACGAAGATCGAGTTCACGTTCTCCTGCTCGGCGGCTTCGAGCGTGTGCTCGACCAGATCGGCCACCACCGCGCGCTGGAAGCTCGCCACCAGGTCAAGCGTCTTCGGCGTCGAATGCTCCAGCAGTTCTTCGATCTTGGGTCTGGGGTTTCGCTTCCGAAGCGCATTGCGTCCGGCGATCTCCTCTGCCATCTCGTTCGCCTGGACGTAACGCAGCACCGCCGTCTTGATTCCGCTGAAGCTGAAATCGAGCGCGCTGCCCTTGCTTGTCGGCGTCACCCGCATTTTGGGTTTGGTGAACCGGACGGCCACGGGATTGCCATGTCGAGCCAGGCGGTCTAGGACCGGACCGCCCGGGTATCCGTAACCCAGCAGCTTGGCGACCTTGTCATACGCTTCTCCCGCCGCGTCGTCCCGTGTACGCCCCACGATACGGTAGGAAAAAGGCCCAAACCGGACTTCCGAAGGAACTGAAGGAACCGAGAGAACCGAAGGAACCGAATCTCCCGATTTTTCGGCCATCAACTCCGCAATCGCCAGCAGGGTGTGCCCTCCGCTCACCACCAGCGCCAGCGCCGGAAATTCCGGTTCCGGCCGCCCGTTCAACCGCTCCTCCAGGAGCACGGCGTGGATGTGCCCTTCGAGGTGATTGACCGCCACCAGCGGCTTTCCCAGAGCCAGCGCCAGCGACTTGGCGTAGGTGAGTCCCACCAGCAGCGCCCCGACCAGCCCGGGCCCTTGGGTGACGGCGATGGCGTCTACTTCGGAGTACGACATGCCGGCGTCCTCTACGGCCTGCCGGGCAATCGGAACAATCGCGCGCAGGTGTTCCCGGCTGGCGAGCTCCGGCACCACGCCGCCGTACTTGCCGTGCGTCGTCGTCTGCGAGGCGACCACGCTGGAGCACACCCGCGCGCCATCTTCGACGACGGCAGCCGCCGTCTCGTCGCAGGACGTCTCGATCCCCAGGATGCGAACGGATTGTTCCGGACTGCCCATAGAATACTCGTCCTTGCTATTGCAGCACTTTGTCCTCAACCCCCGTCGGTCTTCATCCTAACCCGAAACGCAACGGCCGAAAAAGAAACTCCTGTCGCGACACAGGTGTGAAGAAAAAAGCCCCTCCTCACTCTTGGTGAGGAGGGGCTTGGTGTTTTGCCTACAGACCGGTTCCGCCTAGAAGGTGAACTTCAGGCCGAACTGAATCTGCCGCGCGGTGGTGGTGGTTTGGTCAGCGGGAATGCGCCCGGAATTCGGGAGGGGCCGGCTGATTCCATCGTCGGCCGCATCCGGGTCGAGTGGTTCGTTGTCCGGCAGACCCAGGTTTGGACGGTTGAGCATGTTGAAGAATTCGGCCCGGAACGTCAGGTCCTTTTCTTCCCCAAGCACAAACCGCTTGGTCAGAGTGAAGTCCAGGCTGATCAGCCGGGGTCCGATGATCGTGTTTCGGCCGACGTTCCCATAGAAGCCCGGCTGCGGCACAGCCAGTCCCAGCGGATTCGGCAGCATGAACGCGTTCGCGTCGTACCACTGGTCCGGGCTTCCGACGGGGCCTCGCGCGTTACTTCCACTGGTTGGGTTGTAGGGGTTGCCCTGATAGTTGGGATTGATATCGGGACGATCCGAGGCCCCGCTATTCCCAATCCGGGACCAATCGAATCCCATGCTTGGGGTGAACGGCTGTCCGGACAGCGCCGTGAAGACCCCGCCCATACTCCAGCCGCCCAGAATCGCATTGGCGGCTCCGCTCGAAAACTGGAACGGCAGCGGAAGCGTGCCCGTCGACGTGAGGACGTGCGTGGAGTTGAAGGCCGCCGGCCCGTAATCTCTGGTCCGATCCGCCGGGTCCTGGGACGTGTTGGGGTCCCGCGTCCCGTTGTCGCTGCTGTTCAGGCCGCCCTGCTGGTTCATGACCTTGGAAAAGGTGTAGTTGGTCTGGAAGATCGCCCCGGCAACGGTCTGGCGCGATAACCGGACTTGCAGACCGTTGTAGTTGGAGTTCGCGTCGCCGCCTCGCTGTCGGACGCGGTCCCATACGGGATTGCGGCGGATGCCGCTGACCGAGGTCGAGGGGCACCGGCGGGGAAGACTCGATACCCCATCCCACCCACCATAAGGCGCAGGCAGGCAGACCTCCGAGCCGCCGCTGCGGGACGGATGGTAGACGATGCCATTTTCGAACCCCTCCACCGACAGGAGTTCGGGTACGGGATCGTTGAGCTGGAAGTAGCGTTCGATGTGGCGCTGCAGGGAGCCGACGTACGCGATCTCGATCACGCCCCGCTCTCCTAACTGTTGCTGCAACGCCAGGGTGTAGCTGTACTTGGTCGGCTGTTGTATTAACGGGATCAGCGGTTCATTCCGCAGCCGGACGGCATCGCCCGTGACAACGGCTGATGTAAACGGGAAGGTTGCGGCCAGCAGATCGTCGTCCCGAATCCGGGCCCGCGAGTAGAAGGGAGGATACTTCGACAGACTCTGCGTGTAGTAGGCGGGCAGGACCAGGTCATGGTAAATGCCGGCGCCGCCGCGCAACACCCGCCTAGCGCTGTCGTCCAACTGCAGGGCAAACCCGAACCGCGGCTGGAGGTTCTTCTTGGCCATCTCCGTGAACGCGTACAGATCCTGTCCGATGTTATCCGGAAATGTAGGATATCCCCCATAGTCTGGCACCCTCCAATCCGGATGGAGGGCTAATTGATTCGGGTTATCCTCGATCCGGAGCTGATTGGAGATCCGGTTGTTGGATTCGGTCGGGTCGGTGATCCACTCCCAGCGCAGCCCCAGGTTCAGCGTCAGCCGTGGGCTCACCTGGTAGTCATCCTGGAAGTAGAACCCGTACATCGTGTTGCGGAGGCCCTTGTAGCCGGTCTGGTTGGGCAAGGTCCCCGACCACTCCGTGGGTTGAGCCAGCAGCATGTTCTCGGGGCCTGCGAAGATGTAGTTCGCTTTCAAATCCGTCTGCACGTTCATGTTGTTCTGGACGCGCCGGATCACGCCGCCAAACTTCATCGTGTGCGTGCCCCGGACGTAGGTCATGTCGTCGCCCCACTCCCAGAGGTTGTACGACCACTGGCGGGGCCGGGTGCCGCTGCCCCCGCTATCATCGTACAGCAGGATGCCGTTCGCCTGCCCGACGCCCATATCGCCTAGCGGCAGCCCCGGGACCCAGGTGAGGCCCTCCAAGCCAGAATTCAGGAGATCTTGATCCGCGATCTGCGACGTCCGGTTGAGGGCGATTCGGGCCGAATTGACAATCGTCGGCGAGACCACCGTGTTGGCTTGCAACGTAATGTACTGCCGGCGCGCCTCGTTTGTATCAAGATAGTTGGCTTGTTCATCGGGAACATTCCTACTGTCGTCATCGAAGGAGTAGCGGCCAAAGATGCTGGTCCCGTTCGTGAGCTGATGGTCCACCCGGCCCATGAAGTAATCCTGCCGGGCGATTTGTTTGGGCGCCGAAAAGTAGAGGCCCGTATCACTATCCGCCGCCGGGTTCAATGCGTGCGGCAAGATCTGGTGCGGGTCCGGGTAGAGCGCTGCAATGAAGGGCACCACCCGCGGGTTGGGCGTAACCATGTAGCTGCCAACACCGTCGGAGTTGGGCAGGATTCCGTTCTTGACGTTCACGGTCGGCACGCGGATCTCTGTGCTATCGGCCAACGCCTCGCGCAAGCCTTCATAGCCCACGAAGAAGAACGTCCGGTCCTGGACGATCGGCCCGCCGATGGTGCCGCCGAACTGGTTCCGGCGGAACGGCGGAACGTCCCCCGTGCCGTCCCCGTCGAAGTCAATGCCATCCCGGAACTGCCGCGCATCGAACGCGCTGTTCCGCAGAAACTCGAACGCCGTTCCATGCACCTGGTTGGTGCCGGTCCGGGTGACCGCCGAGATCACCGCCCCGGAAGCACGCCCGTATTCGGCGCTGAATTGCGAGGCCACGATCTTGAACTCCTTGATCGTGTCCACGCCCATGTTGGTTCCCGCCGCGCCGCCCGGCGTGTTGTTGGATGCATCATTGATGTCGGTCCCGTCCAGCAGGAAGCTGTTCGACGTGGCCAGACTGCCCGACGCGCTGAATTTGTTCCCGCCCGGGCTGCCGTTGAAGCTCTGGTTCGCCGTCGTGTATTTGACAATTCCGGGTTGCAGCAGGGCCAGCTGGTCGTAGCTGCGGCCGTTGAGCGGCAACTCCCGGATCGTCCGGTCGTCCACCAAGCCCGTTATATTGGAGTTCGTCAACTCGATCAGGGGAGCCTCGCCGGTCACTTCCACCGTCTGCGTGACTGCTCCCACCTGAAGCGTAAGATCGACCACCGCCACCCGGCCCACCGTCAGGACGATTCCTGAGCGGACCGCGGTTTGGAACCCCGCGAGCTGGGCTCTTATTTCAAAGTTGCCTAAGCTGAGCGCTGGAGCCGTATACCGTCCGGCTGCGTTGGCTGTTACCGTACGGGTAATTCCCGTATCCTGATTCGTGAGTACCACATTGGCTCCCGGGAGAACTGCGCCCGATTCATCGCTCACCGTCCCGGCTATCGTTGCCGTGTTCACCTGCGCCAACACCAGTGAGCTGCAAAAGGCGAACGCCAACGCCAGCATTGCAATTCTTCGCGTCGCCATAGTCACCCTCCTCCTGACTGGATTTGGTTTAGCGGCGAAATTCTTGTACGCCTGGTTGCTGTCTTAAAGACGGAAGACAGAGCAAAACTCCCCTCCCGTCCACGTCTTGGCGGCTTTCCAGTCCCAAATCGAAATGACCTAACCGCTAGTCCGCGTATAGGGTATTCCAGAAGTTTCAATATTTCAATCAGCTAAAGCCAGTATAATCTATAGCGCAAACCACTATTTTCATATTTATATTCATCTATTTTGCTGCTTGTAAACCTCTACTGGATGCCGGATCAAGCACGATGCTGCCCCCCCCCTTCCCGTCCGGTTGTTCCCTGCCCTGAGTTAGAATAGCATTGTGAGAGAGGCGCCTGCGTACTCTCGCCTCGAAAGGAGTGGTGCGATGACCAGACGAATCGGTATCTTGACAGGTGGGGGCGACTGTCCCGGACTGAATGCGGTTATCCGCGCTGTAGTCCGCAAGGCCGACTCCCTTGGCTGGGAAAGCCTTGGCATCGTGGAGGGATGGCGCGGCCTGCTCGAAAACAAACTCGAAGCTCTCGATTTGCAGAGTGTCTCCGGAATCCTGTACCGCGGCGGGACCATCCTGCGCACCTCTCGCACCAACCCGTTCAAGCACCCGGACGGCTTGGAACGGCTCCGGGGAAATTTCCAAAGCAACTCTCTCGACGCGCTGATTGCCGTCGGGGGTGACGATACGATGAGCATTGCCGACCGCCTGTTCCAACGGGGCGTCCCCGTCGTCGGTGTTCCCAAAACCATCGACAACGACCTGAACGCAACGGACTATTGTTTCGGATTCGACACGGCCGTCAACACCGCGACCGACGCCATTGACCGTCTGCACACCACTGCGGAGGCCCACAATCGGATCATGGTGATTGAAGTAATGGGGCGGGATTCGGGCTGGATCGCCGTAGCGTCCGGGATGGCCGGCGGCGCCGACGTGATTCTCATCCCGGAGCGGCCCGTGGACATCGACGAGGTTTGCAATCACCTCCGCAAGCGCCACCAACGAGGAAAGTATTTTAGCATCGTGGTTGTGGCGGAAGGCGCGCGATTGCCCGAGGGAAGCGAACAAGGGGTCCAGGTCCAGCAGAGCAGGATCCGTGACGAGTTCGGTCATGTGCAGCTCGGGGGCGTCAGCAGTCTCCTGGCCCGGCAGATTGAAGCGCGAACGGGCTTTGAGACCCGGGTGGTGATCCTGGGGCATATACAGCGAGGCGGCTCTCCCACCGCGTTTGATCGCATACTGGCCACCCGCTTCGGCGTCACAGCCATGACGCTCGTCCATCAGGGGGAGTTCGGCAAAATGGTTGCCCTGCAGGGAAATCAGATCGTCGCCGTTCCACTCTCCGAAGCCTCCCGCTCTCCGCGGCCGGTGGATCCTAAGCTCTACGAGACCGCCGCGGTCTTCTTTGGGTAGCCGAGGAAGCGATGGCGAAACACATAGGTGTTGTGGGGGTCAGTGCAGAGGGCGCGGCGCTGTGTTACAGGACGATCTGCAACGAGGGTGCTGCTCTGTTCGGACGGCACGCCCATCCCGAGATCACTCTGCACACCTATCCACTTGCTGATTACATGCGGCACATTGCAGCAGATCGATGGGAAGAGACTGCTCGTATGCTGCTCGCCTCGGCAGAACGCCTCCGCCGCGCCGGGGCTCAATTCTTGATCTGTCCCGACAACACGGCCCATCAGGCGCTGGATCTCGTTCGGGAGCGGTCCCCCTTGCCATGGCTCCACATCGCCGAAGAAGTGGCATCAGTAGCGGCCGATCGAGGGTTTCGGAAGATCCTGATTCTCGGAACCTGCTTCCTGATGGAGGGGCCGGTGTACGCGCCAAAACTGCGCGCCAGAGGAATCGCCCAAGAGATTCCCGATGCCGATGATCGGAACCGCATCCACGAGATTATCTTCAATGAACTGGTGGAGGGGCGCTTTGAAGAACCTTCCCGATCGTATTTCGCTAGCGTCATCCAAGCCGGGAAGAACCGGGGATGCGACGCGGTGGCGCTGGCTTGCACTGAGATCCCGCTGCTCATGTCCCCGAGGGATTCTCCCCTCCCGACACTCGATTCCACCAGAATCCTGGCGCGTGCGGCTTTGCGGGAAGCAAGTCACTAGAACGCGCAAGGAAACTCGCGCCGATGGGCCATACCGTAATCGAGCGAGTTTTGTCCGTTCGGTCACACGACGTATAATTCTGAGTTTCACACTTTGGAAGTAGTGATGTCTTATCCGACCATCCTGTTTCCCTCAGGAATGCTCCCGGCGTCTCGCGAAAAGGAGTCGCTCCAGGACTACCGCCGCCGCGGTGGCTACAAGGCCCTGGCCCTGGCGCTCGGCCGGGGCAAACCTGAGGCGGTCATCGAGGAGGTCGAGGCAGCAGGGCTGGCCGGCCGGGGAGGCGCCCGCTTTCCTACGGCAAGAAAGGCGGCGATCTGCGCCCAGGCCGAGGGTGCACCGAAGTACGTGGTCGTCAACGGCGGCGAGGACGAGCCCGGATCGTTCAAGGACCAGGCCCTGCTCGAATGTGTTCCGCACGCGGTCCTCGAAGGTGTACTGCTCGCAGCCTATGCCGTCGGGGCGAGCAAAGCGATTTTCTATACCAACGAGAATAATACACTTGCTCTCAGCCGAATCGCCGAGGCCCTGCAGGAAGCGGCAGCGGTCGGGTTGGTTGGCGAGGGAATCCTTGGGTCCGGTTTTTCGCTCAAAGTCGAGAACCGGCCCGCTCCCACGCCCTACGTAGCCGGAGAGGACACGGCCGTCCTGGAAGTCCTCGAAGGCCGGGACCCGGTCCCGCGCGACAAGCCTCCCTATCCCGTGACGGCAGGCCTTTTCGGCAAGCCGACTCTGGTGAACAACGTTGAGACACTGGCGAATATTCCTCCAATCGTGTTGAATCAAGCTGCGTGGTACAGAGGATTCGGCACACCGGAAAGCCCAGGCACGATGCTCTATTCCATGAATGAAGAGTGGAAAAACCCGGGAGTCTACGAACTTCCCTACGGAGCTCCCGAAGGGGAGCTGACGGGGAAGCTGGCCGGCGGGCTCAAGAGCGGCGCTCCACTGCGGGCGATTCTTCCGGGAGGCCCCTCGAGCGCCTTTATGTTGCCCGACCCGGACCGTCCGCTCAGCCCCGAAGGGCTCCAAGCCGCCGGATCGAACATTGGTTGCGGCGTCATGCGCGGCTATGCTGCAGGAACTTGCATGGTCGAGGAGACGCTCGTGATCGCCCGCTTTTTCGAGAGGGAATCCTGCGGCAAGTGCCCGGCCTGCCGCATGGAGACGGCGACGCTTGCCAACCTGCTCGATAAGGCTCGGCTGGGCCAGATTCCCCGGCAAGCGCTCGACCAGATTCCCCGCCTTCTGGAGTTCAACAAAGGCAAGGGGGCTTGCAGCTTGATCGGCATGCCCGGTCCTCCCATCCTGAGCGCCATCCGGCTTTTTCCGGATGATTTCGAAGCGCACCTCCAATCAGGCGCCTGCCCGGCAGGAAAAAGCTGAACAAGCGGAATCGTACGGTCGCTCGTCGGAATCGAATTGTTGTCAGCCATTTGGAAAGAGTAGCCATGACGTCCGGAACACAACTGGTTTCAGTCAATGTCGGCGCGCCGCGCGAGATCCATTGGAAAGGGAAGCGCACCCGGACCTGCATCTTCAAGGAGCCGGTTTCCGGGACGGTCGCTGTTCACCGCCTGCATCTCGAAGGCGACCGGCAGGCCGACCTCCGGGTCCACGGCGGTCCGAACAAGGCCGTGTACGTCTACCCGGCGGAGCACTACGACTACTGGCGCGCGGAGCTTCCGGGCCAGCCGCTTCCACTGGGTATGTTTGGTGAAAACCTGACCACCGAAGGCTTGCGTGAGGTCGAGATTGCAGTCGGCGACCGCCTGCGCATCGGCACGGCGGAGTTCGAGGTTACCTCCCCGCGCATACCGTGCTACAAGTTGGCAGCCAAGTTCGGTCGGGACGACATGATCAAGCGTTTCCTGGCGGCCCGCCGGCCGGGTTTTTATCTGAAGGTTCTCCAGGAGGGCGCATTGAGGTCAGGCAACCCAATCGAGCTGCTCGATCACAACGAGAACCGGGTCACGGTCGCCGACGTGGCGCGGCTTTATACCTCTGGTCCGGACAATGTGGGCGACTTGCGCCGCGCCGCGCAAGTCGCGCATCTGTTGGACAACTGGCCAGTCCGTTTTCGCGAGCGCATCCAGAAGATTGAGGCTTCCGGGTAACCTCCTTTGACCCTCCCTTTCCCTTCCCTCCCACCTCCACCTTTACAGAACTGTTTCGCTTGTGTTACCGTGCTTGAGACACAGAAGGGAGAAAAGGAACAGTCCCAGATGGCCCTGGGTAGCGCAGGAAAGTCGGCGGTCATTGAAAAGTACCGGGTGCACGCTAAGGATTGCGGCTCACCCGAGGTACAGGTCGCCATTTTGAGCGAGCGAATCTCGCAGTTGATGGAGCACTTCAAGCTCCACAAGAAAGACCACGCGTCCCGGCGCGGCCTGCTGAAGATGGTGAATCGGCGTCGGCGTCTGCTGGACTACTTGAAGAATCGTCACGCAGACCGCTACAAGCAAGTCATCCAGAGCTTGGGAATCCGTCGCTAGCGAGAGTGGCTGACCAAGACTCGGCAAACAGGAGCGCGTTTCGAACGAACAGCGAGCCCCCGAAATCCCCCATACGGGAATGCAGGGCTCGCGGACATTCGATTCTTCGGCTTACGGCTGAAAGGCCCGAAGCCAGCCCGGCTTGCGAGCCGCACGTCCCGCCCGCGCAACGTTCGCTTCTTCAGTTTGATTCACTGCACATCAGAAACCCGGCAGCGAAACGGGCGCTTTTGTGCGCCGGTTGGAATCCGGACTGCCCCAACGGGAGCCAAGAGAGTCTCCCGGCCGCTGCGTCACACCGCGACTTCTGCGCCTCATGGAAGCATACGGAGCGCGACAAAAGATTTTTGGAGGAACGATGGTTTATCAGGAAAATATTGAAATTGGAAAACACTGCCTGACGCTCGAGACCGGGCGTCTGGCCAAGCAGGCGGGCGGCTCGGCTCTCGTGCGCTTCGGAGACACCGTAGTGCTGGTCACGGCCACCGCCAACCAAGACCCGCGCGAAGGAATCAGCTTCTTCCCGCTCACCGTGGATTACCGCGAGTACACTTACGCTGCGGGCCGGATTCCCGGCGGCTTCATCAAACGCGAAGGAAGACCTTCCGAGAAGGAAATCCTCACCAGCCGAATGATCGACCGGCCGGTTCGGCCTCTCTTCGCCGACGGCTTTCGGTGCGAGACGCAGGTAATCGCCATGGTGCTCTCGGCCGACACCGAAAACGACCCGGACGTGGTCGGCATTGTGGGCGCCTCGGCGGCTCTATACCTCTCCGAGATTCCCTTCCATACCCCGTTGGGCGCCGTGCGCGTCGGGCTGGTTGGCGGCCAGTTGGTGCTCAACCCCACCTATGCGGAGAAGGCCGATAGCCTGCTGAACCTTGTAGTCGTGGGCACCGAAGATGCCATCGTGATGGTCGAGGCCGGCGCGCAGGAAGTCTCGGAAGAAATCGTCGGCGACGCCATTCAATTCGGTCACGAGGCCTGCAAACGGATCGTCGCCGCGCTCAAGGAAATCTACAACAAAATGGGAATCCGGAAGCGCCCCGTCGAGCCTCCCAAGCGCAACGAGGAGCTGCTCCAGGAAATCTCCGGCAAGTGGCGCGAACGGCTCACCGAAGCGCTCGACACGTCTCGCTACGAGAAACTCGAGAGCCAGCGGCGCGTGGATGCGCTGCAGAAAGAGTTGCTCGCATCCTACGAAGGCGCGGAAGAGGAAACCCTCAAAGAGGCCAAAGGCATTTTCGGCCTGCTCGAAGAGCGCATCTTCCGGGAAAATCTCCTCAAGGACAGGCGCCGGCCTGACCACCGCGCCTTTGACCAGATCCGCCCGATCAGTTGTGAGGTGGGTTTCCTGCCCCGCACTCACGGGTCGGCGCTGTTCACGCGCGGTGAAACGCAGGCGCTGGTCACGGCCACGCTCGGCACCTCCGACGATGTGCAGCGTCTCGACTCCCTCCAGGGCGAGGGAAACAAGCGGTTCATGCTGCACTATAATTTCCCGCCGTTCAGCGTCGGCGAAGTCGGCTTTTTGCGCGGCCCGGGCCGCCGCGAGATTGGCCACGGAGCCCTGGCGGAGCGCGCCCTCTCGGCCGTCATCCCCGATGAGGAAGTCTTTCCGTACACTCTCCGTGTCGTTTCCGACATCCTGGAATCGAACGGATCGAGCTCCATGGCATCGGTCTGCGGCGCCACGCTCTCCCTGATGGACGCTGGCGTCCCGATCAAGTCCCCCGTGGCCGGGATCGCCATGGGCCTGGTGATCGAGGGCGACCAGTACGCCATTCTCACCGACATCGCCGGAGCAGAGGACCATTACGGCGATATGGACTTCAAGGTGGCTGGAACGAGCCGCGGCATCACGGCGCTGCAGATGGATATCAAAGTCGGCGGCATCACGCCGGCCATCATGGCTGAGGCGCTCGAACAGGCCCGCCAGGCCCGCCTCTCGATCCTGGAAACCATGAACGCCGCCATTTCCGAGCCCCGCACTGCCATCTCGCCCTATGCCCCGCGCATCTACAGCATTAAGATCCCCACCGACAAGATTCGCGACGTCATCGGGCCGGGTGGCAAGATGATCCGCTCCATCATCGATCAGACCGGAGTGAAGATCGACGTCGAGGACGACGGGCAGGTCAACATCGCCTCCGCCGATGAAAGCTCCGCTAAGAAGGCCATTCAGATCATCCAGGACCTCACGGCGGTCGCCGAGATCGGCAAGACCTACCTCGGCAAGGTCGTGCGCCTGGTCGAGTTCGGCGCCTTTGTGGAGATCTTCCCCGGCACCGACGGCCTCCTCCACATCAGCGAGGTTGCGGAGCATCGCATCCGCGACATCCGCGACGAGCTCAAGGAGGGTGATCAGGTGCTGGTGAAGGTGATCAACGTGGATGGCAACAAAGTCAAGCTGAGCCGCAAGGCCGTCCTCCGCGAGCAGCGCGAAAAGCGCGGGAAGTCCTGACACGGAACGACCGCGATCGAGCCTGGGAATGGGGCCGGGATTCGCCCCTTACCTCCATTCCCTATTCGCTTTCTCTCGGCGGTATCTGGTACTTCTCTATGAACCGCCGGTCAATCCAGTCTTTGATGGTCCAAACCGTGCGGCCTTCCAGCGACCAGTTGGAACGCGATGCAATCGCGTACTTGTCGCCCGTCGATATCAACCCCAGGAACTTCTTCTGCGGAATGAACGGCTGCAGCGGCTCGCCGCGCAGGGCGCACCGCAGATTTTCCTCCAGGGGCTTCCCTTGCCGCACGGCAAAGACGCCCGCCTTCTCGCGCGGATGGTTCACCATCGCGGCCACGTCCCCCGCCGCAAAGACACCCGGGTGTGAAACCGATTCCAAGGTGTCGGCCACCTGGATGAACCCGCGCGTGTCCGTCGCCAGTCCCGCTTCCTTGAGCCACGGTGCGGCCCGCGCCTGCGTAACCCACAGGATTTCTTCCAGGGCAAACCGGGCCCCGTTCCTCAGGCGTAACCAACCGCTGCCCACCTCTGTAACAGGGCTTCCCGCATGAACGTTCACTTTGCGCTCGGCCAGCACCCGCCGGAACCTCGCGCGGACCTTCTCGTTGTGCGTCGGGAGAATATGCGTTGAATTGAAGAGGTGGAACTCCAGGCGCGGTGCGGCTTGTTTTCTATCGAGCATCTGTTGTAGGGCGTACTGGATCGCGAGCGTTAATTCCACGCCGCCCGCGCCGGCTCCCACCACTCCGATCCGCACCGTCCCCGAGGCCGCAAGCACCCGCGCCTTCAGCCGCTCCCAGCGCTCCATGAAGTTGCTGATCGGCTTGACGGGAATCGCCGTCTCCGCTGCCCCGGGAACTTCTGTCATGTCGGGTGTCGAGCCGATGTCGATCGAAAGCACGTCGTAGGAAAGGGGGGGATTGGTCCGGCAAAAGGCCGTCTTTGCGGCAAGGTCGAGACGCACGACTTCGTCGTGCAGCAAGCGTGCCCCGGCAAACTGTCCCAGCGGTCCCAAGTCAATGTGGGTTTCGTGGAACTGGTAGTGCCCCGCCACCAGTCCCGGCAGCATGCCCGAGTAGGGTGTCAACTCCTCACGCGAAACTACCGTCAGCCGCACCCCCGCCATCGGTCGCGATCCAAATTCCTTCAGGACCGTTACGTGGCTGTGCCCCCCGCCTACCAGCAGCAGGTCCTTCGCCGAAGATGCTTGCATTTGTGATCTGGCCATTCCTCTCGCGCCCGACCAGAATAGCAGACCGCAACCTGGGGTCTGGGAAAAAGGAATGCAACTTGCCTGGAAGGGTCTAGGCCCTATGACATTCAGAGTTGATTGGGGATTGGATTCCTGAAAGGGAGGTGGTCCATGAACCGGTTGCGGGGTGAAATCTGCAAGCTGTGCTAATCCCGTGTCCGCCGCACAAGGTCCCGGATGGCTCCGGAGACTTCCCTGGGAAATTCGATCGGCGTCAGGTGCCGCCCTTTGGGGATGATCATGAGGGTCGAGTTCGGGGTGAAATCGCACAGCGTCTGCGACATGTGCACCGGCGTGGCCTGATCTACCTCGCCGACGACGATGGCGACCGGGCCCTGGTCTCGCAGACCCTTGGCAGCCTCGCGCAGATCGGTCGCCCCGAGCATCGCGCAGGAGAACCGGTAGCATTCGATGTCGCTCGCCAGGAACACGCGGGTGATCGCCTCGATCACGTCCGGATGCGCCGTGCGATACTCGTCGCTGAACCAGCGGTCCATTTGGATCGGAACCATCGGGGCGAGTCCATCCTGGGCCGCCGCATCGGCCCGTGCCTGCCAGTCCGCAGGGGCTGTTTCTCCCCACCATGCGCTCGAGTCCACCAGCGCCAGCCCTTCGGTTCGATGCGGGTAGTCCGACCCGAACGCCACCGCTACGCAGCCGCCCATGGAGCAACCGGCCACGAACGCTGAGTCCCAGCCGCAGGCGTCCATCACCGCCGCCAGGTCCGCGGCGAAAAGTTGGGCCGAGTACTTCCCCGCCCGCTTTTCCGACTGCCCGTGCCCCCGACAGTCATAGACCAGCATTTCCATCCCGTCGCCGAGTTCCTGCACGACGTTGTCCCAGATGCTGCCATCGAGCGCCAGCGAATGCACCATCGCCAGGCGGGGCTTGCCGGGTCGCGGATGAATTCGATAGAAGAGCGAACAGCCGTCCTGGGCCTTCGCGCTTCCTGTTGTACTCCGTGTCATCATGCTCTCAGCGTCACACCGGGTTTCTCAGCAAGCTGCAGGATGTTCGTCCAGCATAGCGCCGCATTATAACTCAGAGGCTGGATCTTCCGTTGCATCTGCTCTTTTCCCTATTCTTCCGCAATCGGGTTCGATGCAAACAATCCACCCTCCGTCTGCCCCACATCCATCGAGGGATGGGGCTGACGATATCACAAAACCGTCCCCGGCGCATCTTGTGCCGACACTTCAGATCGGCTCTCTGACTGGCTGAATTTCGTGTTATTTTGTATACGAATTCGTCCAAGGGAAAAGCACGGATCACATGAGGAGGACTGAGACAATGAAGACAAAGCTGTTTGTGCTGGCAGTGGGAGCAGTGCTGCTGTCGAGCGTGGCCTGGGCGCATCACGCCGGCTCGATCTATGACCGCGAGAATCCGGTCACCTTCCAAGGGACCGTCACCGAGTTCCTGTTCACCAACCCGCACGTGCAGGTGGTATTCGAGACGACGACCGCGAGCGGGGCCAAAGAGATCTGGAAGGCGGGCTCGGCGCCGCCGCAGCGGCTGTATCGGGCGGGCTGGAACACCAAGACGCTGCAACCGGGCGATGCGATCACGGTGACCTGCGCGCCGGCCAAAGACGGCAGCAAGATTTGCAGCATCCGCAATCTGGTCGGACCCGGCGGCGAGGTCCTCACCCAGGGCGCTGAATAGGACCGGGAATCCATCTTGCTGATGAAGATCAGAGGGGGCATCACTCCGATACGGCGATGGCTCCGCGGGAGCATGGATTCGTCCGGCGGGTCGTGAGGGAGGTTCCACGATGCGGAATATGGCTTTGGGTCTGCTTTTGGGAGCAGCAGCAATGTTTGCGGCCACGCAATGGATGACTGCCCCGGCCGCTCCATCATCAGCGGCCTTGTCGATTGGGGTGGACCTTTCGGGAACTTGGGACCGGGTGGGCGCGGCGCAGGAGTCTCCCGTGGGAGCGGGATTCTCTCAAGCTCAGCAGGAACGTCTCGGAATCCTTCCGCGCCAGGTCTTCACGGCTGAAGAGCCTCCGATGCAGCCCTGGGCGGCGGAGAGATTCGCGGAGGCACGGGAAGGCAAGGATGACATCTATGAGGACGGCCGGGACGAATTGGACCCTTCGTATAACTGTTTTCCGCCCGGCACGCCGCGCGTCTTCACCATCCCGCGGCCGTTTGAGATCCGCCAGCACCCGGACATCGTTTTGATAATGTTTGAGACCTATAGCGCCATTCGCCGCATCTATACGGACGGCCGGGGACATCCCGACGGCTATCCCATCACCTGGATGGGGCACTCGATCGGCCGCTACGAGGAGGATGTGCTGCTCGTAGACACCACCCTGCTCAACGACAAAACCTGGCTCGACGCTCTCGGTCACCCGCACAGCGACGCCTTGCGCGTCGAAGAGCGCTTCAGCCGTCCTGAGCATAGCCTCTTGCAGATTGACTTCGTGTTCGACGACCCCAAGGCTTATACACGTCCTTGGACCGGTCACAAGGTTTACGAGTTGATGCCTCCGGGCTTTGAAGTGATGGAGGACTACACGTGCGATGATCGTCTGCAGTTGGGTGTTCAGAGGTAGGCAGGGGGGCGTCGGATTCAAGGCAGTCTTAGGGAATTGATCCAATAGCGGAGGATATCTTCCAAGAGGATTGTCAGGCGTTTCCCGGGCTTCTGGCCCCCTTGGCAAAACAGACCTTCGACCTGAGCAGATTGCACAGGAGGTTATTTCGGATGAGACATTGTTGCTTGCACGGAGCCATGACGGCGCTGGCGATGTTTTTCTTCTCGACTGCTGCGCTCTCGCAGACGACTCCGTCCTCCTCGGCAGGTGGGAATCATCCGGTGGGTCCCCTCCCGGGCCTGACGGGAATCTGGCAGCGCCTGAACGTTCCGGGGGAAAATTACGCATTCACCACCGACCCGATCCCGATGCAACCTTGGGCCGAGGAAGCCTACAATTACAACAAGGGGCCGGGGCCGGAACGCTACGGGCGCGGCGAACTCGACCCCAGCCGGCACTGCTACCCGCCGGGCCTGTCGCGCATGTATTACATCCCCTATCCGTTCGAGATCATTCAACTTCCCGGGCGCGTACTCATGCTGTTTGAGTGGGATCACTGGGTGCGTCAGATCTGGACGGACGGTCGCGGCCACAACGAAGGCTATGGTCTTACCTGGATGGGGGATTCCATTGGTCACTGGGACGGTGACTCGCTCGTCGTCGATACGGTCGGCCTGCACAGCAAGACCTGGCTCACCGAGGCGGGTCACGTCCACACCGACGCCTTGCGCATCACCGAACGCATGCGCCGTCTGGACGGCGAAACGCTCGAGATTCGCTTCACGTTCGACGACCCGGAAGCCTACACCCGGCCCTGGGAGGGTGAGAAGCGCTTTCGGTTGCAGCCCGGGTTGTCGATTATGGAAGATGTTGTCTGCGAAGACAAACTGCTGCGGTAAGCAGCCGTCGCTCGGGATTCCTCGCGGGATTCCGGCGGCAAAGGAGGTATTCCGATGCGACATCGCGGTCTGAAATCTTTCCTTCTTGCAGTAATCGCTTTCACCTTCGGCGCGCAACTGCACGCCCAGAACCCGGCTCCATCCCAGTCGTCCGACGCGGCGCGTTTCGCTCCGAAACGGGACCTCTCGGGGGTATGGCGTCTGGCTCCAGGTCAGCCCGGCGACAACGACGTCTTTTCCATTGAGCCGGCCCCGATGCAGCCCTGGTCTCAGGAGATCTTCGATTACAACCGTCGGCCGTACGATGACGAACTGCGCTCGCGAGACGAAGCCAACCCCCAGATTCGCTGCATCCCGTACACGTTTCCCCGAGTCGCCATCGCCGGCGCCCGTCCGTTCGAGATCTTTCATGTGCCGGGCCGCGTCCTCATTCTCTACGAGCGCGATCACAACGTCCGCCAAGTCTGGATGGATCAGGATTTTCCCGAAGGCTATCCTCTCAGTTACATGGGTTACACCATCGGCCGCTGGGACGGCGACACCCTAGTCGTCGACACCAGATATCTGCTCGGTCAGAACAACTGGCTTGACTCGGCGGGCCATCTCCTGAGCGACGCTATGCACATCACGGAGCGCTACCGCCGCGCCGCCCACGATTCCCTGGTGATTGATTATCGCTTCGACGACCCCAAGGTCTACACCAGACCCTGGACCGGCCAGCGGACTTTCGACTTGCAGCCCCAACGCCCGGGCTTTCCCGGCATCATGGAAGACGTCCTGTGCGAGGACCCGCTCGGCAGGGGTGGCCAGTAGAGACAGCCGGCAAATTCAGGTTGTCATCCCGAGGAGCGTCCTGTCCCGCCTGTCCCGAGAACGGCCGAGGGGAGCGAAATCGAGGGAAGCAACGAGGGATCTGCTTTTGACTCTGACATGCGGAATCCTCTCATTCAACTATTCGTAGCGGTCTTTGGCTTCGGCCCGCTGCTCGTCGCCCAATCCCCTTCCCCGTCCCGGTCCATTCCGGACCTCTCCGGACCACCAGGTCCGCGGCATCTATCTGGACGACCGGTAATTCGCAGGGCAGACTACTGAACTTCTTCTGACTGGAAATAGTCGGGCAGGTCCGGCATCGTCTCGCGCAGAATCTCGACCACGGCCCTGCGGTCGGCCAGGGAAAGGCGTGTGGTGTAGGCCTGCCGGGTTTCCCGCCCGGATAGGATTTCCCACATCCGCTCGTACACCGCAGCTTTTGCCAGGCCGGGAAGCGCCCCAAAGGCCTCGGTGTAGATCATATAACTGCACGGATAGCGAAGCAGGTGTTGTTCGAGGTCCAGGTCTCGCAACGACCGCCCCTGGCTGTCCCGCACTCCCTTTGTGGAAAACTCGCGGCTGAACGTCGCAGACCCTTCGACCTCCCGTGGCAGCGGCGCCTCGTCCACAAACAGCAGGTAATCCACCAGTTCATGCGCCACGGCCCGAACCGGGTCCGGCAACTCCTCTGCCTGGCCCGGCGCCGCGTCGTGCGCTGCGATGCGCGCCTCCCACCCCAGCCGGATCAGCAGGCCCGACATCGCGACCTGATGGTTCAGGACCAGGTGCGACACCACGTCGCTATGCTCCGAGGGATAGCGGGACGCGTCAAACTCACCCGCCACCGATTCGAGCTGCGGCGTCACGGCCGCACGTACGTACGAGCGCTCCACGTGATGCACCGGCACGTTTCCCAGGTGCCGGTCCGGCGGCTGTTTCGCCGTCACGTACCAGCCGCCCCAGCGGTCTTCGATCGGCGTCCTGTGGTCCACGCCCCAGCCCTGCGCATATTCGTTCGGGTTGTCCGAGAGCGGCAGCATGCTCATGGTAAGCAATCCCGGCACGCCTCCGGTAAAGGCCCCGATGTGGCACTGCAGACATTCCCTCGACCGGACGAACTGCGGCTTCTCCTGCGGCGTCTGAGGAAGCTGATAAAAGATAATCCCTTGCTCCGGGTCCTGGGCTGCCAGTTCGAGAGAATCGGTTCCTGGAACCCATCCCACTGTCACGCTGTCATTGAAGTACAACGCCCGCGGATTCGTCGGGGTGATATGCTCCCGCTGCAAACTGGTTTCGGAGAAGACCAGCGTCTGCGACGAGACGGAGATATCGAGCGCTTCCAGCACCGACTGCAGATAGCCGCTCGGCCCTCCGAACGACAGTCGCCTCTGGCCTTCCTCGATCCGGCGGTTCAGCCGGTCCACGGGGTCGTTGGCCGAACGGGTCGAGTACTCGATGGCCGGGTGTTCGATGGACGCTGTAAACTGCTGGGGAAGCGAGTACACGAGGCTTCCGGCAAGCAATGTGATCCCCGACGCCAGTGCCGTATATGTCCCACGCCTGAACATGATCTACAAACGCAGTATACACCCGTGCGAGCCGCCTGAAGCGTCCCGAAAATTAGTCCTTGACCCGGAAGGCGCTCCTGGCCCACTCCTGCAGCCGTATCCCTGCGTGGGATCCCGCAACGTTCTGACAGAAGAGCTTTTCACGACGGAACGCGGCGTCCGAACCCATCCAGCGAGAAGACGCCAACGGATTGACTTGCGAGAAACAACAATCTGGAAATACTCATTTGCAAACTAGACTCGTCTGAAGGGGGCAAGGTCAGGGCGATTGGAGGGCTCAGATGTGGGGGGCGAAATCATCGCGAGGCTGGTCGATCATGCCGCAGGCCAGCGTCTCGTGCGTAAGGGGATCGATCAGAATGAACGCTCCGGTCTCGCGGTTCAGACGATAAGCGTCACACACCAGGGGCTGGAGCGTCTCGACCTGGACGCAGCCGATGTCGTTCCGGGCGAAAAATCCCTCCAGCGGTTGAGTCTTGAGCGTGTTGACGTCGATCAGGTGATCGATTTTCCGGATCACGGCCCTCGACGTACGGCAGGCCTGCTTGATCAGATACTTCTGTCCCGTGGCGAGGGGCCGATCCGACATCCAGCACAGCGTGGCCCCGAACTCGGTGGTCACCAGCGGATCGTCATCGGCGCTGACGATCATGTCGCCGCGCGAGATGTCGACGTCATCCTCGAGCGTTACGGTCACCGACTGGGGCGCCGACGCGCTCTCCAGTTGGCCGTCGAACGTCACGATCCGCTCGACCGTGCTCGCCAGACCCGAGGGCAGCACACGCACCTTCTGTCCCACCGATACCGTCCCGGAGGCGATCCGTCCCATATAGCCCCGGAAGTCCGGCTGGTCCGGCGTCTGAGGGCGGGATACCATCTGAACGGGAAACCGCAGTCCGGTGGCCGAGGAATCCGTCACCGGTTTCACCGTTTCCAGCAGCTCGAGCAGCGTCTCCCCGGAATACCAGGGCATTTGCTCGCCGCGTTCGACGACCATGTCACCCCGCAACGCTGACATCGGGACGTACCAGGCGTTGCGAGCCCGCGCGTACCGCATGCCCAGCCGGTCGAAAAAGTCCGCGAACTGTTCCCGGATCTCCGAATACACCGCCTCGGAGTAGTCCACGAGGTCCATCTTGTTGATGGCGATCACGAAATCCGTGATGCCGAGCAGGTGAGCGATACAGATGTGCCGTCGGGACTGCGTCATCATGCCGTTCCTGGCGTCGACAAGGATCAGGGCCAGCTCGGCTGTGCTTGCGCCGGTGACCATGTTCCTTGTGTACTGTTCGTGGCCAGGAGTGTCGGCGATGATGAAACGCCGCCTCTGAACCGCGAAATAGCGGTAGGCCACGTCGATCGTGATGCCCTGTTCCCTCTCCGCGCGCAGTCCATCGGTCAGCAGCGCCAGGTCGATGCCCCGGCCACCCCTCTGTCCGTTGTAATCGCGGGCCATCGCGATCTGGTCCTCAAACGCGCCTTTCGTGTCCACCAGAAGCCGGCCGATCAGCGTAGATTTGCCGTCATCCACGCTGCCGGCCGTCGTGAGGCGCAGTAGCTTGATCTGATCCGTTGCTACCCTGGGTGCTATTGTCACTTTCAAAAGTAGCCTTCCTTCTTCTTGTCCTACATCGTGTTCGAGCCGTGATCGATCACACGGGTCTCCCGCTCGCTTCGGACGGCCGCGGCCGCCTCGGCGGCGATCGCCTCCACGGTCGTGGCCTCGGAAGCGACGGCCGCGGTGCATGGGGAGCAACCCAGCGTGCGGAAACGGACGCACATCGAGACCGGCTCCTCGCCTTCCTTGAGGTTGGCAACTTCGTCGGCCGGAATCAGGTTGTTTCCGCGCCGCACGACGAGCCGTTCCTTCGCGTAATAGAGGGGCACGATGGGAATCTCTTCTCTCTGGATGTATTGCCAGACATCGGTCTCGGCCCAGTTGGACAACGGGAACACCCGCATGCTTTCGCCTTCGAAGATGCGCGTGTTGAAGACATGCCACAGCTCCGGTCGCTGGTTCTTCGGATCCCACTGCCCGAACGCATCGCGGAACGAGAAGATGCGCTCCTTCGCCCGGGAGCGTTCCTCGTCACGGCGGGCGCCGCCGATCGCGGCATCGAATCCGTACTTCTCCAGCGACTGGAGGAGCGCCTCGGTCTTCAGCTGGCCACAGCAGTGCGCCACGCCGAGTTTCAAGGGGTGGGCCCCGACGGCGATCGCCTCTTCGTTGCGGTGCACGATCAGACGCGCCCCGATCGAAGCCGCGAAGCGATCGCGGAACTCGAGCATCTCTTTGAACTTGTAACCAGTGTCGATGTGCAGCAGCGGAAACGGTATCACCGCAGGGTGGAAGGCCTTGCGCGCCAGACGCACCAGAACGCTCGAGTCCTTGCCGATCGAGTACAGAATAACCGGATTTCGAAACTCAGCGGCCACCTCCCGCAGGATGAAAATCGATTCGTCTTCGAGGGCGTCGAGGTGACTGCCGCGTGTCTTCACAAGCATGGCTTCAACGGACTCCTTATTGCGCGATCACAACTTGACCGGGTGCAGCCCACATTCCTTGGAGTCGGCGGTCTCCCACCACCAGCGTCCCGAGCGTATATCGGCCCCCGGCTCGACGGCTCGCGTGCACGGGGCGCAGCCGATGCTGGGATATCCCGAATCGTGCAGCTTGTTGTAGGGCACATCGTTTCGACGGATGTAGATCCAGACCTCGTCTTCGCTCCAGTCCAGCAGCGGATTGAACTTTTCCAGGCCGTTCGCCGCGTCCCAACTGCGGATCTCGAGTCCCTCCCGGGTCGGCGACTGCTCGCGCCGGAGACCCGTGACCCACGCTTTTTTCCCTTCCAGCGCCCGGCCGAGCCGCTCCACCTTGCGAATACGGCAGCACTCCTTCCTCTGCGCCACGCTCTGATAGAAAGCGTCGGGGCCGTTACGCTCGATGTAGACTTCCAGCGCCGCCGTATCGGGACAATAGACGCGCACGGCGACGGGGTACCGCTGTCGCACTTCCGACATCAGACGATGGGTCTCTTCGGGAAGGCGGCCAGCGTCGAGGGTGAAGACCTCGATCGCGCGCGCGTGGGCGGCAATCAGGTCGAGCAGAACCATGTCCTCTGCTCCGAAGCTCGAGGCGAGGACGGCCGGTGAATGGTTAGCCGCAATGTCAGCGAGCAGCGCTGCGGCTTCCTCCGCCCTCCGCGCCATCACATCTCGAGATATGCCGGGGTCTTTCATCGCCTCAGAAGATGCACATCAAACCGGCGGCCACCAGACCCACTGTCAGCACCGAGCGCAACACCGGTTCGGGGACCCGGCCGGTCAGGGAGCTTCCCAGGTAGATGCCCGGAATCGATCCCAGCAGCAGCGCCGCCAGCAATCCGAAATCCACGGTCCCCAGAGTCCAGTGACCGAGGCCCGCGACCAGAGCCAGCGGCAGCGCATGGGCCAGGTCGGTCCCGACGATATGGCGCGGCCGCATCTGCGGGCGGCAGATCATGAGCACGGCCACGCCCAGTGCCCCGGCGCCCACCGACGACAATGTCACCAGACCTCCGAGAACCGTACCCGCCAGCACAATCCACCCGCCTCCGATGGGTCCACGCCTTTCAGAGAGCCGCTCCGCAAGCGCGCCGACGCGACTCCGCAGCGCCACAACCACGGCCGTCAGTAGCAGCGCAGCGCCGAGGATCGGAAGGACGGTCGCGTCCAGCCGTTCTCTGGACGGCGACCGGTCGAGAATTCTGATCAGGAGCAGGGTGGCCGACAGACTCCCGAGCGCCAGCAGGCGCATCGTCGCCCAGTCGATGTTTTTTCCAGGCTGTGGGCCCACACCCCGATGGACTTGGTCAGCCCCGCAAAGACGAGGTCCGTGCCCACCGCCACCGCCGGAGGCACGCCCAGGCCGAAAATCAAGGCGGGCGTCATCAGCGAGCCGCCGCCGACTCCGGTCATCCCGACGACAAGGCCCACCACAAATCCGGCGAGCGGCAGTAGAATGCTCAATTCCAAGAGTGAATTCCTTTTCTCTTGATCCTCAAGGAGCTGGAAAGCTCGGGACGAGTCAAACATCTAATGTTTAATCAATATCTTTAACCGGCATTTGCCCTTGCTGCACCCGGCGGAGCTCGGTTTCACAGATGTCGATTTCTTCCCGGACCGCCGGCGGCAGATGCTGCCATCGATCCTCTTGCTCTGCGGGTACCGCTACGGATTGTTCGTTCATCGACTTCTACCTTCTCGCACGCCCTTTCGGGCGGAAAAACAAAAAACCCACCACAGATTGCGTATCCGTGGTGGGTTTGTCTCCTAAAGATTATTGCTGAATTATCTTCTTAAGGACCAGCCTTCCCCATCCGCCGGATCGGCGCGCAACAACAGCAACGGCAGCAACAACACATCATCCGGTAAAGATGGGATTTCCCACGCATGTTGATATTCTCGCTTCTTCCCCTCTCACTCCAGTCAACAGGAAAGCTGCGGGGATTACACACTGGACTTGACACTGCAATCAATCAATCCCAAAGAACACGCCAGCGGTTCTTGCCGTTCCGTACATTCTTGTGTGGCTCCGATAGAGGTCTGGAAGACTTTGCGGGTGCGGAACCGTGCCCACACGGCCCGCCGCCCGCGAGATCCCAAGTCTCAGAAGATTTCCGGTACCGAGAAGACCAGAATCCCCTGATTGCGCATGTCGGAGACGATCACCTCCTGCTCGATCGGGTTCAGGACGACCCCGAACGGCTTTTTCATCCGGGTCACCTCGCCGATCGGAATCTTCCACATCGGGGGCACGTCGCCGTTGTCGTCGTAACTCCAGACCCCGACAAATGCGCCTTCCGGTTCCATCTGGTCCCGAATCCCGGGCATCGCCACCACAATCAGCCGTCGCTCCGGATTGAGGTCGATCTGATTGATCCGGATGATGTCCGTGCTGGGACCACGGATGACGGCCCGCGGTGCCACGTTTCCGCTGTCGGTCCGGTTGAATATCAGGATCGCGCCCGGTTCGGCGCCGTCCCTGACCAGGGCCGCTCTCTCGGTTCCGAAGCCGCTGTTCAACCCCACGACGAGGATATCGTTGACGGGATCGACGGCGATACCGTAGGCCGATTTGAGCTGCGTGTTCGGCCCCGCGATCGTGCGGATGGGGGCCACGTCTCCGTCGACTTCGCGCGGGAAGACCTTGATCGTGTCTGATTCGGCGTTGTAGGTGAAGAGTTCGTCATGAATCGGATCCACGTCCACCCGGCTGCCCACGGTGCCGGTCCGGGGACCCTGGATGACTCGAATCGGGGACTCCTGGCCGTCGGCCTCTCCCCGGAAGGTCAGGATCGCCTCCGAATACGGCACGGGAACCACGATTTCGTCGTTGACCTCGTCGTAGCGGATATCGTGCATCGTGCGGGAGAGCCTGCTCGCTTGCCCATAGAGCGCTCGGGCTGGTGGTGTGTTTCCGTCCGCCAACCTGGCGAACGTCGAAATCTGCGGATGAGCCACTCAATTGGGGACGAGGATCTCTCCCCGGCGGGTGTCGTAGCCCACGGCTCCGGGATTGCCGATCATGAGGCTCTGGCTACCCTCCGGCGCGCCCCGGACCGTGCGGACCGGCGCGACGTCGCCTGAGGCCGTCACCGGAAAAACCGTCACCTTCGGCGTTCCCATGTTGGCCACATAGAGCTCGTCGAGCCGTTCGTCCAGGGCAATGCCGGGCGGATGAATGATCCCGGTTCGCGGACCCTTGAGCATGCGGATCGGCGCTACATTGCCCTCGACGGACGCATCAAAGATCAGGACGGAACTGTCGCCGTCGTTGGCTACGAACAGCTCCTGCCGTTCGTGATGGTAGGCCAGGTGAGACGGCCAGTTCAGCTGGGTGTTGGGACCTTCGATGATGCGCAGCGGCTCCACATTGCCGGATGCGTCGAGCGGATAGACCGTGATCGACGGCTGCTCGAAGTCGCCATAGACTTGACCGGTTGCCGAATCCTGCCGGTGAACGTTGCCGAAGTTGCTCACGAACATGAGATTGTTCTCGATGTCCAGAGCAATCCCGTGCGGGTCTTCCAGCTGCGTGTCGTATCCCTCCAGAGTGCGCAGCGGCCGCTCCTCGCCCTCGGCTTGTTTGCGGTAGACATAGACCGCGCCCCCCTGGCCGTCGGCGTTGCCGTGCCGCCCGCCCTCCTGGTTGACGACGAACAATTCATTTCGTTCCTCGTGCGCCGTGATCGAGAAGCCCCGAATCCCCGAAATGTACCGCACTGGCGCGACGTTGCCCCGCGCGTCGGGGGCAAAAACGGGTATCCAGCCCTGCGTGTCATTGTTGAGCGCGTAGATCTCGAGTGTCTGGGGGTCGATATACACTCCGCACATCATCTCCGCCCGGGTTTCGGTTCCTGAGATAACGCGGCGCGGTTCGCTGAAACGAGCCTGGGGCGGCGTGTTCTCCTGGTGGTCGTACTCCAGGATCTGAAAGAGGTTCTCGTCCGCCACCACCAGCATGTTGTTCTCCGAGTTGACGGCCACGGCGGCAAAGGCGGGATTCGGATCCCGGATGAAGCGCAGCGGCGCCCGTTCGATCACGATCGGGGTTCGACCCTCCTGGGGCTCGGCTGCGGCCTGGGCAGCGTAGACAATCTCTGAAACCAGTCCCCGATCAATCAGAGTTGCCTGAGCCACCAACAGGACCAGGCCCGCCAAGATGATCAGAAGCTGCCAGGGTTTCCTGTAGCCGAAAATCTCTCTCATGAGTCATACCTCCAATCGAAGAACCGGTGGCTTGGGATTCCTCCAAGATTATAGATGATATGCCGTGAGACAAAGAATCTGAAAGGAGGAAAAGGTAGAGAGTTCTCCGAGGGTTCCCAAGAGTTATGGGTTACTTCAAGAGGGACGGTTATGCTCGGGCGGTACTGATGGAAAACATTCTGGACAGCTTTGAAGATGGGCAACCCTCTCCGAGCATCAAGGCCCAAACGCCTGTCCACTTTGGCAGCACGCATCAGTTGGTTCAGGCCGCGCGGGCTGCGGCCAAGCGGCTAAAGCTCGATGCCGAGGAAACTTGGAAGCTGATCGATCAATACGTTTATTATTCCCGAGAACTCTGGGGTGACGGCGTGAAACCGGTTCCACCGGTCATTTCGGCATTGCGCTGACCAGCGGGGACCACACCCCCGAAAGATATAAGGCGGTGACTTTGCCGTTGTATGCAGCCATGGACCCTCCACCCAAGGTCCGCCTGGTCGAATTCAAGGCGGGTACCCATGGCTATTCCATTCCCGAGCCCGATTTACCTATGGGAGTAATACCTGCCTGTACGCCAAGGCCAGCCCCTTTCTGAACGGGAATCCATTGGACATTCGAAGACTTCCGCGGACAGGTTGTCCACTTATATCATAGAGAACCGTCGGACATGGCCGGGCGATCCCGGAGCCCCTTGATCTGTGCTTATATGCTTGACGCTAAAGTGTCAAGTATAAGGCACCGCGGCTTCGGTCATGTTTGAGTCCGGATAGGGCCGAGCTTCCGGACGCTAATCGGCGGGGGCTCTTCGTCGGGCCTCTCGATCGGATGGCCACAAGCCGAGCAGTAATCCTTCTCTGTCTCGAGATCCGATCGGACGTCCCGGCCACAATGGGTGCAGTTCGGCGGAGGCTCTTCGTCGGGCCTCTCGATCGGATGGCCACAAGCCGAGCAGTAATCCTTCTCTGCCTCGAGATCCGACCGGACGTCCCGGCCACAATGGGTGCAGCGATGTTCGACTCCCTGCTCGGTCCCGTGCATAGATTCCCCCTGCTCCCTCTCGATTCCTCGGCTTTCGTCGATCAGCGAGAAAGATGCCGGCTGACGTCGGCCCCCTCCTCAGGTTCCGATTCGGTCGCCCTCCTGGAGGAACCTCCAATCCATTCCGCCTTCGCCGCCTTCTTCCTGGCGCCCGAATACATGGCGAAGTCGTTCCAGCGTCGGTTGGATTCAAACTCCTCGAAGAAGAACTGGTCGGCGAAAGCCGGCTGGAGGTCGTCGATCCAGCAGGCCGACTCGTCGTACTGGGCGAAGAACACGCGGTTGGTCCAGTGCGGGTCCCTGCCCTGGAGAAACTTCAGAACGAAGACCCTCTGCTGGTCGATCTCCGCAATGCCGTCGATCAGTACTTTTCCGGGTGTGCACGACATCGATGGCCCCCGCACGGTTCGGCCCAGGCCGGAAAGCTGCCGCACGGCTCGCGTGAAGATATCGAACGCGCGGTATAGCGGCACCTCGAAGTACTGTTTCGGCCCCGTGTCTCGCTCGACGAACATGTAGTACGGGATGATGCCCAGGTCGACCTGTTTCTGCCACATCGCCGCCCAGACGTCCGCGTTGTCGTTGACGTTGCGGATCAGCGGGGCCTGCGCCCGGATCGACGCGCCTGTCGCCTGGATTCGCTTCACCGCAGCTTCTGAAACCGGAGTTCGTAGTTCCCGGGGCAGGCTGTAATGAGCCATGAAGGCCAGGTGTTTCCCCGCGGCAACCACCTCTTCGAAGAGTCGCAACAGATCCTCGGCGTCGGCATCGGTGGTGAAACGGTAAGGCCACCACGCCAGCGCCTTAGTCCCGATCCGAATGCTACTGAGCGTTTCGATCTTCAGCAACGGCTTGATGTAGCGACGGAGGACGCTGGTGCGCATGATCATCGGATCACCGCCGGTGAACAGGACGTCACGAACCTCGGGATGCTTGTTTAGGTATCGGACGAGGGAGGCGATTTCGTTGTTGGAGAACTTCAGTTCGTCCATGCCCACGAACTGGGCCCATCGGAAGCAGTACGTGCAGTAGGCGTGGCAGGTCTGTCCCTGACTGGGGAAGAACAGGACGGTTTCGCGGTACTTGTGTTGGATACCGGACTGAGACTGTCCGTCCATGATCGGAACGTTCAGGTCCATCTGGCCTGCCGGATGTGGGTTCATACTCAGGCGGATGTCGCGCACCGCTTTATCGAGGTCCTCTTCGGGGGCGGCGCGTTCCAGTAACCCGCCGATGCGCTCGAAGTCGTCTTCAGCCAGCATCCCTTCCTGTGGAAAAGTCAGCTGAAACATCGGATCGACCGGAATGTTGTCCCAGTCGATGAGTTCTTCGACGACGTAGTTGTTGACGCGGAATGGGAGCACTTTCGACACCGCGGTAATTGCTGCGCGCTGTTCAGACGTGAGTGTCTTGAACTGCGGTATCTGATCGATGTTCTTATTCGTGTAGGCGCGGTACTTTTTCGGCTTCGCATTCCGTTCCTTCATATGCATCCTTTCGCAGAAAAAATTGCGGGGGCGCACATCATAGCAGACCCGGCCCCGAAAATGTATTTCTATTGGAAGCTTTTTACCCGGGCGCTTTTATTGTCCGAATGCTGAAACCAAAGAACCTGAATGGCGGGGCCGACGAGACTCGAACTCGCGACCTCCTGCGTGACAGGCAGGCGTTCTAACCAACTGAACTACGGCCCCGATTTGTAGCAACTGCGGCGGGCGCGGAAGGCATGTTTCCTCTCTTCTGCCAGCGCAAGTATAGCACAACCCTCGCGCCCTCTCAATTCCCCGACGGCTGCTCCCGCCCCGGCTGGTCTTGCAATACGGCCAGTTGATCCCGATACGCGAGCCGCACGGCAATGAAATCCGGATGGTCGAGTCGCAGCTCCCGCGAGATTTTGCGGATTTCGTTGTCCTCCACCACCGAAACCCTCCGGTCCGCCGAGCAGACCGCGTACAGGTCGTGCAGCAGCTCGATCTTTTCCTCCCGGCTGGCGATCTTGCCGAACTCCCGCGTCACCAGGAAATTCTCCGTCGCCCCGAACAGCAGGCTCTGTGCCTTCGCCATATGAACCGTAAGGATCGCCTGTTCCTCCGGGAGGCGGGCGCGTTCCTGCACGATCCGCTCCATGGTGTGCGTCTCTTCTTCGCTGATGTGTTGATCCGCGTGCGCCACCCGTCCCAGCAAGTACGCGAACGCCGCAATGAACCGCGCCTGTTGCGGCTCGATCCGGTCCAGAGCGTCCACGATCTTGCGGACCGTCTCCGTGTCACCGGCTCCGAGCTTCTTCCCGCTTCCCGCAGCCTGTTCCGTCTCTCCGATGCCGAACAGTTTCCAGATAGACATCCGTGTCTCTCACTCGCAATTTCCCGGAGCCGTTGCATCCGGCTCGGCGCCGCCTCCGTCATGCTGCCACAATGTCCCAGCCGTTGTCATCCAGACGCCTCCGCTGCGCCGTCCTACTCCTCCAGAAACGGTCGAACCAGAACAGTCCATAGTTCGTACCCCTTCGGAGTCAGATGCAAACCATCCTCGATGAACAAGTCCTTGCGGGGTGCTTCATCCCAACCGAGCATGGGCCCGTCGACGTCAATAAAGCCGAGACGATCGTCACTCTCGCAAAACGTTTGGATCTGATCATTCGCTTCTCGCATCTGCCCAGCCAGATTCCACCGTCGAAGGCTCGGTTTGATGGCGATGAAAGCGATACGAGTCGAGGGAAGCGCCGCGTGGACTCTTGCGACGAACGTCTTGAAGTCGGCGGCCACCTGCTCGGGACTCTTGCCGCGGGCCAAATCGTTGTCTCCCGCGTAAAACACAACCGTGCGTGGCCGGTGTCGCAGGACGAGCAGATCAACATGACGGATGGAATCATGGATCTCCGATCCCCCAAAGCCACGGTTGACGACTGGCAGAGTTGGAAAGTACCGCCTCAGGTCCCAGCGCCGGATACTGGAACTCCCCACGAACACGATACCGCCGGGCTGCGGCGGTGTCGCACGGTCCTGTTGTTCGAATCTGGCCATCTCCCCCGCCCAAGGGTCGTCCTGGGCGATGAGGGACACGTTTAGGCAAACTGTGGCCGCCAGGATGACGGCGGCCGGGAATGTAACGCGACGGTTGAATGGTGACATCGTTCCTCCTGAGCTAGGGCGCCAAGCCGGGGATCAGCAGACGCACCCGATACATCTCGGTGCGGCTCGTGGCATACAACGTCTTCCCATCCGCGCCTCCGTGAAGTGGACTGCCCCGTCTGATTGGATGACCCGATCGTTCGGGCCATTGAGCCGCCTTCCCTCATACTGGCTCGCCAGCACCGTGCGGCGGCCGTCATGCTCCCGCCGGACGATCTGCCGGTCTCTCACAACACCATCCGGATTCACAATCATCCTGTGTCATCCCAGGGAACGAAACGGCACAATCATGTCGTTTCCGGCGAGGGATCTGCTTTTCTTGTCTCACGGTCGTGGACAGCTTGCGGCTCTGTCAACTCCCTGCATATCTCTCTGGCTTCCTCCTCGCTCACCGTCCCCGGTTCCAGGAACGGATCGAGATCGAAGTCCGGAAACCCGGCCCGCACCAGCCGTGCCGGCAGCAGCTCCCGAATCAGCTCCGGTCGGTCAAGCGGCATGGCTTGCAGGCAATCGAACAGCACCTGATGCTCCATGCGCTGGAACTCGTAGCTTCGCAACTGCGAAAGGATTTCGCTCCTCAGTTGGTCTGCGCTCTCGCCCCTGCATAGAAACTGGAGCAAGATCCGTTCCTCCGCTTTGCTATCTACTTTTTTCACGCTCCAGATAAAGCCACTCCGAATCGCCGCAGCAGCGCCGCCACGCCATTCCGGTCCATGCACGTCGCGTCGTACTCGATGGCGATGGTGTTCTCCGCCTCGTTTACCGTGACATCCCGCACACCGAGATGCGTATGGGATTCACCCAGCCTCCGCGCCGCTTTGCCGCTGAGGGTGCCTTGGTACTGGAATCTCGCGACTACGCTCGTCATGCGTTGCTCCGTAGAGTTCTTCGCCTCGGCTCTGCCGCGCCGTGAATCTTCGCCCCGGCACGCGCGTCCATTATAATGGCGGCGCAGGAGTTGCGTGGAGCGAATCGCGGATCGACTCCTGCGAATTCTGCAGTCAGGAGCAGCATGGCCCCCACCGTGAAAGATCCCGTCTGCGGCATGAACGTCGACCCGGAGACGGCAGCCGGACAATGCGAGCATCGCGGCAAGACGTACTACTTCTGCCGTCCGCATTGCCTCCAAAAATTCCGCGGCGACCCGGAGAAGTATCTGGCGCCCCCGGCGCTTGTGACCCTGGGCCTGCCTCCCGCCAAACCGCCAAAGCCCCTGGTCTCTGCTCCCCCCGCGCCTGCCGACCACACCTGTCCCATGCACCCCGAGGTGCGGTTGCCCGCGAGCGAGCCGTGTCCCCAGTGCGGCATGGCTCTGGAGCCGGTTGACATTGCCCCTGCCCTTGCCCGCACCGAATACGTCTGCCCCATGCATCCTGAGATCGTCCGGCCCGAGCCGGGCTCCTGCCCCATGTGCGGCATGGGGCTCGAGCCGCGCGTCGTTGCGGCGGAGGAAGAAGCCAACCCGGAACTCGTGGACATGACCCGCCGCTTCTGGATCAGCGCGGCGCTCGCGCTCCCGGTCTTGTTTCTCGAAATGTCGGCGCACATCCCCGGTCAGCCTGTGCAACAAGCACTCCCAGCGGAACTGCTCCGCTGGATCGAGTTCGCGCTCGCCACGCCGGCGGTGCTCTGGGGCGGATGGCCGTTTTTCGCGCGCTGCTGGGCTTCGTTTGTCCACCGCAGCCCGAACATGTTCACGCTCATCGCCATCGGGACCGGCACAGCGTACTCCTACAGCGTGGTCGCCACCGTTGCGCCGGGCATTTTCCCCGCCGCGTTCCGTGGCCAGGACGGCCAGGTCGCAGTCTATTTCGAGGCAGCGGCAGTCATAACGGCATTGGTTCTTCTAGGACAGGTTCTGGAGCTCCGTGCCCGGAGCAGGACCTCGAGCGCCATCCGGTCGCTTCTCGGCCTTGCCCCGAAAACCGCCCGCCGAATCCAATCCGAGACTTTCGAGGGAACCGAAAGAACCGAATCTACCGAAGAAGATGTCCCGCTCGACCGTGTGCAGCCCGGGGACCTGTTGCGCGTCCGTCCGGGTGAGAAGGTTCCGGTGGACGGCGCGGTGGTGGAAGGAACCAGTGTAGTAGACGAATCCATGGTCACCGGCGAGCCGATCCCGGTTGAAAAGTCGCCGGGCGCACGCGTAATCGGCGGGACCGTGAACGGAACCGGTGGATTCATCATGCAGGCCGACCGCGTCGGTAGTGAGACGCTGCTGGCACAGATCGTACGCATGGTGGGCCAAGCGCAGCGCAGCCGCGCCCCGATCCAGCGCCTGGCCGACGTGGTGGCTTCTTACTTCGTACCTGCCGTCGTCGCCGTCGCCGTGCTCACTTTCCTCATTTGGAGTCTGTTCGGACCGGAGCCGCGCATGGCCTACGCTCTGGTGAACGCAGTGGCGGTGCTGATCATCGCCTGCCCGTGCGCGCTTGGGCTGGCCACGCCGATGTCCATCATGGTCGGAACCGGCCGGGGCGCGATGGCGGGTGTGCTCATCAAGAACGCGGAAGCCTTGGAGCTGCTCGAAAAAGTCGACACGCTGGTGGTCGACAAGACCGGCACACTGACGGAAGGAACACCGCGCCTCGTATCCGTGGTCGCCGCGCCGGGCTTCGAAGAAATGGACCTGCTGCGACTTGCCGCGGGTCTAGAACGCGCCAGCGAGCATCCGCTGGCGGCAGCGATGGTTCAGGGAGCGAAGGACAGAGGGGCCGAACCTGCGCGCGCTTCCGATTTCCAGTCCGTCACCGGGCACGGCGTCACCGGAATTGTGAACGGTCGCAGCGTAGTTCTCGGCAACGAGAAGCTGCTTGCCGATCACGGCATGGTATTGGACCAGCTCTCCTCACGTGCCGACTCGCTGCACCGGGACGGGCAGACGGTAGTGTTCGTTGGGATAGATGGCCGCGCCGCCGGACTGCTCGGTGTCGCCGATCCGGTCAAGGCCTCAACCCCCGAGGCCATTGGAAAGCTCTGCGAGGCAGGTATCCGCATCGTTATGCTCACTGGCGACAACCGTCAAACCGCCGAGGCGGTCGCGCGCAAGCTTGGCATAGATGAAGTCCGCGCCGAGGTCCTTCCGCAACAGAAAGCCGATGAAGTGAAACGACTGCAGAAGCAAGGCCGAATCGTGGCGATGGCGGGTGACGGCATCAACGACGCCCCGGCACTCGCGCAGGCGGGTGTCGGGATCGCCATGGGAACCGGCACGGACGTGGCGATCGAAAGCGCGGATCTCACGCTCGTCAGAGGCGATCTGAACGGCATCGTCCGGGCGCGCGCGTTGAGCCGCGCCACCATGCGCAACATCCGCCAGAACCTTTTCTTCGCGTTTGTTTACAACTCGTTAGGGGTTCCTGTTGCCGCCGGTGTGCTCTATCCTTTTCTTGGCCTGCTTTTGAACCCCATCTTCGCCAGCGCCGCCATGACATTCAGCTCCGTGTCGGTCATCACGAACGCGCTTCGCCTGCGGCGGGTGAAGTTGTAGAAAAGAGGGAACATAAGAGGCAGGAAGAACACTTCATCCACAGAACGCCGCTGCGGATTCGGTTCTCTCGGTTCCTTCGGTTCCTTCGGTTCTTTCGGAAGTCTCGTGAGGCAGAAAACGGGCATTTTTCATCCAAAAAGGGGCACAATGCAGGTCAATAACAGGGATGGAATCTCTCCGTTGATCGGGTGAGGGAGGAGCAAGAATAGAGCGGGAAGTGATATCTCATATAGTATCAGCATGTGGAGGCGCCGGGTCGCCACGCGGAGATTGTGCCGAAGGAACGTCCCCGGACTCGCCTCGTTCACCCTTCGCCACTGCACGCTTCTGGCGGAGGAGCCGCTTGCGCACATTTTCGCGCAGCACGAATCAACTCACGAAGCTCTTGATTGGTCATTTCAGCACCCGTTCTTGCCTTGAGCGCTCCTGCCTGACCTATTGCACGGATTCTACCGTGGGGTTCGGTTTCGCCAATGGAGCTGGCCCCTCTCGGCGGGATGTTTGTAAAAGTCCGTTGAAATGCCCACGGCGAGGAAGGCGCGCACGTGGCTACTTGAACTTCATCAGTTTTTTTAGGGATATGGATGCCCCTCCCATTGTCAGCCTAACTCTTGTTGGCCAACCCGACTAAACCGCGATGGCGGCCCCGGAAGAACAAAACCCAGGCCCTCCACGATTGCGGTGTGGATCGGTTCTCATTATAAGGCCTCTTATGAGAGAATGGGGGGCATGAAGCGTTCGTTTGCTGCTACCGTCTGGCGCGAAGGAAGCTGGTTTGTCTCGCAGTGTTTGGAAGTTGATGTAGCGAGCCAAGGGGAGACGGAAGAAGAAGCCCTCACAAACCTGCAAGAAGCGCTGGAATTGTACTTTGAGCCGCCACAAGCCACGCGCCCTCCGAAGGTTCGCATGGTCGAGGTTGAGATTGGGGCGGCTTAAGCCGCAGCCCTTCCGCACGACAGAACGGCCCCACGGCAGAAAAAAACGGGTAGTGGTTACTCGCTCAAACCCACCGCTCCCTTGCGGTCGCGGCTCGGATGGACCGCTTGTTGACTCGCACGGCTCGGATTCAGGCGAAGAGCAGATCCCTCGCCGCCCCTCACCTGCGGCACAGGCGGAACAAGCCGCTCAGGATGACCGCAAGCAATAGAGCGAAAATTCAAGCCGGCGTGCCGGTGAGGGGGGTTTTGGGTTCCAGGGGAGCGGGTTGGGAGGAAGCAGGAGCGGGCTGCTGATCGCGGCCGAGGGTGGGGCGCAGGACGCGGCGCCACCACATGTAAGCGCCGCTGACGAACAACACGACGGGGACGAGTCCGAAGATAGTCCAGAGGGTTTTGGTGGGGATGCCGCCCCAGCGGCCGAAGTGCAGGCGCGTGAGCCAGTCGAGAACCGTGTCGCCGAAGCGGGGGACCCTGGACGCCTGGTCCGTGGGTTCGAAGCGCTCGATGACGGTGTAAAACGGGTCGGGGAACGCGAGGTAGATCCCGGAAACACTCCATATCAGGACGAAGGCGAAGAACCAGAAGCCCAGCATGCTGTGAAGGCTCCAGTGAAAGAGCGCGCCTTTGGCTCGCCAATCGAGCAGAAGGCTGCGGGGCCACTTGCGGGCGCCGGGCCACCAGACGACGGCGCCCGAGAGGGCCAGCAGCGTGGCGAAGACCGCCCCGACGCCGTTGACGGCGCGTCCGGTTCTTCCGTAGAGCAAATTGTCGTGCAGGTCTATGAGCCAGGAAACCAGCCGGTGGCCAACCGTCTGGGAATGACCCAGATCTTCGCCCGTATAGGGGTGAAAGAGACGCGGCATGCGGTTGCCGTTGCGGACAAGCACGATCAGAACGGCGCGGTCCGGGTCCCTGCGCGGCACAACGCGATTGACTTCATGCCTCGGGAACTCCCGCTGCGCAGCGGCTTGCAACTGTTCCGGCGTCAGGCGCTCGCCGGGGCCGGTGAAGGTCGGCGCCGGCCGCAAGAACGCGCGCAACAGCTCGTTGCGAAACACCACCGCGCTGCCGGACAGACTGATCACCAGGATATACAGACCGAGGCCGATTCCAGTCCAGAGATGAACCTGGAACAGCGCCTTGCGCGCCCAGACACCCTGCGGTTGCCTTAGCCATCGCTCGCCAAGATTCATGGCTCACCGGAACGGCGCGAGAAGGAAAGCGCGCGCCGCCGCTTAGTCTACACAAGAAGGGGGCGAATGCAGTATGGAAATCCGAGCCGGTATCGAGCAGGAGGAGGAAAACTAGCAGCCCGCGGCAAAAGCCCCGCTGCGTTCGACCGGCCATGCATCCCGCCGGAGCTGCGTTGTTCCGGCATTGTTCCTGGGGCGCATATGCCCAATATGCTCCCGCGTCACGCCTTGCCAGGCGGGCGCCTGACCGGTCTCGGCGCGACACAGGGTTTCACCACGGACTGCTAGCTTTCCGGCTGAGCCAGCAACCCGTCGAAGTACTCAATCATCAGTGAACTGGTCCAGTCGACGGCCCCGATGATCTTGCGCGCCAAGCGGCCTTCGCGGTTGATGATGTAGGTTTCGGGAAAGCGAAAAGTCCCGTAGGTGTCGCTGGTGTTGCGGGCGGCGTCCCGCAGAGTCAGAAAGCTGATCTCGTTGGTGGCGAGGAACTCCTGGTAGGCGTCCACGTTTTCATCCACGCTCAGGCCGATGACCTGGATGCCCTTGCCTTGATACCTTTCCGCCAGGCGATTGAGCGATGGCATCTCCTCGATGCAGGGAGGGCACCAGGTGGCCCAGAAGTTGAGCACGACGAATTGCCCCCGAAATTCGCTGAGCGCCACGACGTCTCCCGAGTTATCCCGCAGGGTGAAATTGGGAACCATCTCCCCGAGGGCGGGGGCGGCGTACTGCCCGCGGGGCTGCGAGAAAAAAATCACGAAGAACGTCACGAACCCCAGCAAGCTGAGCTTGGCCACGAACTGTTGCCGGTTGGTCATGGGGCACCTTCCACTATAATAACGAATCTGGAGCGTTTCGGAAGAGTGAATTTTGACAGCCCCGTCACAGAGCGGTCCCTGCGTGTCGGTTGTGATCCCGGCACGGAACGAAGAGGAGAATATCGGGGACTGCCTGCGGTCGCTGCTGGAGCAAGGTCCCGTGCAGGGGCGGGAGATCGAAATCATCGTGGCCGACGACGGGTCCGAAGACCAAACCGCGGCCATCGCGCGTGACATAGCATCCGCAAACCATTGCGTGAGAGTGGTTACCGTTCCGCCGCTGCCGGAAGGCTGGATCGGGAAGCCGCATGCGCTTCGTTTTGCGGCCGGGCTGGCCAGGGGGGAATGGCTGCTGTTTATGGATGCCGACACCCGGCACCGGCCAGGCAAATTAGCCGACGTAGTGGAGCGAGCCGCGCGGGAGGGCCTGGACTGGATTTCGCTCTCTCCGGAACAGGAAACCCAAACGTGGTGGGAGAAAGCCGTTATTCCGTTCGTGTTTCAACAACTTGCGCGGCGGTACCCGCTGGATCGCGTGAACGACCCGAGCGATCCTCTGGCGGCAGCTAACGGACAATACATTCTTGTCCGGCGGAGAGTCTACGCGGCACTGGGGGGACATCGGATGGTCTGCAACTGCGTTCTGGATGACGTGACGCTGGCCCGAGCTGTCAAGCAAGCGAAGGTCCCGGTGCGGTTCGAGCCGGGCGGGGATATCGCCAGAGTCAGGATGTATCGCCGTTTTCCGGAGATGTGGAGAGGCTGGACGAAAAACCTGTTCTTGCTCTACGATCGAGATTACGGGGCAATCTGCCGGGCTTCGGGGGAACTGGCCTGCCGCTACCTCTTGCCTGCGGTGTGTGGGCCGGCGCTTGTACTACTGGGGTCCGGATGGGCTGCGGGAGCAGGAGGCGGCTTGCTCTGCTATCTGGCGTGGGAGCACTGGCGGTACGGAAGAGAGTTATCCGACGAGGATCGCGGGGCTCGGACGGCGCTGCTGGTGCCGGGGGCGCTGCTGTTTCTGCTGGTGCTTTGGAATTCCACGCTGCGATATTCCAGGAGAGAAGAGATCGAGTGGAAGGGAAGGCGCTACCGGGCCACAGGGTAAAGGCTTCCATCCTTCGGTTTCCAAATTAGCCGGTAAGGCGAAGCCCGATGATCTACTTAACGCGACGGGCAGAGTTTTCGGCGTCGCACTACTACCATAGTCCGGCGCTGTCGCCCGAAGAAAACCAACGGCTGTTCGGTAAGTGCAATAACCCCCACGGGCATGGGCACAACTATGTCCTCGAGGTCACCGTCCGGGGAGAAATCGACAAGCGCTCCGGCATGGTGGTGGACCTGAAAGAACTGAAAGAGGTGATGGCGCAGGAGGTGCTCGACGTGCTCGACCACCGGTTCCTGAACCGCGAGGTTCCGGTGTTTCGCCACGTAATCCCAACAACCGAAAACCTGGTGCTCGAAATCTGGCGCATGCTGGCGCCGAAGCTCCACTTTGGCAGCCTGCATCGCATCCGGCTCTACGAGACCCCGGACCTTTTTGTCGATTACTTCGGGCCGGAGGCAGACGGTCCGGGAAGCAGGGAGTAGGGAGTGGAAAGCGATGATTCCATCACGGGCAAGAATGCGGAACGCGTACATCTGACGCGACGTTACTGGTTCTCCGCGTCACACCGACTGCATCACCCCACTTTGCCAGAGGAGGAAAACCGCCAGTTGTACGGCAAGTGCAACAACCCCGGCGGGCATGGGCACAACTATTTTCTGGAGGTGACGGTAGCCGGTCCTGTCGACCCGCGCACAGGGATGGCCGTCAACCTAGCCGAACTCGATGCACTGGTTCAGAGGAGGATTCTGGAACCGCTGCACGAGAGCAGCTTGAACGAGCAGCCGAACTTTTGCGAGCAGGTTCCAACCACGGAGAACCTCTGTGTGGAAATCCATCGGATTCTTGCCGAAGACTGGCCGGCCATTGAGTCCGGCCGCCGGGCGCGACTGAAACAGGTGAGGCTTGAGGAAACCAGCTCGAATTTCTTTGAATACAGGGGATAAGGGCAACAGGTCCCACTGAGGAGAAATGGAATGAACGAGTCTGAGATGAAGGGGGCAACCGGGCAGGAGGCAAGTGCCGCCGGGACGCCGCTTCCCGAGCTTGTCCGGGATCTGTTGATCGCCCTGGGCGAAGATCCCGCACGGGAAGGGTTACAGGGAACCCCAGAGCGTATCGCCCGGACGCTACGGTTCCTGACCAGCGGCAATCGGGCGCCGGTGGATGAGGTTTTTAACGGAGCTCTCTACCCGGTCACGTACGACGAGATGGTGATTGTGAAGGACATCGAGATGTTCAGCCTGTGCGAGCATCACCTGCTGCCGTTTTTCGGGAAGTGCCATGTGGCGTATATCCCGGACCGTCAGGTGATCGGGCTGAGCAAGATTCCGCGCGTGGTGGATGCGTTTTCGCGGCGGCTCCAGATTCAGGAGCGGCTGACGACGGAGATCGCGGAGATCTTGATGAACAAGATCCGCCCGCAAGGAGTAGGCGTGGTGATCGAAGCCCGCCACCTCTGCATGATGATGCGCGGCGTCGAGAAGCAGCATTCGCAGGCCGTCACCAGTGCCATGCTGGGCGTCTTCCGCACGCAGCAACAGACCAGAGAAGAGTTCCTGTCGCTGGTGGCGAGCAACGGGAGGACGGCGTAGGTTCGTTTCCTGAGGCGCAATATGCCTGCCATCAGCCGCTTTTTCGGGATTGTGATCACCATGCACTACGGCGACCAGATATCGCCGCACTTCCACGTACGGTATGGCGGTCAGAAAGCCTTGGTGGCGATTGACACGTTGGCCGTGATTCGTGGGCATCTTCCGCCGCGCGTGTTAGGATTTGTAATCGAGTGGGTACATCGCAGCATCAGTCAGAGTTAGCTGAGAACTGGGACTTGGCTATGCGCCAACTGCCGTTTCAGCCGATCCAGCCACTGGAGTAGGCATGCTGCTGGAGTATGTATGCTAAAAGACATCGTCGAAGTACGGCCAACACGGGATTACCGGCTAGGTCTTCGGTTTGAGGACGGAAAGGAAGGAGAGGTGGACGTAGCCGGAATGATTCAGTTCGAGGGAATCTTTGCTCCCTTGAAGGACCATGCCGAGTTTCTGAAAGTAACGGTCGGATTTCGGAGAAATGGTGCGTGGGAAATACGCCGAGCTGACTGGCCAAGAATCGGATGCCGTAGTTCTCGATCCAAAAGTTGCGGATGTGCTTTACGCGAAAGTCAGCAGGCGAGGAAATATCCGCTCTCTCAGTCTGCTCGAAGCCAAGATAACCAGGCGATCAGCCCGCCAGCGCCATGGCATCTCAGGGGCGTCGGACGGAATAAAAGTCCCTAGAGATTGCTCCCAGATGAACACTCATGATCCATGCCACGCTTCCCCATTGACAAACTCCCACTGAAAGTGTACAAAGTTATATTGGCATGAGCGGAAACATCCATCCAATCCGGAGTTTGTTGTTGCTGTTGTTGCAACTGTTGTTGTTGCGCGCAACTCCGGCGGGTGGGTCCCGATAGTGCTTAACGTAATCATCAGCTTGTAGTTAGAGTTTTTCAGAACCCACCGAAGCCGGACGGCGCGGTGGGTTTTTTGTTTTTTGGGGAAAGGAACCATGCATGAGCGAAACCACCGTAGTGACTAACAGGGTCGCAGGCGATCCGGGCGATCGCTGGGACCGGATTGCCGTGGATGCTAGATTCCCACAGACTTGACATTTCCCCCATTGACAAACCCTCCTTGAAAGCGTATAAACAAGAACAGGCATGAGCCGCCGGAGATTCGGGAGGAGATTGACATCTTCGAGACCGAGCTGCGGCGGATGCAGGCAGGACAGGCTCCCGAAAAGGTCTTTACCGAGTTCCGGCTTCGGCACGGGGTCTACGGGCAGCGGCAGGCGGGCGTGCAGATGCAGCGCATCAAGATTCCGCTCGGCATGCTGACGCTGGAGCAACTGGAGCGCCTCGCCGACCTTTCGGAAGACTACGCCGACGGAGTGTCGCACATCACGACGCGGCAGGACATCCAGTTCCATTTCCTCGACATCAACGACACGCCGAACCTGTTCCGCCGCCTGGCCGAGGTGGGCATCACGACGAAGGAAGCCTGCGGGAACGTGGTCCGCAACGTGACAGCGTGCCCATCGTCGGGTCTCTGCACGGACGAAACGTTCGACGTGACGCCGTACGCAGAGGCGATGGCGTATTTCCTGATGCGCCATCCGGACACGCAGAATTTCGGGCGGAAGTTCAAAATCGCTTTCTCAGGCTGTGTCCAGCACCCGTGTGGTCTGGCCCGCATGCACGACATCGGGGCCGTGGCCCGGGTGCGGCAGGAGAACGGCGCCACCCGCCGCGGCTTCGAGGTATACATGGGCGGGGGCCTCGGAGCCATCCCGCATCAAGCGAAGCTCTTCAGCGAGTTCGTTCCAGCGGAAGAGATGCTGCCACTGGCACAGGCGGTGTCTCGTGTTTTTGCACGGCTCGGCGAGAAAAAGAACCGCGCCAAGGCACGCATGAAGTTCCTGATCGCGAAACTCGGCGTCGAGGAGTTCCGCAAGCTGGTGGACGAAGAGCGGGCGAAGCTGCCGCCCGATCCGCGCTGGACGGAGTACATGGCCCAGGCGGAGCGGTTCGCGGAAAAGCCGTTGCAGCCGGCGTCATCCCTCAACCTCGCCGGCACATCTTCTGATTTTCGGAAGTGGCATCGCTCGAACGTGCGGCCGCAGGCTCAAGACGGTTACTCGATGGTGACGATTTTTCTCCCTTTGGGCGACATCAGCGGCTGGCAGATGCGCGGGCTGGCGCGCCTGTGTCGCGGTTTCATTGGAGACACCGTTCGGACCACGGCCGACCAGAACATCCTGCTGCGCTGGGTTTCAAACGGTGATCTTCCGGCGCTCTACAAGGGCCTCGCCGCGCTCGACCTGGCACGTCACGGCGCGGGCGCGCTGGCTGATGTGTCTGCCTGCCCGGGGACTGATTCCTGCAAGCTCGGGATCGCATCCTCGCGCGGGCTAGCAGCAGAACTGCTCCACAACTTCGGCAACGGGATGAGCGATCTAGCCGAACGCCGTGACACGCGGATCAAGATCAGCGGGTGCTTCAACGCCTGCGGCCAGCACCACATTGCCGACATCGGCTTTTTCGGGTCGAGCCGCCGCGTCGGGCAACACGTGGCGCCGATCTTTCAGGTGCTGCTGGGCGGGACGACCCAGGACAACGCCGCGTCGTTCGGTCTTTCCATGGGCAAGGTGTCGGCCAAAGACGTGCCGCGCGTGGTCCGCAAGCTGACGGAGCTCTATTCCCAGGAAAAGACGGGAGAGGAAACCTTCGCCCAGTTCACGCACCGGGTTGGCAAGAGCCGGGTGAAAGAGGCGCTCTCGGAGTTTGACCGCCTGCCGGATTATGATGAGAATCCGGCCTACTACCGTGACAACCGGCAGCCGTGGGATTACTTCATGTCGACCGGCGTCGGCGAGTGCGCGGGCGAAGTGGTGACGCAGGTTGAGTTTCTGCTCGAAGACGCCGACCGGCTGGCGTTCGCCGCGTCGCTGCACTTCGAAGCCGGGAAGCTCGAAGAGGCCGCTGCGATGGCCTTCCAGGCAATGAAGTCCGCCGCTGACGGCCTGCTCTCCTCTCGCGGGCTGCTGCTTTCCGACAACTACAACACCGTGGCGGAGTTCCGAAAGCACTTCGGGGAAACGGGAGACTTCTTCGCGATGTGTGCCGACTACTTCTACCGCGCCGCCGAGGAGGGTTTCCAGAAGCTGAACGAGGAAAGAACGCACCAGCGGGTGGAGGAAGCCACCCTCTTTATCGAAGAGGCGCACGGGGTGTATAGTCGGATGTCCGGCGCGCTCACATAACAGGGGTCCGGCCGGATGCATCACGACTCCACAGGAGAGCACGAGGGTTACGCACCATGAATCTTGCGTTGGCGGCACTTCTCTTGTTGCAAGGAAATTCCCTGGTGATCGACAACGACTACGTTCGGGTATCGCGGAACAGCACTCTGTGCACCGAGCCCGGGCCGATGTGCGGCGAGCGCGTTATCGTGGCGCTGGGCGCGATCGACCTCGGCGGTCAGAAAATGATGCGCGGCGACGTGAAGGTCTTCGAGCCCGGGCAACGCTATTCCGCTCCCGTCGGCGGCGAGTACGTCGAGGTGGCCTGGAAGCCCAACCGTCCGCGCGCGACCCCGCCCCCGGTGATGATCGAGCCAGAGAAAAACAGCATCGCTTACGAAGGCGAGCGCTATTACGTGTTCAACGAGCTGCTGCAGCCGGGCGATACCCGTCCGCGCCACAGCCACAGCCTGCGGGTGGTGGTCCGGCTGAACGCAACGCGGCTGCAACAGTGGCTCGACAACGGAGAGGAAGTGTTTCGCAACCAGGTTCCGGACACGATCAGCTTCAACCAGCCGTCCGTCCACATCGTAAAGAACATCGGCCCACGGCCGCAGCACAACATCGTCGTGGAATTGAAACCATGAGGTCTGTCATGCAATCTTTCGGGACTTGCACTCCGGGCCCGGCTTCCGGCCGAATCGTGAGTCCCGAATCCCGGATCTGACCTTGGCTTCCCCCGAGTACCCGCATTGATCCCAGACCTGCAGCGCATCCAGATCAAGATAGCTGCCGATTCGCCGGCAGGGTTGAGCCTCGATCCGTTTATCACCATCTTTGGCCGCTGGCGCAATGAGAAACATCCGGCCGACTGGGTGGACCTGGCCGATTACGCGCACCTGCCACGCGGACCGGGCATTGTTCTGGTTGGGCAGCGCTGCAGCGTGGCGTTTGATCTGGCCGATCCCGGCCCGGGGATCCTCTACACCGCCCGGAAAGGCCTCAGCGGATCGCATGCCGAGCGGCTTTGCTCAGCGTTCGAATGGTGTCTCAATCTCTCAAAGCGCCTGAGCGCAGAGCCGGAGTTTCCGAAAGACGTCCGCCTACGCATCGGCATGCTCGAACTGCGCTTCAACGACCGCCTCGAAACCCCCGACACCCCCGAAACCGACGCGGAACTGCGCCCGGCCATCGAGCAGGTTCTGAACCAGCTCTTCGGCAGCGGCGGCTATGACCTGCAATGCTGCTCCGACGACTCGGTGTACGGCTTCCGTATCCAAGCCAAGAAATCAGAAGCGCTCAACGCGCTGCTCGCCCGCATTGCATCGAGGCACTAGCCCCACGTCCTTCCCTCTTGAAATAGTTTCTCTGCGTTCCGGCTCATCTGTGCCATGATGGTCCCAGCGGCGCCGAGGTTTCCGAAGGAGAGAAGAGATTGCCCATCTCTAGACAGTGCCGGCCGCTTGTGGCTCTGCTCGTATTGCTAACCGCTCTGCCGTGGAGTTTGCGCGGGCAGTCGGACAGCGCGCTGGTTGATCAGTATAATCAGGCGGCTTCGGCGGCCTATCGGCAGGGGAATTTCGCCGAGGCGGAGCGGCTGTTGCGGGCCGCGATCGAAGAAGCCGAGAAATCGGGGACGGAAGATACCCGGCTTGCCGCCTTGCTTCACAACCTCGCCGAGCTGGATCGCAATCTGGGCAAGTTTGCCGAGGCTGGAGAACTCTACCGGCGGGCCTTGGAGATTGACGAGAAGACGCTGGGGAGCGAGCACCCAGAGCTGGTGGCTGACCTCAACAGTCTGGCCGACTTGTACCTCGCCCAGGGCGTCTATTCCCAGGCTGAGCCGCTTTACCAACGGGCACTGGCCATCCTCGAGAAAACGAACGGCCCGGAGGACCCCAGCGTAGCCAACGGACTGAACAAGCTGGCGAGCCTCTACGACGCTCAGGACAAGTACGACGAAGCCGAGCCACTGTTCCAGCAGGCGCTCGAGATCGTGCAGAAGGCCTACGGGCCGGAGCATCCCACCGTCGCCATCACGCTCAGCAATCTGGCCGTTCTCTACGGGCATCAAGGGAAGTACTCCGAGGCCGAGCGCTACTTCGAGCAGTCGCTGGCGATTCGGGAAGAAACCCTCGGGCCGGAGCATCCTATCGTAGCAACAAACCTCAGCAACCTGGCAGTGCTCTACGGCTACGAGGGAAGGTACGATGAGGCCGAGGCACTGTTCGAGCGTTCGCTCGCGATCCGCGAGAAGAGCCTGGGACCGCAGCATCCTGCCGTCGTCAACAGCCTCGGCAACCTGGCCGACGTCTACCAGTCACAGCAGGAGTATGAGAAGGCGGAGCCTCTGTTGCAGCGGGTGCTGGCGATCTGGGAGAACATGTTCGGGGAAAACCACCCGAACGTGGCCGCGAGTCTCGACAGCTATGCCGCTCTTCTGCGCAAGATGGGCCGCGACGATGAGGCCTCCGACATGGAAGCCCGCGCGCAGGCCATCCGAGCCGGGCAGGGGGTGGAAACGCCGGCCAATCCGCACGGTTTCACCCAGTGAGTCCTATCCACGTTCCGCAATCCATCCCATGATTGTCCCTTGCATTGACCTGATGGACGGCAAAGCCGTGCAGCTTGTCCGGGGCCGCGAGAAAAAACTCGAAGCGGACCCGATGGAAATGTTGCAGAAGTTCCGCAGCTTTCCTGTCATCCATGTGATCGACCTCGACGCCGCGATCGGTCAGGGAACAAACGACCGGATTGTCGCCCGCCTTTGCCGCAAGCGTCCGTGCCGCATCGGCGGCGGGGTACGCACGGCCGAGCGCGTACGCGAATTGAAGGCGCTTGGGGCAAAGCAGATCATCATCGGCACGGCGGCGTTCGAGCAGGACGGGATCAACCGCAAGTTCCTGGGGGCGGCGCGCCGCGCCTCCGGCAAGAGACGCCTGATGGTCGCACTCGACACCAGCCGCGGGCAAATCGTCGTTAAAGGCTGGCGCGCCCGGACCGGCCTGCGCGCCGAGGATGTGATCCCGGAACTTGAACCCTATTGCTCGGGCTTCCTCTGCACCTACGTGGACAAGGAAGGCATGATGCAGGGCACCAATCTGCGCTGGTTCCGCCAACTCCGCAAGGCGACCAACCTGCCGATCACCGCCGCGGGCGGCATCACTACGATGGAAGAAGTCAACGCACTTGCCGCGCTCGGCATGGACGCCGCGGTTGGCATGGCGATCTATACGGGCAAGCTGCGCCTTGCTTAGCTGATCTCTGAGTTCTGGTCCGGTTCTGCCTCCCGGTTGGTGAACTCCGCGGCAACCCGTTTTGCTATAATGGCCACGGAATTCACCCGTGCCATGGAAATCCTTGATCTTCGCCAGTTTCGATCCCGCGACCTGGAGCCGCTGCTTGCGGAGGAGCGGAATACCTGGCAACGGCGTCTGGATTGGGACTACTCGAACACGGCTTCACTGATCCTGCGCTTCCTGGACGCCCGGGCGCTGAGGGGCTACGCAGCCCGGGACGGCGGACGCGTGGTCGGATTTGGTTTCTTTATCTATGAAGATCACAAGGGACTGATCGGCGACGCTTTCGTCAGTGAGCCGTACCGCGACGGGGTGACGGAAGTCCGTCTGATGACGCACATCGTCGAAACGCTGGTGGCTTCGCCCGGCATCCGGCGGATCGAAGCGCAATTGATGAATTTCGGAAGCCACGCCGTTCTGGACTGGTTGGCCGGACAGTCGTTCCAGAGCCACCGGCGGCGGTTCATGGGATTGTCGCTCCAGAACAGCTTGCCGAAGTACCCGCTGCTGCCGGCCGACCTGCGAATTGCAGGCTGGCACCCGCGCTGGCTTTCCGAGGCCGGACACCTGATCACGCACGCCTATCAGGGACACGTCGACAGCGAGATCAGCGATCAGTACCGCTCACACAGCAGTGCGATGCGGTTTCTGGACAACATCGTGCGCCATCCGGGTTGCGGAGTTTTTCATCCAGCGGGCTCGTTCCTGGCGTTCCGCCCCGGCTCAGCGTCGCCTTGCGGAATGGTTCTGGCGTCGATGGTGCAGGATCACGTCGCCCACATCACCCAGTTGTGTGTCGAACCGGAGCTCCAGGGAGCCGGAGTCGGGGGAGCTCTGATGAAGCAGGCTTTGGAAACTCTGCGGGAGCGCGGGTTCCGCGCCGTGACGCTTTCCGTAACGGATACGAATCAGCGTGCCGTGTGCTTCTACGAGCGGCTGCGCTTCGTGACTCTCCATGAGTTTCATGCATTCTCATGGGATGCACCGGGGAAAAAGGACTGGCTGCCCGGCCAGCGTTGAACAGCAGCAACAACGGGTCGATGATCAGTGACGGGCACGGAAGGAGCCGCCGCATCCTGGTAGTGGGGCCAGTCTCCCTTGCCAGAGGGCTAGAGTGAATCGGAAACGCCCGGGGTGACCGATCTGCAAGCGGTTGCGAGGCGCCCAGCCTCGGTAAAACTGGGGTGAGCGGCGGGGCTCGAACCCGCGACCACTGGAACCACAATCCAGCGCTCTACCAACTGAGCTACGCTCACCACAAATCCAGGCTGGTTGCCCGGTCCCAATGATTATAGGGGGCGCTTCACCTGCTGGTCAAACGGCGGGATCATGGCAGCTGGTCTCGACAGACGAACGGTTGGGCGGTCTGCCATTTTCAGCATATACTGCTTCCCAGCGGCTGAATCAGGGAGGTGAATTATGGATCGTGTACGGATCGGGCACTGTCTGCTGGGCGCGGCTGTGCTGGCCGGATTTCTGATCCCGGCGGAGGCGCAGCGCCCGAGTCAGCACGGCTCGGTGAGCCAGCAGATCGCCAATACCGAAATAACGATCGAATACAACCGGCCGGTGGCGCGGGGCCGGGAGCTGTTCGGGGGATTGGTTCCGTATGGGCGCATTTGGCATCCCGGGGCCGACGAAGCAAGTTACATCACATTGTCAACCGACGTGACAGTGAATGGGCAGCCGCTCGCTGCCGGCACTTACTCGCTCTGGACCGAGCCAAATCCTGGACGCTGGACTTTTATCTTCAGCCGAGCGCACCCGGTCTACCACACGCCCTATCCGGAAGGTCAGGATGCGTTACGCGTGGAGGTGACCCCCAGGACGGGCCAGCATATGGAAACTATGGCGTTCTATTTCCCGATTGTCGAAGGCAAGCAGGCCGAGCTGGCGCTGCATTGGGGCGTGGTGATTGTGCCGCTGGTGCTGGAGGTTCCGTGATCTTGTCCATGTGAGCAACCCAGGAGGGTAACCATGCGCGCGACAATCCGGGACTGCAGGATGGGAAGGAACTCAATGGCAGAAACCCTGGCAGGCATTCCTCTGCTCGCGGCCCTGGCAACTCTCGGAACGGTTTCGTACGGCCAGGAGAGACCAGGTCCCGGCGGCCCCGGGACGCCACAGCTGATCGACGATCTGGTTACGGCGAACCGGATACTCGCCATGGAAGGTGTACTGGACGGCTACGGGCATGTGAGCGCGCGGTCGGACACGGACCCCAACCGGTATTATCTGTCCCGCTCGCTGGCTCCCGACCTAGTTGCAGCGCAAGACATCATGGAGTTCGACCTGGACAGCCAGCCGGTCGATCCGCCAGGCCGGACTTCTTACATTGAAGCGTTTATTCACGGCGAGATCTATCGCGCGCGGCCGGACGTCAAAGCCGTGATCCATACGCACTCGCCGGCGCTGATTCCCTTCGGGGTGAGCACCGTGCCGCTCCGCCCCTTTACACCCTGGGCGCGTTTATCGGCGAAGGTGTTCCCATCTTCGACATCCGAGCGGCCACAGGGGAAATCACGGACCTTTTGATCCGGAACGCGGCGCTGGGCCGGGCGCTGGCGCAAACGTTGGGGGGCAACGGGGCGGTCCTGATGCGCGGGCACGGAGCAGTGGTGGTAGGCCCTTCCCTGCAAGATGCGGTGGGCCGGAGCGTCTACCTCCAGATCAACGCTTCCTTGCAACTGCAGGCGATCACTTTGGGCGGGCCCATTCAATACCTCGACCCGGAGGAAGCCCGGAAGCTCGAAACGATTCCCAACCGCTATCGGCGAGCCTGGGAGTTGTGGAAGCGCAAGGTATCGGCGGAGTAGCCTCACGCCAATATCACGCTATGAAGATACTGCTCACAGGCTTTGAACCGTTTGGCCCGGTCCGGGTGAATCCCTCGGAGCAGATTGTCCGGCGGATTGGGGAAGAGGCGAAAGCGAGCGGGGATGGAAACCTGCGGGCGGAAGTTCTGCCCACTGAGTTCGTAGCCGCGGACAGGCGCATACGGCAGTTGGTCCGGAAGTTTCAGCCGCAGGCGGTGCTGTGCCTGGGCGTGGCGCAGCGGCGCGACGAGATCAGCCTGGAGCGCGTGGCGCTCAACCTGGACGACGACCTGCTGCGCGATAATGCCGGGCGACAGCGCGTCGGGCGGCGGATCATCTCCACAGGGCCGGCAGCCTACTGGTCCACGCTTCCGCTGGAACAGCTCCGGAAACAGCTTGAAGAGCGCAGGATTCCCGTGAGCTACTCCAACCACGCGGGGACTTACCTCTGCAACCACGTTTTCTACGTCGCGCGCCACGAAGTCGAGCGGATGGGCAACGGAGCAATCTGCGGCTTCGTCCACGTGCCTCCGGTTCGGGGGCGAGCCCAGAAAGGGAAGCCTCACGGATTGCTGTTGGACACGATGATGGAAGCTGTTACGTGCTGTCTGGAAGTCCTGCAAAGGCACTAGTCCCTACCGATTCAGGACAAAATCCACTTCATACATGGCGTACTGGGCGGGATGCAGTCCAAGCCGCTGATATACCTGCTGTGCAGTGCGGTTCTCCTTATCAACATAGAGTCGCACGCCGCACACGTCATTCCGCGCCTTCGCCTCCCCCAGTACATGTTCGTATATGAGCCGGTAGACTCCTTGTTTCCGGTACTCGGGAAGAACATAGACGCTCTGGACCCACCAGAATGTTCCGTAACGCCAGTCGCTCCACTCAAAGGTAACCATCATCTGCCCGATCACCCGGCCGTCCGCTTCCGCTACCGTGTAGAAACCTTTCACCGGGTCGCGGAGGATGGCTTCCACTCCCCGACGCAGGCGCTGCGGGTCAAGCTGCACGTTCTCGGTCTCGCAGGCGATGGCCGTATTGTGGGCGGCGATGTTTTCCGCGTCGGCCAGCGTTGCGCGGCGGACTTGAATGTTCATTCGGATTCTCCGAGGACCGAGCCTTTTCTCATCGGTTCGGCCAGATGGTGCTGGGCGTAATCTTGGAAATTTCCGGCGTACCGCACAGCGCCATAGCGGCTTCCAGCTCCATGCGCAGGATGCGCACCACCTGCTCGACGCCCTGCGAACCGCTTACGCCGAGACCCCAGAGATAGGGGCGGGCGATCAGAACGGCTTGGGCGCCATAGGCGAGCGCCTTGACGATGTCAGTCCCACGTCGGATGCCGCCGTCGAGCAAGACCGGGAGCTTGCCGTCTACCGCTTCGACGACTCGAGGCAAGGCTTCGATGGTGGCGGGAACCGTATCGAGGTTCCGCCCGCCATGATTCGAGACGATGATGCCGGAAGCGCCGTGCTCGACGGCCAGCGAAGCGTCGTCGGGAGACAAAACGCCCTTGAGTACGACCGGCAGCTTGGTGAGGGAGCGAATCCAAGCGATGGTTTCCCAGTTGATGGCCGGGTCGAGAATGGTGTAGTTGCCGCCTCTCTCGAAGTGCCCCATTTTTGTTACGGACGAGCCAAGGGACTGCAGGTTGGCGCGCTCGATGCCGGGCGGGAGGTGAAATCCGGCGCGGCGCTCGCGGTCCCGGATGCCCAGAATGGGCGTGTCCACCGTGACGCACAGCACGCGATAGCCTACAGATTCGACGCGCTGGATGAGATCGCGAGTGAAGGCGTGATCGGGGTGAACATAGAGCTGAAACCAGAGCGACGTGTCGGTTGCGCTCGCAACTTCTTCCAGTGCGACTGTCGCAAACGTGCTGAGCACGAAGGGAGCGCGGGCTGCCTCGGCGCCGCGCGCCGCAGCGATCTCGCCGTCCGGGTGAACGAGTTTCTGGTAGGCGCAGGGGGCAAGCAGGATGGGGAAATCGAGGCGCTCGCCGAAGAGTTCGAGTGTGGTGTCGATCCGGCTGGCGTCGACGAGCACCCGGGGGTGGAGTTGGATTTCGTCAAACCGCCGGCGGTTGCGCCGGAGCGTGATCTCATCACCCGCACCGGAGGAGATATATTCGAACGCAAGGCGCGAGATACGGCGGGACGCGAGGGCTTCAAAATCGAACAAATTGACGAGTGGAGCGACCTCGCCGGAGTCGTCCTGCGAGGCATGGAGAGCGCTGACAGCGGGCAACGACGCGGCAAGCGTTCCTAGAATGTTGGCAATGTCCACGGCAGTGAATCTTTGCGGGACGAACCCAAACTTGCTTGTCCTGGCGAATTCTACTTGGACGTCTGGTAGCCTGGGGACGCGGGAGCAGGGGGCAGACCGGAATACTTCGCGATCACATACACGGCCAGCGCGGCAATCGAAAGCGCCAGCAGAGTGCCCAGGTTGAGCAGTCCTTTCTGCGAAGACCAAACGATGGAATAGCCGACGGCTCCCGGCAGGAACGCGTAGTAGACGAAGGGAAGCAGCGTTTTGCGGATGACGGCGCCTTCCCGGCCGGTGAGTCCGACGACGGCGGAGGCGGCCACGACGTTATGGACGCAGATGACGTTCCCGGCGGCGCCGCCCACCGCTTGCAGGGCCACGACCCAGGTCGGGTCCACTCCGATGCGCTGGGCCACGCCGAATTGGAACAGCGAGAACATCATGTTGCTGACGGTATTGCTACCGGCAACGAAGGCTCCGAGGCCACCGATCAAGGGAGCAAACAGAGGCCACGCCGATCCCGCCAAAGCGGCCACGCCTTCGGCCAGGACGATGGGCATTCTCTCATAGCCGGCTTCGCCGCCGCCGCTGTTGATAAACACTTGCACCATCGGCACGGTAAAGACCAGGGCGGCGGAAGCGGCGATCATCACCCTGGACGAATCCACCCACGCCTTCCGGAAGCTTGCAAGCTGCATGCGGTGCAGGAAGAAGGTCAGGATGGAGACGACAATGAAGATGGTGCCGGGAAGATAGAGCGGTTCAACAGTAGCGGAAATTCCGGTTCCGAAGATTCCGCTGAGCTGGATACGCACCGACCGGAGCCAGCCATTCATCGGGAGCGCTTGCAGCCGCGTCAGGATCAGAAGCAGCCCCACCAAGATATAGGGCATCCAGGCCTTGCCAAGTCCCATGGGGCCGTGCCGGTACGATACTTCCTCCACTGCGATGCTGCCGGTCCACTCCGGTTCCCAACGCTCGCGAGGCTCGAAGTCCCAGCATCTTTCCCGGGGCGGCATCAGAAAACCGCGTTTGGCGGCAGCGATGACAATCGTGAGGCCGACCAGGCCGCCGAACATGGAAGGAAACTCCGGTCCCAGCAACAGAGCCATCGTCAGGTACGGCACGGTCATCGAGACGGCAGCGAACAGCGCGAACTTCCAGACCTGCAAGCCTTCCGAAAAAGAGCGGTTCCTGCCGAAGAAGCGGGTCATGAAAGCCACAACAAACAGCGGAATCAAGGTCCCGGCGACAGCGTGCAGCAGCGCCACCTTGGCGCCGATCATGGCGAGAAATTGGCCCCAATCGGCGTATCCAATCTGGATGGCATAGGCACTGACGGCTTCATCGGCAGAAAGACCCGCATTCACGCCGACCAGAATCGGTGTACCGACCGCACCAAACGACACCGGAGTGCTTTGGATGATCATGCCGGCCATCACTGCAGCCATGCCCGGAAAGCCCAGCCCAACGAGCAAAGGGACTGCGACTGCGGCTGGAGTCCCAAATCCGGCGGAACCTTCGATGAAGGAACCGAAGAGCCAGGCAATTATGATTACCTGCACGCGGCGGTCAGGCGAGATGTCGGTAAAGCCTCTCCGAATCGACTGCAAGGCCCCGCTTTGCTGCAAGACGTTCAGCAGCAGGATGGCCCCAAAGATGATGTAGAGGAGAGCGGCTGCCGTGAACAGACCGTTGACGGAAGCGGCAGCCACCTGTGCTCCCGGTATCCGCCAGACCAACAAAGCCAGGGCAATCGCTACGGCATAGGAGATCGGCATGGCCTTGCTGGCTGGCCAGCGCAGGCCCACCAGAAACAAGGCGACAACGGCAATCGGCAATAAGGAAAGAACAGCCAGCGTTCCGAGTCCCACAGCCGACGACGATACTCCCGGCCGGAGCTTCCGTCAAGTACGAATTGAACGGGATCACGCTGGGTTGGATGCAAGACCGGCGGGCCCGATCCCATCGCTCCCTGCAATCAGAAAGCAGGCAACGAGGCGAAACGATCCATGACTTGTGATTCCCCGTCCAGGCAAACTCACCCTAGACCCTTGCGCGTGTCGGTCGGAACAGATCGTGCTGTTCTATGGATCTCGACCCGCCGCCAGCCCACTGCAACATAGCCCAGGCTTCGTCATGGCTATAGGGCGGGGATTGTATTTCTAAAATGGTATTCCGCTAGGACGGAAATGGCGGGAGCACCATTCTGGAAGGTCGCTAAAGAGAAAGGCGATTCATCTTGATCAGGAAAGAAAGCCCTTCCGGACGGCATAGAGGATGATTTCGGCAGTGCTGTGGAGGTCCAGTTTCTCCATGATGCGAGCGCGGTGCGTTTCTACCGTGCTGATGCTGAGCGAAAGCAGTTTCGCGATATCCTTGTTGCTGTTTCCCTCCGCGATCAACTGGAAAATCTCCCGTTCCCGTTCGGAAAGCAACTCGAAGCGATCTGTAACTCCTCGCTGCTCGAGATGACGGATATAGTCATCCAGCATCATCTTGGCAACAGAGGGACTGAAGAACGACTTGCCTTCACTAACGGCTGTGACGGCACGAATCAGATCCGTGTCGACAGAATCTTTTAACAGATAGCCGCGGGCGCCAGCGCGGAGGGTCTGCAAGACATAACTCTCGTCCATGTGCATGCTGAGTACGAGGATCTGGACATCCGGTGCTTTGCGGGTAATCTGGCGTGTGGCTTCGGTGCCGTTCAGCTGCGGCATGGCAATGTCCATGATGACGATGTCGGGATTGAGTTCCACGGTGCGGAGCACGGCTTCCCGGCCGTCATGCGCTTCCGCGACCACCTCCCACTCCGGTTTTTCTTCCAAAATCCGCCGCAAGCCTTGCCGCACGAGTGTGTGATCATCTGCCAACAGGATTCGCAGTTTCTTCATTGGACCTTACCCGACCTTCTCGGCAGGAACGCCTTCCGGCGGGAGTTGCACCGAAACGGTGGAAACCCGAACGGCAGCATCCGTTTCCCGAAGCGGCAGCTCAATCCAAAGGCGCGTCCCCCGGCCGGGACTGGTTTCCAGGCGGAAGGTTCCCTCCAGTGACTTGACCCGTTCGCGAATCCCCTTGAGTCCAACTCCGGCCGTGGACTTGTGGGAATCCCACGGCTCGGCATCGAAGCCCTTGCCGTTATCTTCTATCGACACTTCCACCGATTGGGGCAATCCCCGCAGGACGACACGGCACTCAGACGCCTGGGCATGCTTGGCGATATTGTTGAGCGCTTCCTGCACAATGCGGTAGATGCAAATGGCCAACTCCGGCTCGATGTTTTCCGCCATGTCTTCCTGGACCAATTCGGCGCGGATGCCAGTCCGCTTGGAATAGGCGCGCACATAGGAATTGAGGGCCTGGTATAAGCCGAGATCATAAAGCAAGGAGGGACGCAGCAATTGGGAGAGATCGCGGACCGAACTGACGGTGCGGTCGGCGATACCGCGGGCTTCTTCCAGCAAGGAGACTGCCCGAGGGGGATTGGCCAGGCTCCGCTGCGCCAGCGCCATATCCATCTTGATCGCAGTCAGCGCCTGCCCGATCTCATCGTGTAACTCGCGGGCGATCGCCCGGCGTTCTTCCTCCTGGGCACTGGCCAGCCGGACCGAAAGGTTCTGTAGTTCTTGCTTGTTCTTCAGATCCTGCAAGCTTTGCTTGCGGATGCGGTCTTCCAGGCCGCCGACGTAGAAAGTGGTGAAGAAGGCGATGGCCATGCACAAGACGACAACCAGTCCTGTGGACCACAAGATGCGCCGCACAATGTCCACGTGGAGTTGGGCTACCTCTCCTCTTTGCTGCTGCAGATTCGCTTGGTTGAGCTCCGCAATTTCCCCGGAGAGGCGAATAATGTCGTCGCGCCTGGGAATGACATACTGTCGCAAATAGAGGCCCGGGTCGTTGGTATGGAGACCCGGCTGGGCAGAGCCCAGAGGAGCCAATGTGCTCCAATATTCCTCAATCTCCTGCTGCAGTCGGTCCCGACGGTCCTTGAGTTCGGGGGAATTGAAAACCGGCTCGTAGTCTTCAAAAGCCCTATTGATCTTCAGGCGCGTCTCGGAAACTTGGTATCCATAATACTCTTTCAGGTCCGATCGCCGGTCCAGAATCGCATCTCGGTGGTAGATCGCGCTCAACAGAAATTGATCCCGGATTTCAAACAACAAACGGGCATTGCGGGCCGACTGAGTGCTGATGGCGCGTTCCCGGGTTTGCAGCTCGGTGAGGCGCTGCCCCAGGTTATAGGTAGAAAGAAGCCAGAGGGTGAAAATGAGGCCAAAGCCCACGTATAGGGCCGTACGAATCCCAATGTGGTTCACCACAGCTGGAGAAACAGGTCCTCCTTGGTCCGGCACTCCGTTGCTTCCCATCCCCGTCATACCAAACAGCCCCCACAGTCCTCCACCGCGCGCCCTTGGGCGGATAGAACTTGAGTCTAGGCGATATGAATGTGGAGATAGGTTACAACGGTTTTTACAAACAAAGCAATTGGAACCCTACTGTACGAATCGGACCTGAGGCGCCAACTGCAAGAAAGGATCTGTCCTGACGGATTTACACGCCGTCTCTAACCGGCCCACGTACGCTTGTTACGGAGTACCCGTTCGATCTCCGCCGCGATATGCGGCCTGCCCTCGTCCGACTGCACCCACACCTGAAACGATTGCATCGTCCCGTTGGGTCCCTCGTCGTACAGTTTCCCCTCAATGACGTTCGGCGTCTTGGACTCGCCCACCCATGCCTGACAACTGTTCCGTGAACCCTTGCGGCCGAACCTGCCAAGGGTGATTCTCGTGATGCCCTGAACCGACGAAATGGTCTTGAGGATGCGCCGGGCGGCAGCGGATGGAATATCCTCGATGCGCCTGACCGTCTTGCCCCAGATTGTCGCGTGGGACTTCCCGCCGCACGAGATAGGAACCTCACCTTTGGGTAGCCGGTATGGTTCTTTCACGGTCCGTACCAGCCCGTTGGAACTGCCCGGGCCGTTTCCGCTACGCCGCCAAGCGTTCAACACGCCTGCGACGGCTTTGGCATGAACCGCATCGCTTTCGAGTTGATTCAGGGCGTCTGTCACCGCTTTGCCGATGTCGGTGGTCGTAACGGACTTCTTTACCCTACGGTCGCTGACGCGTAGTTGCTCAATGACCCGTGGGAGGACGAGCTTAGGTATGACGATGTCATCACGTTTCGCGGCCTGACAGGCCATGCGAACGGACTCCATGATCTTTCTACGCTCGAACTGTTCCTCTGTCCTCCCCCGGGACTTGACAACACGCCAACTCCGTTCCGCACGCAATAGATTCCATAGCGTCTTGGCTCCCTGTAATGGGGTTTCCTCCACCGCGTCCGCGAAGAACATGAGCATCTTGTTCTCAAGATGATTCGGATCGGAGACGACGATTGCCCGACCGTAGCGATGCGCATGTGCCACGCCCATTGCCGCGCCTATAGACTCTCGCCACATGTTGACCAGCAGACCGTCCGCTTCCATTATGTGCTGGAGATCTGTCTCGACGAACTCGTACGGGCTTGCCTCTGGATTCACGAGACGCTCGACCGGATCAAGAAATGTCATCTTCGAGCTGTACTCGCGCTTGACCTTGTCGCGCCAGCGGCGCATCTGCGCATCGTTGCATCGCGAGATAGGACCAGCGAGGTACACGCGAAACGCTTGGTTTGCGGCCATCCCTGCCTCCAGATCGATCGTACCGGACGAAACGGGCCTCGTCAAGACCCGAGAAAGTGTAGTAATTGGTTTATTATTCAGTCGTTTACGGATGGCCATGGATACAGTAGCACGGCACCGGCCGCCCGGAAGCAGCAGGAGCGGATCCAGCCGATCTAAAGGAAGCAGTGGCCGAAACCGCAGACGAGTCCTTGCGCTTCGCGGACAACCCGGCAGGCAACGTCGAGCCTGGTTGCCGGGGCGGAGTGGACTGAGAGGATGCCCAGGAGGCAGGAGATTGGACTTGATTCAGGATGGATGACAAGGATAGAATAACCTCGTGTCAAAGGCGAAAGTTGTCGAATCTAATCTAGTTGGTCGTATGCTGCAGGTCATTATCAGCTGTCTCGCCATGCTCCTTGCGGGGGCTGTTTTGGCGGAGGAAACGAGGGCCCAAACCCTGGGGGCGGACCCGTCGCCGGCGACCTATCGGGCGGTGATCGGCCGTTATTGTCTTACCTGCCACAATGAGAATCTGAAGACGGCGGGCTTGGTGCTGAGCGCCGTGGACGTGGAAAACGTAGTAGAAGGCGCAGAAGTTTGGGAAAAGGTCATCCGGAAGCTACGGACTCGCGGGATGCCCCCGACCGGGATGCCGCGACCGTCGGAGGCAGAATACGATTCGTTTGCCACCTACCTGGAGAACGAGCTGGACCAGGCAGCGGCAGCGCATCCGAATCCCGGCCGTCCGCTGGTGCATCGCCTGAACCGCGCCGAATACACGAACGCCGTCCGAGACTTGCTGGCGGTCGAAATCAATGGGGAGTCGCTTCTGCCGCCGGACGACCAAGGCTACGGCTTCGATAATATTGCCGATGTTCTTTCCGTCTCCCCCATGCTGCTCGAACGCTATATGGCAGCGTCCCGGAAAATCAGCCGGCTGGCGGTGGGCAGTCCCATCAGCCGGCCCGGAGTCGAAACCTACAACGTCTCCCGGTTCCTGCAGCAAGACGACCGCATGAGCGAAGAACTTCCGTTCGGCTCGCGAGGTGGAGTGGCGGTGCGGCACTTCTTCCCCTTGGATGGCGAGTACCTCATCCAGGTGCGCCTGCAGCGAAACCCGGGGGGCTTCACGATCCTGGGGCTGTCACGCAAGCACGAGCTGGAAATTCGCCTGGACGACGAACGGCTGAAACAGTTCCCGGTAGGCGGCATAGAAGACGGCCCAACAACGCTGGGGACAGAGGAAGATGAATACAAGCTGACGGCGGATCAGGACTTGGAAGTTCGCCTTGCCGTCAAGGCGGGCACGCGGTTGATCGGCGCCAGTTTTTTGAAGGAAACCTGGGAATTCGAGGATGTAATTCAGCCGCGCATCGACCAACGGGCACAGGACAGCCCGGCAGTAGCAAGCATCATCATCACCGGTCCGTACAACCCAACAGGGCCGGGAGAAACAGCGAGCCGCAAGAAGATCTTTGTATGTCATCCAGCGAGCCCTCAAGAGGAAGATCCCTGCGCGCGCAGAATCCTCCTGAAGTTGGCCCGGAGCGCCTACCGCCACCCGGCCACCGAACGAGATGTAGAAGCACTGTTCCGCCTCTATCAGGCGGGCCGGAAGGACGGGGATTTCGAAGCGGGCATCGAGCGGGCGATCCAAGGGCTGCTGGTCGCGGGCGAGTTTTTGTTCCGTGTCGAGCGAGACCCAGCCAGGCTACGCCCAGGCGGCGCGTATCCGATCAGCGACCTGGAGCTGGCTTCCCGCCTGTCGTTTTTTCTCTGGAGCAGCATTCCGGACGAGGAACTTCTGAGCGTCGCCGAAAGCGGGAAGCTGCGCGAGCCGGAGCTTCTCGAACAGCAGGTGCGGCGAATGCTCACCGATCCGCGCTCGAAGGCGCTGGTGAGCAATTTCGGGGGACAGTGGCTCTACCTGCGAAACATGCGCATGGTGCTGCCGGATGCCACGGAGTTTCCCGAGTTTGACGACAATCTGCGGGAGGCCTTCCAGCAGGAAACAGAGATGCTGTTCGAGAGCATGCTGCGGGAAGATCGCAGCGTTGTGGACATATTGACCGCTGATTATACATTTTTGAACGAACGGCTTGCGAGGCATTACGGAATTCCGAACGTGTATGGGAGCCACTTCCGGCGCGTGCAGCTCGACGATGAGACCCGCCACGGACTGCTGGGTCAGGGAAGTATCCTGACGGTGACCTCCTACGCCAACCGGACCGCCCCGACGATCCGCGGCAAATGGATTCTGGCGAACATCCTGGGTGCTCCGCCGCCGCCGCCGCCGCCCGACGTTCCGTCACTGCAGGAAGACGGAGACGTGCGAAACCTTACGATGCGCCAGCGGCTGGAACAGCACCGCCAGAACCCCGTCTGCGCGAGCTGCCATGCGCGCATGGACCCACTGGGGTTCGCGCTGGAGAATTTCGATGCGGTCGGAAAGTGGCGCGACACCGACGGGGCAGATACACCGATCGACGCCTCCGGAGTGCTTCCGGGCGGCTCGCAGTTTAACGGGCCGGCGGGTTTGCGAAACATCTTACTGGACAGAAAGCAGGAATTCGTGTCCGCCGTCACAGAGAGACTGCTGACGTACGCCCTGGGCCGGGGGGTGGAATACTACGACATGCCAGCGATCCGACAGATACTCCGGGAAGCCAAGGGGGACGACTACCGTTGGTCGTCATTGATTTTGAGAATTGTCCGAAGTACGCCATTTCAGATGAGGGGGTCAGCCTAGATGCGAAGTCCTATGATGATTTTCCAAAAAGCCATTCATCGACGCACGTTTTTGCGGGGCGTGGGAGCCACGGTCGCGTTACCGGTGCTGGATGCTATGTTTCCGGCGTTCGCCACCGCTGCGGAGTCCGCGTCTCCGATCCGATTCGGAGTCGTGTATGTTCCGAACGGAATCATCATGGGCAAATGGACCCCGGCCACCGAGGGAAACGCTTTGGAGATGACGCCGATCCTCGAGCCTTTGGCTCCGTTTCGGGAAAAGATGCTGGTCCTGAGCGGGCTGGAGCACAAGACAGCCCTGGCGCTGGCGGGCGAAGGCGCGGGAGACCATGCGCGGGCTGCCGCGACGTTTCTTTCGGGTGTCCATCCCAAGAAGACGGAAGGGGCTGGCATCCAGGCGGGAACGACGGTGGACCAGTTCGTCGCAGAACAAATCGGCAAGGATACCCAGTTGAAGTCTCTGGAACTAGCGCTCGACTCGACGGAGGTGGTGGGGTCCTGCGACGGCGGCTATAGCTGTGCCTACACCAACACGCTCTCCTGGCGTACGCCCGCTTCGCCGATGCCGATGGAAAACAAGCCGCGCGCCGTGTTCGAGCGGCTCTTCGGCGACAGCGACAGCACCAATCCGCAGGAGCGGCTGGCTCGCATGGAGCAGGACCGCAGCGTGCTGGACTTCGTGACCGAAGAGGTGACGCGCCTCGCCAAGGGACTTGGTCCCGCAGACCGCGCCAAGCTTGCCGAGTATCTGGATTCCATCCGCGAAGTGGAGCGGCGCATCCAGAAGGCGGAAGAACAGGCCTCACGAGAACTGCCGTCCCTCGAACGGCCCGAAGGGGTGCCGGCTACGTTCACCGAGCACGCCAAGCTGATGGCGGACCTGCAGACGCTCGCCTGGCAGACCGACATGACGCGCGTCACAACCTTCATGATGGGGCAAGAATCGAACAGCCGCGTCTACAACGAACTCGGCTTTTCCGACGCCTATCACCCGCTGACGCATCATCAGAACGACCCGGACAAGATCGCCAAAGTGATTCAGATCGACATCCTGCACACCGAGATGCTGGCCTACCTTCTGGAACGGCTGCACTCGACGCCCGATGGTGAAGGCTCGCTGCTCGACCATGCCATGATCGTCTACGGATGCGGCATCAGCGACGGCAACCTGCACACGCATGAAAACCTGCCTGTGCTGCTACTTGGAGGCGGCAACGGTATGGTCCGGGGAGGCCGTCATATCCGGTATGCCGATCCGACGCCGGCAACGAACCTCTACGTCACGCTGCTGGAGAAGCTGGGGATTCCGGTGGATTCGTTCGGTGACAGCACGGGGAAATTGGCCATTTAGTGGATAGTGGGTAGAGAAGAGCAGATTTTCTTGCACTTCTCAAAGATGAACGCCAAGGGCTCGGGTCATCCGGAAGTTTTCTGATGACCGCATAGAACAGGAGAGACGGCAAGTGCGTGGCCGATCGAATGCGCTGTACATCGGGATGGCTGGTCTTCTGCTGCTGGTAAGGTTCGCGCAGGCTGCCGACCTGCCGGACGCGGCCGAACAGCGTGACTGGGAAGCCGTGCGTGCGCTCCTGGGACAGACGGCGGATGTGAACGCGCGACAAGGGGACGGTGCGACGGCGCTGCACTGGGCGGCGCACTGGAATGACCGCGAAGCGGCGGAACTGGTGATCGAGGCCGGAGCGGACGTGAATGCGGCGAACGACTATGGCGTGACGCCCCTGCTGCTGGCTTGCGTGAACGGCAGTGTCATGATGGTGGAAATGTTGTTGGGGGCGGGGGCCGATCCCAACGTAGCACTGCCCACCGGCGAGACACCCCTGATGAAAGCGGCTCGCACCGGGAACGTCGCAACGGTTCAATCACTGCTGGCTGCCGGAGCGGACGTGAACGCGCGGGAATCCCGTCAGGGGCAGACGGCGCTGATGTGGGCGGTGGCACAGAGGCACCCTGAGGTGGTGCGAGCGCTGATCGACAACGGCGCGGATGTCCATACCAGCTCAAACGGCGGTTTCACCGCACTCCTATTCGCCGCGCGGCTGGGAAACCTGGATTCGGTTCGGGCGCTGCTGGCGGCGGGGGCGGATGTGAATGCCCAGGCGGGGGAGAACGGAGGCCCCGGTGTTACCACGCAGTATCAGAACATCGGCGCTATCAACGCAGCCAAGCGGTCCGCGGCGGACATGACACCGCTGCTGATCGCGAGCGCGAACGGACACGAGGAACTCTCCCTGTACCTGCTCGAACAGGGCGGGGATCCGAATGCCGCCGACCCGAACGGATTTGCTCCTCTGCACTACGCGATCCAGAAAGGGGCCTCCCACATTGCGGCCGTGCAACTGGACTCGCTCGACGCAAGGGCCTACATGTTCCGTCCCAACATGGTGAAGCTGGCCGAATCGCTGCTGGAGCACGGAGCGGACCCGAATGCGCGCATCTCGAAACCTGTACGGCTGCCCCGCTCGAACACCCCGCGCTTCAGCATGCTCGGCGCAACACCGTTCCTGCTGGCCGCCGGGGCCTACGACGTCCCCCTGATGCACCTGCTGGCTGAGCGTGGCGCAGACCCAACACTGGGAACGAGCGCGAACATCACTCCGTTGATGGCGGCTTCGGGGCTGGGCCGGTATCAGGACTTCAACCCAGGCGAGGAACCGCAGGCTCTGGAAGCCGTCAAAGCAGCGCTGGAGCTGGGCGGGGACGTGAACGACGTCGGGGAAAACGGCTATACCGCCCTGCACGGCGCGGCCTACGTGGGGGCGAAATCCATCATTCAGTTTCTGGTGGAGCAAGGAGCCGATATCAACGCCCAGGACAACTTCGCACAGACGCCGCTCTCGATCGCCCAGGGAATCATCGGCGCGAAGGTGGTGGACTTCACCAAGAAACCCTTCGGGCCGCACCCGGAAGCTGCGGATTTGCTGCTGGCGCTGGGCGCCAAGCCCTGAAAACGGACCCGCAGCAGCGGGTTGCGCCGGTTTCACCCTTGCCTCAATTCAGGTTGACAAATCGAAACTGAAAACCAGACCATTTTCAGGGTTGGTGCAGCGCAGCCGCAAAGTAGCGGCAGGCCTCCAGGCCTGTCGGCTCAAGAGCAGGCGGCAACTTGCGACAACCGTTTTCGGTTCTTTCGGTTCCTTCGGTTCTCTCGGTTCTCTCGACAGAGCATTTCCGTACAGGTTTATGGGGTATATGGATAGATTCGACCCTTTTCCGGGTGGGTGTAGCGCAGCCGCCAAAGCAGGGACAGGCCGCCAGGCATTTCCTCTTACGGGCAGGCAGGCCTGTCCCGAGCGAAGTCGAGGGAAATGCCTGCCCTACCTGCGGGCTATACAGCAACGCTGAATGACCTAGTACGCACGGACCTGCGTCGGCGGGATGCCTTGTACTTTGTCGTCCAGCCAGCGGAGAATCATGGGCTGGAGTTCGGGCTTGACCTTAAGCATTTCCGATCCACGGCCAGCGTCGTCATAGAGCAGAATCTGGCTCTGTTTGCTTTTCGAGAGCTGATAGACAAGGCGAGTGGATTCGGCCAGGCTTCCGCGCTGATAGTTGTTGTCCTCGATACTGGCGATGGCAAAGATGGGAACATCGCTCGAAGCGAGCAGACGGCGGACTTCGTCGTTGGGCTGCAGCGCCGTCAGAAGGACGAAGGTCTTGACCCTGGGATCGCCGAGTGAGGCTTGCAGCGTGTTGATGCCGGACAGGGTCGCGGCGACGGCGGCCAAGCGGGTGGAATCGACGGCGGGCCGGGAGGCGAAGAATTCGACAGCGGCTTTCACGTCGCGCCACATCTCGTTCTGGTCCGGGGTTGCTCCCGCAAGAAAGCTTCGCCCTTTGCCGCGCCAGTCAAAGCGCAGCGCGGCCATCCCGCGCTTGGCGATTTCCTGCGACAGGAAATGATAAGTCTGCTGGTCGTGCTTGGCGCCGTGTACCAGAAGCACGCCCGGGACCCTGGCATCAGCACTGGCGTCGTCGGGAAGCCGCAGCAGGCCGTGGAGCGTCCAGCCATCCTCGGAGCGAAATGAGACTTCCGTTTCGCTGCCCAAGGCCTTCAGGTTGCGTTCGAGCCAGTCGATGACGCCTTCCTCGAGGCCTGCGGTGTGTGAAAACATCACCGCGCCATGCCCCACCGCCACGAGGAAATCGCTCGACGGGTTCGCAGACAGCGCGTAGGCCTCCACCATCTCCCGGAGGAATTTTTTGTCTTCCTTCCCGGCGAGGCCCAGCAACGGAACACTGTGATCCGCCCGCAAATATTCTTTGGCAACGTCACTCAGTATTCCCGAGATCAAGACCGCCGCTTTCACCTGCGAGTTGTCCGCCGCCTCGCGGATAGCGTACTCGGAGCTGATTCCGGCGCCGACGACTCCGATGCGGTCGGGGTCGACACCCGGCAGCGAAGAGACGAATTGGATAGCGGCGCTCAGGTCGGATTGAATTCCCGTCATCTCCTCGGCGGAAAACTCTTCCAGGACCTTGTCACCGAGACTGTTGCCGCTCCCGCGCAGGTCTACGTTCAGAGCAAAGAAGCCCTTCGCTTGCAAGTCAGCGGACAAGTACGTGTCGTAAATCGTGCGGTCCACCCATCCCGGCTCCGGCAGCATGACCACCGCAGGAGCGAGCGTATTGCCTTGACGGGGCGGCTCGTAAAGCGTGCCGGCCAAGTTCCAGCCATCCTCCGTGCTGAAGTGCACAACGCGGCCTTGGGCAATCACCTCAGCCGCAGCGCCCAACCAAAGGACCCCACCCACAGCGGCAGCCGCAAGAAATCGATTGTGCAAGGTTGGCCGTTTCATAGTCGTTCTCCTTTCGCAATCCCTCCGCGAGATGCGCAGGTATGACACCGAGGTTCGCTAACGGACTCGGGAGGATTCGCCGCTTGCCGGCGGAGTTGTTGTCTCCAGCTTTTCGGCGAACCAGCGCAGCACCATGCGCGCCAGCTCGGGTTTGGTCTTCAGCATCTCCGATCCTCTGCCCGCGTCGTCATAGAGCAGGAACTGGCTGTCCTTGTTCGAGGAATAGGAATACGCCTGGCGCGTCTCCTCCGCCAAGCTGCCGCGGTTGTAGTTGAGGTCCTCACGGCTGGCAATGAAGAAACCCGGTTTGCCGCCTTGACTCAAAAACTCCTTCGCCTCGCCAGTCGGTGCACGGTTCGAGGTCAGCAGGACGACCGTCTGAATGCGCTCGTCCCCGTTGGCTGCGCGCAGGGCAAACCCTGTCCCGGCAGTTGCTGCCAGCAAGCCGATGCGGCTTGCATCCACTTCGGGCTGTGACGCTAGCAGATCGATTGCAGCTTCCACGTCGAGATAGGTGTTCACCGATTCCTCGCTTGGCATGTTGATCCCATACAGGGCCTTTCCCGGCGCAATGCTTCTTCCCTTCCCTCTCCAATCAAACCGCAGCGTCGCGATGTTTTGTTTGGCGAGCTCGGGAGCCATTTCGTGATAGGTCTGCTGGTCGTGCTTGGCTCCGTGGACCATCACGACCGCCGGAACCTTCCGGCCGGGGCTGGCGGTCGGAGGAACCCGCAGGAGGCCGCGGAGGGTCCAGCCGTCCTTTGACTGGAAGCTGATTTCCCGCTCCCGACCCAGTCCCTGGAGGTTCCGATCGAGCCAGTCGGCGACTTTTTCCTCCAGTCCGCGGGTGTGCGAAAACATTCCGGCTCCGTAGCCGACGGCAATGAGCAAATCGCTCGCATGGTTCCTGGAGTCCGCGTAGACCTTGGCCAGCTCCAACAGGCCTTCCTTGTCGTCCTTGCCGACCACTCCCAGCACGGGGATGCTGCCTTCCGATGCCAGATAGCTCTTCCCCGATTCATCTACAGAACCGGAGATCAGGACCAGCGCACGGATGTCGGAATTCTCCGAAGCCTCCCGCACCGCTAGCCGCGCGATCCAACTGGCAGCGACAATCCCAAGCCGGCTGGCATCCACCTCCGGACGCGTCGCCAGAAAGCTGAGGGCGCCGCGGATGTCGTGCGTAATGCCTTCTTTTTCCTTGGCGGTGAACGATTCGAAATCCTTTTCGCCGAGACTGGCGCCGGTACCGCGATAATCCATACTCATCGCAACGAAACCCCGCTCTGCAAGGTCTTCGCCCAAGTAGCTGGTGAAAATGGTTCGGTCCTCCCAGCCGGGTTCGGAAAGCAGGAGGACTCCCGGCCGCGGATTGCTGCCGGATTCCTGCGGGAAATGCAGGGAGCCGGTGAGATTCCAGCCGTCTTCCGCTTGGAAAGTGACGATTTCTTCAGCGCGGCCTGCTCTCACGAGCAGCATTACCAGCGCCACAGCCAAGATGATTTTGCGTGAGCCGGAAAACATTTTCTTATTCCTTTCTTTAGCCGCTGGGTGAAAACCATGACCGGGGAAGAATAACGCCCTGCGTGATCCGAAACAAACAGTCTAATGATGATGATGCTTCATTTCTTCGTGCTCGGCGATTTGCTTGTCGCGCAATTCCCCTTTGACGTATTTTTTCCGGGCGGCCTTCAGCGCGGCTTGGCTGCGCTCCTCCGAACCGGCCATAAACCCGGAAAGCAACTGCTCCAGGTCCTGGCTTTTGCAGGACGGGCACTGGGGCGCTCCAGGGGATTGGGGCAGCACGAACGCCTCGAATTCGTTGCCGCAGCCGCGACACTTGTATTCGTAGATGGGCATGATCGCCTCCAGTTGACACCAAGTTTAATCATTTGATTTGCTGGCGGCAATACGTTAATCGCCGCCGCTGAAATTCCCACAACGGAGAAGAGGGATCACTGCTCAGGATGAAATGGCGTCCCCAGGGGGATTTGAACCCCCGTTACCGCCGTGAAAGGGCGATGTCCTAGGCCAGGCTAGACGATGGGGACGTTTCGACGGGGCGCCCGCTGTATTGCAGAAGAAATAATACAGGCTGCCAATGGGGCCTGTCAAACGGCCGAGTCGCAGTCCTGTCAGTTCTCACGTCGGCGTATTTTAGCGCTCCTCCGTAGTGGAGTGAGGCTTGTTTGCAAGCTGCCGTTGGAAGATTCGAACCGCGGCGGGAACCGAATCCGCCAATGAAACATACCCTCGCGTCTTCTCATCAGCAGTCTCGATCGATTCAATGATCGGCTGCCAGAACGGGACCAAGGCCACGAGCGGTCTGCGGCTCAACTGGTCCTTGCACATCATTTCCCACGCCACGGCTAGTTCCACCAGAGTTCCAGTGGCTCCGGGACAAACCACGTAGCCATCCCCGAGAGAGATCAAACGAAACAGCCGCTGCTCCCAGGATTCGGTGACGATTTCCTGACCAACCCAGCGGTTGGGCTTTCCCGGAAGGGACCGGGCTACGACTCCGATGACCCGACCGCCCACCTGCGCCGCTCCTCGCGAGACCGCCTCCATTACGCCCGAGTAGCCGCCCGTGGCGACGGAGAACCCCGCCTGCGCAAGGGCTGCGCCCAACTCCAAAGCCTGGCGATAGGACTCGCTGGGTTCGACGACTCTGGAACTGCCAAAAACGGATATGACGGCTGACAAACCAGGAGGATGGGAAGAAGCCGCTGTTCGCAGGTTAGAGCCCTTCCGCTAATGAGGGGTCCCCACGCCACATCTGGTCACTGTACGGCATTCGTTGCTGCCATTCAGGTGTACACCAAACTGAGAATGGTTCTAGCGCAGCCGCGGGGCGTATTTCGCGTCGACGATCGGCTTGATCCCGTCGAGCGGAGTTCCCAACTGGTGCAGTCGTTGCGCCTCCAGCGCAATCGCTCGGCAAAGCGCTCAGGTGATGCCGTGGTTGTCCTTGTAACAGTCCAGGTTATTGCGGTGCCCCTCGCCGTAGCAGCCACAGTAACACGAAACGGTTTCTAAGACTTCAGGATAGTCCCTGGCAGCCTGGTAGGCCTGACGGATCTCGCCCGTGAAGGATTCCGGAGGACGCGTTATGGGCCGTGTAGCATGAGGGACCGCAGGCAGAATCAGGCGGTTGCGCAGATGGGGATGCTCAGCAAGATAATCCGAAGAACCCGCAAGCGCTCCCTGTGTTTGCTGCACCACACTGCTTGAGGTGTCCCTGCCGCTGTAAAAGTAAATCGCAACCGCCGCAACGATGGCGGCTACCCACAGAATCATCTGGTGTGAAGGCTTGGAAGACTTCTTGCGGGCCGGAGCTCCCTTGCTTTTCCTTTTGCCCATAGTGGATTCAGTCTACCACGCTCTTTCCCGCCGATCCAACAGAAATCGGGGCTAAGTCGCACCTCCCGATCGGGTCCCGCATGGACCTCCTGAAAAGGAAAGATAGAGGAAAGCGCTTACCTCTGGCGCAGCAGGAATCCCTGCAGGGCAAAGGAAACCAGAAACTTACCCCAAGAGGAATCGCTTACAAAATTGGGGGATTCCGCCAGGAATTGTCGCAAGGCCGCCATCGGATTATCGTTGGCCCAGGCGGCATCACCGTGGGGGGTGTCCGCCAAGTCTTCGCAGATCGTGTCAAACAGCACCAGATAGCCACCCACAGGGACGTAGCGGGAAAACAGCCGCAGCTCGCCCAGCGTATGAGCATAGGAGTGATCGGAATCCAGGCACACCAGCACGTTCGGCTCCCCCTGAAGGACGGTTTCGATCTGCCGGTGCACCTCGTCGGATTTCGAGTCGCCTTCGATCAGGGTGATCTGGTTGCAAAACGCCGAGCTTTCAATATTCTCACGGGCTTCAGGAGAAATTTGAATGTCCACAGAGATGACCCTGCCGTCAATCCCCAGCAAGCGCAGAATCGAGGCGTAGAAGACAGCCGTGCCGCCCAGGTGCAGGCCAGTTTCAACTACGCAGCGCGGCCGGAGCTTGGTCAACAGTTCCTGGAGCAGCAGGAGGTCGGTGGGCCACTGTAGAACGGGGACTCCGAGCCAGGAAACCTGCCGCCAAAGCCCTGTATTCCACATGGTCTTGGTCCATCGGCGGGCCAATTGGGACGTCTCATCCGAGGACGGACCCGGAGAGGAAGCAGGAAGGGTCATAGAAGATTTCGCTAGGCCGGACTGCGCCGCTCGTCCAACTCGACGTTGATGGTCATGCGTTCTTCGCCTCTGTACAACGTGACCACGACGGTATCGCCGGGACGTTTGCGCAGGACATACTGGCTCAGGTCCTGGCTGCTGGTGATGGGAGTCGAATCGAGGCTTACGATGATGTCCCCGCCAATGACGAACTGCTCATTGCCCAGGAGGACAATCCGCCGGCCGGCCTGAATTCCGGCGCGCTCGGCCGCACTCCCACGGGCGACCTGGAAAACGAGCAAACCTTGGGAAATGGGGAGTTGCAGGACTCGCGCGATGGTGGGGTTCAATTCCCGCCCGACGACTCCGAGGGAGCCGCGCCGGATGCGCCCCTCGTTCAACAGATCGGAAAGCGACTCCTTGACCAGCGAGACGGGAAGAGCGAAACCGATCCCGACATTGGCTCCCTCCGGCCCGAAGATGGCGGTGTTGACTCCGATGACCTCGCCGCGCGAGTTGAGCAGAGGCCCTCCGCTATTGCCCGGGTTGATGGCGGCATCGGTTTGAATCATATCTTCGAGGACGCGACCCTCGTCCTGGATGCTCCGGCCGAGGGCGCTGATGACGCCGGTCGTGAGGGTTCCCTGGAAGCCAAAGGGGTTGCCGATGGCAAGCACCTTCTGTCCAACGAGAAGGTGGTCGGAATCGCCAAGCTGCACAAAGGGGAAATCTCTGCGCGGCTCATTCTCCTCCTGGACGATCTGGATCACGGCCAGGTCAGTGAGTCGGTCGCGGCCAATCAGCCGGGCAGGATAGCGGGTCCGGTCCGCAAGCGTCACCTCGACGGAGCGCGCTCCGCTGACCACGTGGTAGTTGGTGATAATGTTTCCCCTGTCATCAATCAAGAAGCCGGAGCCGCTGCCCTGCACCGGGAAGATCCGGAAAAAGAAATCACGTTGAATGGTGGTACTGGTAATGTTGACGACGGCCGGGCTCACTTCCTGGTAGATGGAGATGTTGTTCTGCTCGTCGAACGAAGTGCCCGGATCGGCAGGCGCCGGGCTTGCAGGAGCCGGCGCAGCAACGGGCTGGACCACCGCCGGGGACGGCGCCGCCGCCAGTTGGATGGGTTCGGCAGGGCGCCACAGCACCCAGCCCACAGCCCCTCCCAGAATTCCCGCCAGCGCGAGCTTGGCCAGAATAGATCGCGTTCGCATGGGGTCACCTCTCACACCTTGCAGAGTACGCCGTTATAAGGAACGCATCCGACTGGACATTCCTTCGATTCCGGCCTCTCTGCGGAAACCCTCAAAATCAGAGATGCAATCAATAGAATAGCAAACGGGCGGGACCTTCGTGAACCGTCATCGAACCAGACTTGGAAAGCAACAGGATCACCCCACTGCCGGCGGGCCACCTACTAAAAGAAGCTCGCAAGGGTGCCGGGCGGGCGAATTCTTTGAGGGACCTGCCAAAAGAGCGGATGGCACAATTCAGCATGGAATCCGGGGAAGCAGCAGTGTACAATCAACGCAAATTTACTTGCAAGGCGAACACCGATGTTATTGCTGATCTTGCCTCTGGCGTTTGCACTGGCTCCGCAGGAAAATCCACGGGTGGAGTATGTCATCTCCGAGATGGTTGCGAACGGCTTTTCCCGGATGGAGGCCGAAGCGTTTTTCGCCGACCCGCGCGTCAAGGAGTACCCGCCGCGAGAAATCCGACCGCGCAAGATCGACTGGGACCAGTTCGTCGCAAAACTCGTCACGCGGGAATCAATTTCCCGAGGGAAGCAGTTCCTGGCCGACCGTTGGGCAACGCTGCAGCGGGCGGAGGAGGCCTACGGAGTCCCGAAGGAAGTGTTAACGGCGATTCTGCGCGTCGAGAGCAACCTGGGGCTGAACTCCGGCCGCTACGTCGTCTTCAACGCTTATTACACCTATCTGCTGCAAAGCGAGGAAGAGCGGAAATGGAAATGGGCCGCCGAGAACCTTGTGGCTCTCGCCTCCTACTGCCGGAATAGGCAAGAAGAGGACTGCCTGTCGGTGCTTGGCTCCTACGCCGGGGCCATGGGACCGGCACAGTTCCTGCCCGTGTCAGTCCTGAAGTGGGGCCGGGACGGCAATGACGACACCGTCGTGAACCCGTTCGAAATCGACGACGCGTTGTTCAGTGCCGCCAACTTCCTCATCGAGCATGGCTGGCGGGAAGACAATGTGCAGGCGCTCGGACGATACTACGGCTCCGCGGACGGCTATCCTCGGGCGATTCTGGCCTATGCCGAAACGCTGGGGATGCCGGCGCCCTGAGTTACCGCCACTCAGCTTCCCCCACAACCAAGTCGGGTAGTGTCTTCAGAGTGTGTGGAATCTCTCGCTGGCAGAGGCCTTCTGCTCCGGGTCAAACCAGACTTCGGTGATTTGAAGCTGACTTCTGTTGAACCCCTCGCAGGTTACGATTCCGTTGCCAAAATTGACATTCACGCTTATTGCGCGGGGTTGGGTCTTCGCGCCCATCTGGTCTCCCGTATGAATCGCAGCGCACTATCTCCATCAGTCTTGACCCTCGGACTCTTTGTCGGCAATTGATCGTTTGATTATGTGCCATGATGTGTAGCAACAGCCAGAGTAATGCTTACAAACACGGAAGAATTGTAACGGCGTCCAGGGGTATCGTTGTTGACCTTGCGAGCGAACCTTCCTCGATCCGAACTACAAACGGCCGCTCGGGGATATGCAGATCAGCCAAGAGAAAGCCGTATTCGCTCCGAACTGTTTGATAGAGGGCTGCTCCATCCGATCCACCGAACGCCATTCCGGTATTGGCCGGTGAGTGATGCGAGAAGCTTATGGCGAAACGCATTCGAAACGTACCGGCAAGACGGTGCAGGCCAGTTCCAACGAAGGCGATATCGTTCTTGATCCCTTCGCAGGATGCCAACTCATTCCCGGTTTCCCCGCTCAGCGGTGATGCAGGCCGTCGCGCAGGATCGATCTGTCACCGCTGGCGGCGAAGCTTGTGAAGACTAGCCGGCTGAAGGAAATGAGTCTGTTCTACGACGTCGGTCACCGGACGGACATTCCCCGCCGGACCGGCCCAGGCAAGCTGCCCAGGGTAGCTTGCGGAGGCTGCCTTCACCGTCATACAATCTAACAGGTTGCGGGACCCACCGCATGCAACACCGGCTAGGATGTGCGGTCTTGCCTATGGAGAGGTGTCCGAGTGGCTTAAGGAGCACGCTTGGAAAGCGTGTGTAGGGGAAACTCTACCGTGGGTTCGAATCCCACCCTCTCCGCCATTATATCTTGTAACTGTAATATTTTAAAAGATTTATCATAGAGCCATAAACCGAGCCCCCAATATAACCCCCAACGGTTCAGCTGCCAGAGTTCGTCTCCTATCTCTAAAGTTCAGTGCTTCCGGCTGACGTCCCCGTCGGGTAAAGTCCGGAGCTATCGAAAAATCTCGTCCAAACTCCGTTTGCTCGGAAATCCCCTCCTCCAGCTTCCAGATTCTGCCGCAAAACTCACCTTCCCGTTGGATCAAAAAACCGAGGGCCGGTCACGCAGCCACAAAGTAGGGACGGGCCTGTGTTCTATGGGGGCAGGCAGGAATGCCTGCCCTACCTTGTCGCTGCGCCGAGGCTCCGCGACAGCCTTCGGCAGAGCGGAAGATGATTCTTACAACCGCGTTTTGGCACGCTTGAAACCGTGCCCTTGCGCACGACAGAACAGCCCACGGCAGAAAAAAACGGGTAGTGGTTACTCGCTCAAAACCACCGCTCCCTTGCGGTCGCGGCTCGGATGGACCGCTTGTTGACTCGCACGGCTCGGATTCAGAACCATCGCTCCCTGGTCTGTGCTCTCAAGAGGCAGGCAAGAATGCCTGCCCTGCCTGCGGGCTATACAACAACGCTGAAAATGGTCTAGTACATCTATTACTATTAATAACTTGTAGTCGATGCGTGGTTGCGAAAAGCCATCCCAATTCATCCAGGTCAGTCCATAAATGACTGCACCTGGAGCCAATGTCCAGTGAGGTTGCAGCAAGACACAGCGCGCGGGACGGTTTTTACTCCCCCGACCGATCTCTCACCGTACCGGTAAACGGGGCGGCGCCTAACTCAAGCAGCAACTCTGCGGTTTCTTGGAACTCGCGTGGCCGGCGGAACCTGTCGTCGTACTTGCCACCCGCGAGTGGCCGATACACCCTGCCCTCGGGGTCTCCCATGGCGATGGTGAGCGGGGTCTGTCCGTACTTGTCCTCAGCGTCCAGGTTGGCGCCTTGTTCCGCCAGGAACCGAATCATTCGATTCCATCCCAGCAGTGCCGCGCCATGGAGAGCGGTGCGGCCGTCATTGCTCACGACTGCATTGACGTCGGCGCCCAGCTCCAATGCCAGTTTGGCGGCTTCCACGGCAGCCTCTTCATCGCGGTGGCCGGGCTCGGTCCCCAGGCCGGCTGCCAGCATGAACGCCGTCGCACCGTCGATGGTGGTCGCTTGAACGTTGGCTCTTCCTTCCACCAGGATCTGCATGCTGAGGATGTCCGAGGATGCTGCGGCCAACAGGAAAGGCGTTGCCCCAACGGGTTCTATTTGGGGTGCATCCTCCGTTCCACGGGCTAGAAATGGATTGTCCAGATGGGGAAAAGTTTTCGATATGCGGGCATTCGGATCAACTCCGTAGGACAAAAGCGCCCTTACCAACTGCGGCCGGTTCGGACGCGACCAGCCGAACGCGTCAGTAGGAGAAGGTTGGAAGCCGGCGAGAGTGAGTAGCCCTTCATACAAGGCATAATGCAGCGCGGTGAGTCCAAAAGGGTCCTTTGCGTTCGGATCAGCCCCCTGCTCCAATAAGAATAGCGCCAGCTCTTCGTGGCCGCTCGCGGTCGCCACGATCAGCGCGCTCCCGTCTTCCGGCGAGTAGTCGTTTACATCGGCTCCTGCTTCGAGCAGGATTCTGGTCGACTCCAGATCACCTTGCTGAACAGCAAACAGGAGTGCGCTGAAGCCTCCTGTCACCTTCGGGAAATAAACCGATTGGGGATAATTGGTACCGAACACGCCTCCCATTTCTATGACAAACGGTTCCGGCAATTGAATCTGCTTGGAACGGGCCTGAATGTCCGCCCCATGCCGGACAAGAAGCCGCACAACCTCCGAGTGCTTCTCTGCGGCCGCCCACATCAAAGCCGTCTGGTCCTGCTCGTTTTCCTTGGCGTTCACGTCCGCTCCATGCTCCAGGAGCGATCGCACAGCTTCTACCGCCCCCGTGCTGGAGCATGTCATCAGTGGCGTCTCGCCCGTCCATTGAGCCACATTCGGGTTCGCGCCGCCTTGCAACAGTTGTTCCACCAGGGTCCCATTGTTGTTCGTGCAAGCCAGCGACAACGGCGTGACGCCGTAATCGTTCGCAGCGTCCGGGTCCGCTCCGTGGCGAATCAGCAGTTCCGTCGTTTCCAGATCGTTACGGTGGACCGCCCAATGCAGAGCCGTTGTACCATCCGGCTGAGAGAGATTTCACGTCGGCCTGTTGTTGCAACAGCGAACGGACCGTCTCTCGATCCCCCTCCCGGACCGCTTCCACGAGGGAGAAATCCTGTGCAGCGGCTACAGGAGCTGCGAGAACGAGAACCGCCAGCCACCAGCCACAGACACGTTTAATTCTGCCGTCCATACTCGCCTTTCCTCATGGGGATTGCGTGAATTGGCGGAAGGAACGGACCAACTCACACTTCTCCCCTTTCGGTTGCTTGTTGCCGTTCTTGATATCTTCGTGCTGAACCGCTAACTTATCCGAACAGCCCCTCCAACTTGCCGGTGGCGTCGCTGTCCTTGGTTACATACCCTTCGGCGGAAACACCCAATATGTCGAGTGTCGCCAAGTGAAGATTGGAAAACGGAAGGCCGGAATACCGGATGTGTCTTCCACCCTTCAACTGACCGTTAGCGCCTCCGATCAGCAGCGTAGGAACGTTGTTGTGCAAATGCAGGTTCCCGTCGCTCAGGGCACTTCCGGAGACGATCATCGAATGATCCAGCAACGACCCTTCTCCGTCCGGGATGGATGCCATCTTGTCCAAGAAGTACGCAACCATCTGGGATTGATAGAGGTCAATCTGCTCCAACATCGCAATGGCTTCCCGCATCCCCTTATGATGGGACAAGGAGTGGTGTCCGTCATGGGACCCGATTTCACGATACGTACGATTGGTCCCTTCCCAGCCCATCATGAAAGTGCTGACGCGCGTCAGATCCGTGCGGTAAGCCAGCACCAACAAGTCCAGCATCAGCTTGGCATGTTCCTCGAAAGTCGCTGGGATGCCCAGAGGTCTCTGCATTGACGGTTGCTCTTGAGTGTCCTTGGAAGCGGCCGCTGCCTCCGCCACCTGAATACGCCTCTCGACATCACGAACCGCTTCGAGATATTCCGTGAGCTTGATGCGGTCACCTGGGCCGACGTTTCCCATCAGGCGATCCACTCGCCCGAGCACCGAATCCAGGATACTTTGCCGCTTCTGGATTCGCCGAAGTTGTTCCGCCGGGTCGGTAGTGTCGCTGTCTCCGAACATTCGTTCGAAGACTTTACGAGGATTGTTCTCGATCGGGAGCGGTGTGGTGGGACTCCGCCATGCAATTGTGCTGCGATAGTAACCGTCGTAATCGGCTTCATTGCCCCCTGCAAAAATCGGCGGGTCCAAACCAAGTTCGAGCGATGCCAATTGCGTGTGTTTGGCCGTTTCCCGGGCCACGATCTGGTCTACCGAAATCCCCAGTGACTTGTTCGGCTGAGGATGAACGCCGGTCAGGTATGCGGCGGAGGGGCGTGCGTGGGTTCCCCCGCGCTCGCCCGGCCACGGATCAGCCGCCTTAATGTCTAGACCACTTAACACCGAAAACTGATCCCGAAAAGAAGCAAGGGGTTCCAGAGTCGGAGGCAACTCATATGCGGAGCCCTCGGTCTTGGGGGTCCACCGGTCCATGATCCGCCCGACAGGCAGATAGAGATATCCGAGACGAACACTCGGTTTGGCAGTTGCAGTATTCGCCGCCGCCAACGCCGGGAACATCGAGTCGAGCAGGGGCAAGGCCAATGCTGCGCCGGTGCCTCGCAAAAACGCGCGGCGGGGAATGGCTTTTCTGAAAATCGTTGTCATGTCCGCGACCTCCTCATCTGAAACGGGATACTTTCGACAATTCCGAGTATTAGAGACGACCAACGAAAGTTGTCTCCGGCAGACTCGCGCACAACCTTGCGGACCGCCGGCATGTCAGTGTACTCAACTCCCCGGCCTAAAGCGTAGGTGAGCAGTTTCTCGGTGATCGTATGGACAAGCTGTTCGGGCTTGTCCAGCAAAACCTTCCGAAATTCGACTGTGTCCTGAAAATCGCTTCCGTCAAGGAAAGTCCCGGAAGCGTCGATTGGGTCGTTGTTCTCAGTGTAGATGGTCCGCCGCCTGCCGATCGCGTCAAAGGGCTCCAGAGCAAAGCCGATGGGATCCATCAGTTTGTGGCAACTGGCGCACACGGGATTTGCGCGGTGTTGCTCCATTGCTTGACGCATCGTGAGAGATTGGCCATCCTGGCTCTTGACCTCCAGAGCCGGAACGTCCGGCGGGGGTGGGGGTGGGGGCATGCCCAGCAAGTTTTCCATCACCCATTTTCCGCGGAGCACCGGAGAGGTCCGGTTCTCGTACGACGTCACCGTCAGGACGCTCCCGTGGCCCAGCAACCCTTGCCGGTTCTCATCTGCAAGTCCCACGCGCCGAAAATGGCTTCCATAAACGCCCGGAATCCCATAGTGGCGGGCCAACCGTTCGTTCAAGAACGTATAGTCAGCTCGCAACAACTCCAGCGCGGGGCGGTCCTCTCGAAGCATGCTTTCAAAGAGAAGCTCCGTCTCCTTCGCGGAAAGCATCTCGCAGTTCCCCGTCGAAATCGGGAAACAATTCCGGATCCGGCGACACTTGGACCAGATTACGCAGGTGCAACCACTGGCCGGCGAAGTTGTCCACTAATGCCTTCGAGCGGGGATCCGCCAGCATTCGCTGCACCTGCTGTTTCAGCACCACGGGGTCCTGCAGTCGACCGCTCTCCGCCAGTCCCAACAGCTCCTCATCAGGAATGCTACTCCAGAGGAAAAAAGACAGCCGGGAGGCGAGTTCCAAATCACTCAACTGATAGGGGCTCCCGGGAGGAGTGCCCGGCGGATCCTGCTCGACCCGGAACAGGAACTCTGGCCCGGCCAGGATGCCCTGTAGCGCCATCTCGATTCCTCGATCAAAGCTATTCTCCCTCCGTCCAACTATGTACAGGTCGAGCAAGTCCTGGATTTCCTCTTCTGCAACGGGGCGTCGATAGGCGCGACGGGCCAGCGTGGTGAGAATCGTCCGGGCACAGGCCTCTTCCTCCTGGATGGTGTTCGGGTAACACACAAAGATCCTGCTCCGACTGGGCGTTTCCCCTAATCCTTGTGCTTGGAAGGGACCTGTTATCGTGACACTTTCGACGGCGGGATTGCCGCCTTTATAGTGATCGATATCACTCAGTAGCAAACGCGGCGTCAGGACCCCTACCGGCTTTACCGTCTCCTTCAGAAATGCGACCTGGACCAAACCCGTCCCCGCCTTTGCAGGAAAGCGAACATCGAGAATTTCATCCGCGTTGAACTCGTATCCCACTTGCTCGGGGTCGCCACTGAAGGCTGGATTCTGGTTCTCCGAAAAGAGGGGACCCGACCTGCCATGGAGCTCGCCGCCAATCTGAAACAAATTGATTCGGGCGCCATCCAAACGGACATCAAGGCGATGCGGTTTGCGGAGGCCGCGGATGTATCCATCTTGGTTCCGATGGAGCCGCACGCGGAGAACGTACTCTCCATCGAGTGGAAAACGATGGTGAATCGCCGTTCCGCCGCGCGACCCGAACGGAAGGTCTTCACTCATCCGGCTGTCTTGCAGAAATTCATCGGGAACTTCATACTGCTCCGCCACAGGACGCACCTCTGCGTCTCCTATGGCGAGACGGCTGATCCGCTCGGCCGCCAGTACGTATCGTTCCATCAGCAGCGGAGACACGGAAAGGACATCGCCGACATTGTCAAACCCAAAGCCCACGTTGTCCTGGGGTAGCAGCGATTCTCCGTCGATTTCCAGAGCCAGCAAGTCACGGATCGCGTTGACGTACTCGGCCCGGTTGAGACGCTGGATGGCCGGCCTGCCTGGACTGGGGTTGGCCTCAGCCTCGCCGTCCAGCTTCGTTTCCAGGTATTCGACGAGCGCGTGATACGAAGCTTCATCCGGCCGCGGCATTCCGACCGGGGGCATCGCGCGAGCCCGCAGCTTCCTCACCACACGTTCCCAGAGATCCCCATTGGCTGCAACGTTTTCCACGTCAGCCGTGTCGAGCATCAGCTGCGCTGTCTGGAGCCTCTCGTTGTGGCAAGTAACGCAGTAACGATTGAGCAACGCCTGCTCGCTAGATAGAGAAGGCTCAGTGCTCGCCGTCTGCTGCCCAGCCGCTTCAAGCAAGCCGGTCCCGGCAAACGCTATTCCTAACGCAATCAGAATCGCCCGTAACAACGTGATGCATCCTTCGCTAGACTTCCCCAAGAGGCAAGTCCGGACCCGATGTCTAAATTCGGGGGTCTTTCAAAGAGTTGTGGTCTTCCTTAGGCTAAAAAAAGCCCCTCCACCCTACCGTGGATACCACCATCTTGTTCGCATTGTCAAGCAAATCCAACCGGGTGCGGCGACGGCCAGGAAACACCCCCGCTCACATTCCTCCGCGAACGGGGGTTTCTCTCCCCGACAGACGATCCGTTAGAACTCGAAACGCAGACCGAACTGAATCTGCCGCGCCGAGCCGGTCGTCGAAGTGATCTGTCCTGCGGAGCTGGGAATGACTCCCTGGCCATCAGAGCCGCGAGAGGAAAATACGCGTCTCTCGTCGCTTTCCGGAGCGCGGAAATTCGGCCGGTTGAACAGATTGAAAAACTCCGACCGGAACTCCAGACTCTTTGACTCTCCAACCAGGAACCGCTTCTTCAGAGTGAAGTCGACTACAAAATTTCCCGGTCCCACCAGCGGGGTACGGCTCATATTGCCGAGGTATCCTTCCGGCGGCAATTGGAACAGCGCGGCTGCGTCGAAGTATTGCTCCGGATTGTCGGGATTCACCGCATTGCGCAGGTCTGCGCCAGGCTTCACATCGGGCCTCAGATGATCTCCGCGGCTGCGAGTCAGGAGATTCGCATTGTCGAAGGCCATGTAAGGGGTGAATGGATGTCCAGTGGATACGGTAAAGATTCCGCCCAATTGCCAGCCTCCCAGCACACTCCTGGTCACTGCGTTCGCGTCGCGCAACTCAGGCAGGTCGTAGTGCGCGTTCGACGTGAAGACGTGCCGGGCGTCAAAGGCAGAGACTCCCCTTTCCAGATGCGGCTGGTAGAAGTTCTGAAGCGAAACCGTATTGCCGCCTTCCGAGCTGTACGTGAAGATGCTTCCGTTGTCGAGGCTCTTCGACCACGTGTAGGAGGTCTGGAACTGCAAACCTCCCGCGCGGCGCTGCAGTTGCAACTGAAGCGAATTGTAGGAGCTGTGGCCCCCGGTCCCACGGTACTGCATGGTCGTGAAGTTCGGATTGACCCGCCCTGCCACATCGCCCGGATGGGCATTCTCGTCGAAGAAAATCCGCCCGCTGCTGTCGAACGACGGAATCCGGGTATTCGCATTCAAATACATCTGTGACGTATGTACTCCCTGTGCTCCCACGTACCACACTCCCACAGACGTATCCGGCATGATTTCATGCTGGAAGCCCAGGTTGTATTGGATCCGGTAGGGCTGGTCGAGCTCCGCCTCGATCAGGGTCAACTGAAAAGCCGCGTTCTGTGTGGCCCGAAGCTGCTCGAGCGATCCCGGAAACACTGCGCCGTTGATGCGCCGCAACAGCCGGAACGGTGGATTGTTCTGGATGGTGGGCAGGTGATAGTAGGTCGTCAGAGGATCCATGAACAGTCCAAAACCGCCGCGAACCGCTGTTCGTTGCGTGCCGGAGACGTCCCAGGCAAAGCCAACTCGCGGCGCAAAGTTGCTGAGGGAGGGATTGCGGGACCACCACGAATGGCTCGTAGTCAGCTGCGGATCAGTCAGGCTCCTCAGCGTGGACTGATGGGGCAGTTTATCTCGAGGCGTGGTAACGATTTCATACCGCATTCCCAGGTTCAACGTCAAAGAGGGCGTCACGCGGATATCATCCTGCACGTATGCGCCGTACATCTCCTGGAAGATGCTTGCGCGCCGGCCCTGAGCCTGTGGGTCCTGTACCTCCCAGCGCCGGGTATCGGCCTGCAGAAATTGACGGACCCCCCGGAATTGGAATCGGCCGCCGCCGCCGGCGCGCCCATCCGTCACGTAACGGAACCCGAACCGGTACGCCTCAACTCCCAATTTCAAAGTGTGGCTGCCTTTCACAATCGTCAGGTTGTCGGAGAACTGCCAGGTATTCAGAACCAGATCGCGGCCGGAGTCGGAGTCGTCGGTAAAGTTATATTCCAGACGGCCCAAATTGGTTATCTCAAAGGTCTGCCACTCGGCCCCGGCAAGAAAGGCAAGGCTCTGAGGAAAGTCATAGATCGGTACATGGATTTCCCGAGCCTTGCTTCGGTTGAAGCCGGCATTGAAGGTGTTCAGAACCGTGGGAGTGAAGGTGTGCGTGTACCGCAGCGTTACATACTGCGCCCGCGACCTCTGGTTGGTTGTCAACGTCGGCATTCCACCCCGGGGCGCCGGATTGACGATCAAACCCTGATTGAACGTGTAGCTGCCGGCAAGCATATCGGATTCGGACAACGTATAATCCATCTTGCCCACGATATAGTTCTCGTCCGCGCTGGTGGCAAACGTATGAGCGATCTGGGCAGTCCCGGCTCTCTCGTCCTCACTGCCGGGCACATTCGGCAGCGGGATGGAGTCGATATAGGGTTGCGCCACAGGGTCGATTCCAATGAAATTGCCGCCCAGATATCCCTGGCGAGCCTGCATGCTCAGGACGTTGGCCACTGTTGTCTCAGAGGACGCGTCCCGCAGTCCCTCAAAGGCGCCGAAGAAGAACAACCGATCTTGCGATATAGGGCCGCCGGCCGAACCGCCAAACTGGTTCCGCCGGAACTCCGGCTTGAGTCCGCCCGTGAAGCGATTGTTCTCCCACCGGTTTGCATCGAAGTTGTCGTTTCGCAAAAACTCGAATGCTGACCCGTGCAACTGGTTCGTCCCCGATTTGTGCACCACGTTGATGACCCCACCGGCCGATTTCCCATACTCGGACGAGTAGGTATTGGTCAGAACCTGGAACTCCTGAATGGCGTCCACACCCAGGTTGTTTCCCGTCACGCTGCCGGGCGTCGTTCCGGCGCCGTCGGCAATGTCCAGGCCATTCAGCCGGTAACTTACCTGATTGGCGCGGGCTCCGCCGATCGACATCCGCACGCCCATTCCGCGGTTCAACTCACGATTCTGCTCGCGGTACTGCACCACGCCCGGTTGCAGCAGAACCAGCTGCACATAATCGCGGCCGTTCAGCGGCAACTCGTTGATCTGCTCTTCAGCTACCAGGTTCCCCACAGCCGAAGTGGAGGTATCCACCAGCGGCGCTTCCCCAACCACCGTAACCGTCTCGGCTACCGCGCCGGGACTCAGCGTGAAGTTGATCACGGCCTGCTGTCCCAACGTCAGCCGCACGCCCGTCCGGGACACGGTCTGGAATCCTCCGGTTGCCGCCTGCAGGCTGTATTGCCCGAGAGCGAGATTGGGAACCAGGTAGCGACCTTGCGAATCCGTCGTGATCCGCCGGACATTCCCGGTTTCCTGATGGTTGATCGTGATTTCGGCTCCGGGAACAACCGCCCCCGTTATGTCCCGCACGGTCCCCGATATGGTTCCGGTTGTTACCTGGGCTGCTGCCAGCCCGGGCAGGATCATCATCAGAACCACTAACTGACATCGCTGCAAAATGCTCATGCGTCCTCCTCGCAATTAGGTCGAACCTCTCCTAACGGACAAATTTTTCCCTTTGATGAATAATTTGGATCACCCGTTTCCGAGACGAGTTTAGGTTGTGCAACTAGGAGAACCATTACACTACTAAACCGACTCTGGCTCATTATAACTTGCCGTTCACGATTTGCAACACAAATTCAAGTTAGCACAGGTCTCAAAAACAGTCCTCGGCAACCGCAAGAAAATAAATAGGTTGCAGAGCAAAAGGGACATGGCAAACCACAGCAAGCTCCGGCGATCTGGTGGAAACCGAACCCCCTTGCAGAGACACTATAAAGCCAGCGACGCGCAGTGGGCTTTGCTGGAACCATTCCTGCGCTTGACCGGACCGAGTTCTAGTACCAGTTCTTGTGAGAGAGTCTAGATCACAGCCTGGAGCTGTGGAAATGGAATGGATTTCGCGGAACAGCAACCGCCCGCCGGCGCTGCTTCGGGAAGGGTTACGGAACAAATGGGAAGCGTTGTCCGAAGAACTCCCGTCCCAGAAAAACCCTGCAGAAAAAGTTTCTGCCGCCCCTCCCGATTTTCGGGGAAGGACGGCAGAAACCTTTCGCCTGATCTTGTGAATCCAGCGGGTCCGCTTAAAAGACCAGCTTCAGCCCGAACTGGATCTGGCGCTCGCTGCTGGACACCCTCGTGATCTTCCCGGCAGACAATTCGTACCGGCCATCCGATCGAATGACACAGGACAAGGACAATGAATGAAGGCTAGCCGGACGGTCGCCCAGCCGCTTGCAGAAAGATGGACACCAAGAGTCCGAGCATGAACCAAACGGCTATGTGAAAGAGCGAAGATTGTTCCGCCCGAGCTCCGTTTGGACAAGCGCAGGCGGGCGTCCCTGGTACGGAACATCCGCCCGCAGCCAATTACTTCAGCGCCGCCAGCGAAACCCGGCGACCGGTCCGGTTCCGAGTCCCGGAGGGCAACAGGGACGCTCTCTCCCCTGCGTCAAAATTCCACCCCGGACTCTCTGAAGATCTCTGGCGCATGGTAGGTCAGCACGGCGTTCAGCGTCTTGTCGCTCACAATGATGCTCTGATTTTTCGGATCCACGTCGATACCGCGTGGCTTGACCAGCATCTTATGGGGTCCGCCATAGGTCCAGCGCGGTGCCACGTCGCCTTCGTCGCCGACGCTCCAGATCCCGACAAACGACAGGTTGTTGGGATTATCATCTTGCACTCCGTCGTGCGCGACAATGATCCAGCCATTGTAGACGCGAATCCTCTGTGAACCGATCAGCATCGTCTTCGGTCCGGCAATGACCCGAAGCGGTTGGTCGCTGTCGGAGTTGCGGTCGTGGATCCTGAGTTCGAAAACTGCATCGCCTCTGCCTGTGCTGATGTAAAGATCATTGTCCATGTCTACGGCAGCCACCGAGTACGGGAGCGAGCGGCTCGGCGGGACATTGCCGTTGGCGTCAATCGGGAAGACCCGGTTCTCCATAATGACCTCGTCGTGCTTGGTGTCGATGACAACCCCCGACGATCCTCGCAATAGCGTGCGGTCGCCTTGAATGATCCGGATCGGCGGCTCCTCCCCAACAGCCGAGGCGCGGAAAGTAAGTATCGCTTGTGCAAACTGATTCGGCACCACGATCTCGTCCCGAACCTCGTTATAGTGGATCGCGTGCATGGTCCGGGCCAGCAGCGTCTCCTGCCCTTCAATTCTCCGAGTCGTTGCGTTGGTGCCCTCCGCCACCCTGGCGAAGACCGCAATCTGCGGATGGGCGACTCAGTTGGGCACCAGAATTTCTTCTCGTTTCGTGTCGTAGGCCACTGCACCCGGGTTGCCGATCATCAGCGCCCGGCTATCGGCGGGTCCGCTTCGGATCCGCCGCAACGGAGCGGTGTTGCCGTCGGCGGTGAGAGCGTAAACGTTCAGCGAGTGATTCCCGTAATTGGAGACCCAAAGCTCGTTGTTCTGGGTGTCCAGGAATACCCCGCCAGGTGCATCGAGTTCGGTGTCAGGTCCTTTGATCACGCGGATCGGCGGCACGTCGCCCGATGCATCCGCAGGAAACACCAGCACGGAATTGCCGGTGTCGTTGGCGACGTAGAGTTCCCTCTGCCGCTCGTCGATCACGATTCCAGCAGGCCAATTTAACTGTGTTTTGGGTCCTTGGATAACCTGCAGCGGCGCTTCGTTTCCGCTGGCGGTGCGGCGGTACACGTTGATGGACGGCGGCACAAACCGGCCCGTTCCAGGCACCGCCACTCGTCTTGGCAGAGGGACATTGGGCCGGTTGTTTTCCGGGTCCGTCACCTCCGCGCGATCCGGGCGGCTGGATACCTGTCCGTGGTTGGCGACGTAGAGCAGGTCATTCTGCTTGTCGAAAGCAATGCCGTGGGCGTTCGCCAGTCGTGTTTGGTCCCCCTGCAGCAGTCGGATCGGCAGCTCGTTCGGTCCGGCGTGCTGGCGAAAAACCGCCAGCGCGGCATTGTGCTGGCTGGCAATGAAGATCTCCTGGTTCTCCGCATCGACAGCAATGCCACGCCCCCTGATCTCGTGGCCAGTGTTCAGAACCCGCGACGGCGGCACATTGCCCTCTTGCGAGCGCGTAAACACCTGCATCTGCGCCGCCGTGTCAGCGTTAATTACGTATACGTCCCCCGTTGTCTGGTCGAGGTGCAACCCGCAGACGAACTCCAGTCCCGTCTGATCACCAGCAATGATTCGCCGTGGTTCGGTCAGCCTCGCACCCGGCGGCGTGTTGTCAAGCCGGTCATAGACCAAGAGCTGAAACAGGTTTTCATCGCCTGCTATCACTTCCCCGCGCTCCATGTCCACTGCCACCGAGCTGAAGCTGGGATATGGGTCACGGATCACCCGGAGCGGCTCCCTCTCCGCCGCTTCTTCCGCAGTCGGTGCACTCGCTTGCTGCAACGCAGCCGCAAAGGTCATGGAGGCGCTGGCAGGGACCCATTGGCACATGGCCCCGTCCATCTGCGGCAACTCCTCCCAGGATAGCAGCCGCTCCTTTCCAAAAGTTCTCGTACCCGAAGCATCCCACCGGTTGCCGGCAGAAAGGAAGATTCCTGCTGTCACCAGTAGTGCAGCCATAACAACCAAAGCTACTCTGCGAGTCCCCTTCGATGATCGTGGCCTCCGAGAAAACATACTCACCTCCATAGCAGTCCTCAAACGCAGCGAAACGTTGCGTTAATCCTTCCGACTTTGTCGCAGTTCCAATTATACCTCAGTTGACCTATCCCAGGGTTGCGTAATCGGAGGCTCTGCGCAAATCGAACCGTTCGCCTGGCTCTCCTTTTCGGTTCCTTCGGTTCCTTCGGTTCCTTCGGAACTCTCGACAGAGCATTTCCGTACAAGTTTATGGGGTATATGGATAGTCTGGACCATTTTCAGGGTTGGTGTAGCGAGAAACCTTCTGGTGGAAGGAATTGGGAACAAGCGCGCAGGCAGGTGAACACCGCTCGGGGGTATCCCAGGGTTTCAGTTTGGGGGAAGTGAATGTATACTCTTGCCGACAGAAGGACCACAGGAAACAGATCGAAAACAAGTTGCTCCCTGAAGAACGGATATAGTCACAAGTCCTTCCAGCTTTTCTCGTCCAAAGGGCACGGAGCGGAAACCATGAAACCACCGGGAATGAAGGCAGAGACTTTCTTATTGGAGCTTCCCGGAAGTCCGGGAGGAAGGAGAGCAGAGCAAATGCGGACATTCGGAATCAAAGGAAAACAGGGCCTGCTTTGGGCGCTGGCTAGAGATTGCCCGGAATTCCGTTGAAAGTCAGCGACCCTCGGTGTAGCTAGACTACGCGGCGGCCGCTTCGTTGGCAACTGGTTTTCGGGAAACGGTATTGGCCAAGGAGGCCAGCAGCAGCGGAATCTCGCGGAACCCTCGGATCTTGCGGAACTGCCTCTCGGCCACCAGCAGTCCCGATCCCACCCAGCGTTCGATCTGGTCTCCCGGGCGCCAGCGCTTCACGTTGCGGCAAACCGTCTCGACGATCGAGAACGCCGACTCGATCACATTGGTGCTGGCGAGGGACCGCCGCAGCTTCGGCGGCACACCCAAACGATGCACCGTGAGCGTCTCTTCCATCCCTTCGCCCAGACTCCGGGCGGCGCTCGGATTCAGGTCCATCAGCTCTCGATGCAGTTTCTCCAGTGCTCGCTTGGCCTCGGCGTATTCGGCCATCCCGTAGGCGTTTTGCAGTTTTCTCTTCACCGCCTGACGATGTTCTTCTGGCAGGTGGTCGAGCACGTTGCGCCGCTTGTGGACCTGGCAGCGCTGGATGCAGGCGGCTTGGCCCGCATGACGGCGCACCGCCGCAGCCAGCGCCTTACTGCCATCCAGCACATACAGCCGTGGCACGCCGAAGTCCAGGCCGCGACTGGCCAGATCACTGAGCAGCTCGCTGACCACCGTGGCGTTCTCGGTTGCTCCCTCGCGCAGCCCCAACACCGTTTTGTGCCCGTCCCAGCCGATCCCCAGCGCCACCATCATCTGGCGGTCCCGGAACGGCGTGCCGTCGAGCAGCACGACGCAGAGCCGCAACTGGCCCAGCGGCCGCTCCAGCAACTCCCGCAACTTCTCCCGGCTGGCCTCGACGAAGTTCTCGCTCACCGCCGACTTCTCGATCCCGTAGGCTTGCTGAAACTCTTTCACCACCGCGCCGTAGTTCCGCGTCGAGAGCCCCCGCATCATCGTGTCCCACACCGACCGCTCGAGCGGCGCGCTCCGCTGGAACAGCTCATAACTTCCTAGCCGCTGCTCGCGGTTCTGCTGGTTCCGCAGACGGGTTCTGCGGATCGGCACCTTTTGCCCGTCCACCACGCAGTAACCCGCTTCCTTCCCCCAGCGGTGAGCGCGACGGCCCACGTGTTGCTGATGTCGCTCTCCGGCTAGCTGCCGCACTTCCTCTTCCATCACCAGGTTCATCAACGCCAGCCCGGCCTCCCGCAGAAGGTGTCCCACGCCTTCTTGCAGCAGGCTCACCACCTCGGCCAGCGGCAGGAGCATCTGAATGTTCGGGTTTTTCTCGGCCGCCCAGCGGCGAAAACTCTGCACCGCACGATGGCCTTCGATCTGGTATCTTCTCTTCATAGCGACTCTCTCCTTTTCTTGGCAGAAAATGACCCCCGGCACAGTATCGCCGGGGTTGAGAGTCGCTACTTTCTACGAATTAACGGACATCCTCGCTGGCTATCGGGCTTGCCACGTTTACGCAAGGGACGATGGCCCAGGAACCATCGCTTCCCGCTGAGGTCATCGCCTACGCGGATACCGTCCTTTATAACGGAAAGATCCTGACGGCAGACGATAACTTCACCATTGCGGAAGCCGTGGCGGTCCGGGACGGCAAGTTCCTGGCCGTCGGAGCTTCGGACCGGATTGAAGCAATGGCGGGGCCGGAAACCCGCAGAATCGATCTTCAAGGCAAGACCGCAGTCCCCGGAATCCTGGACATTCACCAGCATCCTTTCGGCACGGGACTCCGTGAATATTGGGGCAAGAAGTGGCTCCCCGGAGGGCCCCTCTGGACCAACACGCAGGATGTGCTCCAGAGCATCCGGGAAGCCGTAGCCAGTGCCGAGCCCGGCGAACTGGTGATGTTACCCCGAACCGGCCTCAACATCCCGCGTTCGAGCTCGGGGGGCAGGGGAGGCAGCATCTGCGAAGTGCTGACCCTGGAACAGCTCGACTCCGTATCTCCCAACACGCCGGTTTTTTTATGGGGCCGGTGAACGTCACTGCTTTGGCCATCAATAGCAAAGCAGCAGAGGAAATCACGCCGTACCTGCCGGAAGGGGTCACCAGTCCCTTCGAACGGGAAGGTAACCCCTGCATCGGCGGGCCGGGCGACGTGGACGGAGAACTCACCGTGGGCGCGCAAGCCGTCAACGATACCATCTACTGGAAGATTCCGTTTGAAGAGCTTATGGAGGCTTACCGCGAAGCGACCAGGACCATCAGTGCCAGCGGCACGACGCTGGTCAAGGAACACACTGCCCCTCCCATCATCAGTGGAATCCGCGAACTGTGGGCCCGGGAGGAGCTGACTGTGCGCATACGGATGCCCTTCCCGCTGACGCCGGTTATGAGCGGGATGACCACCATCATCCCCGGCGATGCTGCCGAGCGGTTTTTCCGGCGGATGGGGAATATCAGTGGCATTGGAGACGACATGTGGCGGTTCGTAGGAATTCGTCCTCCGGCCGTGGGCGGCAACATGCTGGGCGGGGATGCCTGGACCTTGTTTCCGAAGACGCGCCCTTATCCGGATCGCTGGGGCAATGCTTCTCCCTACGGCGGGCGTATCCAGGAACAGGAGGCGGAGCGGCGAGGGGAAGGCTTCCGTGGCCGTGAAGCCGTTGTGCAGGCTGTGCGCTTCGGCTGGGATGTCAGTGCCGACCACACCGTGGGCGACCGGGCCACGCACGAAATCGTGAACGCCTTCGAGGAAGGCCTCGATACACAGATCATCCAGAGGCCCAACCAGCTCCTCACCATGAACCATACGCCGATGGCGACGCAGGAAGACATTCAGCGCATGAAGCAACTCGGCATCAACGCCAGCATCGGCGTCTGGCATGTCTTCGGCGAGTCGAATTTCGAGGCAGGCTTGCTGCAGTATGGCATCGAGCGGCTGAATAGTATTCTCCCCATCAAGAGCTACCTGGACGCGGGCCTACACCCCGCCCTCGAGGGCGACACCAACGAAGGGCCCACGTTCGAGCGCGTGCAAATCGCCGTCACCCGTAAGGACCGTATCTACCAGCGGGAATGGAACCCCCAAGAAGCCGTCAGCCGGGAGCAGGCACTGCGAATGGTTACGCTCTATCCGGCGGAGCACATCGGTGAGTCCGATCGTCTGGGCAGCATTGAAGTGGGCAAGCTGGCGGATTTGGTGATCATTGACCAGGACTACATGACGATGCCGGAAGACGAAATCGCCACGATCCAGGCCCTGTTGACTATGGTGGATGGAAAGGTGGTTTACGAACGGGAGGGAGCGTTCGGGCGTTGAATTTTCTCTGAGTCGAACGCTGGCTTTTCCGGCAGACCCAGCAATGGGTCGGCGCCTGCCGAACATGCTGGAATCTATGATGTGGCGGACTGTTCCTGCGGCTGCACGAGCACTTCGACCTCGACCTTTTGTCCGCCACCTCCCAGAGTGATTCCCTTGAAGGGAGTCACGTCGCCGTAATCTCTTCCCCACGCCAGTGTGATGTGACCATCCGACGGCATCACATCGTTTGTAGGGTCAAAATCCATCCAGCCGAGTTCGGGGACGAACACCGATACCCAGGCGTGCGATGCCTGCCAGCCCTGGAAGTCAGCACCGCTGCGGAGATAGCCGCTGACGTACCGGGCTGCCAACCGCATGGAACGCAGCGCGCCAATCATGATGTGCGCAAAATCCTGGCAAACACCGCGTCGGCCCTTCAGGATCTTCGTGAGTGGCATTTCTATTGAGGTGGATTCCGGCTCATAGCAGAATTCGGTGTGAATCCGGCGGGAAAGCTCGCGTGCCGCATCCAGCAGCGGCCTTCCAGGCAGGAACGTGGGGCGGGCGAATTCCGTCAACTCCGGTCCCGCCGTAACAAACGGTGAGTCGAAAAGGAAGTCCATCGCTTCCAGAACCGGCCCATCGGGGGCCGCTGACAGCAGTGCTCTGGCATCTTCCCAAGCGCCGACGGCCGCTGTGTTCGGGGGCTGCGAATCAACTTCGATAACGCTGCGGGCGGTCGCTTCCAAACGGTTGTGCTTCTCCAACACCGAAAACGTTGTGACGTCGTTGCCGAAGTAGTCTTTTCTGTGATCGAACGTCGCCGGTTTCGGATCCACATGAAGGTCGTGCGCCCGCACGCGCTGGCAGGGCAGAGCGCGCGGCGTCAGCCGGACCTCGTTCAGACACTGTGCCACGGCAGCCTCCTCGTAGGTATGCCGGGTGATGTGCGTTACCTGATAGATCACAGCAGCCTCACAAGGACGCCGTCAACCGCGAAGCAGTCAGGTGACTCAGGTAATCAGCCGTGAGGGCATCGGAGAATTTATACAGGACCGTCCGGACCTCGTGCAACAAACGTCCCATCTCCGGAAGGCGTCTCTCTTGATCACGATCGAAAAGACCGTCCGATGGCGTATTCCGTACGGCCGTCAGAGCCTGGAGCGCCAGCGGGCGTTCCAGCAGGTCCAGGCAGGAAGGATCGTCTTCTTGCAGCCTGCCGACCTGGTGCAGAAGCGATACCAGTTGAAATGCCACCGAGCGGGGGTTGCCCTCATCCGCCAGAATCAGTTGCAGCACCAGATCGGCCCGCACCACGCTCAAGAACCGCGTGCGATAGGTGATGGAGCTGTCTGCAATTTGCAGCAGGACCTGGAGGTAGGGTTCCACGTCGCGGTGCGCTTCCGCAACACCGGAGGACAGCAGATCCAAGGTCTGGAGCGCTCGCTCCAGGCGGCGTCCGATTTCGAGGAAACGCCAGCCGAAACCCCGGGTCGTGTTCTCCATCAACAGCCCGGAAAAAGCGGAGAGCGTCAGGATCGCGTTATCCAGGGCGCGCACTTCTGCCAGATATCGCTGGTTGGGATCCGCGGGTGCAACCCGGGAAAGCTCCGCCTCCAACTGCTGGAGCACTCGCCAGGTGTCCGCGGAAAGACGTTCCCGCACCTGCCAGGAAACGCGGCGTAATTCCTTGAAGTTCCACCCCAGGCTGGACGTGCGGGACGGATCATAGACCATATCGGTCAGAAGGCGTTGCAAACCCCACCACTGTTCTCCAATCGAAGCCTCCGCGTCGTCGCGCGAAAGGTACCGCAAGCCGACCAGAAAATGAATCGCCGTTTCGAGCGATGCCGAGCGTACGAAATCCTCTTCGCTGGATAGCGCAGGCAGCAGAGCCCGCATTAAGCGGAGCGTTGCCTCCACCCGTTCCATGTAGCGGCCCAGCCAGAAGAGATTGTCGGCCACCCGGCTCGGAAGACCTCCCTTCGGGTAAGCGGCAACGGAAATCTGTGGAGTGCGCGGCGACGACGAGACTTGGCCTCCCAGCACCCATGTGTCCTTGCTACCTCCGCCCAGTTGCATGGAAACCCACATGCCGCTGGAATCGTCTCGCGTATGGAGCGGGCGTTCTCGCGGGCAGCCCGCAAGCAGGAGACGATCGAGTTTGGATTGTTGCGGTCAGCCGTAAGGAACTGGATCACATTATCCCGGGTGGCTTGGCCGTACCGCTCGGTGAACGCCTCGGAGCCCCCGCTCGATCCGGCAGCATTCATCTGCGCGGACGATGCGCGGAAGCAGATCCACTGGAAAGATGCTCTCTGCCCTGGAAGAGTCCCCATAGACGTTGAACGTAATTCCCATCTGCAGCAGGGAAGCCTCGGCGGCACTCTGTGCATAATCTGCAAAAAAGCTATAGCATCTGACATTGACAATCATTACCCCTGGTGGCTAACCCGTGGTGTAATTGGCCGTTCCCGAACCGAATGCGTCTGGACGTCCAGAGCCCTAGAGAGAACTTCCGAAGACCGGTGCGTTTCATCTAGCCCCCTGCCAGCAGGCAGCGAAGCATTAGGGGACGGCCTCGGTGGCAGTGGCCTGGGCCCCGGCCGGCGAATCATCAACTTCGGGGCAACGTATTGCAAAGCATGGGGTATGATCTTCTTATTGGAGTCATTCGTGGATGCAGGAAAACGCGGAGAGCAACCCCCCATGAGCCGTGCCGATTATGTAAGCGACACCACACAGCTCCAGAGCCTGGCGGAAATCCTCGATATTGCACAGGACACCGGCAACCCAGCCGAGGCCTTAGCGAAGGTTGTCGCCTTGATCGCGAGGCGTTTCCGGACGGACGTCTGCTCGATTTATCTGCTGGAACCGGACCGTGCGAACCTGGTCCTGGCCGCCACCGTGGGCTTGCGCCCTGAATGTATCGGCACGCTGCGGATGTCGTTGCACGAAGGTCTCGCGGGACTGGTCGCGGAGGAGGTCTATCCGGTCGCTGTGGAACGCGTTAAGAATCATCCGCGCTTCAAGTACTTTCGTGAAGCCGGGGAGGATGATTATCAGTCTTTCCTGGGAGTTCCTCTCATTGACCGCGGTGTGCTGCAGGGCGTATTGATCGTTCAAACGCTCGAAGCCCGGTTGTTCAGCCAGGAAGAGATTCGTGCGCTGGTTGACATGGCAGCACAGTTGAGTCCGGTCGTAAGCGAGGCCCGCGCCCTGGACCGATTCATCGCTCCGCTGCAGGAAAAGCTCTGGTCGCTCGCCCGAAACCTGTGGTGGAGCTGGGACCCCGATTCCTCCAATATCTTCCGCGAACTGGACCCGGTACGCTGGCGGCAGCTGAACCACAACCCCGTCCTGCTGCTGAGCGAGATGTCTCTGGCTGGCATCGAGCGCCGCGCAAGCGAGCTCATGCTGCATAGCCAGATCAACTTTGCCTACCGCCGCCTGCGGGAGTACTTGCAATCGGACCATGCCTGGGGATCCACCTACGCCGGCGTCTTGCGTCCCCGTCCGGTGGCCTACTTCTCACCGGAATTCGGACTGCATGAATCCGTCCCGGTTTACTCGGGCGGCTTGGGCGTTCTCTCGGGCGATCATATCAAGAGCGCCTCGGACCTCGATATCCCTCTGATTGGGATCGGTTTGTTTTACGGGCAAGGATATTTCCGGCAATGGTTGGACCGGAACGGCTGGCAGCAGGAGGAATACCGTTCGACGGATATCAATTCCGTACCCATGGAGGCCGCCATTGGCGCCAACGGGGAGCCGGTCATCGTGGAGATCGAGACCCGCAGTGGTCCAGTCTGTGCCAAAATCTGGCGCGTGAACGTCGGTCGCCGCAACCTCCTGCTGCTCGATTCCAACGTCCCGGGCAATGCGCCGGAAGACCGCGAATTGACCTCGCGGCTGTACGGCGGCGACGGACGAGTTCGCATCCGTCAGGAGCTGCTGCTCGGCGTCGGCGGCTTTCGTGCCTTGAAGGCCATGGGAATCACTCCCGGCGTTCTTCACCTGAACGAAGGGCACAGCGCCTTTGCCATCCTGGAATCCATCCGCAACCGTATGCAGGAGGAAGGCCTGAACCTCGACCAGGCTCTGCCGCGGTCCGTCCGCGAAGTCGTCTTCACCACCCACACCCCCGTTCCCGCCGGGCATGACCGCTTCGGCGCAGATCTGATCGAAGAGCATTTGGGGCCTCTCCGTGAGTCACTGGGGCTTTCGCACGACCACCTGATGGGATGGGGGCGGGAGAATCCTCACAACCACCACGAAGAGTTCTGCATGACGGTGCTCGGCCTGCGCTTTTCGCGCCGTGCCAAGGCCGTTTCCTGCCTTCACGGCGAAGTGACCCGCTCCATGTGGGTGGGCCTGTATCCCGGCAAGGCCGAGGATGCCGTGCCCATCGGGCATATCACCAACGGCGTGCATGTCCCCACGTGGCTCGCGCCGCAAATGTTCCAACTCTACGACCGGCACCTGGGAGCGGGCTGGCACGAGCACAGCGCGGCGCCGGACATCTGGGAGGGCATCGAGAAAGTGGATGACGGCGAGTTGTGGGAAACGCACCTGAGTCTGAAGTCGCGTCTGCTGGAGTTCGTGCGCCGCCGCGCCGTGCGACAGGCCGAGCGCCGCGGCGAAGGCCCCGAGGCGCTCCAGCGTCTCAGCCGGGTGCTCAGCCCGGATGCCCTGACTGTCGGATTTGCTCGCCGCTTCGCCACCTACAAGCGAGCCAATCTCATTGTCGGTGACATGGAACGCCTAGCCTCCATGGTGAACAACCCCAAGCAGCCGATCCAGTTTGTGTTCTCCGGCAAAGCGCATCCCAACGACGAACCTGCCAAGCGGATGCTGCAGCAGATCGCAGAGCTCATGCACGAGCGGCAGTTTGGTGAGAAGTTCGTCTTCCTGGAAGACTACGACATCAACGTCGGCCGACACTTGGTACAAGGCGTCGACGTCTGGTTGAACAATCCGCGCCGGCCTTTGGAGGCGTCCGGCACGAGCGGCCAGAAAGTCGTGCTGAATGGCGCTCTCAACCTCTCGGTTCTCGACGGCTGGTGGGCCGAAGCCTATGACGGCATGAATGGCTTTGTGATCGGCTCCGGCAGAACACACGCCAATCAGAGCATTCATGACTCCCGGGACGCCGAAGACCTATACCGCGTTTTGCGGGAAGAAGTGATTCCGCTGTACTATCAGCGCGACCGCGACGGCTTGCCCCGCGACTGGATCAAGCGCATGAAGCGCGCCATTCGGACGCTCGGCTGGCGGTTCAATGCCAACCGGATGGTCATGGATTACACGTTGCAGTGCTATGTTCCGGCAGCGGGAGGAACATCGACCAACATGAGCCCGACTTTCTGAGCAAAAGCCTTACCGCCCTCACTCAATTCGAGATCCAGCCGGCTTGCAGAGCTATTCGCCGGACCGGTCGCGGATAGGACCCGCATACGGCTCAGCGCCCAGTTCCAGCAGCAGATCGGCCACAGCGGGATTTTCCTTGGGGCGGCGGAAGCGGTCGTCGTAGCGACCGTCCCCACGGCTCCGAAATACGAACCCGCCGGGGTCTCCGAGCGCAATCGAAAGCGGCGTCTGCCCGTACTGGTCCTTCGGCTCAAGGTCTGCTCCCTGCTCGACGAGGAACCGGATCATCCCCAGATCGCCCAGCAGTGCGGCGCCGTGCAACGCCGTCCGGTTCCCGGGCCCGACGGCATGCACATCGCTGCCCAGCTCCAAGGTGATCTGGGCCGCTTCGAGAAACTTCTTCTCCATTTCTTCGGAACGCCTCACCGGCTCGCGGCCCAAACCGGCGGCCAGCAGGAATGCAGTAGCGCCTTCCTTCGTAGCCAGCAGCGGATCGGCCCGTCCTTCGACCAGCGTGCGCATGGAACCCGTGTCACCGGAAGCCGCAGCCAGCAGGAACGGTGTTGCGCCGACGATGCTCACCTGCGGGAGGTAATTCCCCTGATTGTGCGCGTAGAGCGGATCGCTGTAAGGGTGGAACTCCTTGCCGACTTGCGCGTTGGGATCGGCCCCGTGCGCCAGGAGATCCCGGACCAACTCCGGCAGGTTGCCGCGGTCGCCAAACCAGAAACGGTCCGTGGCCCCGGTGCGGCCCGCAGCGATCGACCGCAGCCCTTCCTGCAGAGCCCAGTGCAACGGAGTAATCCCGGTGGCGTCGGAGACGTTCGGATCAGCGCCGTTTTCCAGCAGAAACGACGCGAACTCTTCATGCCCGCTGGCGGTGGCCACCACCAGTGCGGTGCCGTCTTCCGGCGTCGTGGCGTTCACATCCGCTCCCGCCGCGAGCAGGACCCGCGCAGACTCGAGGTTGCCGACTCGGGCGGCAAACAGCAAAGGCGTGAAGCCGCCGGCCTGGGCAGGATAATGAACGTCCTTGCCGTAGTACTCGACCTGCAGATGGTTGAACGTCTCGATCACCCGCGAACGGGCGTTGACGTCGGCGCCATAGTCAATTAATGCTTCCGCGACCGGAGCATGCTTTGCCGCCACAGCCCACATCAAGGCGGTCTGTCCGCGGCGGGTGTCCCGAGCATCCACGTTCACACCGTCGCGCGAAAGAATCGCCTGGACCGCTTCGAGGTTGCCCGCGCGCGCACACGTCATCAGGGGCGTTTCGCCAGACAACTGCGCCAGGTTGGGATCGGCCCCGGCCGCCAGCAGCTTCCCGACCATGGGAGCGTCGCCGTTCGTGCAGGCGAGCGAGAGAGGCGTGACGCCGTAGTCATTGGCGGCATTCGGATTCGCGCCGGCACCGAGCAGCATCTCCACCGCCTCGTGATCGTTCCGGTGCGCCGCCCAAGTGAGCGCCGTCGCACCGTCCCCCTGTGGAGCGTTCACATCTACGTTTTCGGCGAGCAGGGAACGAACCGCCTCGTGGTCGCCCTGCCGGACCGCATCCACCAGCCGGAGGTCATCGGCTGCGGGAGCGGCGAAGGCAAGGCTGGCCAAGGACAGCATGGAAACCACCGACCACTGCGTCCAGCATTTCGCTCTGGGCTTCATACGTCTGCCTCCGAGTTTCATTTGTGCCGGGGAACCGACCGGGTTTCGGACCTCGCTCCGATAACCCGGGCGGTTGCACCGTTAGATGGAGAGGTGTTCCAGCTTGCCGGTGGCGTCGCTGTTCTTGTCGAGGTATTCCTCCGAAGGAACCCCCATGACGTCGAGCACGGTCAAGTGGAGGTTTGAGAACGGCACGTCGTTGTAGCGAATGTGGCGGCCTCCCTTGAAGGCCCCGCCTCCTCCGCCAGCCAGCAACGTGGGCACGTCGTTGTGCTGGTGCCACATCCCGTCGCTCATGCCGCTTCCGAAGACGATAATCGAATGATCCAGCAGCGTCCCGTCGCCATCGGGCGTGGATCTCAGTTTATCGAGGAAGTACCCGAAATTATCCACGTGATGCCGGTCGATGCTGGCTACCTGATCAATCCACTCCTGGTTACCCGCGTGGTGCGACAACTGATGATGCCCGTCGGCAATACCGATCTCGCGATACGGCCGATCACTCTGCTCGGGGCCCATCATCAACGTCGTGACACGGGTCAAGTCGCCGCGGAAGGCTAGGATCTGCAGGTCATACATCAACTGGATGTGCCTGGAGAAGGTGTCCGGGATGCCCGCAGGACGGTCCATTTCCGGAAGCTCCCGGGAGGACTGCTCCTCGGCAAGCTGGATGCGGCGCTCGATGTCCCGGATGGAATCCAGGTACTCGGTCAGGCGCACACGGTCGCCGGGACCGAACTTCGGCATCAGTGACGCCACTTCTTCGGTCACCGAGTCGAGCAGGCTGCGGCTCTTGCGAGCTTCGCGCTGGCGGACGGCCGGGTCCGTGCTGCCGCTGCCGCCGAGCAGGCGCTCGAAGACCGCGCGCGGGTTGGCGACCGCAGGCAGAGGCTGCGTGCCGCTGCGCCAGGAAATGGTCTTGGTATAGGCGTCGCTATACGCGCCATCGCCCTTGCCCAATACATCCGAGGACTCCAGCGCCAGTTCGAGCGAGCCAAGCTGAGTGTGCTGGCTCATGTGGCGGCCGATCAGCTGGTCCACCGAAACGCCCATGGCCCCGCCGGGTTTCGGGTGCAGGCCGGTCAGGAAGGCGGCGCAGGGCCGTGCGTGGTTCCCTCCGGGTTCTCCCGGCAATGGGTCAGCGGCCTTGATGTCCAGTCCGCTCAGCACCATGAACTGATCCCGGTACGGCGCCAGCGGCTCGAGAGTGGGCGTCAGCTCGTACCCGGCACCCTCCGTCCGGGGGACCCAGCGGCTCATGATTCTTCCGTTGGGGTTGTAGATGTACCCAAGCCGCAGTACCGGCTTTTCGCCGGCGGCAAACGCCGGAACCATGGAGTCGAGCAGCGGCAGGGCAACCGTGGCGCCCAAGCCGCGCAGGAACGTGCGGCGGGGAATCGCTTTCTGGAAAACCATCATGGCTGTTGTGACCTCCTCATCTGAAACGGTGTGCTTTTGACAATACCAACCAGGAGCGATGACCAGCGGTACTCGCTGGGCTCGGCCTCCCGAAGAATCTGACGGATGGCGGGCATGTCGTGCGCTCCGACATCCCGGCCTACAGCATACGTAAGAAGCTTTTCGGTCACGGTCATGGCGAACTGTTCCGGACGGATCAGCAGGATATTGCGAAGCTCATTCGGACCGTTGAACTCCGTTCCATCGGCCAGTGCTCCCGAGGCATCGATCGGAGCGCCGCTGTCGGAGGTTCTCCATTGCCCGATCGGATCGAAGTTGTCGAGCGCAAAGCCGATCGGGTCCATCCGGGAATGGCAGCTTGCGCATACCGGATTCGCGCGGTGCTGCTCCATGCGCTGGCGCATCGTGAGGTTCTCAATAGCCTCTCCGCTTTCTTCCAGCGCCGGAACATCGGGCGGAGGGGGCGGCGGCGGGGTCCCGAGGACGTTGTCCAGAACCCACTTGCCGCGCAGCACCGGTGCAGTGCGGTTGGCGCGGGAAGTAACGGTGAGGATGCTGCCATGCCCCAGCAGGCCCTGCCGGTTCTCGTCATGGACCTGAACCCGCCGGAAACGGTCCCCGTAGACATTGGGAATCCCGTAGTGGCGGGCGAGGCGCTCGTTGACGAAGGTGTAGTCGGCGGTCAGTAATTCCGCCAGAGGACGATCCTCGCGCACGTTGCTCTCGAAAAACAGTTCCGTTTCGTGCCGAAAGGCCGCGCGCAGGTTGTCGTTGAATTCCGGATAGAGCCTCGGGTCGGGTGACACAGCATCTACGTTGCGCAGGAACAACCACTGTCCGGCAAAGTTGTCCACAAGCGCTTGCGAGCGCGAATCGGCAAGCATCCGCCGGACCTGCTGCTCCAGGACGCCCGGATCGCTCAAGCGGCCCTGTTCGGCCAGGTCGAGCAGTTCCTCATCCGGGATGCTGCTCCAGAAGAAAAACGAAAGCCGCGAGGCGAGTTCCACGTCGCTGATGCGGAAGGGGGTTGCCGGGGCAACGTCCGCCGGATCGCTCGCGATGCGAAACAGAAACTGCGGGGAAATCAGAATCCGCTGCAGTGCCGTTCCGATGCTCGGTTCAAAGCCTTCGTCAGCGCGTGCAAGCCGGTAAACATGCAGTAAGGGCTCGATGTCCTCGTTGGTAACGGGACGGCGGTAGGCGCGTCGCGCCAGTGTCGACAGAATCGAGCGGGCACAAGCTTCCTCTTCGTCTCCTCGGTCCGGGTGGCAAACAAAGACCTTGCTGCGGCTGGGCGTGTCACTGATCCCCTGTGGGTCGTAGGGCCCCGTGATCGTGATGTTCTCGACCGCAATTCTAGCTCCGGGATAATCCGGGTCGCCGCCCTTGTAATCCACGTAGTCGAGATATAGGGGCTGCGGAAGGAGCATGCCTTCGGATTCCGAAGGATCTTTCAAAAACGCCACCCCCACCACCCCACTGCCGGCCTGGGCGGGGAAGCGAACGACAAGATTCCGATCCGCTGAGTATTCGTAGGGTTCCGTGTCACCCCGATGGTCCGGACCGTTGTGCGTCCAGAGCGGACCCGAACGGCCATGCCCCTTGGCGCTCTCGATCGTAAACAGCTCGATCCGGGAACCGTTCAAGCGGGCGTCCATCAAGTGCGGTCCGTTGAGCAAGCCGCGCACGTACCCGTCGCCATTCCGCTGCAACCGCACCCGTAACTCGTATTCGCCGTCTGCCGGGAAGTTGTGGCGTGCGGCAATGCCTCCTCGAGAGCCGAAGGGCAGGTCTTCGCTCATGCGCTCATTCTGCAGCAAAAACTCCGACACCCTGTAAATCTCGCTGACTGCGTCCGCACCGGGGTCTCCGATGGCGAGCTTACTGATGCGGTTCGCCACCGTCATGTACCGTTCCGTCAGGAGCGGGGACACAGGCAGCAGGGCCGCCAGGTTGTCAAAACCCTTCCCCGAATCATCGGCTGGGAGCAGAGCCTCCGCGTCGATCTCGACCGCCAGCAGGTCACGAATCGCATTGGCGTATTCCGCCCGGTTCAGACGGTGAAAAGCGGCCACCACGCCGGGATTCGGCTGCGCCGCGGCTGCTTGGTCGAGTTCCGTTTCCAGGTAAGTGGCCAGGGCATCTGCGGCGGCCGGGTCCGGGCGCGGCAAACCCGCCGGAGGCATCGCCTCGGTACGGAGTTTGCGGATCACCTTTTCCCAAACTTCCGAGCCTTCGGGTACGCGGTTAATGTCCGCCGTGTCGAGCGTCAGCTCCGCCGTGCGGAGTCTCTCATTATGGCAGGTAACGCAATATCGGTTGAGCAGGGAACGGTGGGCCGAAACGTCCGACGGGGCCGGGTTTGCTGGTTCCTGGCCTGCGGCAGGCAAGCTGCCGATTCCGGCGATCATGATTCCGATCCAGCCAAGGATTGCAACACCTGCAAATCTCATTGACGCAACCCCCCTCCTCCACGATTTGGCTCGTCTAACAAACGCTCGAAATTATAGCACGTCTAGATCCAGGCCAAACTAAAAAAAGAAAAATCATGCACAGCGCCTGGACTGCTTCAATCCGTTTGGGTACCAGCGAATCTTAAATCTTGGCTTCATTGTGTCCATCCATCCGCGGCATCCATTCTGGAGCAAGATGGACCAAGGCTGACTTCCATTCCCGACTTTCCACTCTTGGCTAGTTCCTGCGAGCCCGATAGGTCTTACTGAAACCGTTCCGGCTGTTGGTGACCGTAAACGTCCCGTCGGACTGCGCCGAGGCCTTGATCCAATGCGCCTGCCCCTCATGGGCTGGAGCGGGCGGCCGCTGGCCTCCGCTCGGAATCACCAAGGGATCCAACGGCACTCTGGAGGGCTGGTCATCAAACAAGTTGGCGATGAACATTCCTGGGACGGTGTATTCCTGCCCGCTCAACAGCGAGAAGTGGAGCTGCCACAAGTCTTCGAGTCCGGGCGACGTAAATATCACCTGCATCGCGTCCGGCTGGCCACCCTTGCGCGTCCCATTGTTCATAACCGCAACCCGCGGTCGCACCGCGTGCACCAGCACCTCGGGATTCGAAACCGGCTGCCCGTGGTGGGTGACCACCCAAAAGTCCACCGTCCCGACTTTGTTGTTCGGACAGGCCAGGTTTCTTTCTATGTTCCAGGTCAGATCGCCAAGATGAAGCGCACGGAAGCTCCCGAACGTAACGAGGCTTCCGACTGACTGGCCGTTCTCGCCGGTGTCCTGTTCCTTAGGTTGGAAGCTGGCGCAGAGCTGGTTCGCTTGGCCGGCCTCCGGGAGCGGACTGTCGATCACCTGCCCCCCGGAGGAAAGCACCTGCACGTCGAGTCCCGCCACCGGTATGGTGTCGCCCGGTTTCACGATGGTATGGCTGGCCTGGCTGATCAGCCCGGGATACACATTGCTCAGGAACTCCACCGACGCGGGCTGTTGCTGGACGGTCGGACCGTGGTCAATGAAGTGCCGGATCGGAATGCGCTTGGCCAGTTCCTCCATGCCTCCATAGTGGTCCCCATGCCAGTGGGTAGTAATCAGATGATCAATCTGCCGAATGCCGGCATCCTGCGCGGCGGCGTGGATGCGGCCCGCGTCGCGCACCGCGCCGCTGCCGCCGTACCCGGTGTCAATCAGCAGTGACTCGCCCGACGGGGATACAAACAGTGTGGCCCCTCCGCCCTCGACGTCGATCACGTAGATGTCCAACGTGCCGGTTTGCGCCTGCGAAGTCCCGGCCGACACGGTTAGCCCTAGCAGCAACACGCTTAGAGACCTGATCAGTGCGCGCATGGCATCCTCCCTGTGGTTTCTCGTCTTCCGCCAGGCACCTTGAGGTACACGGGCGACGGCCAAACGATACTATGATCCGGCAAAGCAACTGTCAAGGCACGCAAATCGAACACTGCCGGCCTTCCGGTCTCGGAGTGCCCAGGGAACCTGCTCGTTGGTGAGCGGCCGGAACAAAACGGTTGCAATTCGGAAGCATCGCCTTGGATAATCATTCGACAGGCGGAATCTGTAAGGAGGAACTTATGCGACATACCAGAGTTTGGGTTTGCGCGATGGCATGGGTGTTGGGCTCCGGGACGGCATCGGCGCAGGATGCCCGGTCGGTCTTGGAGGCGGCTACGCGCGCCTTGGGCGCTGAGAACCTGCGGTGTGTCACCTATTCCGGGTCCGGCTTTGTTGGCCTGGTCGGACAGCAGTATGATCTGCGGGACGACTGGCCGCGGGTTGAGCTGACCCGCTACCATCGGACCATCAACTACGAGGCCCGGTCTTCCATTGAGGAGCGTACCATCCGGCAGGGCAACTACACCCCGCGCGGCGGCGGCTTCCAGCCGATCCAGGGCGAACCGACGACGACGGCGGTCGTCAGCGGCGACTATGCCTGGAACCGGAACGCCCAGGGACAGCCCCAACCCCGGCCTCAGAACGCCGAAGTGCGGCAGCTCGATATCTGGACCACTCCTTACGGTTTCATACAGGCGGCCATGGAGGCGCCGGACACTAAGGTGTTCACCCGCTACGAGACGGGAGCGCTCGGGACGATGGCTTCCTTCACACGCCGCAAAGCCACCGTGGTCTCGTTCACGGCGCTGGGGAAGTACCGCGTCAACGGCCAGTTCAATGACCAGAACATGCTCACGCGCGTCCAGACCCGCATCGGCAACCCCGTCATGGGCGACATCAACTACGAGACCGAGTACAGCGACTACGAGGACTTCGGCGGCTTGAAGTTCCCGACCCACTTCCATCACCACGATGGCTTCGACGATGAGACCCAGCCGCCCAATTACAACGGCGGGCACAACGGCTTGGACTTCCGCGTCACCGAAGTCCGCCCGAACGACTGCGGCAGCGCTCTTACCGTTCCGGATGCCGTCCGTACGGCCACCGTGCCGCCGGTGCGCGTCGAGTCCACCCAACTCGCTGACGGGGTATGGTATCTCCGGGGCGGCTCGCATCACAGCATCGCCGTCGAGTTTGACAACTTCGTGACGGTCATCGAGGCTCCCCTGAACGAAAGCCGCTCCCTCGCCGTGATTGAAGAGGTGCACGAACTCATCCCCAACAAGCCGATCGATTACCTGGTGAATACGCACCACCACTTCGACCACCTGGGGGGCGTCCGCACCTATGTCTGGGAGGGCGCCACGATCGTCAACCAGGAGATGAACTACGGCTTCTACAAGAACCAGCTCATCAGCCATGAGCCCTGGACCATCGCGCCGGACCGGCTTTCGCTCTATCCGCCGACGGAGCAGGATGAGGGCTACATCTTCGAGATCGTAAGCCAGAAGCACGCCATCACCGACGGCAGCCGCGTCCTCTCCCTGTATTACGTGCAAGGTCTCGACCACAGCAACGACATGCTGATGGCATACCTTCCGCAGGAAAAAATCTTGATTCAGGCGGACCTCTACACGGTGCGGCCCAACCAGCCGCCGCCGGCCAATCCCTCACCCAGCAGCCTGACGCTCTACGAGAACGTGAAGGCCTACGGGCTGGATGTTGAGACCATCGCACCGCTCCACGGCGCCAGCACCGCTACCTGGAGCCAATTCGCTCAGGCCATCGGCCAGCCGGAGTAAGCGCGCGAGAAGGTGCGAGAACAATCCGAGAGGTGCCAAGATGATTCGTATCGCAAGACCGCGTGCGGCGGCCCTGCTGGGCGCGCTGCTGATCTGGACCACTGCTTTGCTTCAGCAGCCTGGCCAGGCCCAGGCGCCCGCCGGCGGGACCACGGCCCTGACCGGCGCGCGCGTGATTGACGGCACGGGCAGCGCGCCGATCGAGCCGTCCACCATTGTCATTACCGACGGCCGCATTGCCGCCGTCGGCCCCGCAGAATCGGTTTCGATTCCGCCCGGCGCGACGCGTGTTGACCTGTCCGGTAAGACCGTCATGCCCGGCATCGTGAATCCCCACGGGCACTTGAACGTGGACGGGAACACCACGCTGCCGGTGCGCGAGCACATCATCCAGCGGCTCCGCGCCTACGCCGACTACGGCGTCACCACCGTCATGAGTCTCGGCCAGACGACCGAGGACGAGAGGATCGGCCTCCAGGTTCGCGACGAGCAGCGGCAGGGCAAGGTCGGCGGCGCGCGGTATTACACGACTGGCAGGAACGTCGTCGCTGCGAATCCCGAGGAGGCGCGGACCTTGGTCGACCGGCTGGCGGACTTGAAGGTGGACTTCATCAAGACCCGCCTCAACGGCCGCGCCACCGACATGGACCCGGAGACTCTGGTCGCCGTCATTGACCAGGCGCACCAGCGCGGTCTCCGCACCGCGATTCATATCTATTATCTGCGCGATGCCAAGGTCGCCGTCCAGAACGGCATTGACGTAATCGCGCACAGCGTGCGCGACCAGAGCGTGGACCAGGCCCTGATCGCCGAAATGAAACGCAACAACGTCGCCTACGTTCCGACGCTGACGCGCGACCTCTCCGTGTTCGTCTACGAGTCAACGCCGGCCTTTTTCCGGGACCCGTTTTTCCGGCGCGGGATGTACGCCTACCAGACGGAAGTCGATCTGCTCAGTGACCCGGCGCATCAGGGGGAGATTCGCAACAACCCCCGGGTGCAGGCTCTCAAGCGGGCGCTCGATCAGGGCAAGCGCAACCTGAAGCTCCTGGCCGACGCGGGCGTCCAGATTGCCATGGGCACCGACACCGGCTCGGCCAACGACCCCGGGCGCTGGCAGGGCTTCTTCGAGCATGTCGAAATGGAGATGATGGTCGAGGCAGGCATGACGGCGATGCAGGTGATCCGTGCCGCGACCTCCAGCGCCGCCATCGTCCTGCGCCTCGACGATGAACTGGGGAGCATCCAGCCGGGCAAACGGGCTGACCTGCTTGTCCTCAACGCCGATCCGCTCGAGAACATCCGCAACACGCACGAGATTCACTCGGTCTGGATCGACGGACGCAAGGTCGTGGACGAGAACTAATCCTCAGTCTTTGGAAAGGGGTATATCTACACTTTGATCGGGCGTGGTTTCGTGTGGATTGGGAGATTCGAGCACCGCATTTTGCGCCATTGATTTCAAACTGACCCAGCACCCAAAATGTAAAGGGAGAATTTACGGCCGGACGCCTGGAATGTTCAGGGGAATCCGGTAGAGCCCGGCACGGGCCGTCACGTAAAGCGTCCGCCCATCGTCATCTCCGAAGGCGAGGTTCGCCGCCTGTTCTGGGAAGACGATGGTGCCGATGTGCTGGCCGCTCGGCGTCATGATCCACAGCCCGCCCGGTCCGGTTGCGTACACGTTGCCTTCTTCATCCACCTTGATGCCGTCGGGACCTCCCAAGGCCGGGTCCGAGTTCATATCAATCAGCAAACGCCCGTTTGCGAGCGTACCGTCGGGCCGCACGTCAAACTGCGTGATCGTCCTTCCCCTTGAGTTGTTCACGTAGAGCAGCGTTTCGTCGGGCGAGAAGGCCAAGCCGTTCGGACGTTCGATCTCCCGGGTGGCCACCTGCAGTTCCCCGTCCTTCAGCCGGAACACGGCATTGAACGTCAGCTCCCGCAGCGGCGACTCGTCCCCCTGGGTGAGTCCGGAGGGGGGATCGGTGAAGTACAGGGACCCGTCCGAGCGGTAGACCAGGTCGTTCGGACTGTTGAGCCGCTTGCCTTCGAATTCACGTGCCAGCACCGTGCGTAGCCCGTCGGGTTCGAGGCGCACGATCTGCCGGTCGCCATGCGCAGCGTAGACCACGCGACCCTGCGCGTCGAGCGTGATGCCGTTCGAGCCGACGTTGTTGTAGGCTTGGCCGGACTCATCGGTTCGGTTGCTGCCGAGGCCCGTAGGATCGGCGCCGGTGAAGCCGCTCCCCGCCAGGAACACCGTCACAGTGCCGTCGCTTGGGTCCCATTTGTTGATCACGTTGTGGCCGATGTCGCTGAAGAGCAGGTAACCGCCGTCCCGCACCCAGACCGGGCCTTCGGTGAACCGCATACCGCCCGCCAGCTTTTCAATCGCGGCGTCGGGCGCAACGATGGCATCGAGCGCGGGATCCAGGCGAATGACGCGGCCCATCCCTGCCGCTCCCGGCGGGTCAGGCGTCTCGCCGGACCCTGCATTCGGATCGCCGCTGCCCCCGCCGCACGCCATTAGAACGAGCATCGAGGAGCACAGCCAAACAGCCGGCAACCATCCAATATCAAACCGGACTGCTCGTTGATTCATGCGACCTCCTCGATTGAGTTGTTGCGCGCTCTTGGTTCGATGAACCCGGGTGGGATCACTTCCCGGCGGCACGCCGGGCGGCTTTCTCAAGGGACCGCCGGGTGAAGACGGCAGCCAGGTCGGCGCGATACTGCGATGAGGCATGGATGTCGGAGAGCGGTTCGACTCCCTGTGCAGCAAAGGCGGCAGCAGAGGCAATGTCCCTAGAGGTAGCAGCTGTTCCCGCGCAGGCTCTCTTCCACCTGCTTGGCCCGGTAGGGCATCGAGTCGACGCCGGTGACCGCGACCCGAGAGTCGGCCACTTGGCCCTGCCCGTCCCAGAATTACGATCGAAGCCACCCCCACGATGGCGAACCCGGAAGCCTGCTGGTGGAACTTGACGTAGGCCGTTCCTGTGCGCGGGCCGGCCTTGGGCACACGGATCGAGGTCAGGATTTCGTTCGGCTCCAGCGCCGAGGTCATGATGTCCAGGAAGAAGTGATCCGCGCCGATTTCCCGTGTCCCTGTTGTGCTCTCGGCCACCAGCACCGCCCCCAGCGCCAGAATCGCGGCCGGGAAATCCCCGGCGGGGTCGGCGTGCGCCAGACTTCCCCCGATCGTGCCGCGGTTGCGCACCTGCATGTCGCCGATCTCCGCCGCCGTTTCAGCGAGCAGCGGACAATGTTGCGCCACGATCGGCGACCGCTCGATCTCGACGTGCCGTACCAGGCTTCCGATCTCGAGGTTGCCGTCGTCCTCGCGGATCGCTTTCAGCTCCTGAATCCGCCCGATGTCCACAACGAACCGTGGCGCGGCCAACCGCAGCTTCAGGATCGGAATCAGGCTCTGCCCGCCGGCCAGAATCTTGGCGTCGTCCGGGTGCTGCTGTAAAAACTGAGCCGCCTCGGTCACCGTCGCAGGGCTGACGTATTCAAAATTCTCGGGAAACATGATTACCTCGCAGAAAGCAACTCCGGAGCCGTCCTCTCCTACTCCTGTTCTCTGACTCCTGTCTCCTAATTCTTCCCGTGCAGCACGCGCCAGATCTTCTCCGGCTTGAGCGGCATGTCCAGGTTCGTAACGCCGTAGGGAGCGAGCGCATCCATGACGGCGTTGACGACCGCGGGCGTAGCGGCGATGGTGCCCGCTTCCCCGACGCCTTTCGCTCCCAGCGGGTTCACCGGGGTGGGCGTCTTCGGTGCTGTCGCATACGTAGAACGGGAGCTGGGCCCGCCTTCGGCACCACGTAATCCATCAGCTCGCTGGTGCGCAACTGCCCAGATTCGTCGTAGACGGCCTCTTCGTAGAGCGCCTGCCCGACGCCCTGGGCGATTCCGCCGTGCACTTGGCCCGCAACCGTCATCGGGTTGATCTGCCGTCCGCAGTCATCTTACTGCCACGTACTTGACGATCTTCACCTCGCCCGTTTCCGTCTCCAATTCCAACTACGCAGATGTGTGTCCCGAACGGAAAGGTGAAGTTCTGTGGACTGAAGTAGCTCGTGGCGTCCAGCCCCGGCTCCCATTCCCGGCGGCAGGTTCTTGGCGCTGTAGGCTCCTGTACGATTTTCCACAAACATCTTGGCTTTTCTCGGATTGCGTTTGGCCACGACCTTGCCGTCTTTCCAGACAGCGTTCTTGGGACTGATTTCCAGCAGGGTTACGCCGCGAGCTCGGTCATCTTCTGCTTCACTTCTGCGCCGACATATAGACCGCCGTTCGCCCACTGCCGTCGCTGCGGCTGCCGAACTCCCGATCCCTTGCGGCACGGCCTGTGTATCGCCGTGGATCACGGCCACGTCGTCGAACGGGACCGAGAGGGCGTCTGCCGTGATCTGCGCAAAGGTGGTTTCCTCACCTGCCGGTGCGGCGACGAGCCGCTCAGCACGTCACTTTCCCGACGGCTCGACGCGTACCGCCGCACTCTCCATCCGCCGCCGGCCGCGAACGCCCGCGCCGGTCCCATGCCGCAAATCTCGACATAGGTCGAGAGGCCGATGCCCAGCAGTTTCCCTTTCTTGCGCATCGTCGCCTGCTTCTTCCGCAGTTGCTTGTACCCGGCCAGGTCGAGTGCTTTCTGGGGCGCCTTTTCCGTAGTTGCCGGAGTCATAGAACCAGCGCGGCGCACGTGGTGTAGGGGAAATTCCTGGCCCGGATGAAATTGCGCCGCCGGATGTCCACCGGGTCCATCTTCAATTCCGCTGCCGCAAGGTCCATGGCGCGCTCGATCAGGTACGTCGCCTCCGGCCGGCCCGCGCCGCGGTAGGCGTCGGTCGCCATCTTGTTCGTGAACACTTCCTTCATCTCGAAGACGAAGGCAGGCATCTTGTAACAGCCCGGCGACAGGATCGCCGTCAGAGTCGGGATCAGGGCCGTGAGCATCTGCAGGTATGCGCCCACGTCCACGATCACCTGGACCCGGAACCCCAGAATGCGCCCGTCTTTGGCGAGCGCCATCTCGATGTAGTTGATCTGGTCGCGCCCGTGGATCCGTGCAGAGCATGTTTTCGCGGCGCGTCTCCACCCACTTGACCGGCCGCCCGAGCTTCATCGCCACGTACGGAACCAGTCCTTTCCTCGGGATAGACGTTCAGCTTGCTGCCGAAACCGCCGCCGACGTCGAGTGCCATCACGCGGATACGGTTGTCCGGGAACTTCAGCATTCGCGCGATCTCCGAGCGCAGCGTGTGCGGGATCTGCGTCGTGGACCACACCGTCAGCATCTTTTCGCCCGCCTGATAGTTCGCCTGCACGGCGCGCGGCTCCATGGCGACCGGAATCAGCCGCTGGTTCACGAGCCGTGCCTTGACCACATGACGGGCCTTCTTGAGCGCCGCATTCATGTCGCCCGAAATCAGCTCGAACGTCCCCGCCAGATTGCTGTCCCACTGCGGATGCACGACGGGTGAATCTTTGCTGAGCGCCTTCTCCGGGTCCACCACCACGGGGAGTGGTTCGTAGTCCACCTCGATGCGGTCCAGCGCGTCCTGGGCGATGTAAGGTGTCTCGGCCACCACCGTGGCCACCGGCTCTCCCGCATACCGAACAGCGTCCATCGCCAGCAGGTGATGATCCGGGATGCGCAGGTCGGGCAGCGCTGCCGCCGATGGGATCATGTTGAGCTCTCCCCGGATGTCCGACCCGGTCAGCACCGCCACCACGCCCTCAAGCGATCGCGCTGCGCTGACATCCAGCTTCCGAATCCGCGCATGCGCGTGCGGACTCCGCAGCAGCTTCATATGCGCCGTGTTCGGCAGATGCACGTCGTCCACGTACAGGCCTTTGCCCGTGAGGAGTCGCGCGTCTTCCTTGCGCAGCACCTTGCGGCCGGTATATTTGGCTTGAGGCATCTCGATATCTCCTTGCCCTTCCGCTTCCGCTGACGCTGACTAAGTGACCCCGGCCGGGATGTTGTGGGGCGGCTGTTTCTGCCGTTTCGCGGAAGGCTTCGAAGGCTGCTTCTTGCGTCGCTTCCCCGCCCGCACCTTGCGGCCCGCACTGCGGATTGCCGCGACGATGGTCTGATATCCCGTGCAGCGGCAGAGGTTCCCCGTCAAGGCCCGTTGGATCTCCGCATCCGTGGCCTTGGGCAACCGCTGCAGCAGATCGTGAGCCGTCATCAAGATTCCCGGCGTGCAATAGCCGCACTGCAATCCGTGCTCTTCCCAAAAACTCTGCTGGACGGGGTCTAGCTCGCCGTTCGACGATAGCCCTTCCACGGTCGTCACCCGCGATCCGTTGGCTTGGACTGCCAGCATCAGGCACGACTTTACCGCCTCCCCGTCGAGATGCACCGTGCAGGCGCCGCACAGGCCCGTTTCGCAGCCCACGTGCGTTCCCGTCAGCTCCAGCACGTCGCGCAGATAATGCACCAGCAGCAGGCGCGGTTCGACTTCCGACGAGTGCGCCACGCCGTTGACCGTGACCGTAATCGGTAATTTCACGGTTCCTCCTCAGCTCTTCCATCGCATGGAGATTATCCTCTCTTCGTTCGGAGCTTTGAACATACATCGGAACAATCGCCGATTCAAGAGGTGATTGTGGGCTGGAATGACTAGATCTTCCATCGCCCGCCAGACTCAGTTTTGCGAAAAGCCTGCTGGTACCGGACTGGTTCTAGGACCAATGGACTAGAAGGACAATGCGTAGTGAACAGTGAACAGTGATCCGAACGTTCGACCATGTTGTTCTGCCTTGGCACAGATCACTTGTCACGATCCACCGTTCTGAGCAGTTGCTCTTTGCGGTAGATCAAGCCAGTCACGTTGTAGCTGGCCAGCTCGAAGCCGTGGCCATGCGTGATGGCATCGGTGGGGCAGGCTTCCACGCAGTAGCCGCAGAAGATGCAGCGGTTGTAATCGATGTTGTACACGGCGGCGTAGCGCTCCCCGGCGCTGATCCGGTTTTCCCCGGTGTTCTCGGTGGCTTCGATGTAGATGCAGTTGGACGGGCAGGCTGCTGCGCACAAGAAACAGGCCACGCACTTCTCAAGCCCCTGCTCATCGCGCTGCAGCACGTGCAATCCGCGGAATCGCTGCTCGAAGTGCGGCGGCTCGTCCGGGTAGTTCTCCGTCACTGGGGGACGGCGCAGGTTTCTCCACGTTACGCGGAATCCGGACGCCAGCGCGCTGGCTGTCTCTACGATTGTTCCCAGAAACAAAGCCTTCTCCCGTCCCCAAGCTCAGTATATCGAATGCATCTCGCAGCGGTCAAAATCGCCCGGCTGGGGGTTGGTTGCGTGGCGACAGTCTCAGGCGGACTGCATCGCTCGACGGACAGCCATACTGCACGGGGTGTCCCGGTGGCATCCAGGCAAGGTTGAGAGTGAGGTAACCTCTAATCTTACTGAAGCAAGACTTAGGCGAAGTGGTGAATTAAGGGAGGACCTGTAGAGACCGCGCTCAGCGTTGTTTCTGTTGTTGCCGTTGCTGTTCCAGTTCCCTCTGCCTTCTAAGGCTGCGCTCCAGGCGGCGAAGCCGGCGGCGTTCATCGGCGGCGGCGATGAATTCCGCGTATCTTACTCGTTGCTCATCCGTCAAGATCTCCAGGATCCGGTTCCGCCCTTCCGCCCGAATTGCGTCTTCGCCGCCCCGATACTGCCCCCGCATCTCATCCAGGATCACAGCGAGCTTCTTCGCCTGGTCCGGGGTCAGGCTCATATCTTGCGTAAAGCGTTCCACCGTCCTCTGGGTCCGCGAGAGCTGGGGCGTCGAGTCGGCCTGGGCCGCTTCCCTGTCCCGAACCCAACTGGTCCACAGATTCGAGGCCAGCGCGCCCGACACCACTCCGCAGAGAAAGATCAACAGAATGTATAGCGGGGCGCGGCTCTTTTCAAACCATTTCCGCAGTCTCACAGCTATTCCTCATCCGTTACGTCAACCAGGGTTGCCATCACCAAGTCACGGCTGTCAAGGCGGTCCGCTTCGGAGAAAATCATGGCAGAGAACTGTGTGGGGAATGCAGAGTCGGTGTCGTCGTCAGCTTCTACTTCGATCGTCATAGTCCAGGCGGCTGACAACACCAGCAGCAGCAGCAGCGGGTAGGCAAGCCGCGGCTGCAGCGATCGGGTCAGGTCAGCCAGCCAGCTCGATTCCATCCTCTGTTCGATCGCCTTCTGGACCCGAAAATAGAAGCCGGGCCCGGGAACAGGGGGCGCTTCCTCCGGCACAAGCCATGCCAGATAAGAACGCGAACTGCGCGCTTCGGCCAGGGACTGGGCGCACCTCCCGCATACGTGCAGGTGCTCTTCAAAAGCTCGTTCTCTGTCGGGGGGAAGCTCTCCGCCCACGTACTCTTCCAATTGTTCTTCCACCAGATGTCGCATGATCACGCCTTTCTCGCCGAGAGAGAATGCCGCTTGGCAATCTTGACCAAGCGCTGCCGCGCGCGGAACAGCTTGACCTTCACCGTGTTTTCATTCCATGCGAACATGCGCGACAGCTCGTGAATCGAATACCCTTCGACTTCCCGCAGCAGTAGCAGCAGTCGTTCTTCTTCGGACACCTTTTTCAACAGTAGCGCCGTGGTCTGCGCCAGTTCCGCCTGCCGGTCCGGAAGAACCTCATTAGCCGGCCGGTTCGCAAACTGCCGCTGCTCGTCCTCGGTCATTTCCGAAACGTAAATCGTCCGGTGCGAGCGTTGCTTGCGCAGGTAGTCATAGCATTCGTTGACGGTAATCTTATAAATCCAGGTAAGAAACGCAGAGCGGAAGTCGAACTGCGAAATGCTGAAATAGACCTTTGTAAAAACCTGCTGAGCGATGTCCTCCACGTCTTGGCGCCGCCGGACCAGCGAGTAAGCGATCGAGAACACTTTGCCCTGATATCGTTCCATCAGCAGCCGAAACGCTTCCGGATCACCCTGCTGGGAGCCGCGCACTACAGCCGTCTCCCAGTCCACATCCACCGGAGGCGCGGCAGGACTCAGTACCTGTGGCACTGGAAGCGCAATTTCCATATCAGAGGAGACGCTCATAAACCTCTTCGCGTTACATTTAATTTACCAAACCCACCTGTTCGTCTCGGACCCTATGCCCGCCACTATTGCCTAGTGCTATACATTCTAACTCAACAATGTCAATCAAAAAGCGTTATTTCCCCGGCAACCAGGAAGTTTGTCGGACCTCCCTGCCTCTATTCCCACTCAATCGTTCCCGGGGGCTTCGACGTAATGTCGTAGACTACGCGCGTGATGCCCGGCACTTCGTTCACAATGCGATTGGCGATGCGCTCCAGGACGTCGTATGGCAGACGGACCCAGTCGGCGGTCATGGCGTCCTCGGAGTGAACAGCGCGCAGGGCGGCCGTGTAGCCATAGGTCCTCTGGTCGCCCATCACGCCCACGCTGCGCACCGGCAGCAGCACCGCAAACGACTGCCAGATGCTTTCATAAAGCGCAGCAGCGCGAATTTCCTCAAAGACGATCTCGTCGGCGGCGCGCAACAGGTCCAGCCGCTCCGGGGTTACCTCGCCGAGAATCCGCACAGCGAGCCCCGGGCCCGGAAATGGTTGACGATTCAGGAGTTCCGGGTCAAGGCTGAGGTCTGCACCGACCCGCCGGACTTCGTCCTTGAAGAGGTCCCGGAGCGGTTCGATCAGCTTCATCTGCATGACCTCGGGAAGCCCGCCTACGTTGTGGTGCGTCTTGATGGTCGCCGAGGGGCCGCGAACTGACACCGATTCAATCACATCGGGGTAGAGGGTGCCCTGAACCAGAAATTCGGTGGATTCGGTATTCTCGGTTCCCTCGGTTCCCTCGGTTTTCGCGGCTCCTGCGGTTCTTTCGTTTCTTTCGACATGCTCTTTCGGCATAGTTACGCGGGCTTCTTCCTCGAAAACCCGTATGAACTCGTTGCCGATCAGGCGGCGCTTGCGCTCCGGGTCGGTGACGCCCCGGAGGCGAGCCAGGAAGCGCTCGGAGGCGTTGACCCCTCCGATATTCAGACCTAGGCGTTCCAGGCTGTGCAAAACGTTCTGGAACTCGTTTTTCCGCAGCAGGCCGTTGTCCACGAACACGCACCGCAGCCGGTCGCCGATGGCGCGGTGGACGAGCGTGGCCGCCACGGTCGAATCCACCCCGCCGCTCAGGGCACAGAGCGCCCGGCCGGAGCCGACCGTCGCGCGGACCGACAAGACGGTCTGTTCGATGAACGCCTGCGGAGTCCAGTCGGGAGCAGCCTGGCAGATCTCGAACAGGAAGTTCGCGAGGATCTCGTCGCCGTGCTCGGTGTGGCGGACCTCGGGGTGAAACTGCAGCGCGTAGATACCGCGCTCGGTGTTTTCGATGGCGCCGACGGCGGAACCCGTGCGGGCGGCGCGGCGGAACCCGGCGGGCAGCTCGATCACTTCGTCGCCGTGACTGTTCCAGACCGAGAGCGGCGAGGGAACACCGTTCAGCAGGCGCGAGCCGACGGCGATGTCGAGCTGCGCGCGGCCGTACTCGCGCGCGGGCGCGGGACGAACCTTGCCGCCCATCTGCTGCGTGATCAGTTGCAGCCCGTAGCATATGCCGAGAACGGGGACACCGATCTGCAAGATCGCGGGATCGGAGTGGGGCGCGCCGTCATCGAAGACGGAACTGGGGCCGCCGGAGAGGACGACGCCGGCGGGGTTCATCTCGCGCAGGGCGCCGGGCGAGACATGGAACGGAATGATGGTGGAGTGGACGTGGTGCTCGCGGATGCGGCGCGCGATCAACTGCGTGTACTGCGAGCCGAAGTCGAGAATGACGATGCCGTGACCGGATGCCATGCGATCCCTGCCGCGCCGGGAACACCGCAGCGCGCCTGCCTTAGCGGGGTATTATACATGGGGTTCGGAAAAGTCGGTTGCCGATATGCTTTGCGTAGACAAGGACACTTTCTGAATGGGACCGTGTTGGAAGGAAACCGCGATGTCCAAGGTAGAAGAAATCAAAGCAGAAATCGAACGGCTGTCCAGTCAGGAGTTCGACGACCTTTCCCGATGGTTTGCAGAACGGGATTGGGCGCGGTGGGACGAGGAGATCGAGGCCGACTCGCAGGCGGGGAGGCTTGATTTCTTAGCGCGTGAGGCACGCGCGGAGAAGGCCAAGGGGACTCTCAAGGACCTGTGAATGCATCGCACCACCACTCGTTTCTGGGCCTGCTTTGAGAGTCTGCCGGAAACGGTCCAACGGGTGGCCCGAGGCAAATTTGAGCTGCTGAAACAGAACCCATCACATCCATCGCTTCACTTCAAGAAGATCGGAACATTCTGGTCCGCCAGGGTCGGGATCAATCACCGCGCACCCGCAATCGAGGATGGGCCGGAGTTCATTTGGGTTTGGATTGGTCCGCATGACGAGTATCAGCGATTGATCAAGCAATAGCGGTGATAGGCGCAATAACAGACAAATCCTGGTCCGGTTGGTTGAAGGAACGCGCCAATGCCCTGAATATCCCCTACCAGACGCTGATGAAGCAGTACATCAGCAATGGGGGGGAGGGAGGGAGGGACAGCATGCCTGAAGTAGACTCGTGGGAAATGGCAACGTTCTACTGGAAGAGCGCCTCGCGCACCAACTCGCTCATGGTGCGTTGTTCTTTCTTGGCCAGCTTGGCCGCCCGCGCCAGCATCGCCGGGGGCAAGGTGATCGAAAGAGTCTTGGTCGTCCGCATGGAGTGATGGGAGCGTGATTCAGCATGATTTAGCAAGATTCTGTACAAGCTGCGCGCCGAATACGAGGCGCATCGGAGGAGACGGCGCGGTGAAAAGGGGGTGCGGCATTCGAACGGCGAATGGGGAAAGTTCGCTGCTATACTTGCCAGAGATGAGAACTGCCTTTTGAAGGAGCGCGATGGCTCTGCCAAGACCTCTAGTAACGCGTTCGGATGAGGTGATGAGCGGCGCAGTGGTGTTCGCCGGGACGCGGGTTCCGGTACAAACGCTGGTCGAAACATCACCTCGGAGCGTGTCAGGGCCGTTAGAGGCGAATACAAGGGGAGGAGTATTGATATGTCCTCGATTGCCGAATTGACCAAGGCGCTGGATGGCGATCCCTTGCGTCATAACTTAGGCTTCTCTCCGGAGATCGCTGAGGCTAACGAAGCGATATGGGCATTAGGCGACGACGAAGAAGGGATTGAACGGATCTTGGGTAACTGGATTTATCAACACCAGCCCTGCTTGTTCGGGAAGATCGCCTCGAAGCTTGACCTCATTAGTTACTGTATTCTTACTCCACACGACCTCCGTCAGAGTGACAACCATATTTTCAAGAAGCTTCAGTCAAAAAAGCGGGAATGGACGCGCAAAGCGTTTGATGGAGAATCAAGCAACTTTGTGATCCTTGCATCATCCCGGGAGATGGCATTGGCCGAGCCGAATGAGGCATTGCTGGGTGCCGCTATTCGACTGTGCAGCATGTACCTTGACCAAAAGATCAAGCCTGATCAGATTTACCTGGATGATATTTTCCTTGAGATTCCTGGAAAGGAGGACAGAGCTTTCAAATGGAAAGCAGGCATAAACTACTTTGGGACGCAAGCTGATCGCCGGTGGTGGCGTGACCATAGAATCCCTGGGGGGATCGGATTCTCGACGAATTCGGTTGGTCACCTGGTAAAGGCTGGCCGTCTCAGCAATGTAATGGAGATCCTACTGTCGGAACTCAACATCCCCGACGAAGACCGGACTACGTTTAGGATTGACTCGTTGGACAAAGCTCTGGAATTTGCAATGAGAACGATCGCAAAGGCCTCTGACGGAGTATCCGGTAAAGCTACTTACCTGCTACCGATTCCGCACGATACCAGCGAAATGCCTTTTCCGGAGTGCCCTGTCAAGCTGCCACCGCAGCTAGCTGACAAGAATTTCTGTGAATACGAAGGCTACTACCACACTGACATAACTGTTCCTTCAGAATACTTTACGGCGGACGTTGAACGCCCAACTGGCCAGAGCGTGCACCGGCTCGACTTTACCTACCTTTTTGATAACAGCCGGGACAACTCCGACTATCGATCGATGGCCACTGGGATTCAGATTCGCGAAAGTGGCGTCGTGCGCGAATCCTTGGACCGAATTTCTAAACGTTCCAAGGGGAGAGCAGAAGTGGTTGCGGTCGGGGACGAACCAACTCTAATCGACGCCTTATCGAACTAGGCATAGATCACTCTTGATACCGTACTCATCGCCAATATGACTGAAGAGTGCTTCGGTGTACTTTTCGGTTTTTATTGCCACCAGGCAGATAAGATTGAGGTTCTTGTCCGTCCCAGTCGTATCTATTAGCAGATCGAACTTGCCTGCGAAACTGGTGGAAAAGCTGATTAGGCCTACATATCTGGGAAGAGACAAGTTTCTGGCTAGGGCTCTTCCTACGCCGCTCGAAACGGTCGGGGTCTGCAGCAGCACGGACTCCACATAGCGGTAGGCTTTCACGATGGACGTGTCGAATGAAACCCGTGGTTGCGCTAGAACTAGTGGGTCCTCGCTCGATTCAGGTGAGTCTGGCAGAGTGCCTGCATTCAAGAATGCTTCTCTGAAAGATAAAGCCGCCTGAGCTATTTCCTCTGCAACATGCGTAATCTTTACGAGCGAAACACGGATCTTCGAATGAACCGGCAGCACGATGTGGGTTACGACCCACGTTTCCTTGGGGGTGACAAGGTCCAACTGCATCTTTTGGCTAGACCTTGTAATGTTTGCCCTCAAATATGGCCCATGTCGATCGTCGTGGATATAGATGGCCTTGAGATCTCCCGAGAGATCATAGACATCCTCATCTATTTTAGCCCCGGCATGCGGTTCATTAACCTTCATGCCTGCGACCACAACGGCATGATAATTCTCGGTTTCTGCATGTTTAACGATGAGTACGGGAGCGAAACCGGCGGAGATTGCCGTGTACAGCTGACTCCTCGTTTCTTCAAATCCGACAGCCCTTGCAAGAGTAGGAGCCAGTCCCAGTGCGTTTACGGCACCACACATCTGCTCAATCGTCAGGCCGTCCGAGGGCATTGGTCGGCCAAACGGTAGAGAGAAGCGAGTGGCCAGAACAGTTATCTGTCCCGGAGTTGCGGACCCAACTGGCTCTAGATCCCGGGCCTTTTGTAGAGACGACCAGAGCGCTGTCGTTGCGCATGCACTGACGCCTGTGTCTTGCTGTTGAAAGGCGAGTCCTCTAACGGTCAACTCAATACCGCAAAGGTGACTCACATAATCGCGAGCACTGTCGAAGGATTGTCTGCCGTCTTCAGATTCGGAAGGGCAAGGGCGAAGAACCGTACGACCGACAGGACAGCCCGGCAACGGCTTGATTACGCTAAAACCGCAGTAATTCTCATCCGAGAATTCTCGACACGCTTTTTGAAAGGACTCCTTGTTCGTCGATCTGCCGTTTTCAATCAGTTCTTCGATCAGCCGCTCTGTTTCGCCGGGGCCTGTACGAAAAAACTGCAAGCGCTTGCACGCAGCGTTATAGGGTAGGAATGACCTGGAATAGAAGAGACCGTGGTCTTCCATGTAATCCCGGTCGATATAGACCTCTTCGATCGTCATACACCGAGCGCCGATTTTATGGACGTACCTAAAAACGTAGTCGATCTGTCTCCATGGATCTTCGACGAACGGCGAGGCACTTAGGCCGAGGATGTCTGAGGGACGCGAATCCTCGCTGAACTTGAGGAAACGGATCTTTTCTTGCGGCATGTTGATCAACACAGGCTAGTCAGCAGCACCCTCGCTTTCACCCCCGAACATTTATACGGACGGCAAGGTCTGTTGCTCTGATCCGCACAGATTCTTCGAGATTCTTCCTGTGCTGTCCTAAGGCTTCTCGACGTGCCTCCATTAGCTTCTTGTATTCCCTCTTGCTTTCATCTAGAGTTGCCGGCTTTATCTTGATCTCATCTGCGTTGGGTCTAGAATCTCCCTCTGGAGTATCAGTCACAGGCCTCCTTTTGCCATTGAGAAAAGGCTTGCAGATTAGCCAAGTTTCTCTTCTTTTGCAATTAATCTCATGAGAAAAAACTATCCACCGTCAAGGTCCCACTCCTTCCGAAGGCGGATGATTTCCGATCCCTTTATGAGCACCACTTGCCGTCGACCCTTACGCCGCATGCCCTCATTTTTTACATCGCCATCGCGACAGTATCTTTTTACAGTTTCGGCTGTCTTGACCTCAAAAAATGGCGCTGCCTCCGCGGCGGTGTACCAACGGTTTGGATCAATCATGCCGTTCTGGTTTTCGGGTTCCATCTCGCTCAATAAGCAGTTGCTTCAATTCAATCTCGCGGCATCATTGTAATGCATTATACTCTATGAATCAACGATTATCTGTGCGAATCCGTATCTTTCCATGTTAACCCATATCTAGATACCCGACGGCACAGCACGGTACTGCACACCGCACCGAATCGTGATCTCTTCATCGGTACATCCTTTTGTCCTTTTCGATATCCCCGCGAGCTATGAGGTCGCATGCGGTTGTACTGCCGCCGCCACGGCTCGATCAAAATCTGCGTATCCTGCAGTGGGTAGAAGATCTCTCGATCCAGCAACTCCTTGCAGAGCTTACCGTTGCAACTTCTCGACGTAGCCATTCTCCACGGTGAGCCCGGCTGGATGAACAGCGGGCGCACGTCGAGCAGACCCAACCCGTCGCGTACCGCCTCGGCCGTGAACTCCGTGCCGTGATCGGATCGGATGTAGCTGGGCACGCCCCGATGCAGCGGACGCGCCACCTCGATCGCCAAACTTTCGCGGGTGTACTCAGCCACCATGCTCCGGAGTCGAACAGGGTGTCCGTCGTGCGTGCGGTGGTGCAGGAAGTCGTAGGTCCAGACGGGATCAGGGTGCACGTAGGAACCGTCGTTCAGCCATAGGCGTGCCCGCTTCAGCTGTTTCTGGGACACCTGCAGCCCCTCCCGCCGCCAGATCCGTTGTACTCTCTTGGGGTGGACGCTCCAGCCTTCCATCCGCACCAGCGCCCTCACCCGGCACTACCCGTAGCGCCCGTACTCGCACGCCAACTCCATGACCCGCTCCCTCAACCGTTGCTCCTCGTCGGGCTGCTTTGCTCCCTGCTGGAATGCAAAGCGATGGCGGAAGGCAGGCGGGGATGTCGGTCGGTGGCTCGGAGGCTGGGGGAAGTGGAGCACAGGCCCTGGCGGGCCTACTCCCTTGTCATGGCATGGTGCGGCACTTTCCTTAGCCCCTCCCTAGTTTAGCGGGCTGCGGCCCGTCCGGTGATGGCCTCGCGCAAGCCTTCCAGCAAGCCTTCGAGATGCGCCATGCGTTCGCGGAGCTCACCAATCTCGCCTCGCAAGCTGTTGATTTGCGATTCAAGCCCGCTGATCCTTCCATCCAGGCGGGACTCCAGCCGCGCCATGTCCTGCCGCAGCCCACGGCTGCTGGTCAGGATCAGCCCGGCTAAGGTCACTCCCACAGCTACGATGCCGATTAGTTCAACGCTCATGCTTCCTCCCAGTCAGTCTGTTCATTCTCCCATGTCCTCCCAGCTACATCAAGACAAGAACCACACAGAAACAAACCGACCACAAGGGGGGGTAACTCCCTTGGAAAACCAGGGACAGACGGGCCGTTTCCTTTTGCTGCAACAGCCGGTTGTGGTATTTCGGCGACCATGAGTTGCTCCACCGGAGGCTGCGCCCCTCGACTCCTGCTCGCGACAAGCAAGGGCCTACGGCAGTGAGGTACTTTGATTCGGTAAGCGCTTTGCAGCATGGCTGAAGCCATGCCCTTACGAAGAGCACAGCCGCATGAAGAGCACAACCGCCGCCTACGGCAGTGAGGAAGGGAGCATTCTTGCTAGCGGTTCGCAGGGCTGGCGCCCTGGGCTATTTTCTTTCGCCTCTGCGGGGCTGGCAAAGCAGTGCGGAGTGGCCGTGAGGAGCGGAGGCAGGACAGGCGAAGAATGCCGGGCGGTGGCTCGGAGGCTGGGGGGAAGTGGAGCACAGGCCCTGGCGGGCTGTGCTCGAAGGGGACAGGCCTGGAGGCCTGTCGCTACCTCAGAACAAGCGGGCCTACGGCAGTGAGGTACTTGGATTCTACAAGCGTTTGGCGGCATGGCTGAAGCCATGCCCTTACGAAGAGCACAGCCGCATGAAGAGCACAACCGCCGCCTACGGCAGTGAGGAAGGGAGCATTCTTGCTAGCGGTTCCCAGGGCTGGCAAAGCAGTGCGGAGTGGCCGCGAGGAGTGAAGGCAGGACAGGCAAGATTGCCGGTCGCTGCCTGGATGTTGCTATTTCAGGACAAGCGAAGAGCAGATCCCTCGTCGCTGCGCTCACCTGCGGCTTGCGAAACGACATCAATATGCCCGAAACGACATCAATATGTCGTTTCGTGTCCTCGGGATGACACGGCAGAGCGGGGGCTGCTTTGTTCTCTGCCAGATGGACCGTCGCGTTTCGCTAAAGCCCGCCAACCGGGTGGGTCGCGAGGAAGTAATCCACTGAAACAACCGGAACAAACCCACGGCATCAACAGCATGCCGTGGCTACAACTACCCAACCGGCTTCGCCGCGATGTCGGGCGAAAACATCCGACGGCTTTCCGCGCGCGGAGAAGGCCAAAGGGACTCCCAACCAAAAGTTGATTTCGGATAAGGAGCCGGAATTGCCGAGCAAGCAACAAACTCTCTCAGGCAGATTCCTTCTAGGATGACCCTTCGGCCTGCCGGTTCTTTTGGGCCAGATACGCGGCGAAAGAGGCGCAAGCTCCGAACATGAACATTGCCTCATCCAATCCGGCGTCGGATGAGCCTCTATCCAGAAGTGCATGCCGAATCCCTTGCTCCGTATTTGTATAGCCGTACAGTTTTTCGAATGCGGCCTTGAGCGCCGGATGTTTCAGCACCCCAGCCTTCTCAAGAGAGTTGAGCGCCGGACCGAGGATTTTGCTTGCCTTCGGGTCGATCACACACGCGACGGACTCCACAGCATGGATGCTGTCGGCAATCGAATCGGCATATTGTCGTGCATTGATGTGTTCGGTCGCTTGACGCAGATGCGCCGCAGCTCCGTCCAAATTGCTTTCTCGGAGCGTCTCAATGGCTTGCTGCGTTGCCTCTCCTTGTTCCTTGCTTGCCCGCGGAGCGAAAGAGTATGGCTGTTGTGACGTATCGAGCCAGTACGCAGCGGCGTACTGCTCAAACAAATTCTTCACACGTTCTACGAAATCTTCCGTTATGTCCCTGTCTTGAACCATGATCTGGATCAAGTCCAGAACTCGATTGAACTCACCATTCAGTATTGAATCTTTGAAGTATCCTAGCACGCGGTCATAATCAGTGTTTATCGTGTCCTCAGGCTTTCTTGTGAAGCGCCCTATTACACGCTCAATAAACCTCACGGCCTGTCCACCAAAATAAAAATAAGGAGCAAAGCCTTCTCTCTTTCCCAAGAAAAATTCCCGAACAGCGTTCCATATTTCTCGCCTTAGATCGTTTGAAAGTTCCCTCAGGTGCATCGGCTCCGGCAAGGGTTCATAACCGTAGCGTTGCGAGAATGACCGCTTCATAGTGTCTCTCCCTGTAGCGGTTGCAGTTTGGCGCGCAGGGCTTCTTCGAACTCCCTGCGCCTCGGTCCTCTAAGAGACTATCCCTCCGCGCCGGGCTGTTTCATGGCGGCCTCGGCCCGCTTCGCAAGCTCTTTCGCGGGGACGTCCTCGACGTGCGTGCTGATGGTCCATACATGGCCGAAGGGATCGGCCAGAGTTCCAGAACGGTCTCCGTAGAACTGATCCTGCAGCGGACGCAATTCCTTGCCCCCGGCTGCGATTGCCTGCGGGTAAATCTTGTCGACGTCCTCGACGTAGATCATCAGGCTGACGGGGGTCCCCCCCAACGACTCCGGGCCCTGGAAACCCATGTCGGGATATTCATCGGCGAGCATGACAGGGGAGTCCCCGATCTTGATCTCCGCGTGCCCGATCTTGCCGCCGGGAGCCGGCATACGGAACAGCTCGACCGCGCCAAAAGCCTTCTTGTAAAAATCGATAGCGGCGGCCGCGTTCTTCATGACCAGATACGGGGTGACCGAGTGGTACCCCTCGGGAATCGGTGAAACCGGCATGGTGCTTGTCCTCCTTGAACGAGCCATATTACGGCAAAGACGCCATTGCGGTATTGGAAAAAATAATGCTTCCCGGCGATGAATTGATTGGGCGCGGCTTGTACGATATGCGGTTAACGCTGCCAATGCCGGGTTGACAGGCCGGAGGCCTGTCGCTACTTGGATGTTGGTATTTCAGGACAAGCGAAGAGCAGATCCCTCGTCGCCGCGCCCGCATTCGCTCGCGAAACAACGCTCCTCGGGATGACACCGCAGAGTGGGGGCTGCTTTGCCAGCCCCAGCGGCTGGATGCGGAGAATGCCCTGCCCATCCTGCGCGAGTTTACACCCTGTGCTTTTGGCACTAGAATGAATCCCTAGTTGTCGGCAAGCGGGCAATATTGGATGAAGCGAGGGGGAGTCATGACGAGAGGACTCACGAAAAGAGGTGGCGGGCGGCGAGTCGGGATCGGGGCCGTGTTGTTGCTGTGCACGATAGGAGTGCACCCTTGGGGCAGCGAGGGTGGTCTTCTGGAAGCGCAGGCGCCGCCTTCTTCCGATCCGGTTCCGCTGATGATCCTGATGACCAAGATGGACCAAGGCGACGTGGCGGGCACCGAACGGCTGATGGGAGAAAATCTGGAGGTGGTGAAGCAACGGCTGGAGGGGGTGCTGGAAGAACTAGACGATCAATTTGACCAACTGGGCCGCTTCGGAGCCACTTCCGGACACGAAGTCCATACGGAGGTTCTGGAGCACTTTCTGGAGGAAGTGGGCCGCTACAGGGATCTGTTCGAGGTCTATAGCCGGCTGAGCGGCGACGAAGTGATGTACAAACGGATCGAGGCTCGGCGGCTGCGCTTCGAAGGAGCCTTATATACTCATGCGGGGGAGGATGAGTGCGGGGACCATCTGGACTGGGAAAAAGCGCAACTGCTGTACAACCTGGCCCTGGAGCGGCTGGAAGCCGGCTTCGCCCTGGCCGAGGAGGTGGACGAGTTGCGGGTGATGGCGTCGGCGAAGAACAACATGGGGTCCACCTATATCCGCCTGGTGCAGCCGGACCGGGGGCTGGCAACGTATCAGGAAGCGCTGGATTTGGCCACTCAGCTGGGAGGCGACATGTACCCCGGCATGGTTCGGATGAACATTGGCAACACCCACGTATGGGTGGGCGACCCGGACTTGGCGATGGAGTACCTGGAGCCGGCTCTGGAGGCTTTTGAGAGGATGGGACGGGGGACCTGGCTAGCTAATGTGATGCTGACCATCGGCAACGTGCACATGCGGCAGGGGAACTTTGACAGCGCCTGGGAAAGTTTAGGGGAAGCGCTGGAGATGGCCACCCAGAGCGGGGAGGACCGGGTGCGCGGCCGGGTTCTGATGAACCTGGGGATGACCGGTCTGCAATTGAAGAAGCCCGAAGCGATGGCTTTCGTTCAGGAGGGTCTGGAGTGGTACGCCGGACCGGACGGGCAGGTCTATCCCGACATTGAGCGGGAAGTGATGCAGCAGGAGGGGTTGCGCCTGCTGAGCCTGGTGGCGCGGGAAAGCGGCGACGAGGCCCTGGCGGAGGAATACATGAAACAGTTCCACGAGTCGGTCGGGCCGGACCCGGAGCGCTATGGGGAGGTGCGCAACAGCCCGTGTTTTGCCATTTACAAGGCCCGGCCGAAGAGGTGAAACCGCATCGGCCAGCAGCCTGCCCCAGCAGGGAGGCATCTATAGCAATGGAGGAACCTCTTGGCCTCGCAGCTATAGGGCAAACATGAGGGCACGGCTATTTGAGTACCACTCATAATAGATACTTTTAATCAGTTACTCATATATCAAATGTGATAGCGGGCTCTATTTCAGGCAGGAATGCCTGTCGTTACTTTCCGGGGCCTGCACTATAGGACAGGCCAGAGGCCTGTCGCTACTTTCCTGCCGCTTACCGATACGACAGGCCGGAGGCCTGTCGCTACCTCCCGAGTTGCAGTCGGGATAGCAAGGAGCTGAATGGGAGCATTGCAATCCGCCCTGGGCGTTGCGGCGCTGGTGGCGCTGGCGTGGGCGATGAGCGAAAACCGGCGCGCGGTGTCTCTGCGGCAGATCGGCGCGGGGCTGGGGCTGATGTTCGCCGTGGCGCTGCTGCTGCTCAAAGCACCGCCGGTGCGGGCCGTGGTGGCCTCGGCGCACGGCCTGGTGGACGCCATCTCCGCGTCGACGCGCGCGGGCACGGCGTTCGTGTTCGGGTACATCGGAGGCGGCGAGCTGCCGTTCGAGCCGACGCCGCCGGGGAGCGAATTCATCCTGGCGTTCCAGGCACTGCCGATCATCCTGCTGATGAGCGTGCTGACGACGCTGCTCTATTACTGGCGCATCCTGCCGCCGGTGGTGCGGGGGTTCGCGTACCTGCTCAAACGGACGCTGGGGATCGGCGGGGCGGTGGGTCTTTCGGCGGCGGCGAACGTCATTGTCGGCATGATCGAGGCGCCGCTGATGATCCGGCCGTACATCGCGCAGCTTTCGCGCAGCGAATTGTTCCTGGTGATGTCGGGCGGGATGGCCACGATCGCCGGGACGATGCTGGTGCTCTATGCGACGATCCTGGGGCCGGTGTTGCCGGACGCGGCGGCGCACTTTATCACAGCGTCGGTGATGAGCGCGCCGGCGGCGATCCTGATGGCGCAGATTCTGGTTCCCGAGACGCCGGAAGCCAAGAGCCGTCCGACGAGAGGCTCGCTCGACATGAACGAGCCGGTGGCGGCCAGCGCCATGGACGCCGTGGTGAAGGGCACGACGTCAGGGCTTTCCCTGCTGCTGAACATCGCGGCGATGCTGATCGTGCTGGTGGCGCTGGTGCACCTGGCGAACCTGATCCTGGGGCTTGCGCCGCAGGTGGGCGGCGAGGCGATCTCGCTCGAACGGATGCTCGGGCTGGTGATGGCGCCGGTGTGCTGGTTGATGGGGGTGCCGTGGGCGGAGGCGGCGACAGCGGGGAGCCTGATGGGCGTCAAGACGATCCTGAACGAGTTTCTGGCCTACCTGCGGATGGCGGCGCTGCCGCCGGAGGCGCTCTCGCCACGCTCGGAGCGCATCATGCTCTACGCCATGTGCGGCTTTGCGAACTTCGGGAGCCTGGGCATCCTGATCGGCGGGTTGGGGACGATGGCTCCGAGCAGGCGCGACGAGGTGGTGTCGCTGGGTATCAAGTCCATCGTCTCGGGGACGCTGGCGACGTGCTTGCTGGGAGCAGTGGTGGGAATTCTGGAGTGAGAAAGCGGTTTAGCCTGAGGTGACGGTGTTAAAGCTTGTGCTAAACTAATGGCCCCTGTCTGTCTGATGGAATTCTCTTTTGACCAGAGATAAAGATAAAATAGGGTTTGGACAAGGCGTGAGTATCGTCGTAGGGAAAGACTCATTATCATGGCAAGAACAAGCAGAAAAGTGACACGGAGGGTACGCAGTAACAGCAGAGGCACTGCCACGCGCATCAATATGCGCGATTCGAGTTGTAGCAGTTTGGTTTACCGATTCAAGGTCGCGTTGGAAAAATTCGATATTGATGCCTTTAGGAGAGCCGCCAACACAGATGCAACAGTGAAACACGCGTTTCATGTCGTTAATACGCGCGATTTTAACGTGGCAGACTACCATGCCCATCTTGATTGGCGTATTCGAGAAAAACAACAAGAAGTAGCAATCGAGATCAAGTATGTCGCAAGTCCAGTGAAGCCCGTTGCGGGAGATCAAGAACCGTTTTCAGACAACCTTATGAAATGGATTGGCCGGTTTTTTAAGTATGGAGATGCAAATGCACGGATTCACTCGGATTTTGCTTTTGATGCGAAGAAATCGACATTGTCTTGGTTCCCCCTGCCGATGCGCACCAAGGTGTCAGCCTTGCTTGGCGAAGCGATACTAGACGGGATTTCTGTTGCTCTGCCATCGCAGCCAGACGGTGTATCACGTTTCTTTCTGTCACACATCAAGGACACTGTTCTCGTGGCGATTGAATCCGAAAGGCGAATAAAGTTTTCTAATTTTTCGTTGGCCAAGGAGTTGCAGGTAGAGAGATCATTTGCCGACAAACTGATTGAGGTGAAATCATGATTGCTGCGGGTGCGGCCGAACATCGAGAACCGAAGTCTCTGGAACTCAACCCCTGGAATCGGTACTGGCAGAGGGAACAGTCTCCGACAGCAAAGGATTTGGGAGTGCCTTTTTCTTCCGTTCTGCAGCGTGCTCTTGAACAATCGGAGTATATCGATATGGATTATGGGATTCTTGGCGGGTCCCCTCGCATAGCCAATACGAGAATACCCGTTTATATGATCCTGGATGCCATAGAGTTCCATGGTGACTTGGCTGGCGCGATCCAGTCCTATCCGGAGCTAACCATAGAGCAGGTCCGTGATGCTCTTTTATTTGCGGCTGCGGTTCTGGAGTGCGAATGTGGCAAATGACCTTCGAATCCTGATAGACGCCTCTGTTGAAAGGACGACAGCGAAGGAATTGATGGGAAGTGCTTCTCTACGAGTTAAGTGTGTTTGGGACGTTCCCGAGTTGAAGGACAAAGAAGATTCTGCTGTGATGGACTTTGCCATTGCCGAACGACGAATTGTTGTAACGACAGACAAGGGATTCAACGAGAAAGCTTTCAAAATTTGTGAGCATTTTGGGATTATCATCATAAACACGCGCAGCAAGCACAGAGCAGCTCCCGTCTTTAAGCAGTTTCTTCTATCCGGCAACAGGAAGCATTCTGAGGATTCAGTTACATACATAAACGAAACCAATATCCGCGTTAAAAAACATGACGCCAAGGTCATAGATTTCCCGCTGTGAGACAAGGATGAAACCAACCCGGTACGTCAAGATCGTGGAATGGTCCGACGAGGACAACTGCTTCGTGGGAAGTTGTCCGGGGCTGTTCTATGGCGGCTGCCACGGGGACGATGAGAAGCAAGTGTTCGCTGAGGTTTGCGAGCTGGCGGAGGAGGTCGTGGCGCTCTACAAGCGGGAAGGAAAGTCTCTGCCGCCGCCAACCAGCGGGAAGGATTTTGCGAACCGCTTGGCAAACGTAGCATGAGGAGCACGGCAAAAGTGAGGGGGGATCGAGAAAAGTGCAAACGCGAGAACACGATCGTGGAAATGGTTCGCGGCGGCGGGCCTGGCAGTCGCGTGGGGGGCTCGACTACTGCCGGGGCGGGGTGCGCGGGGCGCGGAAGCGGGGATTCAGCGGCGGCTCATGTTCTTCCTTATCCTCCCAGCAACAGAGACCTTCGCGGAAGAATGCCACCAAATCCCGAATGTCCTGATCGGTCAAGGAATAGCGGTAGCCGGGCATGCCGGGGCCGCCGTCGCGAATCTTGTTGGCGAGGTTCTCGTCGTTCATAGGCTGCCCGGAAAGCATCACCGGGCGCTGGTAGAGGTCCTTCAAGGTGGGGGCCGGCGAGCCGGCCTCGCGCGTATACGTGTTGTGGCAGACCCAGCATTTGTAGAAGTAAATCTCCTGGCCTCGCAGGGGGCCGCTCTCGCCCAGGCGCTTGAAATCGAGAATCTCTTCCATCCGCTGCAGGGGTCCCTCGGGCGGATTGGGCGCGGGCCGCTGGTCCTGCGCGAAGAGCGCCGGCGCTCCCGCCAATCCAAACGCGCACAATAGAATGAAACCGATTGCTTTCCTCATGGCAAATTCTCCTGCCGGCCGCAGGTTGCAACCTACGGCTATTTGCGGCTATTCGCGTTCCGGCCCTTCGGGCAAGGAACCGAGAAGCACAGCCCGCTTACGCTCCCGGCTCAGACCGGTCAATCCAGCGGCTGGATGCGGACCAGGATGCCGTTGTGCTCGCCGAACCAGACGGTGACCGGGTCGGTGGAGTTGTCGATCCAGGTGCGCCAGTCGAGCGACACGGGCTCAGGGAACTGATACTCCACGATCTCATCGGTCTCGGGATTCAAGCGCACAATGCGGCCGCCACGCTGCGCTCCGGCCCAGACCTCGCCGTTCTTGTCGGGCTTGGCTTCGTAGAAGGTGGTGTAGGGCGTGGGCGGAGCGTACTCGCGGATCTGCATGGTTTCGCGGTCCAAGACGGCGATCAAGCCGCCGCGGCCGCCCGTCCAGAGGTTGCCGTCGGGGTCGAATCCGGCACGGGAAGCGTCAGAGGTCCCGGAAGGCGTCTCGACTTCATAGACCTGCTGGTTCTCGATGTCGAAAAGCACCAGGCCGTCGAAGTCACTCTGCCAGGGGGTGCCGCCGCCGAAGTACCTGCCGTCCGGGCTGACGGCGTTGCCGTAGGTGCCGCGGGAGCGCTGCATGGGGTAGCGCTCGACGGGCTGGGCGGTCGCGGGATCGAACTTGCAGACAAACCCGCCGTCGCAGGTCCCCCAGATGAAGCCGTCGGGAGCGAGGTCCTTGTTGCCGCTCATGCCATCGCGCTGGACGACCTCACCGGTTTCGGGGTCCAAGATTCCGAGGTTGCGTGCCCAGGTCTCGGTAAAGACAATCTTGCCGTCGTTCATCACGTCGAGCCAGTGCTGGCCGGTATGGGAGCCGGGGGTGACGGGGATGCGATATTCCACGACCGCGCCGGTCCGGGGATCGAGCTTGCCGATGAAGGGCTCACGGTTGCTGTTGAACCAGATGTTGCCTTCTGCGTCGCCGACCACATCGTGGGGACGCTGGTCGAAGCGCGGGAACTCATACTCGGTGATGACGACGCGGGTGGCGCGACCCTTGGGGCGCGGGAAAGGCTTCATGGGAGGCCACTCCGAGTCCGGACCGCGCACGCGCGAGAGGAACTGGAGCAGCGTATCGTAGCGCTCCTGGCTGGAGTCGCTGCCCAATGCATTGCCTTCGCGCCGGTTGACCAGGATGCGCTGCCCGAACTTCATCATGCGGTCAAGCATCAACCGCCAGCCGTGCTCGTCGAAGCGGTTGCGGAGTGACTGCTGCCAGGTGTGGCAGCCGCTGCCGCAGATGTTGGCGAAGGTCTTCTTCTCGAAGGCTGAGCCAGGCAGATTGTCGAGCCATTCGGCGCCGGTCAACTGCGCCATGATCTCCGGCGTGGGCGGGAGGTATTCCTTATCGATCAGGTCCATCTTCTCGAGCACGATGTCTTCGAGCGCCGCCGCGCCTTCCATCCAGACCGAGTCGCGCTGGTAGGGCAAGTAGTCGAGCGGCCGGGCGATGCGCAGCGTATACCACCCGGCGTCCAACTGCGGGAACTCGTAGCGGCCCTCGCGGTTCGAGAAGACCGTGGTGCGGATCGAGTTCCGGTGTGAAACGAGCTGCACCATCATGCCTTCGAGCAGATGGCCGTCGTTGGTCTTGACCACTCCCCGGACCCCGCCGAGCAGCGGGTGGCCCGAGCCTTGCGCCGCGGCCGGGACCGCGGAGGCCAGGCTTGCGGCAAGCAGGCAAAGTAGGAATGCGGCCGCCCGATAGGCGCGTCGCGAGAAGATCGGGCTATTCACGCCACGTGGTTCCATGCTGCGCATGGCTTCCTCCCTGATTCGATAACAAGATGATTTCGAGTGCCACTCCCGAAACGGGCCATGCAGGAACTTTCCCCGCCACTCGCCGGAGCCGGGGGCAGTGTACCAAATTCCCTCCCCGGCAACAAGCGGGAGCGATCCGGGGTAGTGTCCTAATTTCAAAAGAGAAGAGCAGATCCCTCGGAGGACGTCCCGGCATGCCGGGACGCCAACCTCGGGATGACACACGATGGGCGTGGGATGACGCGGACGGGGCCATTAACGGATAGCCAAGTTCACCTACAGGATCGCGCGGTGCAGACGGGAGACGGCGGATTGCACAGATTGCGAAGAGCGAAGGAATGTCCGCAGATGCACGGATTCTGGCCGATCTCGGGACAGGGCGTTCCTCGGGATGACATGCTTTGGGTGGTGTCCTAATTTTTGCAAAATCAGGACACCACCCGATCCGGGTTGCTACAGAACGAAAATATTCTTGTGGAGTTGTTGCAAATATGCAGTATACTTGCGCCGCGAGAGTCACCAGACCCACTCATTTCGCCGCTTCACCAAATCCAGAAGGAGGAGGGACTTTGGCGGATCATACGAAATCTTCTGAAACTACATCGTGTTTCGGCCTAGGAGCCGTGTGCAGAGAAATGGAGGATACAATGAACCACAACTTTACCCGCAGAGGACTGGGACGATGGTCGGTTCTCATAGTGTTTCTGGTTTGTGCCTCCTCGGGAATGGCACAACTGGATTCGGGAACGATTTCCGGCAATGTAACGGATCAATCCGGCGGCGCCGCCCCGGGGGCGACCATATCGGTCCGCAACGTGGAAACCGGCGTAGCCCGAACGCTGCAAACGAATGCCGCGGGGCGCTACGACGCCCTGGCGCTCCCGGTCGGGAGTTACGAAGTGCAAGCCACCCTGCCCGGCTTTCAAACAGCGGTGCGCAGCGGCATTACCTTGACGGTGGGGCGCAATGCGGTCGTGAACATGGTCCTGCAAGTGGGTGAGGTGACGCAGGCCATCACGGTCGCCGGGGAAGCCTCTTTTGTAGAGACCACGACGGCTACGGTCACAAACCTGGTAGACGAGAGACGAGTCCTGGATATTCCTTTGAACAACCGGGACCTGACGCAGTTGGCCGTCCTGCAACCCGGGGTGCTCCAGATTCCGCAGCGCGACTTTAATTTCAGTCCTGAACGAGCGCACCGGGCCGGGAACATGGGGCAGAAGCTCTTCGTGGGAGGAGCGCGAGGAAACCAGAACGTCTTCCTGGTGGATGGAGTAACCAACTCCGATATGACGGGGGGCGTCGCAACCGCCTCCGGCGCCTATAGCGGCGCGGAGACGATCAAGGAATTCCAAGTCATCACGAACAATTATTCGGCTGAGTATCCCAGCAAGCCGGGAGCGATCATCAGCGCCGTAACGAAGTCCGGGACCAATGCGTTTCATGGGAGCCTCTACGAGTTTTTCCGAAATGACAACCTGGACGCGGCGCGGTGGGAAGACAACGCGTTCGGCAACGAAAAACCCGAGTTCAAGCGGAACCACCTGGGCGGTTCCATCGGCGGGCCGGTTCTCCGCGACCGAACCTTCTTCTTTGTGAGCTACGAAGCCTTGCGGGAACGGGAAGGCCTGACGGAGACCAATACAATCCCCAGTGCCGAGGGGCGGCAAGGAATTCTGGGACCGAATGATGTGGTAGAGATAAATCCCATCATGGCTCCATATTTGGATCTGTACCCGGTCCCCGGCGGGGCGAATCAATATCTTCCCGGCCAGGAGAATACTCTCATTAGGGAGCTTGGGGACGGGACAGCCTTTGTGTCGTCCACGCGGCGAAAATCCATCGTCGAAGACTTTGGAAACGTCAAGATGGATCACCAGTTCCCGAATGAAAAGGCCGGCTTTCTGGCGGTCACGTACAACATTGCGGATGCCCGCCGCATCACGAATGGTCTGCTGCCGTTCAACACCTCCACCGCGTTTGAGAGCCGGAATCAATCCCTATCAGTCCGTCACACCAGCATACTTTCCCCAACCACGTTGAATGAGATCGGCATCGGGTATTCCAGTACCGGGACGAATGGAGACCTGCCAGCCATCCCTGTTGAATGGTCCAACTTTAACGGCGTGGATCTCCGCTGGGACAAATCGAAACCGGACATGGGTGAGATCCAGCCGGGGGACGATATCAGCCACGTTGGTTATGAGAATAGCGGAGACGACTACCGGATGAAGCTCCTGACCTTCAAGGAGAGCGTTTCGGTGACCCGTCCCAGCCACACCATGCGGATGGGATTTGAGGTCAATCGGTACAGCCACCCCCTGCGGATACGCGCCCGAGCAGAAAACGGGAACTTCGACTTTGCCACCTTTCGAAACTTCTTGCGCGGCACACCCGACGAATTCCTCACCCCCCTCCCGGACGGAGTTGCACTGCCCGGGGGTCTGACCAACCGGGCAGTCAAATTCTATGACATGGGATATTCCGTCTTCGGGATGTATTTCCAGGACAACTGGAAAGTGCTCCCTTCGCTGACGATTAACCTGGGAATGCGGTACGAGTTTATGACGACCCCATCGGATAACGAAGGAGGGAATATATCCTCGTTCCGAGACCGATCGGATCTCTCTTCCATCATGGTGGGAGAGTTCCTGTTCCGGAACCCGACGAAGAGGAGTTTCAGCCCGCGCTTTGGATTCGCCTGGGCTCCGGGAGATCAGAGAACCTCGATCCGGGGCGGCTTCGGTATTTATTTCGATCATCCCGTGCTGTATAACTACTCCAGCAGCATAGGAAGGACGCCGCCGTTCAACACGGGTGCATCCACCGACGCCAATCTCGCAGAAAGAGATTTCGGGGAAACCCTGGATTTTCCGGGCCTCCTCAGCACCCAACTCCATTTGTTGCAAGCATCGCCCCGGTGGGGAACTGTAGACTATGAGGTGGACCCGACCTACATCTACCGGTGGAGCCTCACGCTGGAGCGGCAACTCGAACCGTGGTTTCTGTCGGTTGGGTACACGGGATCGCGCGCGTATCATACCTGGCTGGGAGGTGATTCCAACCCGAACCGTTGGGTCGGCTGGCCGGCGACCGTTCCGACCGATCAGAAGCGATGGGCGGAAAGCAGCAGACAGCGGATCTATACGGATATCGGCGGTACCGACACGTCTTATACAGCCGGCAGAACGTGGCACAACGGCCTGACCGTGAATGTGCTACGACGGCTGAGCTCAGGGCTCCAGGCACAAGTGGCCTATACCCTTTCCAAGACAGTGGACCGCGGCTCCGCCTTCAGCAATACGGAAGGGTTCATCCAAGGCGGGTCGGTGGATTTCTATTATGATGGAATGCACCGGCAGGGACGCGCCTCTTTCGACATCCGCAATAACTTCGTCACCAACGTGACCTATGACTTTCCACAATCGTCGCTCGGCGGAATTGGCGGGGCATTGGTGAACGGCTGGCAGGTGAACGGGATTCTGACCTTATCCGATGGGATCCCGTTCCGGGTAGAATCGGATGCCGTTCGTTCGTATCGAAACGCGCTCCAGGAGCGGAGCGGGCACCCGCCCAATCTGATTACGGGCGGGAACAGCGATCCGACGGGGGGTCCGCCACACCGGTATTACGACCCGAATCAATTCATTCCGGCCACATGCGTGGCGGGCGTTTATTGTTACGAACCCGACTCGCGAGGCAGAATGGCAGGCCAGCCTGAGCTTGGATATGGCTACTACGATGAGGAGGGTAATCGTTACTTCGGTTTCGGGAACCTCGGGTGGAACACACTGAGTGGTCCGGGAACAGCGGTGTTCAATTTCTCTCTCAACAAGAGGTTCCAGCTGACCGAAGAGAACAGCCTTCAGCTTCGTGCGGAGTTCTTCAACCTGTTCAACCGCCCCAACTTCCGCCTGCCGGAAGAGGACCTGTTCCTCTCCAGAGGTAACCGAAACCCACTGGCTGGCCAGATTGACTCTACCAACGGTTCGTCCCGCCAGATCCAGTTCGGCTTGCGTTTCACCTTCTAACAGGCCGGCCGTCCGAAGCAGCAACCTAACCATCAGAACAGCCCCTCCCGTGAGGGGCTGTTCTTACATGCCGGACGAGCGGAGCCGGAGATTCAGTTCGGCCTTGCAGTTCATCTTCCAGGCCACTTCAACCACCCCTTACCGGACACGGGCTGGGCCTGAAGCGCTCAGGCCGTGCTTCTCTTGGCGGGGGCAACGGGCCAGCAAAGGAACCAACCCGGTGTTCCAACTCAGGCCCAGGGGTGTATCATCGCTGTAGTTGGGGGGGGTAGTCGGGCCGCAGGTGGCAGACCAAACCGGAATCGGGGCAACTCGCCGGCCTGGGAGAATAAGAGCCCATGAAAACTCGAATCCTCATCGGCATATGCTATTGCCTATACCTGGCCGCTACTCCAGCTGTCGCAACTCTTGAAGAAGGATTGAATGCCTACCAGAGGGGCGATTTCACGACGGCGCTGCGGGAGTTGCTTCCGGAAGCCGAGATGGGGAATGGCGAAGCCCAGTTCTACATCGGGATGATGTATGAATACGGCCGAGGAGTGGAAGCCAATGGAGCGGAAGCATTGCAATGGTATGAACGGGCCGCCCGTACGCGGCAGAGCTTCCAGGCAGGCATCCGGCTTGCCGCCGAAAGAGGGGAGACCAACACGCAAGTGATGCTGGCCATGCAATATTGGGACCAAGATCAGGACGGCGAGGCAGCCATGAAATGGTTAGCGCGCGCCGCTGAGCAAGGGGACCGCAGTGCCCAACATTTGCTTGCGACGATTTACGACGAGCCGGACCAAGTGCCCTGGATTGGGGATTTCCAAGTTGCGCAGGACTACGAAGAGGCCATCCAGTGGTATCTGCGGGCAGCGGAACAAGGAGACCGCGCCTCGCAAGCTCGATTGGGGACCCTGTATTACTTTGGAGAGGGAGTCCGCAAAGACAACCAGGCCGCCGCCGAGTGGAATCGGAGGGCCGCTGAGCAGGGCGACTTGGAAGCGCAAAACAATCTTGGTTTGCACTACGAGCATGGTGAGGGCGTACCACAAAGCTTCGAGGAAGCCTTGCGATGGTATCGCCAAGCAGCCGATGGCGGATTCGATCTTGCGCAGGCGAATCTGGCCCTGCTCTACTTCCTTGGAGACGGAGTCACCCAAAGCTACGAGGAGGCAGCGAAGTGGTGGCGGCTGGCGGCTGCGCAGGGATCCGAAGTGGCCCAGTACAACCTGGGACTTCTATACAGAGACGGCCAGGGAGTTCCCCAAGACGATGTGCAAGCTCTCAAATGGATGATCTTGTCCGGGAACCGCGGTTTTCAGAATGCACGGTGGGTAGCGGACCAATTGCGGGAGGAGATGACCCCCGTTCAGGTGGCTGAAGCAACGAAACTGGCCGAAGATTGGACGCCCTCGGAGGGGCCTGGCCGAAGCGAGTCCGGCTCGGCGGCCAGCGCAGGCGGCAGGAGATAGCCTCCAGGCTCGGGGGGCTCCGGCGGATGCGGGTCGCGCTCCCTTGACAATCCACGGTTACTACGCTATTACCGTCGCATACGGAAAGCAGGATCGGTACGGATCAACGTTCGACTCCAGAGTTCGCGTAGAGCGATTTAGCAACGCCAGTTCGCAGGGAGGAATCATGAGATCACGGAAGAAAATTCCGGAGAGCGTAAGGAAAGGAGTGCGGCCGGCGCTTGGCGCGGCGGCGGGGCTTTTTCTGGCCGGAGGCCTGGCATTCGCGCACCATTCGAACGCCATCATTGACAAGGACAACTCCACCATGGTGTCGGGAACGGTCGCGAGGCTGGTGTTTGCGAATCCGCACCCGGCCATCTATTTCGAAGCCGACGTCCAGGACAGCCAGGGCAAAATCAGATGGTTTGCCGCGGGCGGCGGCGGAGTGTTGGACATGCGCCGAAAGGGCTGGACCAACAAGACCCTGATGCCGGGGGACCGCATCCTGATTATGGGCCACCAGAGCAAAGACGGCCGACCATTGATGGGCTTCCGTAAGCTCTATCGTTGCAGCGGCGATGAGGTCCCGCTCGGCTACGACCCCACCAATCGCAGCGAGTACTCAACGCGAGTGGTGTGGGAGGACTTCAGCCCCGACCAAGTCCGGACTATGTGCCAGGAGGGGACGCTCGAAGGAGCGCTTACGCCCCAACCTTGAACCCGTGCCCGAAGGCGACGGAGATAAAGGGGATAGCCATATGAGGAATCAGGTGAAGAGTTGGATGGTAGTGGCGGCACTGCTCGTGTTTCCGGCCTCGCTGGAGGCCCAGTCTTCCGGGCAGATTCCGCGCACCCCGGAGGGAAAGCCCGACTTTACGGGGCTTTGGGAAGGCGGCGGCCGCAGCGGTCCGCGTGCCACGAGAGCAGTCATTACCAGCGAGCTGCCCCTCACCGAGCAGGGCAAGGGGCAGGCCGCGTACATTGTCAGCGGCGACGGAGAATACCCCGGCGAGACCGGGGCCGCCGAGGATCCGCGCTTCCACAGCCTGTGCGGCGGCGCGTCGAGTCCGGCCGGCGTCGGCGGACGGATCGAGATCAGCCAGAACCCGCACCGGCTGTTCCTGGTCTACCTGGGCAGCTTTACCCGCATGTGGGCCCGCACGTTCTGGATCGGGCGCGAACATCCCAAAGACCCCACCGACTACAACCTCCACTGGATGGGCCATTCGGTGGCCGAGTGGGACGGCGACACGCTGGTGGTTGATACCATCCGGGTCCGGGGCGGAACGATGATCGACCGCCGCATGGGCGCCCCGCTGAGCGATGAGTTCACAATGGTGGAACGCTACCAGTTGACCGACCCGGAAACGATGCGCATCGAACGCACCTTCCAGGACCCGCAAACCTATACCCGGCCGTGGACGGACACGAGAACGTACAAGGTGCGCACGGATTGGGAAGAGATCGCGGGCGACTGGGAAGCTCTGGAGCAGCACACCATCTGCGAGGGCGGCACGTATTCTAGCGAAGATGATCCCTGGTTCGACACCGAGTGAACCCAACCAGTGGGAGGTGCTGGAAAACATCGGCTACTGCGAGGACCGATGCCAGTACAACTATAGGCAGAAGACCTTCCGTGGGACGGTGCGCTGGAAGTCCCCGGAACAGGCGGCGGCCGGGCAGTAAGATGAGAGGTTCGCGGCCGTAAAATTCGGTATGCGGAAGATGGGGGTTTTGTGATATCTTTAGCAGTGCGATTTTCGGCATTGCCGGAGTGTTCGAGGAGGATTGAGACAATGAAGACAAAGCTGTTTGTGCTGGCAGTGGGAGCAGTGCTGCTGTCGAGCGTGGCCTGGGCGCATCACGCCGGCTCGATCTATGACCGCGAGAATCCGGTCACCTTCCAAGGGACCGTCACCGAGTTCCTGTTCACCAACCCGCACGTGCAGGTGGTGTTCGAGACGACGACCGCGAGCGGGGCCAAAGAGATCTGGAAGGCGGGCTCGGCGCCGCCGCAGCGGCTGTATCGGGCGGGCTGGAACACCAAGACGCTGCAACCGGGCGATGCGATCACGGTGACCTGCGCGCCGGCCAAAGACGGCAGCAAGATTTGCAGCATCCGCAATCTGGTCGGACCCGGCGGCGAGGTCCTCACCCAGGGCGCTGAGTAAACTGAACGAACCCATTCGGAACTGAATCCGACCAACAGAGGATTCGTGTAACCAGGCCGACATCGTCGGCCTGGTTTCTTGCTTAGGCCTGTTTGCGGAAAGAGATTCCAGAACCGACGAGTGGGTTGGAATCCCAGGCCTCGGCGCCGATTCCGCCAGCCAGAAGGAGGTGGGCGATGCCGACGCTTCAGTTTGTAACCATACTCTGCACGACGTTTTTTACCGGCGCTGCAATCTACATCAACCTTGTGGAACACCCGGCACGAATGCAATGCAGGGCCGGTTTGGCTGCGACGGAGTTTGGACCGAGCTACCGGAGGGCCGCGGTAATGCATGCCACACTCGCTCTCATCGCCACATTTGCAGGCGTTGGAGCATGGCTCACTGGCGCTCCACGTGCGTGGTTCAGCGGAGCCGTGCTCATCTTTGCCGTGGTTCCGTTTACCTTGCTCGCGATTATGCCGACCAACAAGAAACTGCTCGACCCTGCTCTGGACCGCTCGTCCGAAGAGACTCACCAACTCTTACAACAGTGGGGCCGACTTCACGCAGTTCGCAGCATTCTTGGTTTGGCAGCCTCGATAGCTTTTCTCGCCTCCATCGTTTGGTCTTGAGCAGGAGCAGAGCCCTTTACTGTCTCGTGGCATCGGAATGACACGAGGAGTGGGGGGCTACTCCAGCACTTCCACGTATCCGATGCGGGCTGAGTTGTTGCCGGCCCACCAGACGCGGTTCGGGTTGTTCTGGTCGACTTCGATCCGCCGGATGTCGGAATCGGCGCGCGGCAACGGAAACTCGACCCAGGTGTTGGTCCGGGGATCGAAGCGGCCGAGCTTGTCGCCGTAGTTGTAGCCGACCCAGATCAGGTTGTGGCTGCGGTCCACATCCACCGAATACGGCCCGGAAACCTCGGTCGGGGTTTGAAATTCCGTGACCACGCCGGTCTCAGCGTCGACGCGAATGAGGCTCATGGACTCATGGCCGCCGGCCCAGAGGTTGCCCTCGTTGTCGGTCTGAGCGCGGCGCAGGTCGGACTTGGCCTGGGGCACATTGTGATGCTTGATCTCGCCGGTTGCGGGATCGAGCAACCCGATCGTGTCGGCGTACTGGGCCACATACCAAATCTTATCGTCATTGCCGAGCGCAAGGCCGTAAGGGTGAGAGCCCTTCGGAACGGGCCAGGCGTCTACCTTCCGGGTGGTGGGGTCGAGGCGGTAGACCTGGCTGGACGCGATACCGGAACCCCAGACGACGCCGTCCTTATAACGAACGGTATTCATGGCCGGACGCTGGCGGGGAGGCGCCGGGATGTCAAAGGTGCTGAACTCGCCGCTCTTGGTGTCGTAGGCAATCATGCGGTTATTGGGGCCGTTGTCGATGGCCCAGACCATGTCGTGGGGATCGACGGTGATGCCGCTGGGGCGCGGCTGGGATTGGGCGCCGGGCGGAGGAGGAATGCGCGTGTAGCTGAGCGTCCGGGGATCGAATTTGCTGATGCTGGCGAGATTGCTGCCGCGCTCGCTGACCCAGGCGTTTCCCTGGGAGTCCACGGAAACGTCATGCGACGCGGCGCCGGGCGTGAGAGCGAACTCCATGGCGACGTACTTCGCCGCCGCGCCGCCCAGCAAAGTCCGGGGAAGGTGCTTGTTGGGGTCGTTGACGCGCGTCCCGGGATTGCGCGGAGCGTTCGAGCCGAAGTGCATCGAGGCGTAGTCCACCACCGCCGCCTTTTCCTGGTCGGTGAACGGAATCCGGCGGTCGTCCATATAGAACTTCATCAAGTCCACGGTTTCATCCCACTCTTCGCGCGTGCCGCGGTTCCTGGCAACGACGCCGAGGCCGTGGCAGACATTGCAGCGGGACAGAATGATCTGCTTGGCGTCGCCGTCGGGGAGCATGCGCTCGTAGTCGGCTTGGGTCATGCGCCGGCGCGGCGCGGAGGCGGGCTGCTGCTCGCTCAGGGTCAGATCAAGCGTGGCCTGGCGGCCCGTCACGGCCTCGACCGTGCCCTTGCCCTGGAAGCCCCCGCCAAAACTCTCGACCGCGTAGCTGCCGGGGAGCAGGTTGGGGGTGGCGTAGCGGCCCTGCGCCTGGCTCACGACGATAAAGCTCAGGTTTCTGTCGGCGTTGCGCACGCGGACAAAGGCACCGGAAACAGGCTGCCCTGCAGAGTCCTTGACAACGCCGGAAATGGTCGTGTCTTGCGCCGCCAAGGGCAACTGGCCGGAAACCAGAACGGCCAGCGCCATCGCGGCAACGCCGGCCGCTTGCGAAAATCTGGCTCGAAGGTTAGTAAACACGTGGGTTTCCTCCTCAGAATGCTTTAGATCGCTCTCGACCCGTCTCCGCTATTGTAAAGCACCTGCGGGGAGATACGCGTGACCGCCGCTCTTCGCAACTGTGGTGGTTCCGGCTGCTCCGGGAGTCTCCGGCCGGCTCGAAGAGCAGTTGGGAATGAAGGGACAACCACCCGCAGAGTTCGTTCTGAGTACCTGTCTACTCGTTTTCCCCGAAGCGTTTCACATCCTCGGGGCCTTCCTTCAGGACGACGGGACCTTCTCCCTGCACCTGCTTGCGAATGATTTCGACGATGTCCGGATTGGCGAGCGTGGTGACGTCGCCGGTGTCCATGGTATTCGAAATGGCGGCAAGCACACGGCGCATGATCTTGCCCGAGCGCGTCTTGGGCAGATCGGGGACGATATGAACCCCCTTGGGGCGGGAGAATTTCCCGATCATGGTTTCCAGGGTAGAAACGATTTCTTTTTCGACTCTTGGTCCGTCGGAGACGCCGGGCTTGAGCGAGATGTAGACCACGGGCATGCGGCCCTTGACCTCGTCCACGATGGGAACGACGGCGGCTTCGGCAACTGCGGGGACGGTGAGACAGGCCGACTCCAGCTCCTTGGTCCCGAGTCGGTGTCCGGCCACGTTGATGACATCGTCCACGCGGCCCAGGATGCGATAGTAGCCGTCGTCGGGGATGACGGCGCCGTCGGCGGCAAAGTAGGGCCAGTCGCGCCAGTCTTTGCTGCTCTTGTCCTTGCAATATTTCGAGTAATACTGCTTCACGAAGCGCTCGCTGTCGCCCCAAATGGTCTGCATGATGCCGGGCCAAGGGTTGCGGATGCAGATGTTGCCCGCTTTGCCGGAGCCACGCGGGACTTCCTGGCCTTTCTCGTCGTAAATGGTCGGATAGATGCCGAGGGCGGGCGGGCCGGCGCTGCCCGGCTTCATCGGATCGAGCGCGGGTTTCGTAGTGCACAGGAAACCGCCGGTTTCGGTCTGCCACCATGTATCGACGATCACCGCTTCTCCTTTCCCTATGGCGTCGTAATACCAGCGCCAAGACTCGGGCTCAATCGGCTCGCCGACCGTGGTCATGTGCTTGAAATGATAGTTGTACTTCGCGGGCTCATCGGGGCCGGTTTTCCGCAGCATGCGGATCGCGGTGGGCGAGGTGTGGAAGATATTGACGTCCAATTGCTCGGCGATGCGCCAGGGGCGACCGGAGTCCGGATAGGTTGGCACGCCTTCGAAGATGACGCTGGTGGCGGCCAGGGCCAGGGGTCCGTAGACGATGTAGGAATGGCCGGTGATCCAGCCGATGTCGGCCATGCACCAGTAGACGTCGGTCGGGTGGATGTCCTGATAATACTTCGACGTTCCCGCAGCGTAGGCGAGGTAACCGCCGGTGCGGTGCTGGCAACCCTTGGGCTTGCCGGTGGTGCCGCTGGTGTACATGAGGAAGAGAGGAGCCTCGGCGTCCATCGAGACCGGAGCGACTTTCTTGCGCGCGTGCTCCTTGAGGAGGTCATCCATGAAGTAATCCCGGCCCTCGACCATGGGCTTCTGGGACATGTACTGGCCGGGATGACGGCGCCAGACGAGGACCTGGTCCACCTTCTGGCCTTCCTTGGAGGCAACCTCGACGGCCCAGTCGGCGCTGGCCTTATGATCAATCGGCTTGCCGTTGCGGTAATAACCGTCGGCATAGATCAGGACGCGGCTGCCGGAGTCGGCGGCGCGCATGCCGGAGGCCTCGCCGCTGAACCCCCCGAACACGACCGAATGGACGATGCCGAGGCGGGCGCAGGCCAGCATCGTAATGGGCAGCTCAGCGATCATTGGCATGTGGATCGTGACACGGTCTCCCGCTTTCAAGCCGCAGAAGTCGCGCAGCACCGCTGCCACTTCGTTCACGCGCGTGTAGAGCTCCTGGTAGGTGACGGCATAGGGCGCCTCCTCTTCGAGCTCCGGAACGAAGATCAGCGCAGCCTTGTTCTTGTGCTCGGCCAGGTGACGGTCCACGCAGTTGTAGCAGGCGTTCAGCTTGCCGCCGACGAACCACTTCCAGAAAGGCGGATTCGAGGTGTCGAGCGTGGCGTGCCAGTAGCGGTCCCAGTGGAGCATCTCGGCATATTCGCGGAAGCACTCAGGGAAGTTCTCCTCGCGGAAACGCTCGAGGGCAGACGGGTCGTTGAGGTTCGCCTGCCCGATAAACGCGGGCGAGGGCCGCAGGTATTCCTCTTCCTTCCAATGGACGGCAATCTGCGCCTCCGTGGTCTCCACTGCAGGTTTTGCTTCTGTAGGACTCGCCATGGTTCCATTCCTCCGGGTCGAACGTATAGAAATGCTGCGCCAAGAACATGCGTGCCTCTGTCCCAGGCGGAAAGGGCCAGGGCGCTATTATGGGGCGGGAAAGGATGTTCGGACAAGGGATTTCGGGGAATCGGCAAGGAGCCGGTGCAGCGATATGATGAGTCACTCTCCGTGCAAACCCGACAAGTACGAACACCCAGGTGCTACAATACTGCCACTCTACGGAGGAGAACAGCCATGAACAAGCGCGGATTGGGGTCAGGGTTCGTATTGCTCCTGCTGGGGGCATTCTGTGAGCCGCTGGCGGCGCAGGATGGGGAGAGGCTGTACGGGGCCTATTGCGCGATCTGCCACGAAGCAGGCGGCGAATCGCCGGCGCCGGGGCGCGAGACGTTGCAGCAAATGTCGCCAGAGCAGATTCTGGCCGCGCTGGAGCGGGGCGTCATGCGGTCGCAAGGCGTGGAGCGCAGCCGTGCCGAGCGCCGCGTTCTGGCCGAGCACCTTTCGGGCAAGCCGTTCGGGCGCCAGCCGGTCCATCCCATTCCGCAGTCGGCGTACTGCGACGCATCTCCAGAAACTCCAGGAACCTTCGAGGTTGCTTTGTCCGGGCCGGGTTGGAACGGCTGGGGATATACGCCGACGAATACGCGATTCCAGCCGGACGAAGTGGCGGGCCTCAGCGCCGAGGACGTGCCGCGGTTGCAGCTCCAATGGGCATTCGGCTTTCCGGGAGCGAGCTCGACGGGCCAGCAGCCCGTGATCGTGGGAGGGCGCGTCTACATCGGAAGCTGGGAAGGGGACGTCTATTCTCTCGACGCCAGGAGCGGGTGCATTCATTGGACGCTCGAAACCGAGTCCGGCGTGGCCGGGGCGATCACTCTAGGCAGCAGGCCGAACGGCGCGTTGACGGCTTACTTCGGCGACTTGGCAGCGAACGTCTACGCCGTAGACGCGGCCACCGGCAGGGTCCTGTGGAAAGTGAAGGTTGACGACTATCCACTGGCGCGCATCCGTGGACCCGTGGCGCTCCACGAGGGGCGGCTCTTCGTGCCGGTCTCCTCGCGCGAGGAGTCCCGCGTAAGGAATCCGCGGTACGAGTGCTGCCGGTTCCGGGGCAGCGTGCTGGCGCTCGACGCCGCAAGCGGCCGGCAGATATGGAAGACCTACACCATCGACCAGGAGCCGCGCCCGACGCAAAAGACGCACATCGGCACACAGCTCTGGGGGCCTTCGGGAATCGCCGTTTGGGTGGCACCGACGCTTGACCCGAAGCGGAACGTCTTCTACGTCGGTACCGGCAACAACTATTCCTCGCCCGCAACGGACCTATCAGACGCTATCGTGGCCTACGATCTCGACACGGGACAGGTGCGCTGGTCGCGCCAAATGACCGAGAACGACATCTGGACGGCGGGGTGCCGGGCAGAGCCGCTCGATCCGGCAACTTGCCCGGATGCCGATGCGCCGGACTTCGACTTTGTTTCTTCGCCCATTCTCATGGAGTCGCCGGGCGGCCGGGATATTCTGATCGCCGCGCAGAAATCAGGCATTGTTTACGCGCTCGATCCCGATCGGGAAGGAGAGACGATCTGGCAGCAGCGGGTGGGCGAAGGCGGCACGCAGGGCGGCATCATGTTCGGGCCGGCTTCGGACGCGAGATCGCTCTACGTGGCGGTCTCGGACTTCACGCGCACCCGCACCGGCGAGGCAAATCCGAATGTCGGCGGAGGGATGGCGGCGCTCGAACTACGCACCGGGCGCATCCTCTGGCGCACGCTGGCTCCCGGTTGCGGCGACCGCAGGCCGTGCAGTCCGGCGCAAGGGGCAGCGGTGACAGCAATTCCCGGCGTGGCGTTCTCCGGCTCTGTGGACGGCCACCTGCGCGCGTATTCGGCGCAGGACGGCAGGATTCTTTGGGACTTCGACGCGCTCCGCGCGTTCAACACCGTGAACGGCGTCATGGCCCAAGGGGGGTCGTTTTACAGCGGCGGCCAGGCTGTGGTCAACGGCATGGTATTCACGAGCTCCGGCTACTCGCACCACGGCGGCGTCATTCCCGGGAACGTGCTGCTGGCGTTCTCGTTGGAGTGATCGAGCTAGATCGCTCTGAGTCCGGGCAAAACAGACGTCGCACTCCAATGCATCCAACCTGCTTGAGCGATCCCGGTGGCTGGCAAGTAGGCTTGGTCTCGGGAGAGCCAGCCGGCCGGCGGAGCTCTCAGGGTCGGACTGGCACAACCTGGACGAGGATTCCCTCCGGGTCCGTGATGTGAAAGCCCGCATCAATGTTCCGTTGGGGATTCGCGCCGCGCGCCCGCAGTATCCCTGCCACGCGATCCTCGTCGAAGTTTTCGATGCCGATCGCGAAGTGATCCACCAGGCCGGTAGGGGCCTTGTGATGCAGCGAGACCATGGTCCTTCCAGTCCCCAGGCGCACGATCTGTTCCGGCCTGTTCTCACTCGTAATCGGCATCTCGAACATCCTCTGATAGAACTCAATGGAGCGCGGCAGATCACTGACTTGAATGCTGACGTGATCGATACTCGCCACCTGAATGCCGGCGTTCTGGGCTTGGGCACGGGATGCGGCGCCCGCCGCGGTCAGCATGGCGAGACCCTGGATCAACTCCCGGCGCGTGAGTGTACCCCGCTCGAAGCGGCTCACCAGTTTTGAAATCTTGGCTTCCATACGGCCTCCTTTTCGTGTTCAGACGAATCAGAATTGATGCGGAGCAGGGGCGATTATACACCCGTCCGGACGGGTGAGTCGGGTCGGCACGTTTGCTGATTCTGAAACCAGCAAGCGCTTCCAGCATGCGGCTTGTGGTGCAGAGAGTCATCGGGGTCGTGAACCGGGAGACCGAGCACCGGGAAACCGAGCGCCGGGTTCAGTTGACGGGACCGGCAAAATTCCATAGACTGAAACAGATCAGAATCGGCCTGGAACGCTGCCAGCCCAAACGCTACGAGGACCATTGCGAGTCACTACTTCCGTAGGGATTTTGGTGATAGGATGCCTCCTGTTGGGGGGAAAGAACGGTCTGCGGGCGCAAGAGCCGGGGCCTGAGCCGAGCCCTGCCCCGAGCCAGGTCCAGACACTTCCCCCGAACCAGGGACTCGACATCCAGAGCATATTCGCGGAGCCAAGCCCGCAGCTCTTTACCGTGCTGGCGGCCATTAATCTAGTCGGTTTCGACAACGGGATGGAGCAGCCCGAACTGGCGCCGCTGCGGGCCGCCTTGCGCGAGGAACTGGCCCAGCGAGAGATTCCGGTGCTGGCGGATTTGCAGGAGTTCTACCGCAGCCACGAACTCCGCGACCCGGACCAGAACCTGAGCCAGTATATTTCGCTGGCACTGTTCCTGACGCCCCCGCCGGAGCTGGCGCTGACGGCACAGAACCCGGTGAACATGCCGCTTGAAGTGTGGGACCTGCGCGACATGGCTCCCTTGCTCGCGGCGTTCTATCGCGAGGCCGATATTGCAGGGTTGTGGCAGAAATACTTTCCGGCGATGGAGCAGGAGGCCGACGGCTATCGGAGGATCCTGGCGCAGGTGATTCTCGAAACCAACGCGTACCTGCGCATAGCCACGCCGTCCACATCGCAGCGCGGGTTTGCTATCTACGGCAGCCCGCTCGGCGCACCCAACCAAACCAACGCGCGCAGCTACGGAAACGATTACTACCTAGTGGTGGGGCCATCGAGCGAATCGACCGAAGCCGACATCCGGCACGGGTGGCTGCATTACCTGATGGACCTGTTTCCCTACCGACACGCGCAGGTGGTGAATTCGAAATCCGATCTGCACCGAATCACCCAGCGGCTACCGGGCCTGGACGCGGCCTTTCGAGGGGACTTTAGCCTACTGCTGACCGAATCGCTGATCCAGGCGATCCAGGCACGGCGCTCACCGGGCGACGCCCAAGCAAAACAGCAACTTGCGCACGAGGCCGTTGCGGAAGGGTTCTATCTGACCGATTACTTCTTCGAAGCGATGGAGAGGTTCGAGCAACAACCGGTCGGGATGGACGAGTATTATTCCGAAATGGTGGACGGCATCTCAGTGCGGGACGAGGAGAACCGGCTTGCCGACGTGCAATTCCGGGCGCAACCGACCCGCTTGCGCGAAGCGGCGTGGAACTCGCTCGAAGAGATGACCCTGCGGGGCGACGCCAGCATCGCCCAGGGCGAGTACGAACAAGCGCTTCAGATTTTCGACGCGGCGCTCGAGCAGTTTGGACCGCAGCCCCGAGTCCTCTACGGGCTAGCGATTGTCGCGACGCAGCAGAAACAGCCCGAGCGGGCCAAGGAGTACTTCACGCAGGCGGCGTCGCTCGCTACCGACGCGCGGACCAAGGCGTGGTCGCACATCTATCTCGGACGCCTGCTCGACCTGGAAGGAAACCGCCCGGCCGCCGTGCGGGCTTACCAAGCGGCTCTGGCGGCAGGCGACTCCTCGCCTGATACGCGGGAGGCCGCCGAGAAGGGCGTCCGGGAAGGCTTCGCCTCGCCGGTCAGCCGACCGGCGCCGGAGGAAAAGCCCCGGCAGGGTGTACCGCTGGGAGTCCGGCCGTAACGACTTACCGCGATGGGAAAACAATTCGGTATCGGGGAAAAGGGACTTATGCACAAACCCAGTCTAAGAATCGTTATGACTTTCGTGGCAGCGTGGATCCTTCTGGGCGAAGGATCTGCACGGGCATGGACGCAGGATTCGCCCGCCCCGCCGGCCACCGCCGAGGATTCGGGCCCCGCCGCGAGTCCTCGCCAACCGAGGGCCCAGACGGAGGAAGAGTTTACTGAGTACCAGCGCTTCATGCGGGAAACCGACCCGGATGCCCAGATCCAGCTCATTGACGATTTCCTGCTCCATTACCCGGACTCGGAGTTGCGCGAGTATGCGTTTCAGGCAGCGACGCAGGCGTTCCAGATTAAGAACGACTTCTCGGCCGTGCTGACCTACGGAGAGCTGACGCTCGGCGAAAACGAAGACAACCTGGTGGCGCTTTTGATCCTGGCTTCTGCGATCCCGGAACGAACCAGCAGGAACGATCCCGAAAGCGAAGAAAACCTGACCCAGGCCGAGGAATATTCCCGGCGGATTCTGGACCTTCTGCCCCGCATGCCGCAACCGGTTGGTGTGACGCCGGTCCAGTGGGAACAGACCAGGCGGGAGTCAGCGGCGACCGCCCACGCGTCTCTGGGCATGGTGAACTTGATCCAAGGAGACTTCTTTGGGGCGGAATCGGAGTTCAAACTGTCTACTGAACTGGCCTCGGCTCCCGACCCGGTTACGTTCTATCGCCTGGGGCTCAGCTATTCCTTCCAGAATAAGTACGATCAGGCTTTGGAAGCCCTGGAGCGCGCGGATGCAGTCGGCGGCGTCAAGGTCGGCTCGCCCGGACAGACCAGAGACCTCGTTGCGGAGGCAAGGGACTTCGTTTTGAAATCCCAGGAGGCTTCAGCAATTCCGGGCGCCGGGGGCCAGATGCCGTACCCGCCCGCGCAATAAAATGGCCGAATCAGCTATCTCCGGGTCGGAGCCTTGCCCTTACGAACTGTAGCGATGCCTTCCAGTATGACCCCGGCGGAAAGCGCCGAACTCGAACAGGCAATCGGGTATTCCTTCCGGGACCCCGCGCTGCCCGTGCGGGCGCTGACGCACCGGTCGCACGCCCGGGAATCTTCCGGCACAAACGGTACACTCCCGAACGAGCAGATGGAGTTTCTGGGGGACGCCGTTCTGGGTTTTCTGATCAGCGAAGCCCTGGTGGAGCGCTTTCCGGAGTGGGCGGAGGGCAGGCTTTCGAAGCTCAAGGCACACCTGGTCAGCACCGCGCACTTACACTCGGTCGCTCAACAAATCGCGCTGGGGCGGTTCCTGCTGCTGGGAAAGGGAGAAGAACAAAGCGGCGGGCGGACGAAGAAGACGCTGCTCGTGGACGCGCTCGAAGCTCTGATGGCGGCTATCTATCTGGACGGGGGCCTCGAGGCGGTCCGGGTGTTCGTCCTCCGCTATGTTCTGGACTCGGTTGCGTGGGACCCCACGCAGACGGTGGACTACAAATCCAAGTTGCAGGAATTCTTGCAGGGACGCCGCAACCCGCCACCGCGTTATATTGTGGTGCGCGAGCGCGGTCCGGAGCATCATAAGATATTTACGGTCCAAATCCGCCTGCGGGGCGAAGAGCTCGCCCAGGCGGACGGAGACAGCAAGAAGGCGGCCCAGCAGGCGGCCGCTCAGATCGCATTGGCGAAACTGAGGGAGATTCCGATTGGCCACGCAGATCGCGAAAGAAGCTAGGCCCGAGACCCCGGCGAAACAGGAGCCCGTTTCCGAGCCCCGGATCCAGAAGTCGACCTCCCGCGAGTACCTGGAGTCGCTGGTGGTGACCGTGATCCTCGCCCTCTTCGGTACCACATTCCTGATCCAGGCCTTCAAGATTCCATCGAGTTCGATGGAGGACACGCTGCTGATCGGCGACCACCTGATGGTGGACAAGGTGAGCTATGCGCCATCCTTCCTGGCCCGCATGCTCCCCTATGTGCCGGTCGAGCGGGATCACATCATCGTCTTCCGATACCCACTCGATCCGGGAACGTATTTCGTCAAGCGAGTGATCGGAATCCCGGGGGACCGCATCCGGCTGGAAGACAAGACCCTCTATCGCAATGGAGTGGCGCTCGACGAGCCGCATGCGGTACACAAGAGCCTGCGACTGCAGGATTATCGGGACAACTTCCCGACGCTGCCGTCACCGACGGCCTTTCCGGAGTGGGCCGACGAACTGCCCGACGTCCTGGACGGCGACGAGCTGGTGGTGCCTCCCGGCCAGTATTTCGTCATGGGTGACAATCGGGACTTCAGCTCCGACAGCCGCTACTGGGGCTTTGTGCCGCGCGAGAACATCGTTGGAAATCCGCTGGTGATCTATTGGTCGTTTGAAACGTCGAGCGAAGAGTATCGCCGCACCGGCGTCGGCGACTACGCCTTGCGGTTGTTGGAGATTTTTACCCAGTTCCCCCAAAAGACCCGCTGGAGCCGGCTGTTCAACCTAGTTCGATAGCGCCAACGGGCTTACCCCGGCCGCGCGAATCCGGCCCGAGCGGAGCCAAGGGATCAGCCGCAGGCCGTCGGAGCGGAGGAGACTATGTCAAGAACCGCCGCTAGATCGCTTTCGAGTGGCATCCTGTTTCTTGCGGCGGCTGTTGCCTGCGTGGCCACCTGGGCCTGGGCGAAAACGCCCGTTCCCGAAACCGTCACTCCGGCAGCCTCGGAATCCGCCGCCCGAAAACTCGACCGAATCCGAGAAGCTCACGAAACCGGCGGCTCCTTCGGGACGGTGCAGATTAGTGAACACGAAGCGAATTCCTACTTGGCCTACGATCTGGCTTACGCCATCCCTGCGGGGGTCTCGGGTGTGAGCTTGCAGTTCCAGCCGGGCCGCGTCAGCGGCACGACCCTGGTGGACTTCGACCGACTGAAGGAAGGGCTGCAGACGCCGCCCCATCCCATCGCCGATTACTTCCTGCGCGGCGTGCACACGGTTGGGGTGGAAGGCTCGGCCTGGGGCACGGACGGGACGGGCGAGTTCCGGCTCGAGCGCGTGCTGCTCGACGGCGTGGAGCTGCCCCAGATGGTGATAGACTTCATGATCGAGCAGTACGTCCGGCCCAGCTATCCGAACGCCGCCATCAATCGTGCCTTCCCGTTGCCATTCTCGATTGACAGCTTCCGTGCCGGGACGGGTTATGTGGCGCTGACAGGTCGGCAGTGAGCGGCGAAGGGTGAGTAGAGGGTTCTCGCTCACGACTCAAGCTCCCCACTCACGACTCAGCACTCACGATTCACTCTTATCATGGCAGCCAACTATGACCTCATTGTGATCGGCGGCGGGTCGGCGGGGCTGACCGCTGCTGTGATGTCGGCGGGGCTGGGAGCGCGGACGCTGCTGGTCGAACGGCACAGGCTGGGCGGCGACTGTCTGAACACCGGCTGCGTTCCGAGCAAGACGCTGATCCGGTCCGCCAACGTTGCCGCGGCGGTGAGCCGGGCTACCGAGTTTGGGCTGAGTGTGCCATCGGTGGAAGTTGATTTTCCCCGCGTGATGGAGCGGGTTGCGGGTGTGATCCGTATCATCGAGCCTCACGACAGCCCGGAACACCTCGCCACCCGCGGCGTCGAAGTCCGGTTCGGTGAAGCGTGCTTCGTTTCTCCCCGCGAGATCACCTTGAACGGGGAGACGCTCGGGAGCCGAAAGTTCGTCATCGCCACCGGGTCGCGTCCCGCCGTACCGCCGATCGAGGGACTGAAGAGCTATTTCACCAACGAAAACCTCTTTGAGATTCGAAAGCGTCCGGATCACCTGCTGGTGCTGGGAGCCGGCCCCATCGGCGTTGAAATGGCGCAGGCATTCCGGCGCCTCGGGAGCCAAGTCACGCTACTTGACATGGCTCCGCGCATCCTGCCCCGTGAGGACCCGGACGTCTCGACCCTGATCACGTCCGTGTTCGAACAGGAAGGCATCCGCGTCGTCGTGGGTGCGAAAGTGCTTCGCGACACGGTCCGGGAATCAGCCTTGGGCGAGGGCGGTCCAACGACCGAGCACACGCTCGAATTCGAGCATGGCGGGAAGCGGGATACGGTCGACGGGGACGCGCTGCTAGTGGCCGTTGGCCGCCGAGCGAATGTGGAAGGGCTGGACCTCGAGAAAGCAGGTGTGGCCGTCGAGCGCCAAGGCATTCGCACCAACGCCCGCTGTCGCACCACCGCAAGCAACATCTACGCTTGCGGGGACGTGGCGGGACGATTCTTGTTCACGCATACGGCTGAGTACGAAGCCAAGATCGCCGTCACGAACGCCATTCTGCACGTGCCGCTGAAGCTCGACTACCGGGCCGTGCCGTGGGTAACCTTCACCGAACCGGAAACCGCCCGCGTCGGCCAGACGGAAGAAGAGGCGCGGCAGCAGCACGGCGACGTGAAAGTCCATCGCATCACGCTTGACCACGAGGACCGCGCCTTGACCGACGGCGAAACGCAGGGTCTGGTGAAAATCATCGCCACTCCGAAGGGACGAGTCCTGGGGGCTCACATCGCGAGTTCGCGCGCCGGAGAGATGATCCTCGAATATACGTTGGCGATGCAGCACGGCATCCGGCTGCCGAAGATTTCCTCGACCATCCATCCGTATCCTACCTTCGCGCTCGCCGCTCGGCACGCCGCGGACCTTTACTGGCGGGAGAAAGCGAGCAAGAGCCTTGTGCGCTGGCTGCAGCGGATTTTCGGGTATTCGGGGAAGATTCCCGAGTAATCATGCGGATTCGGCTGCCTCCCGCTATGGGCGAGCCGCGTGACCTGCTCTGCAAGTGAATGGTTTTCGGCAGTCGGCGCCGGCAACCCCAATTCGCGGCTCGAATTCCTTGCGCCGAATGCGCTTGACCCTTGTCAGCGGCTGAGCATAGAATTTCAACAGAATTAAGCTCGTTGCAGTCCAAATATTCGGCGGAAAGCAAACTGGAAAACGTCAGGAGAACAAACATGAGGAAATCGATATCAGCGAGACGCCGTCTCGGAATCGTCGCCGCAACAGCGCTCACGGTGGTGCTGGCAGCCGCCTATTTTTATATCGGGTCCAGCCGGACCTACGCCCAGGGACAGTCGCTGCTCGAAGGCAGGGTAACGTCTACAGCCGGAGAGGCGGTGGCGTGGGTCCCGGTGCGCGCGCACCGTGCCAACAGCAACATGACCGTGAGCGTCTATACCAACGCCCGGGGCGAGTACTCGTTCCCGGCGTGGTCGGACGTGGCGCCTGGTGAGTATTCCGTGGCGATCCAGCTCCCGGATTTCGAGCCGCACACGCGCGACGGTGTGACGCTGGCCGCCGGAGAGACAATGCAGCTGGACTTGACGATCATGCCGCGGCAGCCAACCATTGAAACCGCAACGCCGTCGGAGATCGTGGCGGCCCTGCCCGGCACCGACGAACAGAAGCATCTGTTCATTCAGTGCGACAACTGTCACTCGCTGCAGTGGGTGCTCAAGAGCTCCAAGACCCGGGAAGAATGGCTTGCGACCGTTCTGCGGATGGCGGGGCGGCGCACAACCATGGAAAAGCCCGGCACCAAGGCCTACGGCCAGCGGCGGTACATGGAGCCGCTCGCCGATTACCTGGCCGAGATTCGCGGGCCCGGGTCGTCCGACGAGATTCCATTCCGCCCGCGGCCGCGCCCGACCGGCGAAGCCTCGACCCGCATCGTGGTAACCGAATATGACATCCCACGCGGCGGCCATCACGACATCTACACGATTCGCCGCGACCCGCGATTCGTCTGGCCCCATGACATCATCATGGACGAGAATTACGCCTACTATACGGATCATTACTCCCCGTTTTTCGGCAGGCTGAATAAGAAAACCGGCGAGGTGAACGAGTATCGCTACGAGATGCCGGAGCGCGAGGGCCGTGAGAGAACCGCCGGGGGCATGGGCGAAGGCGGCACGCACGACATCATGTGGGACTCCGAACACCGGGTGGTGTTCGGGATGGGAGGCGCGACCCTGCGGTTTGATCCCGAGACCGAGCAGTTCACCTCCTGGCCGTCCGGCGGCGGTATGTTCGGGATGGACCCGGAAGACGGTGTCTGGAGCGTCGTCGACGAAGGCACACTTTCACGCCTGGACACCCGGACCGGCGAGATCAAGAAGTATCAGCTACCGGCCGTGGACGGTATCTACGATCATGAAGTGGACTCGCAGGGCCGCTCGATCATCAACGTGTGGGACGAAGCCAAGTTCCGAGTGTTTGATCCCCGGACGGAGACGTTCGAGGACTATTCGACGCCGACGCCGCAGTCCGGTCCGCGACGCGGAGATATGGACGACCAGGACCGCCAGTGGCTCGGACTCTACTGGGCCGGCCGCCTCGGCAGTTTCGATCCGAATACCGGCGAGACCAGGGAGTGGGCATTGGTTCCCGATTCCAGGCCGTTCGGTCCTCCCTTCCCGGCGCCGTATTCCGCGGCGGTGGACGGCAGGAACGGATTCGTCTGGACGTCGGACTTTAACAGCAGCCGCATTTATCGGTTCGACACGCAAACCGAGAGGATGACCGAGTACTTCATGCCGCTGCCGTACGAAGTGCGCGACCTGACCGTAGATGATACCGCCGAGCGGCCCACGGTCTGGATTCCAGCGTACCGTCCGCCTTCGAAGATGGTGAAGATCCAGATGTATTGAGAGTCGTGGATAGCGATCCACTGTTCGCAACCTGAAAGGAGACTTCCGTGAAACGATTGATGCAAACTACGCTGCTTGGACTGTTCTCGTTCTCGCTGGCCGCACTGGTTCCAGCGCCTGGCTATGCACAGAAAACCCCGCTCACGGGAGCGTGGAAGGTGACCGAGATCCACGCTACCGGCCAGGCACCGATCACCAGTCCGCAAGCCGGACTGTATATTTTCACCGAGAAGCACTACAGCGCCATGCGGCTCAACGGCACGACGCCGCTCCCGGACTATCCAAACAACAACGTAGCCACCGACGCCCAAAAGGTCCAAGCCTTCAACACGATCTACGTGAACAGCGGCGCGTACATGGTCAACGGGAACATGATGACGACCATGCCGCAGGTGGCAAAGAGCGGCTTCGCCATGGTCCCCGGGCGAATGACGGAATATACATTCTCGATCAACGGGGACACACTGACCTTGACCCAGAAGTCCAACGGCAATGTCCTCAAGTTCGTCCGCGTCGAGTAGATCGCGATCTGCGACCCGACATTCAGGATTCGGATCTTTCCCCGAGTCCCGGATTCCGGGGCTACCCCTGCTTGGCTTGATGCTCCCGCCTAAGGGTCGCGGCTCAGACTGATGTAGCATTGTTTTCGTGACCCAGCCCTCCAACACCATTCCCGGTAAAGTGTATCTGGTCGGCGCGGGGCCGGGGGATCCCGGCCTGTTGACCGTGAAAGGGCAGCGGATTCTGCGCACCGCTGACGTGATCGTATATGACTATCTCGCGAACCCGGAGCTGCTGCTGGAAACCAAGCCGGACGCGGAGATCGTCTACGTGGGCCGCTTTGCCGCCAAGCGGATGTCGCAAGCTCAGATTAATCAACTGCTTTTGGAGCGCGCACGGGATGGCAAGGCGGTCTGCCGACTAAAGGGCGGGGACCCGTTCGTCTTCGGCCGGGGCGGCGAGGAGGCGGTCTTCGTGGCGGCTTCCGGCGTTCCCTTAGAGATCGTACCCGGCGTAAGCGCGGGCTATGCCGTGCCTGCGTATGCCGGTATCCCGTTGACGCACCGGCAGCTTTCCTCGACGGTGCTGTTCGTCACCGGGCACGAAGATCCGGAAAAGGAAGGCGGCTCGAATCTGGACTGGGGCAAAATCGCGCACGGCGCGGCCACACTGGTATTTTTTATGAGCGTCTCGACCCTGGCGCAGATTTCGAGAAAGCTGATTGAGTTTGGACGGGCACCATCGACACCCGTCGCGACGATCCGCTGGGGTACGCGCGGGGAGCAACAGGTCGTCACCGGAACGCTCGAAACGATCGTCGAGCGGGCGCAGGCAGCCGGGATCAAGCCGCCGGCGCTGACGGTGGTGGGCGACGTGGTTACGCTACGTGAGAAGCTGCAGTGGTTCGAAGAGCTTCCGCTGTTCGGAGAGCGCATCCTGATCACGCGCGCGCGCGAGCAGGCGGCGGAGATCGCCGAACCACTGCGAGAGCTGGGCGCGGAAACGATCGAGCTGCCGGTGATTGCCATCGAGGAACCCGAAGATCACGCACCTCTGGATCGCGTGATCCAGAACCTCGCCACCTACGACTGGCTGATTTTTACCAGCGCCAACGGGGTCCGAAAGTTCACGAAACGCCTGGCCGAATCCGGAACCGATATTCGGACGCTCGCGGGAAAGAAGCTCTGCGCCATTGGCCCGGCGACGGCCGGTGAACTGCGAAAGCATCTCTTGACGGTGGACGTGGTGCCGAGTTCCTACGTTGCTGAAGGAGTGCTCGAGGCCCTCGCGGACGAACCTGTTGCCGGAAGACGGTTCTTGATTCCGCGGGCGCGGGTGGCGCGCGACGTGCTGCCGGAAGAGCTTCGCAAACGCGGCGCAGAGGTAGATGTGGTCGAGGCGTACCGTACGGTTTTGCCGGCCGTCAGGCAGGAGCGAATCGAATCCGTTTTCTTGCGCCACCAGCCCACGCTGATAGTCTTTACCAGCTCGTCCACGGTCTCGAATTTGCTGCAGCTGATCCCGGCGAAGAAACGGACGGAATATCTCGAGGGCGTGCGCATCGCCTCAATCGGTCCCATCACCAGCCAGACGGTGCGGGACAAGGGGCTGACGGTGCATCTCGAAGCTACGGAGCACACCATTCCGGCACTCGTGAAGGCGATTGTGGCGGCCAAGTCGAAGTCCTGAATCCAGCCGCTGCATCAGATCGCCGCGGGCTCCTTACCTCTGAAGGGTGTTGTCGGATGACCGCGTAGGACTTGGGGAATAGAGAACAGGCCCACAGCATAGAAACCGTGCTGTGGCTACCCGCACAATTCTATAGGTGACAAGAACGCTCGCGGAGGAGGTCGTCCAGTTGCTGGGAGAAAACCGAGCGAGGCAAAACGAGGTCGCAGCCGGCTTGATCGGCGGCGCGCCTTAGGTCGGTTTGCACATGAGACAGAAACGCGATGACGCGAACGTCCCTGCGCAGCGGGTCGTCCTTGAGTCGCGCGACGAGAGAGAGGGGGTTCAGTCGGGCCTCGTTCAAGTCGAGCAGCAGCATCGCAGGCAGAGATTCCGTCTTTTGGAGCAGTTCCGGCTCGCTGCGCACGAATTCGACCGGGACGCCGACTCGCTTGGCCGCCGCTATAATCTTCCCGACGAAGAACAAATCCGTGACGGCTGCCAGGATTCGGACGGGAACTTCTGATTTTTTGTTTTCAGTCACTTGTAATCTCTCATCCATAGGAGACTCTCACATAAATCGAGCCGGAAACCTCTAAATGAAGTTGGGTGGGTCAAGTTAGAGGCCCCCGGCTCAATGGACGCGCCATCCGGGGCGGATGGCTTTTGGTCAAGTCTAGTGTGTGTGGTTTGCCAACACTTCTCAGCGAGCCGAAGCCCACAGAGTTAGTATTGGCTTATATCTATGCTCCCATACACCTAGGGGTTGTGTAAAGGGTTTTCTTAAGAATATTTCTTATCGTTCAGATAGCTGAACAGTCGCTCATCGCGGTTGAACGGTCGCTGCGAGCGGCTGTGTGGTATAGTGTCGGTTTCTTGACTCAGGAGGAACGTCATGCCCCATATTCAGATCACGATACTCGAAGGGCGGAGCCCGGAACAGAAACGGAAGGTCGCCGAACGGGTGACGCAAGTGGTAGTGGAAGAAATGGGCACCAAGCGCGAAGCCGTGACGATGGCCTTTGTCGAGGTACCCCCCACTAACTATGCGGCAGCAGGGGTGTTAGCTCTCGACCGGCAGAAGACGTGAGGGGGAAAGTCAGCGACGGAATTGTTTGCTGAGCGAGAGGCCCTGGGCCTGGTAGGAAGAGCCGATCCCGGAACCGTAGATCTTGCCGGGAGGCTCGATCAGGCGCTCGTAGACAAGCCGGCCGACGAGCTGTCCATCCTCGATGACAAAGGGAACTTCGTGGGAGCGGACTTCGAGAACTGCGTGGGTGCCTTTTCCCTGTTCCAGGCCGTAGCCAAAGCCGGGGTCGAAGAAGCCAGCGTAGTGGATGCGAAACTCGCCGACCGAGGGGTCATAAGCCACCATTTCGCCGGAGAGATTCGGAGGAATGCTCACCTTTTCCTTGGAGACCAGGATATAGAAGTCGTCTGGGTTGAGGATGATGCGTTTGCAGGCCGCAATCGGCTCCCAGAACTCTTCTGGATCGTAAAAGCCGACCTTCGTCAGATCGATCAACGGAGCGTGAGTCTTGGCCTTGTAGCCCACGACCGGTGAGCCGCCGGATCCGGTTAAGTCAATCGAAATGGGAAGCCCGTGGCGAATTTCCGTGTCAGCGGGGCTGTCATCGTCGGCGTACGCGAGCGGTTCTTCGGCGTGCAGATCGCCGAGCGTTCCCTCGCGCAGAGGGGCTCGAGAGCCTCGCACAAAGCGTATCTGGTTCAGCCGCATGCCTTCCCGGACGGCCACGGTGAAGGTGCGGGGAACAACCTCGGCGTAGAGCTTGCCTCGGTAGCCGGACGGGACTCTCTCAAACTCCATGCCGTAATCTGTAATGAGGCGGGTAAACAGATCGAGCCTTCCGGTTGTACTCTTCGGATTGGCTTTGCCGGAAACATCGTCCGGAAAGAACCATTCCTCCATCAGAGGAACGACGTAAACGCAGCGCTTGTCCAATACGGCCCCGTTGCGAAGATCGATTTCCCCCATGCCGAGCTGCTGGATCCTGGCTTCCACCGTCGAAGACTTGCCCGGAAGAAAACTGGCGCGGACCCGGTAAGCCACCGGCCCCAGGCGGAGATCGAGACTGGCCGGCTGAATTTGAGCGTCGGCGATCGGCGAGGCGGCACGGACCCAACCGGAGGCGATAAACTCCTCGATCTTCTGCGACGGGAACACTCCAGTGCGCAGCCGGGACAATTCTTCCTGCTGCGGCGGCTCTGCCAAACCTTGCAGTTCTGGAAACAGCAGCGCGTGGTCGTTCATTCCGGGGAAAACCCTAGCACCTTGCCGGAGCGGGGTCAAGCCGGGATGCGCGGACCGCGTGAGCGGGGGATGGGAGGCAGAGAGAGGCCCGCCGCCTGGGCTAGTCGAACTTGCGCAGGGCACTTTGCGAAACGACATATGGACGTTGTTTCAGGCTATAATTCGTTTCTCAGCCTGGGGCCAAAGGATTCTTGTGTGCTGGCGGACGGCGCGGCAGCGACCGGGGACTCCGAAGTCAGCCGCCTGGGCAACGCCGCGGAGAACGCCCTGGAGACAGGAGACAATTCCATCCGTTTGCCGGGGCCTGCCGCCCTCCGGTCCTAGCGGCCACTCGGACGACGATCAGGAGCGACAAGGAGAATGAACATTCGCGAAGTGGGAGTGGTCGGCTGCGGCCTGATGGGATCCGGGGTCGCCCAGGTTGCGGCCGTGGCGGGCTTCCCCACTACCGTAGTCGAGGCGAGCCGCGAACTCGCGGACCGGGGCATGGCGAACATCTCGAAGCGCCTGGAACGGCTGGTACAAAAGGGGTCACTCAGCACCGAAGAGCATGCTGCGGTCGCCAGGCGCCTGCGGGCCGGGACCGAACTGTCTCAGCTATCGGGTTGCGACCTCGTCATCGAGGCCATCACGGAAGACCCGGAAGAAAAGTGCAAGCTCTGGCGCACACTGGACCCCATGCTCCGTCCGGAAGCCATTCGTGCCAGCAACACCTCGTCGGTCTCGATCACTCAGATGATGATGGCTACCAGCAGGCCGGAGCGCTTCCTGGGGATGCACTTCTTTAATCCCGTTCCGGTCATGACGCTGGTCGAGCTGGTAAAGACGCTGGCAACGGACACGGAGGTCTACGAATCGGCCTTCCAATTCACGCAAAAGCTCGGCAAGACTGCCGTACACACCACCGACCGCCCCGGCTTCATCGTAAACAGGCTTCTGATCCCCTATCTCAGCGACGCGGTTCGTGCTCTCGAAGAAGGCGTCGGCTCGATCACGGATATCGACCGCGCCATGCAGCTCGGCTGTAATCATCCGATGGGACCGTTCATCCTGATGGATTACATCGGCCTCGACACGGTCTATTACATCGCGAACATTCTGTTCGAGGAGTTTGGGGAGCCCCGGTTCGCGCCGCCGGGACTGCTCAAGCGGCTGGTAATCGCCGGACGGCTGGGAAAGAAATCCGGTAAAGGGTTTTACGATTACTCCGATCCGCAGGCACCGAAACCATTGGACCAGTTCGAAAGGCTGTAGCGGGTGCATTCTCGATGGGCATGACGTTCGAAAACCTACTAGTGGAATCAAGCGAGCGGATTGCCACCGTAACGTTCAACCGCCCGAAGGTGCTGAACGCCCTGAATGCGAGGACGATCGAGGAACTGGACGAGTGCGTCCGCGGCCTCGAACAGGACGCTGAGGTGGGCGCCGTGATCTTCACCGGCGGAGGAGAAAAGGCGTTCGTTGCCGGAGCCGACATCAACGAGCTGGCGCGGTACTCGCCGCAGCAGGCCCAGGAATGTGCGCTGCGGGGACAGGCCGTTTTCGAGCGCATTGAGCGCATGGGCAAGCCGACGATTGCCGCGATCAACGGGTATGCGCTGGGCGGCGGGTGCGAGCTGTCGCTGGCCTGTTCGATGCGCATCGCCAGCAGCAACGCCCGGATCGGGCAGCCGGAAGTCAAAATCGGCATCATCCCCGGCTATGGGGGCTCGCAGCGCCTGCCGCGCCTCATCGGTAAGGGGATGGCTCTCGAAATGATCCTGAGCGGCGAGCCGCTGTCGGCCGAAGACGCCCTGCGTTGGGGCCTGGTGAATCAAGTGGTCGCCCCGGGGGAATTACTGCCGGCCGCCCGCGCTCTAGCGAAGAGAATTCTCGCCAATGCACCGCTCGCGATCCGGTATTCTTTGGAGGCGGTCAACCAAGGCGCCGAGCAACCGCTCGATCAGGCACTGTTTCTCGAAAGCAGTCTGTTCGGGATGGTCTTTGCGACCGAAGACATGCGGGAAGGCACGGAGGCGTTTCTAGAAAAGCGTGCGCCGCGCTTCAAGGGCCGCTGACAGCAGGACACTGAGAAGGGTAGAGAGCAAACGAATGGCAAACAAGGAAACCCAACCGGGCTACCGGGAACTGCAAGGCGAACTGACTGCGGCGGGACTGCGCTTTGCGGTGGTGGTCAGCCGGTTCAACGCCTTCATCACGGAACGGCTGCTACAAGGAGCGCTCGACGGCCTGCACCGCGCCGGCGCCAGCGCTAAAGCGATCACGGTGGTCCGCGTTCCAGGGGCGTTTGAGATTCCGGTTGCTGCGAAACACCTGGCCGAGTCCCGTCGATACGATGCCGTGCTGTGCCTGGGCACGATCATCCGCGGCGAAACCCCGCACTTCGAATACATCAGTGCGGAAGCCTCGAAGGGAATCGCCGCCGCCGCCTTGGAGTCGGGTGTCCCTGTTTCGTTCGGTATCCTGACCGTCGAGAACCTGGAACAGGCCGTAGACCGCGCCGGCCTGAAGTCCGGCAACAAAGGATTCGAAGCCGCCATGACCGCCGTCGAGATGGCCAACCTTGTACGGAAGATTCATGAATCCTCCCATCCTCGCTCTCGCAAGCGTGGCCGCACCTAGCCATGGCCTCGCGAAGAAAAGCCCGGGAATGTGCCTTGCAGATGCTGTTCCAGTGGGACATCGGGCAGGACGCGCCCGCGAAGGTCCAGGAATTGTTCTGGTCAAACAACCGCCCACCCAAGAAGGACGATCCGTTGGACGAAGCCGCCAACAGCCTGTTTCGAGGAACCGTGGAAGCGATTGAGGAAATCGACCTGCGCATCCGCACTGCGGCCGAGCACTGGCGTCCAGAACGCATGGCGGCTGTAGACCGCAACATCCTCCGCCTGGGAACCTACGAGTTGCTCCACTGCCGCGAGACGCCGCCCCCGGTGGTCATCAACGAGGCGCTCGAAATCGCCCGCAAGTTCAGCGGCGAAGACTCCGTACAGTTCATCAATGGGCTGCTCGACCACATCCGCAAAGAGGTCGAAGCGCCGCCTGCCGCCTGATGACCGCCAGTCTCTATTCGCGCAGGATGGACTGCCTCCGGACTCTCGCTGTGGATAAGACGTGAGGCAGACCGGAAATAGTCTGCGTGACGAGCAAGCGCTCGTGGGGGTCCACGCGCTCTTCCTCCCGCTTCCAGGTGCGCTCGTGCGGGATGAAGATGGCCCAGAGGCCCGCGGCTAGAGCCGGCAGGACGTCCGAGCGTGGGCTGTTGCCGATCATGGCGGTGGTTTCGACCTGCAGCTCCCGGCGGCGAACCAGTTGCTGATACGCCGCGGTGTCCTTCTCCTTGACGACTTCCATCCGCTCGAAGAAGACGCGCAAGCCGGAGCGCTCGAGTTTCTCAGCTTGTTCCTCGCGGTCGCCTTTGGTGAAGACGATCATGCGGTGACGCTGCTGCAATGCCGCAAGCGTTGCGGCGACGCCGGGCATGGGGTCGACCGGATGCCGCAGAAGACGTTCTCCGATGGTCTCGATCGCCAGCGAGAAAGCCTGCCCGCCGGTTCCGCAATCGAGCCGGCGGAAGGTTTCGTGCAGGGCGTCGATGAAGTTGCGGCTGCCGTAGCCGCGCAGGGGGATGAACTCGTGCTCGACCTCGTTCAGAACGCGCTGCACCTCAAGCGGGTGCGGCGCAAGCGGTGCGAGCATCCCGAGCAGCTCAATGTATTCCTCAACAGCCCGCTCGAAGTAGACATTGTTCTCCCAGAGCGTGTCGTCAGCATCAAAGACGAGAGTGTCGAAGATGGGGTTCCTGGTCATCGCGCGTGTCCCCGGCGGCCGCCGCCTGGCTTCACGGTGTCTTTCATTATATAGGTGGAGCGCACTTGCGCTACTGCGGCACGAACCGAACGAGAGCAACTAGCCCGCTGATCCCATCGTAAGAAGTGAACCGTTCGCTCCGTGGCAGACTCCCGTGGGCATCGTATTGTGGGTTGTTCAGGGGCGAGGAAGACTGGAGAACGACGGGGAGACGAACTTCGGTTCCGCTTTACCGGGACTGGCAGCGTCGCCAGCCCTTTTGCTTTTCCGTCAACCGTGTCCCCGGCAAGTCCAGTCGAAGTTTCCTGTTTCGAAGCCAAGGGAAACCGGGTAGAATTCATTTTCTCTGCCCCGAGACCCCGGGTGCATGCCTTCAAGTGGTGATAGCTTCTATTGTGGGGAACGTGGTTTAAATCGGTCGGTCAGACTGCCGTTGGGACTGGGGCCAGGACAGCGCTGACACGGTGAATTGGAGTCGAAAGGCAAGCGTGGTTCTGGCGCAAAACTTGATCCTACATGCATGGCTGCTGCGGGCAGGTTTGTGTCTGGCGGCCGGGCTTGTTCCGTCACCTCTATTCTCCCAGGACAATGCCCCCGAAGCCGCCGGGACGCATGGCAGCCGAAGCATCGCGGCAGTGCGGACGGAGTCTCTGCTGGTTCTGGACGGGATCCTCGACGAGCCAGCCTGGCAGGAGGCCAGCGGTTCCCAGGAGTTCATTCAGAAAGATCCGCGGGAAGGGGAGCCCTCCACGGAACGCACGGGCTTTCGTATCGTTTACACGCCTACGACGCTGTACATCGGAATCCTCTGCTATGACAAAGACCCTGGCGGCATTGTCGCCACCGAGCGGCGGCGTGACAATGAACTGGAGAACGACGACACCATCAGCATCGTCCTCGACACCTTTCACGACCACCGCAACGCCTTCCTTTTCCGAACGAATCCGCTCGGAACGCAGTACGACGCTCTGGTGACGAACGAGGACGACACGCTTAACGCGAACTGGGACGAACAGTGGGACGTGGTGTCCCGGATCACGCCGGAGGGCTGGACAGCCGAATTCGCCATCCCGTTCAAGAGCCTGCGGCTCAGCGAAGAGAACGGCCAGGGCTGGGGGCTTGACATCGAACGAGTGATCCGCCGGAAAAACGAATCTTCGTATTGGAACGGATATCATCGCGGCTTCCTGCTGCAACACGTCTCGCAGGCGGGACACCTAGAAGGCATCGAGAACATCGAAACGGGGCTGCGGCTGCGCATCAAGCCTTTCCTCCTGGGAGGTGCTTCGCGGTTCTCGGATCCGGCGGGGAGCGTCACGCGCAACACCTCCGACGCCGGGATCGAGGTGATGAAATACCGCATCACATCCAGCCTCACCGCCGACCTGACGTTCAATACCGACTTCGCGCAGACCGAGGTCGACGACCAGCAGGTCAACCTGGACCGGTTCCCGCTATTCTTTCCGGAAAAGAGGGAGTTCTTCCAGGAAGGAGCCGGCGCATACGAGATCGGAAGTAGCGGCCCGTTCCGCAATAATCTGGTGATCTTCCACAGCCGGACCATCGGACTGTCTGCGCGGCGGCGCATTGTGCCGATCCGGGGCGGAGGCCGCATCACCGGACGGATCGGCGGCTTTACCCTGGGAATGCTGAACGTGCAGACGGAAGAACTGGCCGAATCGTTTGACGACGAAACCGGCAAGGTATTTGAGGAGCGGATTCCCGTCAGCAACTACAGCGTTGTGCGGATGAAGCGGGATGTCCTGGAACGTTCCTCGATCGGGGGCTTTGTTCTGAACCGCTCAATCGCCGGGTCGAGCGACTTCAACCGGGTGTATGGAATGGATGCCAACTTCGCCCTATTCCAGCATTTCATCGTCGGAGGGCTGCTGGGAAGGTCCAGTTCGCCCGGGATCCAGGAAGACAACTGGGTCAGCGCGGGAGAAATCGGATGGGACAGCGATTTCTTACGCGCCGGGACGTCCTGGACCGTCGTGGACCCGGAGTTCCGCAACGACATGGGCTTCACGCCCCGCCGGAACTTCCGGCAATTTGCGCCGCAGTTCTTCATCCAGCCCCGGCCCGACAGCCGGATCGTGCGGCAACTCTCCCTCGGCTTCCGCTCCTTGTATTCCTTCACCCAGAAGAACGTGCTGGAAACCAAGCAGAGCACCTATGTATTCGAGATTTTTTTTCAGGACGGCGGCGTGTTCGGCTGGGTTCCCCATACCTACTTCGACCGGCCCGTGGAGCCCTTTCGACTGCGCCCAGGCGTCGTCATTCCTCCGGGGAAAAACCGGTGGTGGAGCAACGTCATTCGCTATCGCTCCAACCCGGCCAAGCGAGTTGAGGGGGGTTTCCGCTGGGAGCAGCATTACGCCTACTACAGCGGTGGGAGTCTGAACGAGTTCAGCTTCCGAGGGGGCGTGCGGGTGAACGAGCAGTTTTCGGTGGAGCCGGAATATGTCCTGAACAAAGCTTCCATTGATCCGGGAAACTATAGCGACGACCAGGGGGATTTCCCGCGGCGCAGCGGCACGTTCACGGACCACGTCATCAATACCCGCATCAATTACAACTTCAACAACAAGTGGCTTACCAGCACGTTTGTGCAGTACAACAGCACCGATTCCTTCTGGGGTTTCAATTTCCGGCTGAACTACATCTTTCGTCCCGGCGACGACCTCTTTATCGTCTATAACGAAGGCCGCCATGCCATCTTCGACCCCACCGGCCGCGAGATCGCGGGCTTCTTCGACGGCCGTAAGGACCGTTCACTGCAAATCAAGCTCACTTACTCGTTCGACTATTAACGGCTCGGTACCACTCTGGGGGAGCCGGCATCCTAAGGCCCGGCCGAGTGAGTCGCGTCAGCGTGAAGCGACCGGCTCAAGGCCGGCCTTTTCGATGGCAGGGATGGTGGCCGGCGACGCCAGGAACTCAATCAGGTCGCGCGCCCCTTGGAGGTTCTTCGCTCCGGCGGCTATCCCGGTCGAAAAGATGGTGACTTCCTGGGCCTCGTCCGGGAGCGGCCCAACGTAGTCGAGGCCCTCGATCGGTAGCAGCTCACTGATCTGCTGGAAGCCGATCTCGGCTTCGCCGCGCGCCACCACTGCCCCGACCCGCTCGCTCACCACGCGAATGCTTTTGTCGCGGACCTGCTCGGCGATCCCCAGGCGCGGGAACAGATTGGTCGAAAGGTACGTCCCGCTGGCGCTCGCCGAGTAGGCGATGGACTCGGCATTCAGGAGCGTGCGGATGAGGGCGTCGACGGTGCTGATGTCCGGTTTGGGCGCTCCGGCGCGGACGCCCATGCCGATCTTGGACCGCACCAGGTCCACACGGCTTCCGGAAACAACTTTTCCCTGCTCCACCAGCAGGTCGAGCGCTGAGGCTGCCAGAATCACCACGTCGGCCGGCTCGCCGCGTTCGAGGCGCATCGGAATCGAGTCGGGCGCGCCGCCCATCGAGGCGCCGTAGACAGTCAGGATCTTGTACTGTGTTCGGCGCTCAAACTCCGGGACCATTTCCTGGTAGGGCGCGCTGAAACCGCCCGAGCTCATCACGCGGATTTCCTGTGCGGCCCCCTGGGTTACCGCGAGCAGCACGCTCGCGACAAACAGGGTCCCCATTTTCACCGCATGCATTCTCCGATTCGACTTCATTTCGCTCCTCCTGGATACCGCAGGATTCCGTTGCGCTGAAGAATACTGGAAGCCGAAGACCTCGGTCAACGGCTCTTCCGCCGCCTCACTCCGTTTTGGGATGCCACAAGCCACGATGCGGCAGCGAATCAGAGAACGGTTCTCCAAGAAACTCTCCAGTGAAACCCCGCTCGGGCCAGCTAAACATGGAACCGTTCCGGCAGTCCGTTTGAGATCTTTTGATAGAATTGGCCTTGCGATGAGGAACCGCATCACCATCATCGGCGGCGGCTTGGCGGGGTCGGAGGCTGCCTGGCAGGCGGCGCGGCGCGGCGTGGAAGTGGACCTTTACGAGATGCGTCCGGCGGTCGCGACTCCCGCGCACAAGACCGGGCTGTTTGCCGAGCTGGTCTGCAGCAACTCGCTCAAAAGTGACCGGGAAAACACGGCTCCGTGGCTGCTCAAGGAGGAATTGCGGCAGGGAAATTCCTTGCTTCTGCAGATCGCCGCCCGCTGCGCGGTTCCGGCGGGCCAGGCGCTGGCGGTTGACCGCGATCGCTTTGCGGCAGCCGTCACTGAAGAAATCGAACCTGTGGGGTTGATCCGCATTCGCCGCGAAGAACTACGCGAAATTCCCGCCGAAGGTATCGTCCTTGTCGCCACCGGCCCTTTGACGAGCGACGCGCTCGCGGAGTCGATTCAGAAGATCACCGGACAGGACCGGTTATTCTTCTACGACTCCATCAGCCCGATCGTGGACGCCATGTCGATAGACCACGAGAAGGTTTTCACCGCTTCGCGCTACGGACGAGACGGCAAGGCGATTCCAGAAGGTGCCCCCCCCACCGACGGCGACTACCTGAACTGCCCCTTCAACGAAGAAGAATACCAGTGGTTTTACGACGCGCTCGTCTCGGCCGAGGAAGTCACGGCCCACGAGTTCGAGAATCTGAATTACTTTGAAGCCTGCCTGCCGATCGAGGAGTTGGCCCGGCGCGGTCGAGACACCATGCGCTTCGGACCGATGAAGCCGGTCGGTTTGCAGGACCCGCGTACCGGCCGGATGCCCTATGCCGCCGTGCAGTTGCGGCGCGAGAACGCCCGCTCGGACAGCTACAACCTGGTCGGATTCCAGAATCACCTGAAGTTCGGCGAGCAGAAACGCATCCTGCGGATGATTCCGGGCCTCGAGAAGGCTGAGTTCCTGCGCTACGGGCAAATCCACCGCAACACCTACATCAACGCCCCGCTGCTGCTTGCACCCACGCTGCAACTGCGCTCCGAGTCGAGGATTTTCTTTGCCGGGCAGATCTGTGGCGTCGAAGGCTACGTCGAATCGATCGCCACCGGATGGCTCGCAGGCGTCCTTGCCGCTCACGTAGTCCGCACTGGCGAACCGCCGTCTCCCCCGCCGCGTGCCTCGGCGCTCGGGTCGCTTTGCCATTACATTTCGCACGCCGACCCGGCCAACTACCAGCCCGCTAATATTTCGTTTGACCTGCTGCCGCCGCTGTGCGCCACGACTCCACGGCGGCTTGGCCGTAAGGAACGCCACGCCCGCAAATGCGGCATCGCGCTCACGACGTGGGAGCAATGGCTCGGGCAGTCGGCGGAAGCGGCGCCTCTGCCCTCTTCAGGAACGGCCGCCGACGCTCAACCGGAAGCGTAACTCCTTTTGGACTTCTTGGACTTCGTGTCCGTCCGCCCGGCAAGCGTATGCCAACTGCGCTACGCTAGACAGGAAGGTTCAGCCTATGGAACCCCGTCTTCCGAGCGCCGTCGAGCAATTCCTGGAACACCTGCGCGTCGAGCGCAACTTCTCGGCGCACACCCTGCGCAATTACCACAGCGATTTGGAAGCATTCTTCGAATTTGCCGCATCGCGGAAAGGAACCCCTAGCCGCACGGCCATCAACCAGCTTCCCTTTACAGTGGATTACCAAGCCATTCGCGGATACCTCGGACGGCTCTACTCGGCGCGCGCCAGGCCCACGACGATTGCTCGCAAGCTGGCCGCGCTGCGCTCGTTCTATCGCTACGCCTGCCGGGAGGGCCTGGTGAAAGAAAACCCCGCCAAACTGGTGTCGAGCCCGCGGCTGCCGCAGACGCTTCCCTCGGTGATGACGACGGAGGAAGCAAACCGATTGATTGACGCCGTGGGAGCGCCAACGGAAGCCGACGGTCGACCGGGCAAGACCCTGGACCCGCTGCTGGTCCTGCGGAACCGCCTGATTTTCGAACTGCTCTACGGCTCCGGGCTGCGCGTGAGCGAACTGGTGGGCCTCGACTTGGAGCGGGTCAACCGGGCTGACAGACTGCTGCTGGTCCACGGCAAAGGCAGGAAAGAACGGACGATTCCCTTCGGCTCGAAAGCGCTGGGGGTTCTCGAAGACTACCTGCGGGAGCGTTCCCGGCGGTTTCCGAATGGAACGCCGGACGCCGCTGCACTGCTTGTGAACGCCCGTGGGAAGCGGCTCACGGTGCGCTCGGTGCACCGCATCGTGCAACGCTATGCGAGCCTGCTCGCTGGCGATCCGACGCTGCATCCGCACTCACTGCGCCATGCCTTTGCCACGCATCTGCTCAGTGAAGGTGCGGATCTGCGGGCCATTCAGGAACTGCTGGGCCATAGCAGCCTTTCCAGCACCCAAAAGTACACGCGCGTTTCGATTCGACAGTTGATGGAGGTATACGATAAAGCCCATCCGCGCGCGTAGGCACGAATGGGCTGGAACCGATAGTCATGAAAACTTGGGGAATCGATTGTACTGGGACACCGGCTAGAACGGGCAGTACTTTCCCCGGTAGAAAGCATTGAGGGCGGTGTGGTGGGCGTTCCCGCTTGACATCGGGCCGCGGAATCCGGACAGTTCTTGACTAGCGGTTGAGGCGACCGCCAACCCCGGCAGGCATTCTGGCGTAACCATGAACCTCAGAGCGGCGGTCGAAAAATACTTGGCGGTGGCGGGGGATTTCGGGCGGCATATGCCCTTGAGCGGGTTCGGGCTGGACCCGGAAACAACCGAAGCGATGATCGCTGCATGGGAGGAAGATTATCAGCTCCACCGGCACCTGGAGCTGATTCCAGTGGGGCCTGGGACCGAAGGGCCGTCCGCACAAGCCAGATACGTCGTTGGCGGGATCGCCTACACCGGCGTCATATTTCGCCCTTCCATTCGTGCCATCATCGAGTAAAGGAGTACGCCTTTCGGATTCGAGATTTTGAGCCCGCCGATTTTCCATCCCTTTGCGAGTTGGACCGAATGTGCTTTCCGGAGGGAATTGCCTACGCTCCCGAGGAAATCGCCCTGGCGCTGGCCCAGCGCGGTGCGTTCGCCTGCGTGGCGCAGGTGGACGAGCACGTGGTCGCGTTTATCCTCGCCTACCAGAAGAAGCCTCTCATCGGCCACATCGTGACGCTCGACGTGCATCCGGACTTTCGGCGGCAAAGCATCGGCTACCACCTGATGGGGCGGGCTGAAGAGCGCTTGCGGGAGCGCGGCGCTGCCCGGATTATCCTGGAAGTCGCGGTGCAGAACGAAACCGCACGGCAGTTCTACGAAAAACGCGGCTACCGGCGCCAGAAAGTGCTGCGGCATTACTACGCCGACCGGTCAGATGCCTATTTGATGGAGAAGTGCTTTCCTGAAAACGGTTAGGCCATGTAATTCAAGCTGTGCCATAGGGCTACCTTACCAGAAATGCTGAAAGCCCAGGATCGGCAGCGGCTGCTTGCGGTTGTTCTCGATCAGCCACAACTTGCGCTGCGGGATGATACGCCCGATCCGGGTCAGCGGCACGCCGCCGAGCCTGCGCCGAAGTTGCCGGGACCGTTCCGGAGGAACCGTAAACAATAGCTCGAAGTCTTCGCCTCCATGCAGCGCACTGTGCAGGAGAGTCTCCGCCAGGCAGGGGACTGAGGCGGCGTCGATCTCCGCGCCGACGGCGCTGGCCTCCGATAGCCGCGCGAGATCCATCGAAAGACCGTCGCTCAAGTCCAGCATGGCGGAGGGGATCTTGCGACGGCGGAGATAATTGCCGATTCGCAGCCGTGGCTCCGGGTAACAAAAGGCTTGAAACATCGCCTGGGAAGGCCGAAGCTTCTTGCCGCGTTGGAGAGCCGCCAGGCCGGCAGCTGCGGTTCCCAAAACTCCCGACACCCAAATCTCATCGCCGGGGTGCGCACCGCTGCGCAGCACTGCCTGGCCGCGCGGGACTTCTCCGATCACGACCACGTCGGCCAGAAATCCGGCCGAAGATGTTCCGGTGTCCCCGCCGGCCAGAACCACTTTGGACGCCGAGGCAAGACGCAGGAAGCCATCCATAAAGCCGTCCATCCATTCGCTGCGAGTCCGCCGCGGCACCGCTAAGGAAAGAAACACGAAACGTGGAGTCCCTCCCATGGCGGCGATGTCGCTCAAGCCGCGCGCCAGCGCTTTGTAGCCGAGCGAATCCTGTTTCTGCCAGCGCCGGCGGAAATGAACTTCTTCGAGAAACAGGTCGGTCGTAACCAGCAGGTCGTGGCGCCGATTGTGGGCCAGGACGGCGCAGTCGTCGCCAATTCCGTGTCGCAAACCACGAATGGCGGCCCCTCCGGTCCGCACGTTCTCACGCTGCTTCATGCGATGGATGAACTCCAGTTCATTCGTATGCACAGACTTCTCACTTTGACCTACGCGCGGAACCAGTCGTCATTCCAGGCGGCGCAGCATTTCGGCGTCCCACTGCCACCGCAACAAAACCGAATCGGAGACCTGCTGCACGTTGATGTCCTGGAGCAGGATGGCAAGCTTCTCCTGCAAGCCGTCGGGGTCGTCCACGGGAGCCGCGCGGAGCAACACCAGCAAGCTCTGCATCATGCTGGCAAACCGCCCAGCGGCAGCCTCGTCTTCGCAGAGATTCTCAACCTGGAAATCGAGTTGTGCAAGTCGGCTCTGCATTGCGACGTAAAGCGCCCTGCTGCCTTGCAACAACGGCCCGCCAAAGCGAAAGGGTCCGGATTCGGGTTGCGGGAGGCCTTGACTTCTCAGGCGGTCGCTGCGCAGGACCAGCGAAAGGGCGTTTTGCTGTGACAACCGGGGCAGTTCGCCAGAGACGGCCAATTCCGAGGCGGCGGAATCGCGGTCGGAGCCGTTGGCGTGGAGCGCTAACACCTTTTCAATCAATCTGTTATCTTCACTGATGGTAAAGACGGCCAGACCCGGTGCGGGCAGAGCCAGCCGGAAGGGGCGCACTTGGCCGAAGATAAAAACCGTGGTTCCGAGCACTTCAGTTTTTTCGGTTCCTCCGGTTCCTTCGGTTCTTTCGGAATTCCAGTTTTGCAAATATTGGAGCATTCGGGAGCGGTTTATGGCAATGCGGGCGGCACCGACGTAGTTGGAATCGAGCCGAGCGAGGGCGAGCTGGCGCAGGTCGTCCTGGTAGCGGAATCCGGATTCCCGGACGAAGCGCCGGTAGTCATCCTCCATGGAAAGCTCGGGCGGGTCGGCCAGGAACTCTCGCACGGCGGCGTTGCGTTGCAGGGCGGCGAAATCGACCAGGGCGTAGAGGTCGGCCTCCGGAGGAAGCAGCTGAAACAGCGCGGGACCGCTCTCGGCGGAGCGCCGCCACAGTACCAGAGCCAGAGCGGCGGCGGCCAGCAGGATTCCCGCCAGCGCAACGATCCATAGTCTGCGACTACTCATACAGCCTTGCGACGATTCATAACGGTATCCAGCTTACCATCGTAGCATTGAACGGGAGCAGCGAGCGGCAGTAGTGAGTGGGGCGAGACCGGTTGGCAATCCGTTCGTTCGGGCAGGGTGGTCAAAAGAGACGTCCGAGGCGGATCGGAAGTTGACCGGGAAGGGGGTTCTGTCCTAGGATTCTTCAGGCGGGAAGAGAAAGAGGACTCGGTTGCCGGTGCGTTGGACGCAATCCCTTTTCATTTGGTTCGTCGGCTGGCTGTTCGCGACGGGGCTTAGCGCGCAGATCGACTACGCGTCGGCGCGTTTGGAACGGCGGCTGAAGCCGATGAAGACGGACGAGCAGATCGTGGTAGACGGCGAACTGAATGAGTCGTCCTGGGGCCGGACGGGGGTGGCGGGGAACTTCATCCAGAACGAGCCGCAGCAAGACCAGCCGGCGTCGGAAGCAACAGAAGTCCGCATTCTCTACGACAGCGACAACCTCTACATCGGGATTCTGGCGAGGGATTCGGAGCCGGAGCTGGTGATCGTGAACGACCTGAAAAAGGATTTCGACCACGAGCAGGGAGACACGGTCGAGATCATCCTGGACACGTTCCACGACCAGCGCAACGGCTACGTGTTTGCGGTGAACGCCGGCGGCGCCAAATGGGACGCGCAGATCACGAACGAGGGGCGGCAGATGGATGAGAACTGGGACGCCATCTGGACGGTGGAAACCCAAACCACGGCAGAGGGGTGGACGGCGGAAATCGCGATTCCGTTCCAGACGCTGAAATTCCGCGAAACCAACGTGCAGACCTGGGGGATCAATTTCCAGCGCCGGCTGCGGCGGAAGAACGAGGACAGCTTCTGGTCGCCGCTGCCGCGCATCTACGACCTGAACCGAGTGTCGCTGGCGGGGACGCTGGAAGACCTGGAGGACATCCATCCGGGATCGAACATTCGCGTGAAGCCCTACGTGGTTTCGAGCTTCGGGCAGTTTTCCGGCGGCCACAAGAATCTGGTGGGGGACGGGGGCTTGGACGTGAAGTACGGGCTGACGTCGGGGCTGACCTGGGACTTCACCTACAACACGGACTTCTCGCAAGTGGAAGCCGACGAGCAGCAGATCAATCTGACGCGGTTCAGCCTGTTCTTCCCGGAAAAGCGCGAATTCTTCCTGGAAAACTCCGGGATCTTCGCGTTCGGCGGAGACGGCCGCAGAGAATTTACGGAGTCGGACGACCTGATCCTGTTCTTCAGCCGGCGCGTCGGTCTGTCCGAAGAAGGAACCCCGATTCCGATCCTGGGGGGGACACGGCTCTCGGGACGCACCGGTCCGTGGGAACTGGGGTTCCTGAACATCCAGCAGGAGGAGTTCGGCGCGGCGCCGGCGGCGAACTTCACGGTGGCGCGCGTGCGCCGGAACATCTTCGCGAGCTCCGATATCGGCGCCATGGTGGTGAACAAGGAGTCGCTCGACTCGCCGTATTTCAACCGGGTGGCAGGGTTGGACGCGAATTTGCGGTTCGGGCAGGCGCTGAGCGTGACCTCGTATCTGGCCCGGTCGTTCGTTCCGGGACGCAGCGGAGACCAGAAGGACATGGGGGGCCGGGTGGCGGTGCACTACGAAACCACCGAGTGGGATTTGCGGACATCGTACACGAGCGTGCAGGAAGACTTTGTGGACGAGATGGGGTTCACGCCCCGGCTGGGAATCCGGAAGGTGGCCGGGCACTTTGGCAGAGTGGTTCGGCCGGAACGTCTGCAGGGAACCGTCCGGGAATTCGACATGCACAGCAATCACCGATTCGTTCTGGACCGGGAAGGGACGCTCGAGACACAATCCCTCAACTACCACTTTTCGACGACTTTTCAGGACAGTTCCTGGGTGGAGGTGGGGTACGAAACGAACCTGGAGAGGTTCCGGGAAGACTTCCTCATCAACCGCAACCGGAACATCGCCATCGCACCGGGAGGGTACCGCTTCAACGAATGGTTTCTGATCGCGCGCAGCGACGAAAGCCGGAAGATCAGCGCGGAGGGGCGCTACCGACTGGGAGGGTTTTTCAGCGGTTCCCGGCATCAGTACCAGCTAGTGGGCCGGTTGCGGTGGAGCTACAAATTGAACACAGCGGCTGTGTATACCCACAACAACATCAGCCTGCCGGAAGGGCACTTCCAGACGAACCTGCTGGCGACGCGCGTCGACTACTCGTTTTCGACGTCGATGTTCCTGAACGCGCTGATCCAGTACAACAACGACACGCGACAGTGGAGCTCGAACGTGCGGTTCAACATCATCCACCGGCCGCTGTCGGACTTCTTCCTGGTCTACAACGAGCGGCGGCACTCGATTTCCGGCGAGCTGATCGACCGGGCGCTGATCGCCAAGTTCACCTACATGATCGCGCGGTGAAGACGGGAAACGGCAGATTTTGCAGAGATGGAGAAGAGCAGATCCCTCGTCCGAAACGACACCGATATGTCGTTTCGTCCTCGGCTTCGCTCCCCTCGGTTGATCTCGGGACAGGCGGGACAGGACGTTCCTCGGGATGACATTCCTGGGTAATGTCTACTGAGACGCTGGTGGTAGAGTCGGCTCATGGCATATCTGGACAGCCGACCCTGTTACGTGGGGTTTCGCCGGAAGGCTGTAGACCCGCATTTCCATTTTGAAAACGCAGCTGCAACCATCTGCTAACCTCCCACGTCAATATTGATCCGGGTTTCAGCAACAATAGGAGCGTTGGGAGGCGTAAACCCCATGGGTGAGAGTGAAAAACAGGCATTGCAGCCGTCCTTCAACCGGTTTTTGCAGGTCGGGTTCGGGGGATCGCGGGTGAGTTCCAACGGGGGGTTCTGAGCCGATGGCCCTCTCGGAGAAAAAATCGTGCTCGGTGGGACGCAGATGGGTGTATAGTTTTAATCGGTGGTCAAGGTAGAACCCGCGAGTGGGCTTCATCGTAACGACTCTGACACTGCCGAGTCGGGCGGTGGTGCGGTTCTATAACAAACGTGGGACAGCAGAGCAGAGGATCCAGGAAGGCAAGCAGGCTGTGAAGATAACGCGTCTCAGTTGCCATCGGTCCCGGTCGAACAAGGAAATCCCGGTTCATTGTAGTGCCCACGTCGGGTTTGTGCATGGAAGTTCCCGTGTGATGCGTGCCATTGTTTGATGAAATCGGGTAAGCGTTAGCAGCTTGCCATAGTAATTCTCCGAAACAGCCGGAAGCTGTGAGGCGACCGTGGTTCCGGTTCAACCAGTCGCAATTGACGAAGGGGAGATCAAGGAGAGGGGCATATGAAATCAACAAGTGTAGTTGCAGTTGTTTTCGCGGCAATCTTATGGGGCCAGTTGGCAGTGGCCCAGGTCAACACAGGAACGATCTTGGGGACGGTGCGCGATGAATCGGGCGCAGTCTTGCCGGGAGCCACTGTGGTACTGACCAATCAGGATACGGGGATTTCCCGTACCATAACAGCCAATGCGACCGGGGGGTATACGGCTCCGGCGCTCAGCTTAGGCAACTTTCAAGTGAGAGCCCAATTGGATGGGTTCCAAACCCAGGTTCGCTCCGGGATTGTGCTGACCGTGGGCCGGACAGCAGTGGTAGATTTCACGCTGGCGGTGGGAGCGGTGACGCAAACGGTGGAAGTGACCGGGGAGGCCCCGCTGATCGAGACCAGATCATCGACCCTGGGCACGTTAGTGAACCAGCAAACCATCGAGAGCATGCCGCTCAATGGGAGAAGCTGGGATCAACTGGCGCTGCTGCAAGCCGGTGTCATCGAATATGGCGGCGGCTCCGGGAGTGGATTTGGCGGCAACAGCACGGGGACCAAATTCAGCGTCGCCGGGAGCCGTGCTTACTCGAACAGCTTCCTGCTGGATGGAACGGACATTAACGACCATGGCAATAGCACGCCCGGAGGCGCCGCGGGAGTCAACATGGGAGTGGACGCGATCCGGGAATTTCAGGTGATTACGAACACGTTCAGCGCCGAGCACGGGCGGGCGACCGGCGCGGTGGTCTCGGCCGTGACCAAATCCGGGACGAACCAGTTCCATGGGAGCCTGTTTGAATTCCACCGCAACGACGAGTTCGACGCGGCGGAGTATGGGTTTTTTGACGACCCCGAGGAAAACATCGTAGCCCGGCCGCCGTTTGTGCAGAATCAATTCGGTGGCTCGATCGGAGGGCCGATCGTGCAGGACCGGACCTTCTTCTTCGCAGCCTATGAGGGCTTGCGAAGAAGGAGAGGCACGCCGCAGGTGCCGATCGTGCCCTCGCCCGACGGCAAGCTGGGGATTCTGGGCCGCAACCCGGACGGCACGCCGAAAACGCAAGTAGAGATCAATCCCAGAATGCAACCTTTTCTGGACCTCTACCCGACGGCGAATGATCCGGATAGTATCCCCTTGTTGAACAACGGTCTGGGATTCTACATTACCGCGCCTTCGGTGGCCACAAGGCAGGATTATGTCAATGGGCGGATTGACCACCAGATCAATGACAACCACAGCATCTTTGGAAGATACATCATAGACGATGACATCCAAAGGACCCCCGGGTTCGATGGAATCCCCGGCTTTTCGGAGCTCCTGACTTCTCGCAGGCAGTATGCGACCATTCAAACGAACAGCATCATTTCTCCGACGGTGCTCAACTCTTTACGTGTGGCCTTCAATCGCACAGTGCAGAAGCGCAATGCTCTGCCCGACACGGATCTCGGGCCGGAGTTCTCCTTCGTACCGGGCCTGCCCATGGGGATAATGACGATCTCCGGGACTCAGGCAGCAATTGGCGGCCGGGGTCTCAACAATTTGGGAACCAGCAACACGGTCCCACGGTTCTATTTCTACAATCTGTGGGAGTTTGGGGATGACCTGAGCGTGATCCGGGGAAACCATACCTTCAAATTCGGTGGAAGCTTTAAACGAATGCAGGACAATGCGTCAAACAACACGTCCTTGCGCGGGCGGTACCGTTTCCGGAGCTTTGAGAATTTCCTGACAGGGAACATCCGCGATTTTCGTTTCGTCACGCAGCCGGGCGATTCGCGAACGCCGCTTTCGGTGGGCCACGCGTACCGGGGATTCCGGCAGTCGTTCATTGCCGCCTACGCGCAGGATGACTGGCAAGTGTCTCCGCGGCTGACGTTGAACCTGGGGCTGCGGTATGAAACGGTCACCGATGCAACGGAGGCGAACAATCTTGCCGCGCAACTGGTGAATATTCTGGATCCGGCGCTTACGCTTGAGCCGGAGATCGACAGCTACTTTAACGCCTCGAAGAAGAACTTCCAACCCCGGTTCGGGTTTGCCTTGCAGTTGAATGACAGCGCCTCGACGGTGCTGCGAGGCGGAGCCGGCGTTTTCCATGACCAGGTGCTGCCTCACCTGTACTCGGTGAACGTCGGGAAATACCCTCCCTATTACAACCTGGTGTCAGAGCGCCGTAATCTGACCTTGACGCCTGCGGATCTGATGGGGTCGGGGCGCGTCGCGGTTTCGGTGAATGGTGTCGCTTCAAAGATGCAGATGGCCACCAAATACCATTGGAACCTCACGATTCAGCAGCAGTTGGGCGAGAACAACGTGGTCGAAGTGGCCTATGTCGGAGCCAAGACCCACAACTTGCCGAAGTTCAACGAACTGAACACGCCGTACGAGACGATTCTGCCGGACGGCCGGAAGTGCTTTGCCCACGAGGATTTGCCGGGCGGGGTGAATCCCTTGTGCCCCGGGGGTAGCTTAGAGCACCGGAATCCCGTCTTCGACCAGTTGCGTACGATTGAATGGGTCGGCCAGTCCCTCTACAACGGGTTGCAGACCAAGTTCACGCGACGCACCACGGCCGGAGCGGCGTTCCAGTTCCTCTATACCTGGTCCCGGGCGATGGACAACGCCTCCACGGTGTCCACCGGAGATTTCCGGCGGGAACCGCAGAATTCGCTCGATCCAGGCGATGCAAACCGGGATTATGCCCGGGCGAGCTTTGATGCTGTCAACAACTTCGGCATCAACTACAGCTACCCGCTTCCGTTCCAGGGGGAGGGTGCGATGGGCGCCTTGTTCGGCGGTTGGGAGATTGCCGGGCTCACGACAATCTCTTCGGGGTCGCCCTATACGATCCGAGTCGGCTCGGACACCGACGGGAATCAGGACGGCGGCCGGGCGGACCGTCCCGACTTGCTGCCAGGCTTTTCCAACAACCCCACGGAGGGTTCGAGCGCCGGCTGCATATCCGGGTCAACGACAATCGAGGGCGGCCCGGTAGGGCGCTCCGTGGATTCCTGGAACAAGACATCCCGGTGGTACGATCCCTGTGCTTTTGGCGTTGGCCAGCTGGGACTCTACGGGAACCTCGGGAGAAATACTCTGCTAGGCCCGGGGAGGGTCAACTTCGACTTCTCGCTGCACAAGACCTTCCAGACCAGTGAAAGCACCAACGTCCAGTTCCGCGCGGAGTTCTTCAACATCTTCAACCGCAACAACCTGGGTCTTCCGGAGAACCAGGGCTTTGACGAGACAGATCTTGAGGCGTCGGCCGGCACGGTTCTTCCGGGAAACACGGTAACGAGGCCGAGAGAGATTCAGTTCGGACTGCGGTTCGAGTTCTAAGACCGATCTTCGCGGAACATCAAATACCGCAAGTCAGCCCGGACGCTGTTGCATGGCCTGATTTCCCAGGCTCTGCAGCAGCTTTCCGGGCGCTCTTTTAAAGACGACTGACCTGACCTCCCTTTCACGAGCAGGTCAGGAGTTTCCGATGCCGTTGGCGGCTGCGACGCGCAAGCCGCACTACCTGACCGCCTCAGAGCAGGCCCGGCTGGAGGTCTGCGCAGCTCCATACTGGCGCAACATCATCGTGATCATGGTGGAGATGAGGCTGCGACCTTATCGCGAGTTGATCCCGATGCGAAAACAACAGGTGGATCTGCAGAACGGGATCATGCATCTGCAGTAGAACCGCTCGGCACCGACCCGTAGTTGTTTCTCCGCAGACCAGGAAGGCCGCGCGATGCCGCATCGCACGAGTACAAACAACGGCACACTCGATTTCGTCTGCATTATCTGCGGGTCGCGCAACACACTGCCGAGCGAGTCCTTCGACCGGGAGGCGGGGTCGTGCGTGTCCTGCGGCTCGACGGTTCGCCACCGGAGCATTGTCTACTTGCTGACAAAATACCTTCTGGGGAAACCGCAAGTTCTCAAACTGGTTCCGCCCATGGGGTTCCGGGGAGTGGGGCTTTCCTGTGCCGAGACCTACGCGAAGTATCTGAAAAAGAGTTTCCAGTACACGAACACGTTCTTCGATCGAAGGCCACGCCTGGACATCAACAACCCATCGGGCTACTACAAAGAGCTGGATTTCTTGATTTCCTCGGATGTATTTGAGCACACCCTTCCGCCCGCGATTCTGGCGTTTGAAGGCGCAAACCAGATCCTGAAGGAAGGCGGGCTGCTGGTTTTGACCATCCCGTATGCGCTGATTGAACAGAGCCTTGAGCATTATCCGGGGTGCATGGGTTACCAGGGAGTGGATCTGGAGGACGGGAAGAAGGCCGTCGAACTGAGGTTTCGAGATGGATCGACAGTATTGGACGAGAATCCCGTCTGGCATGGAGGAGTCGGGAAAACGCTGGAAATGCGGGTCTATGCTCGAGGCGACATGATGCAGTGGCTGCAGGATGCCTCGTTTGAGGTGCTGGAGGACTTCGCCTATGGGGTGGCGAGCTTCGGAATCGTCACCACGCTGGGAGAAAACTGGGGATTGCCGATCGTGGCGAGAAAAGTACCCAGAAGTCTCTGGAAGCGGCTGGTCCGTTCGATCGAATCAAAACTCGGGCTGAGGAAGGCGCATGAGCTCCCGACACGCCCGGCCGAACTGCAGGTTCGGCCGCTGGAAGGCTGGCACGCCCTCGAGGGCGAAACGTTCCGGTGGACGGCCAAGCAGTTTTCACTGGAAGTGGAGCTGCCCGAACCCGCCCAAGAGTTTGCAATGCAGTTCTTCCTGCCCGATGCAGCTTACAGTTCTGGTCGAGTAGAAATCTCATGTTTCATCGACGAGCAGGAGGCAGGCGGGATCACATGCTCGTCATCCGATGCAACGGAGTTCCACGGACGGTTCCCGTTCGAGGCAGTTTCCTACCGATTGGACTTTACCGTCGAGAGCCGGTTTCAGGTTCCCGGCGATGAGCGCGATCTGGGGATTTGCGTGCCGGTACACGATCCGTCCCAGAAATCTGCCCGGCCCATCGCGTTCCGCGTCTGGTGAGCAGCGAAGGAATGTCCACAGATGCACGGATTCTCACCGATCGAAAGAGAAGAGCAGATCCAGGTCCCGTCCTAGTTCACCTACATGATCGCGCGGTGAAGATGAGCAAACCGCGCCCTTACAAGATTGGTATCGCGCGGTGAAGACGGGAAACGGCGGATTGCAGATTGCAGAGATGGAGAAGAGCAGATCCCTCGTCCGAAACGACATCGATATGTCGTTTCGTCCTCGGCTTCGCTCCCCTCGGTCGATCTCGGGACAGGCGGGACAGGACGTTCCTCGGGGTGACATTCCTGCCGGGCCGTTGACTGGAATCCAGGTCCTGTCCTAGCATTTCTGATTGAGCAGTTTCGAGGTCTAGTTCATCGTGCACAGGGCAAAGTACTTCGCGGCCTTGCTGGGTGTCGTCGTGTTCGCGCCGGCCCTATACGGGCAGATTGACTACGTGTCGGCGCGTTTGGAGCGGCGGCTGAAGCCGATGAAAACCAGCGAGGCGATCACGATTGACGGCGCGCTGGACGAGGCGGCGTGGAACCAGACGGAATCGGCGACGGACTTCACGCAGACGGAGCCGGAAACCGATCAGGCGGCGTCGCAGAAGACCATCGTGCGCGTGCTCTACGACGAGGACAACCTGTACCTGGGGATTCACGCGCTCGACACCGAGCCCGACCGGGTGATCATCAGCGAGCTCAAGAAAGACTTCGACCTCGACAACGGCGACACCATCGAGTTCGTGCTAGACACATTCCGGGACGAACGCAACGGGTACCTGTTCGGGACGAATGCGGCCGGTGCGAAGTGGGACGGCCAGATGACGAACGAGGGACGCGGGCTCAATACGAACTGGGACGCGGTGTGGGAGGTGCGGACGCAGCAAACCCGGGACGGCTGGACGGCGGAGATCGAGATTCCGTTCCGGACGCTGAAGTTCCGCGAGTCGGACGTGCAGACGTGGGGGATCAACTTCAAGCGGAACCTGCGGCGGCGGAACGAAGAGAGCTTCTGGTCGCCGCTGCCCCGGATTTACAACATCGACCGGGTGTCGCTGGCGGGGACGCTGGAAGACCTGGAAGGCATCCAGCCGGGGTCGAACATCCGCATCAAGCCGTACACGGTAACGAGCTTCGGGACGCCGCGCGGGGGCCAGAACATCCTGCCGGGAGCAAACCATACGATTTCCTCCTGCCGCTGGGCGAGCGGAGGGAACTGCTACCACGCCGACTACGGGATCGACGTGAAGTACGGAATCACGGCGGGGCTGGTGTGGGACTCGACGTTCAACACAGACTTCTCGCAGGTGGAGGCCGACGAGCAGCAGATCAACCTGACGCGGTTCAGCCTGTTCTTTCCGGAAAAGCGCGAGTTCTTCCTCGAAAACTCCGGCATCTTCAACTTCGGCTCCGCAACGGGCAGCGGAATCGGCGGCGGTGGAGCGGGGCGTCCGAACGCAGTGCGCGACGACATGATCTTCTTCTTCAGCCGGCGGATCGGGCTGTCGGAAGACGGCAATCCCATCCCGATCTGGGGCGGCACACGGCTGACCGGGCGAACCGGACGGTTCGAATTGGGCGTGCTGAGCATGCAGCAGAAGGAGTTCGGCGAGATCCATCCCACAAACTTCACGGTGGGACGGCTGCGGCGGAACCTCCTGGCAAACTCCGACATCGGCGTGATCATGGTCCACAAGAACGCGTTCGGCTCGGAGCACTTCAACACGGCGATCGGAACGGACGCCAACTTCCGCTTCGGGCAGTCGCTGGAGATCAATTCCTACCTGGCGAAGTCGTTTACGGAACTGGGAGAGGACAAGGACCTGGCGGGGCGCATCGGGACGACGTTCCGGAACAACGATTGGCAGTTTCGGGGGGCGTATACGAGCATCCAGGAAGACTTCGTGGACGAGATGGGGTTCGTGCCGCGGGTGGGAATCCGGAAGTTCTCGAGCTACGCGCTGCACACCCTCCGGCCGGAAAGCATGCGGGGCACGGTGCGGGAGATCTTTCCGCACATTCATTACGATTACGTGATCAACACGGAAGGGAACATGGATACGAGGTATGCGGACTACCACTTCCCGATCCGGTTTCAGGACGGGGGTTTCCTTGAGGTCGGCGCGAATACAACGTACGAGCGGCTGGCGGAGCCGCTGCTGCTGAACCGCAGGGAAAACGTGGCGGTCCCGGCGGGGGGGTACGGATTCCACGAATGGTTGTTTCGAGGCGGCACCGACAGCAGCCGCCGCATTTCCGGGAGCGCCAACTACACCTTCGGGGAATTCTACACCGGATACAAACACACCTACCAACTGGGCGGGACGTTCCGGTTCAACTACCGGCTCAACACGTCCTTCAACTATACGCACAACAATATCAACCTGCCGGAAGGACATTTCAAGACGAACCTGCTGTCGACGCGGGTGAATTATTCGTTCTCGACCACCATGTTCCTGAACGCGCTGATCCAGTACAACAACAACGCGCGGCAGTGGAGCTCGAACGTGCGGTTCAACATCATCCACCGGCCGCTGTCGGACTTCTTCCTGGTCTACAACGAGCGGCGGCACTCGATCTCCGGCGAGCTGATCGACCGGGCGCTGATCGCCAAGTTCACCTACATGATCGCGCGGTAACAATGATAGAATGAGTGGGTTTCCGGGGAGACCCGGAGCGGCGGAATACTCATGGCACTTGCCGGCAGCGGCCTGCCGGCTCCCGCTCGATGGGGGACGAATCCATCACGAACTCGTATTTCCAAGGAGGAAGTTATGTTGTTGCGTTTTAGCGGTTTGGCCTTACTGCTCGCTGGAGTCGTGGCGTCCGGCTGCGGGCCGGGCGAGAGCCCATCCGAAACAGGCGAAGGCGGGTTCCGGTCTTACGGGCCCGCGAACCAGGTGAATCTGCCGCCCTACACGCCGGCGGAGGGGCCGCCGAAAGAGCGGACCATCGTGGGCTGGAACGGAGCCATGCCAACCGCGCCAAGCGGGTTCCGGGTGACGCAGCTTGCGGACGGCTTCACGCTGCCGCGCTGGCTCTACGTGCTGCCGAACGGGGACGTGCTGGTTTCGGAAGTGGGCGTGCCCGGCGGGACGGACCGCGAAGAGATGCGCGGGCAGGGCAAGGTATGGCTGCTGCGGGACGCGGACGGGGACGGGGTCGCGGAGATGAAGGAAGAATTCGTCTCGGGTCTCGACCGGCCGTTCGGGATGACGCTGATCGGCGACCGTTTCTACTTGACCAACACGGGCAGCCTGATGTCTTACGCCTATCAGGAGGGGCAGACGAGCGTTTCGGGAGGAGAGGACGTCCTGGAGCTGATCCCCGACGGCTCGCATTGGACGCGGCCGATCGTGGCGAGACCGGACGGCACGAAGATTTACATTTCGGTCGGGTCGTCGGCGGATTGGCTGGATCAGGCTCCCGAGGACCTGCCGGCGGAGCGTGCCGCGATCTGGGAAGTGAATCCCGACGGCAGCGGCAAGCGGGTGTTCGCCAGCGGACTGCGGAACGCGGTGGGAATGGATTTTGCGCCGGGAACCAACACCCTGTGGACGGTGGTCAACGAGCGCGCCCTGCTGGGCGACGAGTTGCCGCCGGATTATTTCACGAGCGTGCAGGACGGCGGGTTCTACGGCTGGCCGTACTCCTATTGGGGAAGCATCGAAGACCCGCGGGCCACGGTGCATCAGCCGGACCTGGTGGCGGCGTCGATCACGCCGGACTACGCCACCGAGGCGCACGCGGCACCACTGGGAATGACGTTCTATGACGGGGACTCGTTTCCAGAGCAGTACCGGGGCGGGGCGTTTTTGGCGTTCCACGGGTCGGGAGGACGAACGGAATTCGTAGGGTACGAAGTGGGCTACATCGCGTTCGAGGACGGGCAAACGACCGGCGACCCGCAACCGTTCCTGACCGGGTTCATCGCCAACGAGGAAGCGGGCGAGGTCCACGGAAGGCCCGTGGGGCTGGCGGTGGGCGGAGACGGCTCGCTGCTGGTGGTGGACGACGCGGCGAACGTGGTCTGGAAAGTGACGTACACCGGAACGTAATGAGCGACCACTGAATAGCAAGCCTTAGCAGGAGGGCATCATGCGGAATGTGGTGATCGGAGTGAGCCTGGTGATCGCCGGGGCGTTCGCGATCAGCAGCGGGATGCGGTCGAACGCGGGGCCGCAAGCGGGCGGGACGACGCAGACGGCGTACCGGGTGGTGGGACCGGCGGACCAGCTCATGCTGCCGCCGCCGAACCACACGGATTCGAATGAGAAGCGCTCGAACATCATCGGATGGCCGGAGGGAGGCACGCCGACGGCGCTGCCCGGCTTCCGCGTAACGGCGTTCGCAGAGAACATGGCGAGCCCGCGCGAACTCAATACGCTGCCGAACGGCGACATTCTGGTGGCGGAAACGCCGCGCGGCGGAACGCCCCCGAGCGGAAGGCCGACGCGCATCACGCTGCTGCGCGACGCCGATCAGGACGGCCAGCCGGAGGTCCGCGAGGTGTTTCTGGAGAACGATTTGAACCGGCCGCACGGCATGGCGGTGATCGGGGACCGCTTTTATGTAGGCAACACGGACGGCGTGGTGATGTTCCCGTATCAGACGGGACAGACCCAGATCACAGCGCGCGGCGAAAAGCTGCTTGACCTGCCGACCGGCGGACACTATACGCGCAACGTGGCTGCGAAACCCGACGGGTCGAAGCTCTATATCTCGGTCGGCTCCCGGACCAACGTGGACGAAAACGGCATGGACGCGCAAGACCCGCGGCGGGCGGCGGTCCTCGAAATCAATCCCGACGGAAGCGGCATGCGCGTGTTTGCGGGCGGCCTGCGGAATCCGGTGGGGCTGCGCTTCCAGCCGGGTACGGACACGCTCTGGACGGTGGTGAACGAGCGCGACCGATTGGGCGACGATCTGGTGCCGGATTTACTCACGAGCGTGCGCGACGGAGCGTTCTACGGCTGGCCGTATACCTACTTCGGCAAGAACGTGGACCCGCGCAAGGCGGGCGAGCGACCCGACCTGGTGGCAAAGGCGATTTCTCCGGACTACTCGCTGGGGCCGCACGTGGCGCCGCTGGGCCTGACGTTCTACACCGGGACGACATTCCCGGCCGAATACCACGGCGGGGCGTTTATCGGCTTGCACGGGTCGTGGAACCGTTCGCAGTTCAACGGCTACAAGGTCGCCTTCATTCCGTTCGAGAACGGACGGCCGAGCGGCAACCCGCAGGACTTCCTGACCGGGTTCATCGCCAACACGGCGGACTCGACGGTTTATGGGCGGCCGGTGGGCGTGACCGTGATGCAGGACGGCTCGCTGCTGGTCGCGGATGACGGCGGTAACGTGGTGTGGCGGGTCGCCCGGCAGTGAGTTCGCGAGTGGCGCGGGAGGTCCGTATGCGGAAGAAGTTTGCTCCGAAGCGGTGGGCGATGCTGGGCGTAGCAGCGGGGGTTCTGGCGGCGGCACAGTGGGCGGCCGCGCACCACTCGCTGTCAGCCCGCTATCGCGGGGAAAGAGACTTCCAGGTGACGGGCGTGGCGACCCAGTTTATCTTCGGGAATCCGCACGCTGTGATCCACTTTGCAGTGCGGGGCGCGGACGGCAACATGGAACGCTGGACAGCCGAAACGTCCGGGCCGCGGCGGCTGGGCCGAGCCGGTTGGACGGAGCATATCGTCAAGCCCGGCGACCGGGTCACCGTGATCGGCCGGCCATCCAAAGACGGCAGCGCGAAGATGTTCATGGAACGAATCGTCGTCAACGGGAAAGAGTACGAGAGAGGACGAAGGCGGCGGTGAGGCCGCCATGCCACATTTCTATCAACCCAGTCTTCCTCGGGATGAGACGAAGGCTTAGTCCGTCAATCCAGTCCTGAACTGATTCCACCTTCTAGTCCTTTCCGCGCATCTCCTCGGGCCAGGGGCCGGGGAGAGGTTTGCGCGGCAGGAGCTCGGCACGGTTGGCGGTGTGGTAGACGAACGAGGCGATGATGGCCGAGGCCTGCATGAGATCGGCGGGCTGGATGCGTTCGTAGAGGTCTATGTTCGAGTGCCAGGAGCGGGCGAAGTACTCGATGGGGTCCTGGATGAACTGAAAGCCGGGGATGCCGATCATGTCGAAGGACAGGTGATCGCTGCCGCCGGTGCGGCGGCTGGCGAGCGTGGTGGCACCCAGATCGCGGAACGGCCGGAGCCAGGAGTCAAAGATCGGGCGGATCATGTCGTTTTCCTGCAGATAGACGCCGCGAATCCTGCCGGTGCCGTTGTCGAAGTTGTAGTAGGCGGAAACCTTGGCGTGCCCGGGCGTGAGCTTCATGGACTCGAGGTTGCCGAAATGCTTCTTGATGTAGGCGCGGGAGCCGAGCAGGCCCTCCTCTTCCCCGCCCCAGAGGACCATGCGGACGGTGCGGTCCATGGGCAGGTTGAGCGTCTTGAGGATGCGCATGACTTCCATCATGACGGCCGAGCCAGCGGCGTTGTCGGTGGCGCCGGTGCCGCCCGCGTAGACGGAATCCAGATGCGCGCCGATGAGAACCAGCTCGTCGGGCTTGCTGCCGCCGGGAATCTCGGCGACGACGTTGATCGAATCCGTGGTCTCCTCATGAAACTGAGCGCGGACTTCAGCTTCCAGGCGGACGGGGATCTTCTCCCTGACGAGCCGCACGATACGGTTGTAGTGCTCGGACGTCAAGGCAATGGAAGGCGGCGGGATGACGGCCTCCGAGCGGTAGGAGGAGACGACCGGCGGGAAGATCGTGCCGCCGTCGCCGCGGCGGGCCGGATAGACAATCAGGCGCGCGCCTTCGTCGGCGAGGAACTGATTGAAGCGGTTTCGCAGGTCGCGGCGCTGCTGCGCGAAAACGCGGCGGACATAGCTCGGCGCATAAGCGTTGAAGCGGCGGCGCTCGGCGGGATCGGCCGGGCGGACCGGATTGCGGTAGTCAATGTCAATGGGCTCGAGCGGGTCAGGCAACTCGGCACGGTCGGACAGCTCGCTGGAGCTGTAGCGCCTCATGGCGGCCCGATCCTGCGGTTCGACCTCAGGCGGAAAGGCGATCAGGACGATCCGGCCGCGCAGCTTGCCCTCGTACTCAGCCATGTAGGCTTCGATGTTGGCGCGATCCTGGTCAAAGTCTCCTTCCTGGTCCAAGGGCGCGTAGAGCGGCGTTCCCGAAACGGGGCCGCCGGTGCCGGGCGTCCAAGCGAGCGGGACGCCGATGAGCGGGGCGTACTGCGGCTCAAGCAGGTGGGCGGAGAAGTGGCTGGTGGACCAGCCGCGACCGTAGGGTCCCCAAGTCTCCTTGGCAGCGTTGGCGAGACCCCACTTCTTCGATTGCTCGACGACCCAATCGGCTGCGGCATAAAAACCGGGCGAGTTGGTGAGACGCGGTCCGTGCACGTCGGTCAGGTAAAAGACGTGCTTCATGACCTGGGAGCGCTTGAGCGCTTCGTCGCGGATGCGATGAACGACCGCCAGGTCGGGGCTGTCGCCGCCCCGCTGCAACGCAACGCTGAGAGAACTGCACAAAAGAATTCCGGCGCAAGCCGCCGACCAATGTTTCATCCCGCGCCCCCTTGGAAACAGATTCCGGACCAACGCTCCGTCCATCGCTTCCACGCCGTCCCTACAGGCATGGGCAGAGCATCCTGCAACGAGATTCCCTGTTGTTTTTGCTCCCTTGAGTTTGCCTTGCGGCAGGAAGAAGCGCAAGGGTAGAAATCCGGGACCGGGTGTTAGGCGTCAGCGGGTAGGTCATGGATAATTGAGCAACGACGAGATTCATGAAGGAGCGAAGCAACCACCGATGCTGAGGAGTCCATTGTTTGATGAGTATGCCGCGCCCGAACCCGCGCGGATGGAGTACCACGGGTGGGAGATCGCGGCGCGGTTCCGCTCGGTGGAAGAAGAATATGAGGCGCTGCATCACGGTGCAGGGTTGATGGACCTGTCGCACCGGGGAAGGCTCGCGGTGCGCGGCGAAGACACGCCGCGGTTTCTGCATGGGATGGTCAGCAATGAAGTCCAGGACCTGGAGACCGGGAGCGGGAACTGCGCGTTTGTGCTCGACCCGAAGGGGCGCATCCTGGCCGATGCGCGGGTGCTGCGGCTGGATGCCGAGAGCTATCTCATCGACTGTGAGCCGCAATTGCTGGAAGTGATCCGGAAACAATTGGACGACCACATCATCGCGGACGCCGTGGAACTCGAAGACCGGAGCGCGCAGCTCGCCTGCGTTGCCGTCGAGGGGCCGAAAGCGGCGGAGGTGGTGCGGGATGTGGCGGGTGCTGCGGTTCCGCAGATGCAGGCGTTCGAGCACGTTTATTGGGAGGAGAAGTCGGTGCGGTTGGTGCGGGCGTCGGCGAGCGGGGCGGACGGTTACATGATTCTGGCCGCGCCGGAAAGAGCAGCGGAGTTCTGGCGGAGAGCGATGGAATCCAGCAACGACGGCAGCGTGCGAGCAGTGGGTTTCGAGGCGCTCGACATCCGGCGCATCGAGCTCGGGACGCCGCGCTACGGGGTGGACATGGACCAGAAGACGCTGCCGCAGGAAACCGGACAGTTGCAGGCGATCAGCTTCACGAAGGGCTGCTACATCGGGCAGGAAACGGTCGAGCGAATCCACTCGCGCGGGCACGTGAACCGGCTGCTGGTGGGGCTGCGGTTTCCGGAGCAGTGCGAGATGGCGCGCGACATGATGGTGCTCGTCAAAGGCCATCCGTCGGGATTCACAACCAGCGTGGCGTATTCGCCCCGGCTGGGCCGGACGATTGCACTGGCGTATCTGCGGCGCGACGCGGCGGAGCGGGGGACGGTTGTGCAAGTGAACAACCAGGACGGCGAAGTAGCGGAGTTGCCGTTTGCGTAACAGGGGAGAAAGACGGATGACAGCTAAGCCAGGTTGGCGGTGCGCCTGAAGCTGCCGCGGTCGGCTTCGATCTTCTTCTGAAGCAAAAGAATCGCGTAGATCAACTGTTCGGGGCGAGGCGGGCAGCCGGGGACGTAGACGTCGACCGGGATGATCCGGTTGACGCCCTGAACGACGGCGTAGTTGTCGAAGACGCCACCGGAGGTGGCGCAGGCGCCCATCGAGATGACCCACTTGGGCTCGGGCATCTGCTCCCAAAGCCGGCGGATGACCGGGGCCATCTTCTGCGAGACGCGGCCGGCGATGATCATGAGGTCGGCTTGGCGCGGCGACGGGCGAAAGACTTCCGCGCCGAAGCGCGCGATGTCAAAGCGCGACGCGCTCATCGACATCATCTCAATGGCGCAGCAGGCGAGGCCGAACGTCATCGGCCAGATGGAGGACTTGCGCGCCCAGTTGATGGCATGATCAAGGCTCGCCAGGATGATGCCCTCGCCCTGCTGGCCGGAGTTGGCGACCGGAATTGGAACGGATTGGCCCGTGGTCGAGTATTCCATCTTCATCTCCAGTCTATTTTCTCACCGGCCCTAATCTTTGTAAACCAGTCCGCGGGTTGTCTCCTCTCCCCAGCCGGAGAAAGTTCGGCAGTGTCTTATGCCCCCTGCCGTGCCGGGCAGCAGGGGCCGGGGGGAATGGGGCTGCCGTGGGGACAGTGGGTGGGATGGTTGAGGAAGGTGCAGATGCGTTCGGTAACCTCGGGGCTCAGGATGTGCTCGAAGGTGCAGGCGTTCGATTCGGACGGACGGCCTTTCCGGTCAAGCGGAAAAGACTGAAACCATAGGCCTCCCGGCGACCGGCCAGCCCCCCATCTCTTCGGTACCGGCGACAAAAGCGGCTACAATGGTTTGCCGAATCGTATGGCGCAGAAGAGAGTCTAATGAGAAAGGAAACGAATGTCGCATGAGGGGCGCAGCATGAGGGACGTGGTGATTATCGGATCGGGGTGCGCGGGGCTGACGGCAGCGATCTACGCGGCACGGGCCAACCTGAAGCCGCTGGTGATTGACGGGATCGAAATCGGGGGACAGCTCAGCCTGACGACCCTGGTCGAGAACTTCCCGGGCTTTCCAGAAGGAGTGCAGGGCCCGGAGCTGATCCAGCGGATGCGGGACCAGGCGGCGCGCTTCGGGGCGGAATACCAAGCCAGACAGGTGACGGCAGCAGATCTGTCGAAGAACCCGTTTACATTGACGCTCGACGGCCAGACGCTCGAGACGCGGACGCTGATCATCGCCTCGGGTGCGTCGGCGCGGTGGCTGGGCCTGGACTCGGAAAAGGCGCTGATCGGCAAGGGAGTGTCCAGCTGCGCGACCTGCGACGGCTTTTTCTTCCGGGGGAAGAAAGTGATGGTGGTGGGCGGCGGGGACTCGGCGATGGAAGAAGGCATTTTCCTGACACGGTTTGCCTCGAGCGTTGAGATCGTGCACCGGCGGGACCAGTTCCGGTCGTCGAAGATCATGCTCGACCGTGCGAAACAGAACGAGAAGATCGCGTTCACGGTGGATACGGTGGTGGACGACATCCTCGATCCGGCCAAGGGCGAGGTGACAGCGGCGAAGGTCCGCAACGTCAAGACGAATGAAGTCACGGAGCGGGACGTGAGCGCGGTGTTCGTGGCCATCGGGCACATTCCGAACACAGGTCCCTTCCAAGGCCAGCTCGACATGGACGCGGACGGGTATCTGAAGACCGAGCAAGGGACGCGGACGAAGGTTCCGGGTGTGTACGCCTGCGGGGACGTGCAGGACCGTGTGTTCCGGCAGGCAATCACGGCGTCAGGGTCCGGCTGCATGGCGGCCATCGAAGCGGAACGGTTTTTGGAAAGCGGTCACTAAAGTCGATGCTGCGCGGCTTCTTTCTGTATCTTTCCCGGCAGAAGCAGTTGGAACGGGGGCTGCTGGCTCTTCCCGGAGCGCAGCGGTTGGCGCAGCAGTTGGTGGCCGGGAAGACGCTGGCGGAAGCGATGGTGGTGATGCAGCAATTGCTGGCCGACGGCCGCCTGGCGACCCTGGATCACTTGGGCGAGAGCGTTGCCTCGGCAGAGCAGGCCCGTGATGCGACGCAGGCGTACCGGGAGATTCTGGAAGCGATCGCGGAGCAGCGCATCCGGTGCGGCATCTCGGTGAAGCTGACCCAGCTCGGTCTCGACGTCTCGGAGGAACTGTGCCGGCAACAGTTGCGCCTGCTGGTGAAGCGCTCCCAGCAGGCGGGAAGCTTTATCCGCGTGGACATGGAGGGCTCCGCCTACACCGACCGGACGCTGGCTCTGATCGCGGACCTGCGGAAGCATTACGAGGCGGTGGGCGCGGTGATCCAGGCATATCTCTATCGGAGCGAAGGGGATGTCCGGCGGCTGGTGGAGCAGAAGACCAAGGTTCGGCTGTGCAAAGGAGCATACAATGAGCCGGCATCGGTGGCCTATCCGCGCAAGGCGGACGTGGACGCGAACTTCCTGCGCCTTGCACGCATGCTGCTCGAGAGCGGCATCTACCATGGCATCGCCACGCACGATCCGCGCATGATCGAGGGAACCTGCAAAGCGGCTGAGGAACTGGACGTGCCGAAGGGCGGCTTCGAGTTCCAGATGCTCTACGGCATCCGGCGGGACCTGCAGAAGCAAATCGTCGAGCAGGGGCATCGCCTGCGGATCTACATTCCTTTCGGGGCGGAGTGGTTCCCGTACTTCATGCGGCGGCTGGCGGAGCGCCCGGCGAACGTGCTGTTCGCCATCCGGGGGCTGGCGCGGTGATGGAGAAGGACACCGGACTCCGCCACGCGCGAGTGGATCCGGAGCGGGTTTTTCCGGTTCCCCCGGTCGGAGGTATAATGCTACGCGATCCCAACCACGAAGACACAAAGGAGAGCAGCTGGACCGGCGATCAAAGAATGCTCCTTTCGCCCATCCGCCTCTGGCCTCCGGTTCTTTATGGTTCCATTCCCAGGATGCGAACCCGATGGGACGCAAATCGCTAACCGTTCTGGTGGTGGACGATGAACCCGCGATGCGGCTGGTGCTCGAAACGCGCCTCCGCAGTTGGGGCTATGAGCCGCTGCTGGCCGCCGACGGCGATGAAGCCGAGCAGCTGGCAAAAGAATGCGACCCGGGGATCGTGGTCTCTGACGTGGTGATGCCGGGACGGTCCGGGCTGGAGATGATCCAAGCGCTTCAGTCGGGCGACCCCGGACGGCCGGTGATCCTAATCACGGCGCAGGGGACGATCGACATGGCCGTTGAGGCCATGAAGCAGGGCGCACAAGACTTCCTGACCAAACCCATCGACCATGCGAAGCTGCGCTCTGTTCTCGATGCGGCGCGCGAGGAAATCGAGTTGCGGCAGGCTTCGCAGAAGCTCGATGCGCGCGCTGCACGCGCTTCGGGCTTCGGCGCGCTTTACGGAACCAGCCAGCGGATGAAGGAGGCATATGAGCTGCTGGAAGCCGTGGCCGCGAACGATGCGGCGGTGATCCTCACGGGCGAAAGCGGCACGGGCAAGGAAGTAGCGGCGCGCGCCATCCACGAACGCGGAACCCGGGCCAAAGGTCCGTTCATCGCCCTCAACGCGGCGGCGATCCCGGAAACACTGATCGAAAGCGAGCTGTTCGGGCACGAGAAGGGAGCCTTCACGGGAGCCGTCACATCGCGCCCGGGTTGCTTCGAGCTGGCACATCGCGGGACACTGTTACTCGACGAAATCACTGAAATGCCGATTGCGCTGCAACCGAAACTGCTGCGGGTGCTCGAGGACGGGCGCGTACGGCGCCTGGGCGGCCGGCAAGAGTTTGCCTTCGACGTGCGCGTTCTGGCGGCCACCAACCGGGAGCCGCGTGAGGCGGTGCAGAAGGGACTCCTGCGGGAAGATCTCTATTACCGTTTGAACGTGTTTACCATCGCGCTGCCTCCCCTGCGCGAGCGCCAGGAAGACATCCCGGAACTGGCGCAGCGCCTGCTGCGGGAGTTCAACGGGAAACACGCGGCGACCGTGGTAGCGATGCGCGCAGAGGCGCTCGATCTGTTGCTGCGCTACAGCTGGCCGGGCAACGTGCGCGAATTGCGCAACGTGATGGAGCGGGCGGTCATTCTGGCGAGGGGCGAGTGGATCGAGCCATCGCACTTGCCGCCTTACATCCGGCATCCCGATCCCACGGCCCGGATGGTTCCGCCTCCGGGAGCGACCGCTGCCGAGACGGAAAAGGAGCTCATCCTCCGAACACTCGAACAGACGGGAAACAACAAGGCCGAAGCGGCGCGGCGCCTCCAGCTCGACGTCAAGACGATTCGGAACAAGCTCAAGTCGTATGGACTCAGTTAGGGAACGGGAGAACGCTTCGAGATGCCTCTCTGCCGCGGCTTGAAACGACACCTCCGGGAACTGTGGCGGGAGGCGGGGAACTGGAGTTGAATCCCATAGGTCCAAGCTTTCTGCAATCCGCATGAAGATTGCAACCAAAGTCGCTTTCGGCTTCGGCGTGCTGATCGCGCTGCTGCTTGGGATGCTGGCCTACCAAGTGGCGGTCATCTCCGAAACGGCACGCCGCAGCGAGGACCTGGCGGGGGTGAACCTACGCGCCGGGGTGCTGGCGCTGCAGCTGATCCGCAACCTTGACCAGACCGAGGAATTTACGCTGAAGTACTACGCCACAGGCGACCCGGACTACGGGGGGCAGGTTGCGGCGGCGCGCGAGGCGTTCTCTGGGACGCTCGAAGGAATCCGACTGCTGCACCTCTCCCCGGCGGAGATGCGAGAGCTCGACCGGATGGACGAGACCTGGCGCGTGCTGGTCGAGTCCGCCCGGCGGCGGCCGGTGTCCAGCACGGGAAACCCGCAACCCTCCCCCGAAGTCTTGCAGATTGAATTGGAGCGCTTCGAGGAACTGCGCAGCCAGGCCCTGAGGCTCTTGCGGGCCACGCGGGAGGTCAGCGAATCCCAGGCGGCGGCTTCGGCGCTGGCAAGCCAGCGGGCACAGCGAATCTCTCTGATTGCGGCCGTTGCGGGGCTGCTGGCCGGCCTGACGGTCTCCTTCTGGATCGTGCGTTCCATCTCCCGACCGCTCGGCGAACTCACGGAAGCCACCCATGCCGTGGCCGCCGGCCAGTTCTCCTATCAGGTAAAGCCCGAAGGGGAGGACGAGCTGGCGCAGCTTGCCTACGACTTCGATACGATGACGCGGAAACTGAACGAGCTCGACGCGCTCAAGAAGGACTTTATCTCCCACGTCTCGCACGAATTGAGATCGCCTCTGGCGTCGATCCAAGAGACGCTGCGGCTGCTGCGCGAAGAGCTGGCCGGCCCGCTCACGCCCGACCAGCGCCGATTTCTTGAGGTAAGCCTGCAGAGCAGCGGCAGACTCTCTTCGATGATCGGCGACCTGCTCGATCTTTCGCGCATCGAGGCGGGCGTGATGGAGTACCACATCCAGACGCGCGACCTGGGGAAGTTGCTGCGCACGGCACTGGCTGAGTTCGAGGTCCAGTTCCAGGAGCACGGCCTCCGCGCCAAGGAAGACATTCCAGCCGAGCCGGTCCCGGTGGAGTGTGACGGAGACCGCATCCTGCAGGTGATCGGAAACGTGCTCAACAACGCCTGGAAGGTTTCCCCGACGGGCGGTGCGATCGTGACCCGACTCAGCACGAGCAGCGAACTTCCCGCGAACATCCCCGCTCTGTGGCGAAGAAAAGGACTCGCCAGCGGAGACGCAGGATACGCGTTGATCTCGATTGCCGACGGCGGCCCGGGAATCCCGGATTCCGACAAGCAGGCCATCTTCGAAAAATTTCGCCAGATCCGCCCAGGGCACGGAGGCTCCGCCGGAAAGCGAACACCGCTCCCGACGAGCCAGCTTGCGGGCCGGGGAGTCGGGCTGGGGCTGGCCATTGCACGGACCATCATCGAAGCTCACCGGGGAGCGATCTGGGTGGAAGACAATCCCGGGGGCGGCAGCGTGTTCCAGATCCTGCTGGCTGCCGGGAGCGGAGTCGTCCGCCGGAAGGTCCCCATCACGGCGCCGATCTGAGTGGGCGGGGACGGGAATTGGCTTTTCAGGAAGGCATGAAAAGGGTAGTCTGGGTTCGACAGGCTGCTGCCAAAGCCCAGAGAACCCGGCACCGGCCAAACGGAGGACGTGCAACATGGCGCAGCCACAACCGCAATCCTTTGACAACCACGCTCGCATCGTCCCGGCGTATCACGGCGTGGCTTTCTCTATCCTGATCATCAATCTGCTTTGGTCCGTTTATCGGGCGGTGCAAAATTTTACCGCCGACTCGGTGGTGAGTCTTCTGCTCGCTTTTGCGTTGTTGATCCTGTTCTTTTTTGCGCGAATCTTTGCCCTGACCGTTCAGGACCGGGTCATTCGGCTGGAAATGCGGCTACGGCTGGAACGTCTTCTGCCGGCCGATTTGCAGCCCCGCATTCCGGAACTGACCGTGCGCCAACTGGTGGCGCTGCGGTTCGCGAGCGATGAGGAGCTTCCCGACCTGGCTCGAAGAGTCCTGACCGAAAATATCACCGATAGCAAGATGATCAAGCAGATGATTCAGAAATGGAATCCGGACTACTTACGGGTGTGAGCAATGGTTTTGTCTGTACCAACCCAGGATTGCGGAATGGGAAGTCGTTTGACCGAGCAAAGCAATAACCAATTGTTTTTCAATATGTTGCGGCAATTCTTGGGTGTCTTTCTCGGCAGCACGGTATTTCTAACGGCAGGATTAGCGCAGGAGCGTGCCCCTTCCTTCGAATTGGTTGACTACACGGGTCAATTGCAGCGACTGGAAGAGTACCGCGGCAAGATTGTGGTCCTGAACTTCTGGGCTACCTGGTGCGTTCCGTGTGCATCGGAGATGCCGATCTTCGTGGAACTGCAGAAGCGCTACGCTGAGCAGGGCGTGGCGGTGCTGGCAGCATCCTTTGACGACGAGACAACCAAGGAAAACATTCCGGAGTTCATGCAGAAGACGGGAATGAACTTCCCGGTGCTGATGGGAACCACCATGGACCACCTGCAGCTCTTTGAAATGGCGCTGTCGCTTCCCGGTACAGTTTTCGTGGACCGGGAAGGACACGTTGTCTTCCGCATTTTCGGCGAGGCAAAGCGGAGCGACGTAGTGGATCGCGTTGCATGGCTGCTCGGGCAGTGGCAGGGCGAGCAACCAGCGGCCAAGCTTGATAACCTCCCCGATCTCCGCTGATCGGATCTTCCCTTCCCAAATTTCCTATTTCCTAGACGAAATCGTCTGTTTCCACTACAGTCTCCGAGAGGATTGAAATGAGAATGGGAGATCTATTTCTGCTTCCGGACGGGCGTCTGCGGGCGGGCTGGCGGCTGGTGCTGTTCGTGGTCGTGTTCGTAGGGGCGACGTTTGTGTTGGCCGTGTTCGTCTCGTTCACCGGACAGATCGCATCGGTGGCGGTGGTGGTGTTGATACAGGCGGGGGGAACGGGAGGCGCGACTTGGCTGCTGATGCGCTGGATGGAGCACAAGCCGTTCGTGGCCGTGGGGCTAGCTTGGCGGCGGCGGACAATGGTGGAACTCGGCCAAGGCTTTGGGGTTGCTCTTGGGCTGGTAGGCGGGGTGACAGCGGTCGAGCTTGGGATCGGCGCAATCGGCCTGGAAAGCCGGAGCGGGGGAGACAGTTCCTCATTGGCAATGACGCTGCTGATGTTGAGCGGGCTGGTCGCACTCGTCGCGGCCTACGAGGAGGTGCTGTTCCGCGGCTACGCCTTCCAGCGGCTGGTGGAAGGGACCAACGGAACGGCGGCTATTCTGGTTTCCTCGGCCGTCTTCGGCGTGGTCCACATGGGCAATCCGAGCGCCACGCGCCTGAGTACGCTCAACACGGTCCTGGCCGGGGCGCTGCTCGGAATCGCCTATCTCAGAACGCGCGCGCTGTGGTGGCCGATCGGCTTTCATTTCGGCTGGAACTGGGCGCTGGCGGTAATCGGGCATCCGGTGAGCGGCCTGGACGTGGCGCAACTGCGCTGGCAGATGACAGCCGTATCAGAACCCGTCTGGGTCCATGGCGGGGATTACGGTCCAGAGGGCGGAGTCGTCTGCACGGTGGCGCTGGGGGTCGGGACGGCCGGGATGTTCTTTCTGGCTGGGAGAAGAGAAAGTAGCAGCGACACTGGGTAAGCAGCAGGAAAGCAGAAAGATCGAATGATTGAATGGTCAGGGAAAATTTCCCTGATTTCCAAGGTGAAGTTCTCTCCCGGTATAGTACTTCCACTATTGTAACTTCTTACACATCTTACTTTTACAATCAAGGGCGAGCTTGGCATGCAGTTTGCTTGTCTTCTTGTGGACGAATTGTCCAGATGCCACCCCCGGAAGAGTTGGAAGGGTTGGCCGGTTTCCAAACCGAGGAGGCAGAGAATGCAAACCAAACCAAGCTTTCGGAAAGCAGTGACCATCGTCGGAATGATGGCGATCCTGGCAGGGGTGGGCAGCGGATGCGTTGCGACGCGGAAGTTTACCCGGAACCACGTCGATCAAACGGCGCAGGAGCTTTCGGCGGACCTAGGCGGCAGGATTGACTCCACCGAGCAGAGCACCGAGAACAATTCCAACTGGCTGAACGCACACACGGGCCAGATCGAGGAACTGGGCACGGTGACGCGCGAGCATTCGGAACAGCTTTCCCAGCTTGACGGTGAACTGGCGGAAGTGGACCAGAAGGGCCAGCAGGCGCTGACCGTGGGGCAGGGCGCGCAGATGACCGCCGAGGACGCGGTGAGGCAAGTCTCCTCGCTGGGCGCCAGATTTGACAGCCGCCACAACTACATCACGATGTCGGAAGAGAGGGTCCTGTTCGGATTTGACAGCGCCTCGATCGAGACGTCCTTCCTGCCCGTTCTGGACCAGATCGCAGCACAACTGAAGGACACCCCGGACATGATCCTGGTGATGGAAGGGCACACGGACTCGACGGGCGACAGCGCCTACAACATCCGACTAGGAAAACAGCGTCTGGAGACCGCGACGCGGTACCTGGTGGTCCGGCAGGACATCCCGATACACAAGGTGCACCAGATGAGCTTCGGCGAAGACCGTCCGCTCCATGCCAACCAGACGCGTGAGGAACGTGCTCAAAACCGCGCCGTGGTGCTGCGCGTGATGGGTCCGGCTCGTTCCGGTGTAGGCACTCCCGCTCTACGTATCCAGTTTCGGTAAAGCGCATGACGCAGAGAAAGTAAAGCAAGAAGGGAGCAAGGAAGTGCCAGAGCCAGAGTCAGTACAAGTGAAAACGGCCGGGAAGAGCGAACCGCAACCGCTCATCCTATGGATTGCAGCGGGCGCGCTGTTTGCTCTGAGTCTGGCGCAAGTCATCGTCGCCGGGAGACAGAACTTTCGGCTGACCGAGCTCAGCGAACCGGTGCAGTTTTATCTGTACGGCTACCGGCAGCCGAGCGATATCGTCGCCCAACCGGTCTACAAGGACCGCATTGTGGGCTACGTCTCCGTCCCGAAACAACAAAGGGACCGGGGCGCACAGGCCTCCTCGCGAGGCCGGCCACCGAAACCACTTTGATCGGGACGGTTTGTTCAGCAAACAGTCCCCCTGCAACCGTAAGGAAAGCGATAGGAGGAAGCCATGGAACAGCAAGATCAGCGGAATTCCCAGCCAGATCAGCCGGAAGATACCGGGAAACAAATCCAACAACTTTCAACCGAGACTACGCGGGCGCAAGAAACCGCCAAGCGGGCGTCGGCGCAAACCGCGCACTTGCGGTTCGACCTAGAAGAGCTCAAGCAATCCAGGCGGAGCCATGGGCACAGCCTGGCGGGCCTTTGGTGCTTCTCTGTGATTCTTGCCCTTGCAGTAGCCGGCATGGCCTGGTACTGGTCCAGCGCAACGCAGGGATACGAGGAGCAGTTCACAAATCTGCCGGACCAGCAACAGACGATTGAGGCGGTCGACCAGAAGGTGAACGAACGGCTGGCAAGCTGGGCCGACGACTGGCAAGGATTTGGAGAGCGCCTGACGAAGATCGAGCAGCGCGTCACGTCGGACCTTCAGTTGGTCCGAAACTATGCACAGCAACAAGCCAATACCGTGCATCAGCTGCTCGTGGATGAGATCGATGCCCGCGCCCAGTGGGTGCAGACCCACATCGCGCGGATGGAGTCGAACCAGGAATCACAGCGGGTCCGGATTGCCGCGCTACAAGAAGAACTAGCCGGGGTTACCGCAGCGCTGAAAGGGCAGACCGAGCAGATCGAGATGGTGCGACGGGATGCGAACCGCGAAATGGACGGGTTGTACCAGCGGGTGGCGGCCACGCGGAGCGATCTCGACGCTTTGGCCTGGAAGTCCCAGACAGGACGGGCGGACTTTGAAATGAGCCGGGATGCGGTCTATGAGCCGATTCCGGGCGTGAAGATCACGCTCAAGAACACCAACGTACCAAATCAACGGGTCGAAGAAGGCTGGGTGCAGATCGTCCCGGACGGGCGCTTCCTGGGGATCCGCTCGCAAGGCATCCAGCAGCCGATGTTCTTCTACACGCAGCAAGACAGCCGACCCTACCAACTCGTCTTTACGCGAATTACACGGGATGGCGCCGTTGGGTACCTGGTGCATCCGGGGGGACTGCCGGTCGCCAATCGCGCTAGTGAGCCTCTCCCTGCCGAAGCAGAACTATCGGCTTCAGCTGCAGAGGCCCGCTAACTCCAGGTCTCGGAGCACTGGGCGATTCCGGCGCTCCGGGGCTCCTTCCGGAAGCAGAAGTCCGGGCTTCTTTCCAGAAAGCGATTCAGGAAAAGGAACTGTGACAACAAGCAATCAAACCCCCAACACAGGGAACCTTTTGAGTGACCGGCAACGGTCTCTGGAGATTCGGAAACGCTAGGAGCCTCTTGAACCGGTCAGTTAAATTGGCAGAACAAGAACACACGATCTCGAGTTCCCCTGGGAGGAACGCCATGATGAACTGGAAACTGTTGGGAACAGGAGCGGGGATCGCGGCGGCATCCGCGCTAGGCTGGACCCTAATGGATCGCGGAGAGGCAACGGCATCCGCGGATGGAAGTGTCGTGAGCTCCGGGGAAGACAGGCCCGTTCTCGAGCAGTTCATGGGCGCACCGGAAAAGGTCACACTGCCAGCCGAATCGAAGATCTCCATGCGGTTCGAGCACGCCATCAGCACGGAGAACAATTCCTCTGGAGACTCGTTCACAGGCTGGCTCGACGGCCCGCTCACGGAGGACGGCATGACGGTCGCACCCTCGCGCAGCAAGGTGATCGGTAAAGTCACTCAGGTGAAAGATGCGGGCCGCGGGGAAGGATTGGCCAGCATCACGCTGGTGCTGCATACCCTGGTGGTGGACGGCGAAGAATATGAGCTAGAGACGCTGCCTCTCTCAAGAGTAGCGCGCAACACCAAGAAGAAAGACGCCGCTATCATTGGTGGGAGCGGTGGCAGCGCAGCGGCGGGGGCCGTGATTGGAGGGATCGCGGGAAGGGGCAAAGGAGCCACCATCGGCGCCGGTGTGGGCGGCGGGTCCGGAACCGGTTCTGTTCTCGCCACCAAGGGGGCGCCCGTAGAATTCGCGCCGGAGACGCGGCTCACGTTCTACCTCTCCGCGCCAGTGGTTCTGCCGGTCTATCAGCCCGAACAGTCCTAAGTTTGTCGGGGTCGAATGAACGCACAACCGGGCAAAGCCAGGGGAGCACGAAAATGAGTCCGCCTGGCCGTGCATGATCCGGGTTGCTGCGTATTCCGAAAGGAGCACGAGATGGAAGCAATGAGGTTCCAACAACTCAATCACTTGAACCTGCGCTTGCCGCTTCAGGTTTCCCCGGTGAACCATGGATCTTCTTCCTGGCGGATGCATCCTGAAATCGAGTACACCGTCACGGAAAACATCTGTACCGGCGGCTGCTACTTCTTCCTTGCGAAGGAACCCCCGCTGGGGACCCGGCTGGAGATGCAAATCACCATCCCTGGAGAGACTTACGAGGTTCCCCTGGCGAGAATCTACTGCCGAGGAAAAGTGATTCGGGTGGACCCAAACCCGGCAGACCGCGCCTCCATGGAAACGAGATGCGGTGTGGCGGCTACGTTCGAACACCTGCACGACGTGGACATCGAGTCCATCCCCACAACTGCGGGGAATTTTGCTGGAGCAGCCATCGCGTGATCCAAGGAACTGGTTACGGCAGCGGGGCGGCCGGACGGCGGCGCAGGTCGATCCGCTTCAGCTGTTCGAGTTCTTCCGCAAGCTGGCGAATTCGCTCCTCGCGGCGCGCGACCTCCACCCGCATTACCTCTAGTTCCACGTGCCGGATTTGCTCCAACTCCTGCGTCAAGCTCTGAATCTCGGATTTCCGGTTGCCAAGATCGGCAAGCAGGCGCTCGACTTCCAACTGCTGCGCCTCCAGTTCTGACTGCTTCAACCGGAGCTCGGACTGCTGGAGCAACACGAGCTCGGCGGGTGGCTTGAACGGGCTGGCAGGGTAGTGAAGAATCAAGTCCCCCAGCAGGTCGGCGGCGCGGGCTGTATCGCGTTCCGGGCTCTCCGGCAGCAAATAGGCCATGGCCATGCGAAACAGCACCCGGTCCGCGAAGGATCCGCCGGGCGTCGTGCGCAGATACGCACCATAAGCCTCGATGGCCTGGGCGTAGTCGCCTGCCTCGAACGCGCTTTCCCCCAGTTGATAGTAGTTGGGCGGCGGGGCTGCCACGGGCGGCGCCGGTCTGCGCTGGCAGGACCAAGGAAAGGGTACGAAAAGCAATCCCAACAATCCCGCCGAAAGCCATTGCCGGACCGCTCTGCGCCCCCGGTGCATACTCTCAGCATAACACTCTCGCGGCAGGAGCGAACCTGTTCGGTTTTCTACTCCAAGCGCCTGGGCGTATACATAGAGTGCATAGCAGCGGAATTCATCCGCCAGCTTCTTATTGCGAGGCCTTCCGATGGGGGCGGTGCGGGCGAACCGCTCCCTTGGGGCCAGCGGGCCTGCGCAGGTTTCCCATTCAAATGGAAACGGACGGCGGTCTTCGTCAGAGCTTGATGACGTCCACCAGCTCGCGTACGGCATCGGCGCTCTTCTTCAAGGCATCGAGATCTTCCGGCGCCATCTTGACCTCAAGAATCTGCTCGATACCGCCGGCACCGAGCTTGCAGGGCACGCCCACATAAAGACCGGTGATCCCGTACTCGCCTTCGAGGTAGGCAGCGCAGGGAAGAATCTTCTTTTTGTCGTTGAGGATGGCGTCCACCATCTCGACCACGGCCGCCGAAGGAGCGTAATAGGCGCTGCCGGCCCCAAGTAGCTTGACGATCTCCGCGCCGCCGTCTCGGGTGCGCTGGACAATCTTGGCAATCGTATCCGCGTCGAGCAGGTCGGTCAGCGGAATGCCGGCAACATGCGTATAGCGGACCAGCGGGACCATGGTATCGCCGTGCCCGCCGAGCACGAAGGCGGTGACGTTCTCAACGGAGACGTTCAAAGCCATAGCAATAAAGGTGCGGAAGCGGGCCGTGTCAAGAATCCCAGCCATGCCGATGACCCGCTGCTTGGGGAGTTTGCTCACCTTGAGCGCAACCTGGCACATGGCGTCGAGCGGGTTGGTGACCATGATGAGTATGCAGTTCGGGGAATGTTGCACAACCTGTTCCGTGGTGGTCTTGATGACTTCGTAGTTCTTCAGCAACAAATCGTCCCGGCTCATGCCGGGCTTGCGCGGAAAGCCCGCCGTCACCACTACGATGTCCGAGTTGGCCGTGTCCTGATAATCGTTGGTCCCCTTGACGTGGGAATCGGAGCCCACCACCGGGCCCGCCTGCAGAATATCCAAGCCCTTGCCCTGTGGAATCCCTTCCACGATGTCGGTCATCACGACGTCAGCCATTTGCCGGGCCGCCAGCCGCAACGCCACCGAAGCCCCCACGTTCCCCGCTCCCACTACCGTTACTTTCTTAGGCATGAAAGCCTCCTCCGAAAAATACCGAGCCAGAGACTGTACCACAGGTGGCCCGGAATTTTCGACGGGAAGGCCGGTGATAGTGTCCTAATCGTGAGGGCTGAGAATTGCCGTTCGTGGCGAATCCAAGTAAACTACAGCCGCGATGAATACGCTCTATTACGGCGACAATCTCGATATTCTGCGGCGTTATGTCAAAGACGAATCCGTTGACTTGATCTATCTCGATCCGCCATTCAAGAGCAATCAGGATTACAACGTTCTGTTTGCGGAGCGTTCCGGCGAAGGGTCGGCTGCACAGATCAAAGCGTTTGAAGATACCTGGCAATGGGACCAGGGCGCGGCAGCGACCTATCATGAAATTGTCGAGCGCGGGCCCTTTCGGGTCTCCAAAGCGATGCAGGCGTTTTGGACGTTTTTAGGCCCGAGTGACATGATGGCTTATCTCTCCATGATGGCTCCCCGGCTCGTGGAATTACGTCGCGTGATGAAACCAACCGGTAGCATCTACCTGCACTGCGACCCAACCGCAAGCCATTACCTTAAGATGCTAATGGACGCCGTCTTTCAGCCCACGAACTTCAAGAATGAAATCACCTGGAAGCGCACGAGTGCACATAACGATCCTCAGCGATGGGGGAGGATTCACGATATTTTGCTATTTTACGCCAAGGAGGGACCTACAGATGGAATGGGATTTATCTTGAATACGATCCAGACTATTTGCAAACCTTCTTCGATTCCGTTGATGAAGAGGGGCGGCGCTACAAAAGAGCGTATCTTACTGGGGCTGGCCGTACGGGTGGAGACTCAGGAAAACCCTGGCGCGGGATCGAAGTTTCTCCTAAGGGCCGCCACTGGGCAGTTCCCGATGAGATAGTAATCGCCCTGGTGGGAAAACGGAAGGCGCAGCGGTTGACGACACAGGAAAATTGAGCGTCCTGGATCAGGAGGATCGAATTCACTGGCCGAAGAAGCCTGGGGGCATGCCGCGCCTAAAACAGTTCCCCCAGGACCTACCGGGTGTGCCGCTTCAAGACGTAATAGCGGACATTCGCCCGTTGCACAATTTGTCTGCCGAGCGTCTGGGGTATCAGACGCAAAAACCGGAACCCCTCCTCGAGCGGGTCATCCAGGCCAGCAGCAGCGAAGGGGATACGGTGCTCGATCCCTTCTGTGGATGCGGGACGGCCATCGCGGTAGCGGAGCGTCTGAAGCGGCAATGGATTGGAATTGACATCACCCACTTGGCAATTTCTCTGATCCGCCACCGGCTGCGGGACACCTTCGGAAAGACGGTTGAGTATGAGGTCGGCGGCGAGCCGGTGTCCGTGCCCGATGCAGAAGCGCTGGCAAAGCAGGACCGATTTCAATTTCAGTGGTGGGCGCTGGGTCTAGTCGGCGCTAGGCCGGTTGACCAGAAGAAGGGGGCGGACCGAGGAATCGACGGCAGACTTTACTTTCACGACGATCCCAAAGATCATACGAAGCAGATTGTGATTTCCGTCAAATCGGGCAGCCTGACGGCACGGGACGTTCGGGATCTGATCGGCGTCGTGGCGAGGGAAAAGGCCGCCATCGGCGCGCTGCTGACCTGGAAGCCCCCCACGAAAGCGATGAAGCGGGACGCTGCATCGGTGGGCTTCTACCAAGCTCCGTTCGGTAAGAAATATCCGCGCCTGCAGATTCTGACAATTGCGGAGTTGTTGGAAGGAAAAACGATCGCATTTCCGCATGAAAACGTAACCTTCAAGAAGGCCAACCCGCATCGGCCAATCAAGGAATCCCAAATATCCCTCGCTCCCGACCCAGGTTAGGGCACGAACGGCCCGGTTACGGCTTGTTTTCGTTTATTTTCTGCAGCTTGCTTTCTAAAGGGATTGTGTTAGGATTCTTCCATATCGGTATTGAACCTACGAACAGGAGGGAAGTCATGCTCAGCGACATGGGCCGAAAGGCAGCAGGGCTGATCGCGGTGGCAGTGTTTGTCTCACTCAGCACGACGAGTGCGGGGGCGGCCTACACCGGCATGGTGGAAGGAGTAGTGAAAGATTCTTCGGGGCAGCCGGTTGCCGGCGCCTTCGTGAAACTCAGGAATGCCGAGCGGCGGCTGACGTTCATGGTCATCAGCCAGGAACAGGGCCGCTACACAGTCGACCGGCTTCCAGCGGGCCAGTACAGCGTGCAGGGAGTCGGAGGCGATTTCCAAAGCGGCTGGTCCGCCCCGGTGGACGTGGCCGAAGGACGCACCTCACAGCACGACATTTCGCTGATGCAGCAGCGAGCGGCGTCGCTCACGCCGGCCTGGCCGGGACGGCTTCCAGAGGAATATGCTGCCAGCGCCACCTGGCCGGAAGGAGCCGGCAAGGAGATCGCAACTGCCAAGTGCGTCACCTGCCATGATGCCGGGCGAACCCTGGCGCGGCGGCAGGGCCGGGACGGCTGGCACGAGAGCGTCGTGGACATGCGCGAAAACATGAAAGCCATGGGCATGCCGGACCTCAGCGACGAGGAGGCCGAGACCCTGACGGACTACCTGGCGAGCAACTTCCCGCCCATGGCTATACCGGACGAGAACAGCCGCCTGCCACGCACCCTGATAACCGGCGAATCCAGGAATTACCGGGTCGTGCAATACGATATGGTGGACGTCAACGCCGAGGCCCATGACATCGCGGTATCACCCGACGGGAGAGGCTGGGCCAACCAGCGTCGGGGCGGCAAGCTCAGCATGCTCGATCCGGAGACGTATGAACACAAGGAGTTCACGCCGCCCTCCATCAACGCACCGCGAGCGCGCATGGGGAACCTGCAGGTCAGCTCCGAAAGCGTCGTTTGGCTCCCGGAAAACAACGACCGGCGCTGGCTGAGCTTCGACATTGAGACAGCGGAGTGGGCTTCCCATCCGGTTCCGCAGAGCATCCGCGGCTCGGCGGGCGGCAACAGCATGGCGTTTGGCGAGGACGGGCTGATCTGGAATACCGGCCCGGGCCTGGCCAAGAGCTACAACCCGGTGACCAAGGAGTGGAAGCAGTACATCTCCCCCACGGCCCTGTCAAGCGAGCTGAACCCCGGCGGGTACGGCATCGCCGTTGCGGGCGACGGCAAAGTCTGGTTTGCCATGAACAACGTGGACAAACTGGCGCGCGTCGACCCCGTTACCGGTCAGGTGGATGAGTTCGAGATCCCCGTGGAGGGCACGGCGTATCCGCGCCGCATGACCAACGACACGGACGGTAACATCTGGGTTAGCCTCTGGTCGGCAGGCAAGCTGATGAAGATCGACTACCAGACCGCCGAGATGAGCACCTTCGATCCGCCCAGCGGGAAACAAAGCGGTGTCTATTCCGTCGACACGGACGATACGAACAACCTGATCTGGATGACGCTGCACCGCGCCGACAAGATCGCCCGTTTCGATCCCGAGACCGAGGAGTGGCTGGAGTTCCCGCTGCCCCAGGCCGAAACGGACGTCCGGCGCGTGGAGCTCGATCCGAGCAACCCGAACCGCCTGTGGTGGAGCACGACCGGTAACTTCGGGGGCGGCATCGCCCGCATGGGCTTTGTCGAACTGTTGCCACCATCCGCCAAGTAAGTTCCCGTTCGGCGGCCCGTTCGGCGGCAGACCATTCTCAAACAGTGACTCTGGCGCACCGGGAGACTCCCGGCGCGCCAGATGTTTTTGGGAGAATGTCCGTTTCCGGCCGGCCGATCCTTGAAGCTTGGCTAATAAATAGGAGGAGTGATGAAGACCAAATTCTTTGCTTTGGCAGCGGGCCTGTTGGTCTGTTTGCAGCTTGCGTTCCCGGCCGCGAGCACGGCGGCTGCGATCGCGGGACGGGGAACATTGTCGGGCACGGTCACGGCGCCACAGTCGTTCCAAGCAGCCCGCTTGTACGCCCAGCATAGCGAAAAGAATGTCGTGTTCATGGTGTACACCGTCAATGGACGTTTCCAGGCCGTGAACCTGTTTCCGGGAAGCTACGAGGTCTGGGCCGAAAAGGAAGGCTTTGCGAGCGGCAGGCAGAATGTCGAGATTACGGCGGGACAGAACGCCAACGTGAACGTCGCGCTGCACGTTGCCGATACCGGACCAGCACAGGCGTTTGTCGGAGGCCGGAACGCCGGGAACCCATCGTTTCCTGAAGTTCCATATGACGAATTGTTCCCGAACGAACCCGGAAGGGCGCTCCTGGAACAAAGCTGTTTCGTCTGCCACGGCGAAAATTTTATCGCGCGGAACCCGAAGCCAGCGGCCGGATGGGCTGCCGCAATTCAGCTCATGACCGGACAAGCTCCGGGGGCTGAGCGGTGGGACACGCCGATCCTCTCACCGGACACCTTTACTCCTCAGGAATGGGACACGCTGCGGGCATACCTCGGCAAGTACTTCAACGAGGATGCTCCCCGACGGTCTCTACTCGACACGCGGCGGACGCCAGTGCCGCTCGACGAGCAAGCGCTTGCCAAGGCGCAGTGGATCGAATATCGCCTCCCCATGGGCGGTTTCGACAAAGAGCGCCGGGTGGCACAGGAAGTCCACTTCGACAATAAGGGCGGAGTGTGGTTCACCGAGCGCGGCGGGAACTCGGATTTTTCGGGACGTGGCCCCGGCGGGGTTGGACGGCTCGATCCCCTGACGGCGACGGTGAAAGATTATCCGCATCCCGATCAGTTCGGAGACGCGCACGGGCTAACCGTGGACAAGGATGGATTCGTGTGGTGGGCGGGACGGCCCGACTATCTCGTTCGGCTGCATCCGGCCACGGGCGAAGTCATACGGTTCAACGGCGACAAAGGGACCGGGCATACGCCGGCGACTGACACCCAGGGCAACATCTGGTTCTCGGTGCTGGCGGGGAACAAGATCGGCGTGTGGGAGAAGGCTTCCAACGAGGTCACGATTCTTGATGTTCCGAACGGCCAAGCGCGGCCCTACGGGATTCTGGTGGACCCGCAAGACAAGGTCTGGTTCGCGGAGTTTCACGGCTGCGCGGTGACGCGGTATGATCCCGCGACGAAGCAGTTCCGGCGGTTCGAAGCCAAGTCGCACCCGTGCCGGATTCGCCGCCTGGGTGTGGACGCCGAGGGCAACGCCTGGTACGGCGGAAACACCAATGGCAAGCTCGGGCGCATCAACGGCGGAACGGGCGAGGTCAAGGAGTGGGACTTCCCGGCGCAGCCCGGCCAGCCCTATGACGTATGGCCGGACCCCCAAGGGAACATCTGGGTCAGCGACGACGGTCCCGAGCCGGCGGTGATGATCAAGTTTGATCCCCGCACCGAGAGGTTTACCTATTTCCCGTCCGTGCAGCAGGCCGATATGCCGAAGGTGCAGATCGCGCGCGACGGCGGTATCTGGTATACCCCGCGCTCGGGCGCCGGAGCCGTCGGCGTGTTCTATGAGGACGTATCGACGATGGAGGCTGTTCCGTATGACGTCGAGACGGCGTCGTATCGCCTGAAGCAGTAAGCCATTTTCAAGAGGCGGGGTCGGCACAAGCCGATCCCGCCTGCCCTTATTTCAGCCCGAGCTTCTTGCCAGCCGCGAAGAGGCTGAGTGCCTCGCTAACACGCTTCTTCTTCGTCTCTTCTCGCTTGGCCGACTCGATCCAACCGATGTAGAAAAACGCCGTTTCCGGCGTTTTTAGGTTCCTTCGGTAGATTCGGTTCTGGCGGTTCCTTCCGTTCCTTCGGAATACCAAATTCACTATAAAAACACTAAAAAAAGGGGCGTTTCGGGCCTTGCGGACGGTGCATGGGTGGGGCCGGCGGCAAAGGGAACCAGGCCGGTATGACGCTTGTTGAAGACGAGCCAGATTTCAGGTTCTGAATCGTGGTGCTTTCGCAGCCAGTTCCGCCAATCTTTGCGGTCTCTTGCCACGAGAGTCCCGAGGTGCATCCCACCGACATCGAACCGGACTTACTGGCTGCCCGTCTCGCCTGGCTTCAGAGTGATGACTTGCGTCCCGATGTCCTTGGTCAGCTCGGCGAGTTCCTCGGGACGGCCGATGAGCGGCGGGAACGTGCCGAAGTGCATCGGGACAACTCTCTTAGCCTGCATCAGGTGGCAGGCGTAGGCGGCTTCCTTGGGATTCATCGTATACAGATCGCCTATGGGCAGGAAGCAGATATCGGGCTTGTAAAGATCCGCGATGATCTTCATGTCGCCGAAAACGGCCGTGTCGCCGGCATGGTAGATACGGAAGCCGTTTTCGAATTCGACGACGTAGCCGGCAGCCTCGCCGCCGTAGATGACGGAGCCGTCATCGTCGAGGATGCCGCAGCTATGGCGGGCGTCGACCATGGTGACCGTAATATCGTTGATCTTCTGCGAGCCACCCTTGTTCATGAACGCCAAGTTCTCGACGCCCTTCTTCTTGAGCCAGAGCGAGGTCTCGAAGATGCAACCGACCTTGGGTTTCAGGCGCTTGCCGAGCTCCACGGCGTCCTGGATGTGGTCGAAGTGCCCGTGCGTGATGAGCATGGTGTCGAGCGCCTCGATGTTCTTGTCCGCGGCAGGACAAGCCGGGTTCTTCTGGATCCAGGGATCGATAATCAGCTTCTTGCCCGCCGGGGTGGTGAATAGAAACGTAGCGTGACCGAGATATTTGAACGTAACGCCTGCCATAATTTCCTCCCTGAAAAAGAATCCGTAGATTCACTGATTACACAGATTTGACAGATTAAGACCTCATGTATTTTCAATCTGTGAAATCTGCGTACTCTGCGGATAAAGTTTGTTCTTCACGCCGCGACTTTCGCCGGCTGCATGTTCTCAATGATGCAGGTGGCGAACTCGCTGGTTTTCAGTTTCGTTGCGCCTTCCATCATGCGCTCGAGATCGTAGGTGACTTTCTTCTGCTCGATGGTGCGGGCGATGGCATCCTCGATGGTCGTTGCGACCTCGTTCCAGCCCATGTGGAGAAACATCATGGCACCGGAGAGCATGACGCTTGACGGGTTGATGACGTCCCTGTCGGCGTACTTGGGAGCGGTGCCGTGCGTGGCCTCGAAGAATGCGTAGCCGTCGCCGATGTTCGCGCCGGGGGCCATGCCGAGCCCGCCGATCTGGGCAGCGCAGGCGTCGGATAAATAATCGCCGTTCAGGTTCGGCGTCGCCAGCACTTTGTATTCGTTGGCGCGCGTCACGACCTGCTGGAAGATCGAGTCGGCGATGCGGTCATTGACGAGCACCTTATTCTTCCACGCACCTTTACCGTGCGTCGAGTAGATCGAGTCAAGGCACTGCTTGACCTCGGCGGCGATCTCTTGGCGGAAGGCTTCGGGCGCGTGCTCCAAACCCGGTTCGACCATCGCCGCGTTCCCCTCGATGGAGAGGTTGGGGTCCTTGTTCTTGTTGCCGAGAATCCAGCTCTCGCGCTCGGTGACGATCTGGTTGCGAAACTCCTTCTTGGCCAACTCGTAGCCCCAGTCGCGGAACGCCCCTTCGGTGAACTTCATGATGTTGCCCTTGTGGACCAGCGTCACGGTCTTCAGACTGTGATCGAGCGCATAGCGGATGGCGCGCCGAACGAGCCGCTGGCTGCCGGTTATCGAGACCGGCTTGATGCCGATGCCGGAGTCGGGACGGACCTTCTTGCCCATGTCCTGCGTCAGGAACTCGATGACTTTCTTGGCCTCGGGCGTGCCTTCGCGCCATTCGATGCCGGAGTAGACGTCCTCGGTGTTTTCCCGGAAGATGACCAGGTCCATATACTCGGGATGTTTGACCGGCGAGGGGGCGCCCGGGGTGTAGCGCACGGGGCGCACACAGGCATAGAGATCGAGAACCTGCCGGAAGGTGACGTTCAAGCTGCGGATGCCACCGCCGACGGGCGTGGTAAGCGGCCCTTTGATAGCGATGCGAAACTCCTTGACGGCCTCGACGGTGTCCTGGGGCATCCATTCCTTGAACATGTCAAACGCCTTTTCGCCGGCATAAATTTCGTACCACGCGACCACGCGCTTGCCGCCGTAGGCTTTCTCGACCGCAGCGTCGAAGACCCGCCGGGATGCTTTCCAGATGTCCCGGCCTGTGCCGTCACCTTCGACGAACGGAATGATGGGGCGGTCGGGAATGATGTACTTGTCGTCCCGGAACTCGATGCGCTGCCCGTCCGCGGGAATGGGATGATTGTTGAAAGAAGTTCTGGCCACTACCATAACCGGTTCACCTCTTGATGCACTCCTTTGCGTGTGTCCCGTCGGAGTCTGCCGGGCTGCTCCAGTTCGGAACAGGGGTGCTCCGCGAAAAGAAACATATCACCATAGCAGCCAACCGGCGGAATTGCAAAAGATTTCCGGTCCCAGGACTCACCAACAAGTTGCTTCCAGCCCCTGGCGGTACTAGACTATTGGCACGCGGGGCGGGTTGCCCCAGGCTCGGCGTGCGGAACCGGAGGCAATCTTGAGGGTTCTCTGCCCGCGCTGGCAAGGTCGCGAAGTCATCGAACCAACAAGAGAGCTACCATGGAACTGAATGACACGATCGAATTGCTGCTGCGCGGCAAGCCCTCGGACATCTGGCACGTCTCCACCGAAACCATTGTCTACGATGCGATTGCACTGATGGCCGATAAGAGGATCGGAGCCCTGCTGGTGATCGACGACAACAAGCTAGTGGGAATTGTCTCCGAGCGCGACTACGCTCGCAAGGTTATCCTGCAGGGCAAATCCTCAAGCGAGACCCCGGTGCGGGAGATCATGAGCAGCCCGGTGATTCATGTCACGCCGCAGGAGACCGTGGGTGAAGTGATGAGCTTGATGACAGATCACCGCATCCGGCACATGCCTGTGGTGGACAGTGGGAAGGTGGTCGGCGTACTCTCCATCGGCGACCTCGTGAAGTACATCATCGAGGCGCAGCAGGAAACCATCAGCCAGTTGCAAGGGTATATCACCGGCCAGTATCCCGGTTAGCCCGGCCGGAAGCGGTCATCATCCGATGAGCGTCGCCCTGCGGTGCTTAGGACCGTACTTTCGGGCCTGCCGTCTACGGAGCCGGAGCCGCGACACCGAACCGGGAATGGCATCCGGATCGATGGCCGAGAGGTTGACCGTGATGGAACGGTTCTGTTAGGATTAAGAATTGCCTTTTGGAGGGCAATCCAGCCATCCGATGAGCCCTGTCGCAGGAGAAACGGAAATACCTTCTTGTTGGCGGGTCGGGGTCCACACCTCGATCGCCGGTTCGATAGCTCGGGCGGCGGACAAAGCCCACCAGGTCGGCTGCACCGCGTTCCAGATTTTCTCCACCAGCCCACGAATGTGGAAAGCTCGCCCGCTAGAGCAGGAAGAGATTACTGCGATGGCGCGCCTGCGTCGCGAGCATGACCTCCGCCCACTGGTCATTCATGCCAATTATCTGCTGAATCTTGCTTCGCCCGAGCCGGCATTGCGGCGGCGTTCCCTGGCGGCTTTTCGAGAGGAGTTGGCACGGGCATCGGCACTCGGGGCTGAATATCTGGTTCTTCATCCGGGGAGCTATCGGAACGGGACGCGCGAGCAGGGAATCCGGACTCTGGCCCGCTCGATGCGCCAAGCGATGCGGGAAACGCCTCCCGATGGCGCGCGAGTGCTGCTCGAAAACACCTGCGGCCAGGGGAACACCCTGGGAGGCAGCTTCGCGGAAATTCGCGATACTCTGGCGCTGCTCGAAGGACTCCCCGTTGACTGCTGCCTGGACACGGCACATTGCTTCGCAGCCGGCATGAACCTCTCGACGCCCGAGGGCCTGCGTACTGCGCTCGCCGAGGTCGAAGCGACCGTCGGCCTGCGTCGGGTAAAGCTGATCCATGCGAATGATTCACGCTCGCCGCTTGGGTCGCACCGAGACTGGCATGAACACATCGGGCGTGGCGGAATCGGGCGCGAGGGATTCCGCCGCCTCGTGAATGATCCTTCGCTGCGGGATAAGGCATTCATCCTCGAGACGCCTGTCGAAAAGCCGGGCGACGATCGGCGGAATTTGCGGATGATCCGGTCGCTGCGTTCCGCCGGCAGCGGCGTCCCTCGAACGCGCAGCAGGGCAGGAATTGTTCGCAAGAGGGAGCGAGGCGCCAAAACGCAACGGGAAAGCAGCCATCGACGCATCCGGCGAGTTGCAAGAGCAGGGTAGTTCGGAATGAGTTTCGACCACAAAGCGATCGAAGAGAAGTGGCAGGCCCAGTGGACGCAGCGGACGGACTTCGAGGCCAAGCCGGGCGGAGACCGTCCGAAATACTACGTACTCGAGATGCTGCCCTACCCTTCCGGGCGACTGCACATGGGCCACATCCGCAATTACTCGATCGGTGACGCCCTGGCGCGCTACAAGCACATGCGGGGCTGGAACGTGCTTCATCCGATGGGCTGGGACGCCTACGGCCTTCCGGCCGAGAACGCCGCGATTAAGAATCAGGTTCATCCCCGCAAATGGACGCTCGACAATATTGCCAACATGAAGCGCCAGTTTCTGCGGTTCGGCTTTTCCTATGACTGGTCGAAGGAGCTGGCCACCTGCGACCCGGAATACTACCGCTGGAACCAGTGGTTTTTCTTGAAAATGCTGGAGCGCGATCTGGCCTACCGCAAGATGAGCCGCGTGAACTGGTGTCCGGCCTGTCAGACAGTGCTTGCCAACGAGCAGGTCGTGGACGGATGCTGCTGGCGTCACGAAACCACGGCAGTGGAGCTCAAAGACCTGGAACAATGGTTCTTCCGTATTACGGCCTACGCCGACGAGTTGCTGGAAGACATGAAGCAGCTTGCCAACTGGCCGGAGCGCGTGCTGGCCATGCAGCGGAACTGGATCGGCAAATCGGTCGGCGCACGGGTGCAATTTCCCATCACGGGCCGCGACGAGGCGATCACGGTCTTCACAACCCGCGTGGACACCATCTACGGCGCCACGGCGCTGGTGCTCTCTCCCGAGCACCCTCTGATCGACCCGTTGCTGGAAGGCATCCCGGGCAGCCCCAGCATTCTCGACTCCGTCCGCAAGCTCCAGGCCAAGAAAGCCACCACGCAGCCCGGACAAGCCGACAAGGAAGGCATCTTTCTGGGGCGGTTCGCCGTCAATCCGTTCAACGGCGAACAGGTGCCCATATGGGCCGCAAACTTTGTCCTTATCGAGTACGGGACAGGGGCGGCCATGGCCGTCCCGGCCCACGACCAGCGCGATTTCGTGTTCGCTCAGAAATACCGCCTGCCGGTGCGGGTTGCGGTGCAGAACCCGGAACGAAACCTCGATGCCAAGCGCATGGAATCGCCGTACACCGACTACGGTGTGCTGGTGGATTCAGGACCCTATAGCGGTCTCTCCTCGGAGGAAGCCATTCTCAAGATGACCTCGGACGCTACGGAGAAAGGGTTCGGCAAATCGGAGATCACCTTCCGGCTGAAAGACTGGGGGATTTCCCGGCAGCGCTATTGGGGCACTCCGATCCCGGTGCTTTACTGCCCCCAATGCGGGCTGACGCCAGTCCCTTACGACCAGTTACCCGTACTGCTCCCGGAAGACGTCCGGATCACCGGCGCGGGACAGTCGCCTTTGCGAGAGTCACCGGAATTCCTGCGCACCAACTGTCCACGCTGCCAGGGACCTGCGGAACGGGAAACCGACACCATGGACACCTTCGTGGATTCATCCTGGTACTTCTACCGCTACACGGATCCCCGCTTTGCGGAACTGCCCGTCGACCCCAAAACCATCGACTATTGGTTCCCGATCGACCAGTACATCGGAGGGGTCGAACACGCCATCCTTCACCTGATTTACTCGCGGTTCTTCGCCAAAGTAATGCGTGACCTGGGAGTCGCGAAAGTGGACGAGCCCGTGGCTCGCCTGTTCACACAGGGAATGGTCATCAAGGACGGGGCGAAGATGTCCAAGAACAAGGGCAACATCGTCGATCCCGACGAAATGGTGGAAAAATACGGGGCCGACACGACGCGCCTGTATGTGCTGTTCGCCGCGCCGCCGGAGAAGGACCTTGAGTGGAGCGACGCCGGGATTGAGGGGGTCCACCGGTTCCTGACGCGAGTACACCGTTTTGCCGCCAAGCATGTTCCCGAGCTCAAAGGGGTGGCGCCATCCAGCACGCCCGCCGAGGAAGCCGCCGCACCGGGCGACCGCCAGGTCCTGCGCAAACTGCACCAGACGATCCGGCGCATCACGCTGGACTTCGAAGGGCGCTGGCACTTCAACACAGATATCGCCGCCCTGATGGAGCTGGTGAATCAGCTCTACGCCTCAGAAGAGCGGACCAGCAACCCGGTTCTCCGTGAAACCCTGGAAACCATGCTCAAGCTGCTGTCACCGTTTGCGCCCTATCTGGCCCAGGAGCTCTGGACCAAGCTCGGCCATTCCGAAGACCTGCTTCAGGTGGCGTGGCCTTGCTATGACGAAGTGCTGGCGAAGGAGGACGAACTCGAAGTGGTCGTGCAGATCAACGGACGGCTGCGCAGCAAAATCCGGGTCCGGGAAAACCTGTCCCAGGAGGAGCTCAAAGAGGTGGCCTTGTCGGACCCCCGGATCGCCCACATCCTGAACGGCAGCAAGATCTTGAAGACCATCGTGGTCCCCAACAAACTCGTGAATATCGTTATCGCCGCCCACCGCTAGCCCCGCCGTAGACGCGTGTTCAAGTCGAACGCGCAACGCAGCCGGCTCGACGGGGCCGTACCCGCGCGCGCAGGTGTGACTCAAGCTCCTGGATGTTGTAGGGGTTCGTCAGGTAGCCATCGGCACCGCCTTCGAGCCCTTCGACGATGTCCTGCTGCTGCGCTTTCGCGAGACCAGGACGACATACACGCAGGCCTCTTGGACGGAAACTCGATAGTCCCCTAGGGCCACATTCCGATAACCTGTCCGAGTCGCTCCGGCGCGTAGCTTCTCTGCTTGCAATGGGGTGTATGCGAGCGGTATCCTTTGAGCGTATATCAGACTCGGCCGGAATTCGGAAGCATAATCCGGGGTGAAATGGGAGGATTCTGGTGGATCGCATTGCCACATACTTTGTCGATCGGAACTGGAACGGGCGACTTGTCTTGAGCTTAGTGATTTTGCTTGCGGCGATGCTGCCGGCTCGCCCGGCAATGGCGACTCACGAGCCGCCTTCGGAGAAACAGGCGGCGTTTCAGCTGGTCCTCGAACGCTGTTATCTCTGTCATTATCTCGACCGGATGGAATACAAGTTCGCCCCCAGCCTCAAGGACATCTATAACCGCGAGGGGCGCTCACTCGCGAACGGCAATCCCATCAACGACCAGACGCTCACGGAAATCATCAAGCAGGGCACGGCAAACATGCCCGGATTTCAGTACACCCTCAACGACCAGCAGATTCAGTTGATCTTGAAATTTCTGCGGGAGGGTTGGGCGTCCGAAGTAACTATGCTGCGCAATGCTCGCTAGGCGGAGTTCGGCAGAATCCAGAATGCAGATCAGGACCAGCAAGATTCATGTAAGTGCAATCCTATTGCTGGCATTGGGGGGAAGCGCTTGGGTGAGCCCTGCCGGGGCGCAGAGTCCGGTCTCAATCCGCGGCCGAGTTACGACTGGCGGCAGTCCTCTGCAAGGCGCTTACGTCGGGGCCCATGCAGCAGGAAAGACCTTTACCCAATACGTTCTGACCGACCGCGATGGAAACTTCGCCTTTCGCAGATTGGCGGCAGGCAGTTACGGGGTCTTCACGCAGATCCCCGGTTTTCGCTCGGCGCACCGCAACGGCATATCCGTCCAGGCCACCAGCGCCGCCGTGGCGGACTTTGCCGTTGAGCAGGAAACCGATTTCCTGGCGCTAGTCGAACAGAGCAGCAACGCCGAACTGCTCGAGAGTTTTCCGCTGACTGAAGCCCAGAAACAAGCGCTTGATTTCCGCTGCAGCGACTGCCACGGCGAGTACTACCTGGCAAAAAGCCGCTTCACGCCGCGCGGATGGCAGATGATTGTTCACCACATGGATGACGTTCGCAAGATCACCCCGGCCGGCGACATCTCCAAACCGCCGAACTCTCCCAACGCGAACCATCACCGCCGCCCTCCACTGAGCGAACATGACAGCCGCAGCGCCAGACAGAAAGCCGCCCAGCCCCAAGTGGAGGGAGCCGAAGATCACGAAATCGCGCGGGTTCTGGCCGAGTTTCGGGGGCCCAACAGCCCCGACTTTCCAATCCAGTTCTCGCCCCGAGCAACGGGGGACCGCACCCGCGCCATCATCACCGAGTATGACATTCCCCGGGTCGGGGCGACGGTCCGGTCGGTGCGCGTTGATCCCCGCGGTGGTTACGTCTGGTACCCGGACTGGCGCGCCAACGTCATCGGAAGAATCGAGATTGCCACGGGAGAGGTGAAAGAGTACGGGATGCCCTCTCGCGAAGACCCCTCACCGCCGGGCATGCCGCGCTTCAAGCCGGGCATGGGCAACGTGGCCACCTGGGACCCCCGGGGCAAAGGGATCATGTGGATCGGGCAGATGTGGTCGGGACGAACCGTCCGCTTCGACACATTGAATGAGCGGGTTACCGGCGTTTGGGCGCCTCCGGAAGAACGCAGCAAAGGCCAGGCCCCCCGCGGCGGCAACATTACGCCATGCCTCAACCCGGACGGGACGGTCACTTACTTGGTGAGGGGAGGCTGGACGGTTGACCCCGAAACCGGGAGATTCATCGAGGTCGGTCCGGGCAATCGCCCGCAGTGCGAACAGAACCCTTATGAAGTCAATCCCTGGGACGGCGGATGGAGTCCTGGCGGCGGTCCCCGCAGCGTTACCTATACTGACCCCTCGACAGGCATGTCGAAGGAATTCCCCCTTACCTCCGTCAATCGGTGGGTGAGGCCTTATAACGCCGTCGGAGATCCCAAGACCAAGATCGGCTGGAGTGTCCCGGACGTGACGGATCACATGGTCAAGATCGACGCGGCCACGGGTCAGTTGACGGCCTGGCCGTTGCCCAGCCATGGCCAGGAAGTCCGCAACATCGACATTGACCTTTCGGTCAACCCGCCGGCAGTCTGGTTCGTCAATCAGCGCCTGGGGCGGGTGATTCGATTTCAGGAGTACGTCGAGTAACACACGGGGAATGCTGTCCCGGACCTTTCACGATTCAGGAGAACGAGAATGCGCATCTTATCTTTTGCTTGTCTGGCAATCCTACCATTTGCAGTACTCGCATGCATGATGCAGGCAAACATGGCAGCGGCGCAGCAGAGTCCGGTGGCGATCCAGGGAAAGATCACGGCCAACGGCAGCCCGCTCGAAGGTGCCTACGTGGCGGCCCATGGGTCCGGGAAGGTGGTTGCCACCTACGTCATGACGGACCGCAACGGTGAGTTCAACTTCAACGGCCTCGCACCCGGCAGCTATGCGGTCTTTACCCGCATTAAAGGTTTCCGCAATGTGACCAAAGACATTGCGGTTCAGGCAGGCAGAGCGGCAACGGCGGATTTCGAGGTCGTACCGGAAACAAACTTCAACGCGCTCATCGAACAGGCCAGCAACGCAGAACTGGAGGACAGCTTTCCGCTGACCGACGACGAACGCGAGGCGCTCGATCATCGTTGCGCGGACTGCCATGGCGCCTACTACATCGCCAAGAGCCGCTTCTCGCACCATGGCTGGGAACTGGTCGTGGCCGCCATGGACGACCAGAAGCGCACCACCCCGGCCGGTGATATTTCTCCCCCGACCCGCATGCTGCGTCCGAGCGCCCGCCACGCCGGAGCGGAAGAAGGCCTGATCTCGGATGAAAACATCACCAACATCCTGGCAAGATTCCGCGGCCCCGAAAGTCCCGACTTTCCCATTCGCTTCCGGTCCCGCCCCACTGGCGAGCGCACCCGCGCCGTCATTACCGAGTACCAGATTCCGCGTATCGGTGCCACCACGCGGGCCGTTCTGGTCGACCCCAACACGGGATTCGTCTGGTACACGGACTGGCGCTCGAACATCATAGGTCGCGTCGATCCCCAGCAAGGCGAAATCAAGGAGTTCCCCATTCCCGCGGGAAAACCGGGCCGCCCTCCGGGTTTTCAGTATCTGCGCTGGGACCCGCAGGGCTACCTTCTTGCCGGACAAATCTGGACCGGCGCTGGCCTGCGCTTCGACGTCAAGAAGGAAGAAGTCGTCAACATCTGGCAGACGCCGCTTGACTGGGCGCGCACCGGCACCCTCCGTGTCTGCCGCTCGAACGGGAAGATCCTCTATCGCATCGGCGACGGATTGGCTCGCCGACTCGACTGGCTGATTGATCCGGAAACCAACATCCTGACCGAGATCGACCGCCGAGACAACTCAGAGGCTGATTGCGACAACAATCGCAGTTACAACGGCTGGGACGGGTTGTACAGCCCGGGCGGCGGGCGGCGCGTCATCACCTATGACGACCCCGCCACTGGTCAGACCCGGGAATTCGCCATGCCTTCCCGCTGGTCCCGCCCCTACAACGCCGTCGGCGACCCGGACGGCAACGCTGGCTGGTCCGCTCCCGACGTGACCGAGCTCATGGTCAAAGCCGACGTGAAGACCGGCGAGATCACGGAGTGGCCGTTGCCCAGCCGCGCCAAAGAAGTGCGTAATATCGACATCGACATGTCCACCGACCCGCCGTCCATCTGGTTCCCCAACCAGCGGTTCGGTCGGATTGTCCGTTTCCAGGAGTACGTCGAGTAGATTGCGCCTGATTCCGAAGACGAAGAACCCTCGACGGTCCCACTGGTTCTACCCAGCGGGTTCTTCGTCGCCTTCCATCCTTACATCCACCAGCGCGAACCAAATCGTCTTGCAACACAACCATCCACGCTGGCCCGCCCCGGCCCGGCGGTCAAGAGCATCACGTAGATCGGAAAAAACAGAAACGCCGGCTCGCCGCCGTTCAAGATGGGCCAAAAGCCCCCCGGCACATGCGCGATAAAATAGGCCACCGCCATTTCACCTAGCAGCACGAAGGCGACCGGGCGCGTAAACAGGCCCAACACGATGAGCGAACCTCCGGATACTTCCAGGATTCTGGCAAACCATAGCAGCCCTGGAAACTCCACCGCCGTCCCTTCCAGAAATCCGAATTTCTGAATGCCGTGCTGCCAGAACATGAAACCGGCCATGATCCGGAGAACCATCAGAGCGTGCGGAGAAAATCTGTGCGTCAACTCGGAAATCACAATGCCTCCTGTTACGAAAATTCGAACCAATCGTCCGTTACTCCGTTACTTAGATGCACCGCACCCAAAAGGTTACCTGTAATTCGGAATCCTCTCCGGGTGAAGATGTTACACCAGCGTAAATTCTCACTCCGTAGGACGAGTTGGCTTGGAGGCGCGCAATTTCTCCGGTTATTCTAGGGATGGACGCAGAAAGCGACTTTTCGGGGGAGGTGTAGTCTTGAGACGGTGGTTGCGCATCGCGGTGGGAGGGATCATGGTGCTTGCCGGACTGTTTGGTCTGGCTCTGCCCATTCTGCCCGGTTGGATCTGGCTGATACCGGGCCTGATGATTCTTGCCCGCGAATTCACCTCGGCCAAGCGCCTCTTGAACTGGCTGAAATCCCGCCTGCCCCAGAAGACGGCCCCAGACGGATGATCGGATCCGCTCCGCCTCGCTAATCCAGCAGCCATCCCAGAACGATTTGATAATAGTTGTAGAGGAAGAGTAGCAGCAGCGCCAGCGCTGCCAAACGGTAGACGAGAGGCGTGCTCTGGTTCGATTCACTGTCGGGATCGACGAAGCGCGTGTGATCCGCGCAAAACTCCGTCCCCTCCACCGCCTCCAGGGGACATTGCAAGCCCGACGAGTCCAGGTGCATACACCGCATGGCATTTGCCGCACTTTGCCCAGCCGCCTTTCGTGCGGCTTAAGCAGCGCAGCGTTAATTATAATCGACAAGTCGCCCGTTTGGATGCGATCCGCCAGGAGTGGCGCCGCGCGAGGGCGGCTTCGGTACGCACACGCGAGAGGACGCAAACTCGTTCAGTTCGTGGCGGACACTATTCTGCAGGGAGGGGAAGCCTCGGGCCTGCCGGCTTCCAGGCATTGTTGCAGCCAACCCTGGGAGGCCCGAGGCGGTCGCGACAGCAAATAGCAAGAGAGGTTTGGCCGGGCGGCTAGCTCGCCGCCAGTTCCGGCACGAGGTCGCTTTGCTGGTTCTGGTCAGCTAGGGTGCGCGCGAAGAACAGTGCGCGCGACATCTCCTCCGCGCTCAGCAAGGAGAAATTCTGCACCAGTTCCTCCCAGTACGAACCCTCCGCGGCATCCGGGTACCCGTTTCCATTCCGGTTCGGCGGCAGCAACTCCAGGATGGCCACATCCAGCGCCGTCGCGATCCTGCCCAGCATCAGCGGACCCGGCAGCAGCCGCGCATTCTCGATGCGCGAGATGTACGTCCGGGGCACCCCAGCGCGGCACGCCATGTCCTGTTGCGTCAGGTGGCGCTGCTCCCGCAGTTCTCGTAGCTTGCGCCCGATCGTCAGCTCGCGCGTCGTCTTGCCCCGCGGCAGCGTCGAATCGACTTGTGCATGGTGGCCCGGCGAGGAGCCGTTTCGTGGGAGAAGCGTCAACCGGCCGTTCTTGGGTGTGACATCCAGACGCGGAACGGGCGGGAGCGGGTACGAGCAGCGGCGGCAAGTATCGGACATCGTCCGGAACTGCACCAGCATGCACCGACGGCAACGCACAACATCACGCGGACGAACTTCCGTAGTAACTGTACTCAAGGTGGGGTTTTCAGAATCGCCCGGGGGAGGGTCGCTCGAAAGTGCTCCGGAACAGTTTCCTGCGTTGGCGCTTTCTATATTGAGGCAATTCCTCTTTTTGTCAAGCAAAAACACTGTCTAATGTTCGCAACATGGTTCCAGAGAGTAACTGTTTTGGTTCCTTTCAAAATTCCACATTTCATATTTTAATTTCAAAATCTGCATGTTTCCGCCTGTTGCAGCCTCCGGCTATTCTGGATATCTAATTTGATTGAAAAGACTTATGGGACCAACACGGCTTTGGCGCACTGATTGCTCATCCTTTTTGCAAAGGCTGACGGGGAAGAGGACGTATTTCCCCGCTTTTGGCCAAGTCTGAGTCAGTGAGGCGCGCTTCGGCGCGCCTATTTTTTGTTTCCCGCTCAGCCCACAATTCGTGCCTTTGTGTATTGGTGGCAAATCTCTGATTGCAAAGCGGAGATACTCGTGGCAGTCTACTTCGTCTAGTGAAAATGCATTCGTGGCAGGTATTCAAAAATGAAATATGTAACGTTTTCGCTCCAGAATGAACCGACTACGCAAATCGGTGCTGTGCATGACAACCGCGTGATCGCGCTTCGGAAAGCATACGTGAACCAGTGGGAAGGACCGTTCCCGGCGAGCTTGCTCGAACTGATCCAACTCGGCCCGGATGCCTGGAAACGCATGGCACTCCTGACGAGAAGCATGGGGTCTCCGCACGTCTATCCGTTGGCCGATGTGCAGCTCCACGCTCCGATTCCCCGCCCCGCCAAGAACGTTTTCTGTTTAGGTCTCAACTACGTCAGTCACATGGAGGAAGCCGCCAAGGCCCGCGGCCGCGAGATCAAGATTCCCGAAGTCCCGGTCTTTTTTACGAAAGCCCCCACCAGCGTCAGCGGCCCCTACGATCCAATTCCGTGGGACACCAACGTCACGCAGCAGGTCGACTACGAAGCAGAATTAGGCGTCGTGATTGGAACCACCGGCAAGAACATTCTCGCCGCCAAGGCACTCGACCACGTCTTCGGCTACACCATTCTGAACGACGTCTCGGCGCGCGACTTGCAAAAGGAACACCTGCAATGGTTCAAGGGCAAGACCCTGGATGGTTTCTGCCCCATGGGTCCCTGGATCGTCACGGCTGATGAGTTCGGTGACTCGCAAACCAAGGCCATCGCGCTCCGGGTCAACGGCGTCACCAAGCAGAGTTCCAACACCAAGCACATGATCTTTACAGTTGCCGTCACCATCGAATCTCTTTCTAAGGGAATGACGCTCGAGCCCGGCGACATTATCTCGACCGGCACCCCGGAAGGCGTCGGCCTCGGCCGCACTCCGCCCGAATACCTCCAGGACGGGGACCTTGTCGAGACCGAAATCGAAGGCATTGGCGTGCTCAAGAACCGCGTCGTCGCCAGCAAGTAAAACACCGGCATTGGTGGGTCGCAGCAGGGAGCGGTTCCATCTGCCATTCCTTGACCCCTTTACTTACTGCCCGATACAATCAAAGAGAGGAGCTTTTCCTAACGGCTTCTGCGCCATTCGGACGCCCAGGAAGGGTAGCGAGACCACACGCCATGAACGCTTTCACTCCCGAACGCACTGGATTGCTCACCGACCTCTATGAACTGACCATGGCGGCCGGCTACTGGCAGTCGGGCAAGCACCGCGATCTCGCTACTTTCGAGCTGAGCATCCGGTCGCTCCCACCGCAGCGCCCCTATCTGGTCGCTGCAGGGCTGGAACAGGCTTTGGAATATCTCCGGGAGCTTCGCTTCGGGCCGGAAGAGATTGCCTTTCTCCGCCAGCACCCGGCGCTTGAGCCTGTGAAGCCCGAGTTTTTCGACTTTCTGGCCGGCCTGCGCTTTACGGGAACGGTCTGGGCGGTTCCGGAGGGAACAGTCGTGTTTGCCGAGGAGCCATTGCTGCGCGTCACAGCTCCCATCATCGAAGCCCAGATCGTTGAGACCTTTCTATTGGCGATGCTGACGTATCAGACAACCGTAGCCACCAAAGCCTCTCGGATTGTGCAAGCCGCTCAAGGAAAGGGGATTGTGGAATTCGGGACGCGCCGTGCACATGGACCGCACGCCGGTTGGCTCGCCGCCCGCGCCAGCTTTATCGGCGGCTGCCGGGGCACGTCGAACGTCCTGGCGGGCTTTGAGCTGGGTATCCCCACTTACGGCACCCTGGCGCACTCCTGGGCGATGTCGTTCGAGGAAGAGGAGGAAGCGTTCCGTCAGTTCACACAAGTCTATGGCAAAAGCTCGGTGCTGCTGGTAGACACGTACGACTCGGTCGAGGGAGTGAAGAAAGCGCTGCGGCAGAATCTGCCGTTCCGCGGCGTGCGCCTGGACAGCGGCAGCTTCTTCGAGACCAGCCGCCAAGTCCGAAAGATCCTCGACGATGCCGGTCGGGCCGAAGCGCAAATCCTGGCTAGCGGCGACCTGAACGAATACACCATCGCGGAACTGCTCCGGCAGAGGGCGCCGATTGATCTGTTTGGTGTCGGGACGGATCTGGTCACATCGCGTGACGCCCCGGCGCTGAGCGGCGTCTACAAACTGGTCGAGATCGAAAGCGGCGGACAAAAGCGCGGCACGGCAAAGTTCAGCGCATCCAAGATCAGTTATCCAGGCAGGAAACAGGTTTTCCGGATCTCGGCCCCGGACGGAGTGTACGAACGTGATGTGCTCGGGCTTGCTTACGAAACGTATGCCGGCACCGAACTTTTGCTGGAACCAGTGATTGAAAACGGAGAGATAGTCCGGCCCCTGCCGTCGCTCGAACAACTGCAGGCACGAACGGCGGAGAACCTCGCGCGCCTGCCCGCCCGGTGCCGGCAACTGGAAGCAAGCGACATGTATCCGGTCGAGAAGTCAACGGCGTTGCGGGAATTGCTGGAGTCCGTGCGCAGCCGGTATATTGCCGCCCCGGTAGCGGCGGTCGGCGGCAAGAAGGGCTAGAGCATGGCACGTTACCCGATGGTCTTTGTGGACGTGGACACGCAGGCGGACTTCCTGCTGCCCGGGGGACGCCTCTACGTTCCGGGAGCGGAGGGACTGCTGGCCACGCTCACCCGTCTGCGGGATTTTGCGGAACAGCACGATATTCCAGTCCTCGCCAGCACGGACGCCCACCCCACGGATGCCCGCGAGTTCGAGGAGTGGCCGCCGCGTAAAGCCTCCGGGATGGCCAGCTCCTTGGGAGCCTTAAGGATGCGATGCGAAAGGCAGTTGTGGAACAGGATGCTTATCCTGTTGCTTTTCAGCGGCACGACGGGCTTTGCACAGGCCGTATCGGCGCCCGTTGGCCCACGGGACGCCGAAGCCAGGGGCAGGCGCAACGGTAACTTGCGACAACCGTTTTCGGTTTTTTCGGTTCTTTCGGTTCCTTCGGTTCTCTCGACAGAGCATTTCCGTACAGTTTTATGGGGTATATGGATAGATTCGACCATTTTCCGGGTGGGTGCAGCGCAGCCGCCAAAGCAGGGACAGGCCTCCAGGCATTTCCTCTTACGGGCAGGCAGGCCTGTCCCGAGCGAAGTCGAGGGAAATGCCTGCCCTAGCTGCGGGCTATACAGCAACGCTGAAAATGGTCCAGGCATCTTGGACAGAGATCGAAATTTTCCCCTACTTGGAAGCAGAGCGGCGGGCTTGGCTGCGAAGGCGAAGCGGATCCGCCCCGACAAACGCAGAGGATCTGCTCAGCGATTTCCTGCCGTCGTTGCCGGCCTATCCGGATGACTCGGTGTTCGCAATCCTATTGCGATATCTCCGCCATCCCGATCCTTGGGTTCAGGAATACGCAACGAACAGTCTCTTGGGATACTTTCCAAAAAGACACTTCCCCGGGAAGCAGTGATTGGGACGACAGTTCATACTTGAGCAGATCCCTCGCCGCTTCGCTCCTCGGGATGGCACACGCTATACTTCTGCTTGATGTGTTGGAGGCTGCGCGGATGAGTTTCACGGTGGATCCCTACATCGAGAGTTTCCACGAGCAGTTTCTTGACGAGCTCAAGGCGTTTCTCTCGATTCCGAGCGTGAGCACGTTGCCCGAGCACAAGCCGGATGTCGAACGCGCGTGCGAGTTCGTGGCGGAGCGGCTGCGCGGGGCGGGGATCGAGAACGTGGAGCGCATCGCGTCGGACGGGAATCCACTGGTCTACGGCGAGTGGATGAAGGCACCGGGCAAGCCGACGGTATTGTGCTACGGGCACTACGACGTGCAGCCGCCCGACCCGCTGGACGAATGGGTCACGCCGCCGTTCGAGCCTTCGATCCGCGACGGAAACATCTATGCGCGCGGGGCGGCCGATGACAAAGGGCAGATGTACATCCACGTGAAAGCGGCCGAATCGCTTCTCAAGACGACAGGCCGCCTGCCGGTGAACGTCAAGTTCCTGATCGAAGGCGAGGAGGAAGTCGGCGGGGAGGCGGTGGACCGCTACGTGGCGGAGAATCCCGCAAAACTGCGCAGCGACGCGGCGTTGATCTCGGACACGGAGATGTTCGCGCCGGGCTTGCCGACGCTCTGCATTGGCCTGCGCGGGATGCTTTATGTCGAACTCACAGCGACGGGCGCGGCACACGACCTGCACTCCGGGATCTTCGGCGGGGCTGCGCCGAATCCGCTTCTCGGCCTCACTCGCATCGTCTCGGAACTCCTGACCTCCGACTATCGCGTCCGCATTCCAGAGTTCTACGACGACGTAGAGGCCCCGTCACCCGAAGAGAGACAATCGTGGTCCCGGCTGCCGTTCGACGAAACGGAGTTCCTGCGGGCCCGAGTCGGCGCCCAGTCTCTGGTGGGGGAAGAAGGCTACTCCGTTCTGGAGCGGCTTTGGGCGCGGCCCACGTTCGAAGTTCATGGAATCGTCGGCGGCTTCATGGGCGAGGGAGCAAAGACTGTGATTCCGGCTAAGGCTTCGGCGAAAGTCAGCATGCGGCTGGTGCCACGGCAGGACCCGGAGAAGATTTTGGCGGCGTTTCGGAGCACGGTCGAACGGCTCACACCGCCTGGCTTGCGCGTGGCGATGAATACGCACGGCACGGCTGAGCCGGTGCTGATGCCACCTTCGGATCCGGCGATCGCGGCTGCGGCGAAGGCTCTGGCCGAGACCTTCGGCAAACCGGCCGTCTACGTGCGCGGGGGCGGCTCCATCCCAATCGTGGCTCGCATCCGGCAATCGCTCGGCATTCCGGTAGCGTTGATGGGCTTCGGGCTTCCGGACGACCGCCTTCACTCGCCCAATGAGAAATTCCACCTACCGAATTTCTTTGCCGGCATCCGCGCGGTGGCGCGGTTCTGGGAGAATCTGGCCGGGCAGGCGGCAGTCTGAGAAAGGCCCTCTTTACCTCAGCGAGAAAAGATTGTAGTGTAGTGTAGGCTTGAAAGTTAGCCTAGTTTATCGATTTCGGGAGTGTTTCTATGAGCCAATACGCCACCATCGCCAAAACCTTGACCGAGGCGCTGAACCTTCGGGTCCCGCCCATCGCCATTTGCCTGACTGATACCCCTCCCGCAGGCGTCGCCGCCCACTCCGGACCGGCCACCGCTGGATGCTTTTTCTGGGAGGAAGGATCGCAGAAGTCCTTCTCCACCTCGGTCGCCGACCATCAGAACTGCGTCGTCGGGATGTACACCCATCACATGCCCATCAGCACACCCGAACAAGAGGCTGATTTGAACGACTGCCTGAAAGTGTTTGGAGATTTGGGGTACGTTCGCCCCGAGGATCTGCCGAACATCCCGGTACTGCAAAAGGAACCGAAACACGTGGTCTATTCGCCGCTGGCCGAAGCGCCGGCGCAGCCCGACGTCGTACTGCTGCTGGCGGATGCACAACAGGGATTGATTCTGACGGAAGCCGCCCAGCAGGCCGAGGCCGGGGTTCCTCCAGTGCTCGGGCGTCCGGCATGTGCCGTAGTCCCTCAGGTCGCCAATACCGGCAAGGCTGCCATGAGCCTCGGTTGCTGCGGGGCGCGCGCATACATGAACACATTACGCGACGATATTGGGCTGTGGGCGTTCCCGGGAGCGAAAATTGAAGCCTACGCGGAGCGGATTGCTACGCTGGCCAAAGCCAACCAGATTCTCACCCAGTTCCACCAGTTGCGCCGCAAAGACATTGAGAACGGCCTGAAGCCCAGCATCAAGGATTCGCTGGTTCGGCTCCAAGGTTAAAGCGGGTGTGCCGGAACCTGCACGAAATTGGTCCCGACCACGGCCAGCGGCTGGCTTCCTCCGAGGAATCGCGCGAGGCAGTGATCGGGAAATCCGTGAAGGAGGGCAACTTGTGCGGAGCGAGGAACGCTACGGCCAGTTGTTCTCTTCCGCCGTGGAGGAGAGACTGATGGGGGCATCGGGAACCAGGGCCCCCATGAGCTGCCTGGCGACCTCGGGCAGATAACCCCGCTTGCGCCAGGCGATTCCTTCCACCTGTTTTCCAAACAGGCGGCTGACATCCAGAATCTTAACCAGCTTGCGCGTGTCGTGGCTGATTTCCTGTTCCTGCAGGATGCTCACCCCCAATCCAGCCCTGCCGAAGCTGAGCAGCAGCCGGGAGTCACCGGTCTCGACCAGCGTGCGGTATTCCAATTCATGTTCCTGGAAGGCGCGGTGTATGCGCCGTCCGGAAGAGGCTTGGCGGTCGGGCAGGATCAGGGGAACGCGGCTCAAGTCTCGAAGCGTGATGCTGCGCTTGCGCGCCAGCGGATGGCGCCGCGGAATCGCCAGCAGCATCCTGAGCTCGATGGCGCGGTGCCAGTGAAGCGCCGGAGGGCAGGCTTCGCTTGGCAGGTATCCAAAGTCGGCTTCTCTCTGCTCAATCAGAGGGCCAATCTCAAACCCTCTGCGGCGCAAAATCAGGATTTCGACTTGCGGATGCTGGTTCATGAACGTCTTGAGACGGGGCAGGGACTTATTCAGGATCGCCTGTCCGGCGGCGACCACCACGCGCCCGCGCAACGGCCCCTTGGTACGGATGCGATCCATCATCTCCGAGCGGCTGGCCAAGGCGCTACGGGCCCAGCGGACGAATTCGTTTCCTTCCTGCGTGAGCCGAACGGCACGGCCGTCGCGATGCAAGAAAGGAACGCCGATCTCTTCTTCAAGCAGCGCCACGCCCCGCTTGACTGCACTGGGGACACGGTAGAGATGCCGCGCCGCCTGGTTGTATCCACCGTAGTTGGCGACTGCGCACAGATATTCCAACTGATAGAACTCCATTGCTTACCTCATTCCGCATACGCAAACAATAGAATATACAATTGCAGAATAATTATTCGTATTTCTATTCTCTAAAATAGAATAGCAATCACGCAAATTATGTGTGTTTCCCGCGCCTCTGTCAACGGGATATTGTGGAATGGAGAAAAAAGGGGAAACAAGTGATGATGAACAAACCACAAGTCCTGCTGGCGGGCCAGAGCGGAGAGACCCGTCTGAAGGAGATTCTGCGGCAGCGCGCCAGCGTTGCCGAGGCCGCAAACGTCCCGGACATGGTCCGGCTGTTACAGGGCGGGGAGTATGACGCAGTCCTGTGCGAGCAGGAATTTTCCGATGGCACCTGGCGCGAAGCGCTCCAGGAACTCCAGGCGCGCCGCGTATCGACGCCGGCCATCGTTGTGAGCCAGACCGGCGCCGTTGATGAAGGGACCCAAGAATGGACAGAAGTGCTCGAGGCGGGTGCGTTCGACCTATTGCCGGCGCCGTCGCAGGAGTACTCCGTGCCGGCGGTACTCGAACATGCCCTTGAGTCGGGAAGGGCCCGGTCGTTGCGGGCAGCGAGATAGGCGTTCCACTGACCCTCATCCCTCGGAAGCAGTCACTCAGGACCAAGATCCATGAAGCAGGATTTCAGTGAAACCTTGGCTTTGGAGGGCATTCAGGGAACAATAGCGTCCGGACAGACATTTCCGTGGGGAATGGTAGAGAAGGAAGTGCAGCCTGTCAGGGTCCTGTTTCTTTGTACGGGCAATTCATGCCGCTTGCAAATGGCGGAAGCCTTGCTGCGCCGGGCGGTTCCCACGCCTGTGGTCGAGGTGGCGAGCGCCGGGACCGACCCCAAGCCGGTGCACCCGAATGCCATTTTGGCAATGCGAGAGATCGACGTGGACATTTCCGCCCAGCGTTCGAAGTCCCTCCAGCCTTTCCCAGAGCAGGACTTTGACTACGTGATCACCCTTTGTGATGACGCGCAAGGGAGGTGTCCGAGCTTCCCCGGCACAGCGCGGCATCTTCATTGGCCGCTTACGGACCCCGCCGCAACCGAAGGTACTGAAGAAGAGCGTCTGGAAGCATTCCGCTCCGTCCGCAACGAGCTATCCGTCCGGATCGAAGGATTGTTTCCGGAAATCTTCGAACGGTTGCTGGAAAGGACGTACAGCGATCAAAGCTGAATCAGAGGTCTATTGTCCGGCCGTCTTGACCAGTTCCAGAAAAGACCGTGCAGCGTGGGGAAGATGCCGCCGTGCGGGGTAAACCAGGTGGATCTTGCGGGCGACCTGGAGCTCCCGCACCGGGACTTCGACAAGTTGGCTTGAGGCCACCTCCGATTGCACGCACATCCGTGGGACAAACGCCACTCCCATGCGGTCCTGAACCATCTTCTTGATCGTCTCGATGGTCGGCATTTCGAGGTCCATGCGCAGCAGGACCTGATATTTCCGGAAGGCATCCAGCACAATCTGGCGATAGGGCGAGGTGATATTGTGCGCGATTACCGTCTCGGCGCCCAGGTCGCGGATGGAAATCTGCCGGCGGGCGGCGAATGGGTGGTCCGGGTGCACGATGAACGCGATGGCGTCGTTGTAGATCACGGTCGTGTGGAGGTTCCGGTTGCTTGGCTTGTAGCTAACGACGCCAAGATCGATCGCGTTGGCCAGGACCTCGTCAGGGATGTTGCGCGAGAGCGAGCGGCGGACCTCAACTTGTACCCCCGGGTAGAGCTGTCGGAAGGCCCGGATGTGAGTTAACAGGTAGAGCGCGCCGCTTTCGTTGGCGCCGATGATGAGCTTGCCGGTCTGCTTTTCGCGCAGCTCGGACAGCGAGTTCAGCATCTCGCGGCGAAGGTTCTCGAACTTATGGGCGTATTCGTAAACCACTTTTCCGGTGTCGGTCAGGGTGCGGTTCTTGAGGGACCGGTCGAGAAGCTTTTCGCCGATTTCGCTCTCCAGGCGCTGGACCGCCAGGCTGATGGCCGGTTGCGTGCGGGCGAGCTTCTCGGCCGCGCGTGAGAAGCTCCTTTCCGAAGCAACGGTCCGAAAAATCGTGAGTTGCGAGAGTTCCATGCGTCGCGAATTCCTCCCGGGAGCGCATTGCCGACAAGCTGCCTGGGAGCATCTCGATATTAACAGAATTTATAGTCATGCCGCTGTATAAAATTGCTCCGCGATCCTCGTTTTGCTATACTTGCGCTACTTATCCGGACTCCCACAATGCGAGAGTCCGTGAGGAGCGATTGGCGGCCGGAATCCGTGAGTCCCGGTGTCCGGTTGAACGGGAGGAGGCTCCAGTGGCTGAGGATAAAGTCAAGGTATTCGACACCACGCTGCGGGACGGCGAGCAGTCTCCCGGTTGCAGCATGAATACCGAGGAAAAGAAGAGGATGGCCCGGCAACTGGAAGACCTGGGAGTCGACATACTGGAAGCCGGGTTCCCGATTGCCTCCAGCGGGGATTTTGAGGCGGTTCGGGCGGTGGCTGGGCAGGCCGGCAAGTCGGTCACTGTAGCAGCGCTGGCCCGGGCTGCGCGTGCCGACATCGAGCGCGCCGGACAGGCCCTGGAACCAGCGCACAAGTCCCGCATCCACGTATTCCTTGCCACTTCGGACATTCACCTACAACACAAACTTCGGCTCGACCGGGAGCAAGCTCTTCAGCAGATCGGCGAATCCGTGCGCCTGGCGCGCAGCCTGGTGGACGACGTCGAATTCTCTTGCGAGGACTCGACACGAACCGAGCGCACCTATCTTTGCCAGTGCTTCCAGACGGCGGTCCAAGCGGGCGCGACAACGCTCAATATCCCCGACACGGTCGGGTACACTATGCCGCGCGAGTACGCGGAGATTGTCCGGGACGTGCGCCAAGCCGTCGGCGAGGGCCCGACGCTGAGCGTCCATTGCCACGACGACCTTGGCCTAGCGGTGGCGAATTCTCTCGCCGCGGTCGAGAGCGGGGCGCGGCAGGTTGAGTGCACCATCAACGGAATCGGCGAGCGGGCCGGCAACGCCGCACTCGAAGAGATCGTCATGGCGCTCCGCGTCCGGAACGACCTAGTCCCGCTGGGAACCGCGATCCGCACCGATCTGCTCTACCCCACCAGCCAGTTGCTTTCCGAAATCATCGGCGTTAACGTGCAGCCGAACAAAGCCATTGTGGGTCGCAACGCTTTCGCTCACGAGGCCGGGATTCATCAGGACGGCGTCCTGAAGCTTGCGCTCACCTACGAGATCATGACTCCACAGTCGGTGGGCGTGCCGACCAACCGCCTGGTCCTCGGCAAGCACAGCGGCAAGCACGCCTTGCAACGGCGCTACGAGGAGCTGGGTCACCGCTTGGAACCGGCGCAGCTAGCCGAGCTCTACCGCCGCTTCACGGAGCTGGCCGACCGCAAGAAAGTCATCCTTGACGAAGACCTGCTGCGGCTTCTGCAGCACATGGAAGAACCGCTCCCCACGAACGCCTGATCCCGGATTTTGAACCACAAAGGCACCCGGGGCTGACTCCTCGGCCGTCGAAATCATCGTGTTTTGACGGTGATGCGGTTCCTAACCTACCCGCGCGAGCGAGTTTCCTGTACAATCTTTTCCCACAGACTGGCTGCCTCGCCTCCAGGAGCGGATCGCTCCCGGAGTCAACGCCGGGAGGAAGGAGCTCGAGACGTCATGGCGCGAAATCGTTTTTCTCCGATGGTTTCCTTGGCAGTCCTGGTGCTGGCCGGTTCGAACTGCTTCGCTGCGCAAAATGTCTATTCCGCGTCCTCGGATCAAGGGCAGGCCTGTTCCATGCTGACCGGGGTCCGGAACCTGACGATCCTCTCGGCGAACCTTGTTCCCGCGAAGGAATCCACGCCCCAATACTGTTACGCGCGAGGTCTTATCCAACCGGGCATCCATTTCCATGTACAGCTTCCGCTGCCGCAGAACTGGAATGGCCGCTTCCTGTACCAGGGTGACGGCGGGATGGATGGCGACCTCGATTTTGATGACGCCCGGCTCACCCAGGGCTACGCGGTTGCCAACAGCAATAACGGCCACGACAACGGCGTGCAACCCGGCGCCAGCTTCGGGTTCAACAACCGGCAGGCGGAGATTGACTACGGGCACCGGGCCATGCATCTGACGGTCCAGGCGGCCAAGACGCTGCTCCAGAACTACTATGGCAGGGACCCAAGTTATTCCTACCATGAAGGCTGCTCCTCTGGCGGGCGGCAGGGGCTGATGGCCGCGCAGCGCTACCCCTACGACTTCGACGGAATCGTCGCCGGACACGCGCCCTTTCTGTTGCAGCAAAGAAATGCCGCCAATCTCTACATCATGCAGCATCTCTTCCGTGATGATTTCCTGGGCAACCTGGCGTTTGACACCAATGGCGACGGCCAATTCGACAGCGTGAGAAAGGTGGACATCCTGCGCGAGGCCGTGCTCGCGAAGTGCGACGCCGTTGACGGCATCCGCGACGGCGTGATTCAGGACCCGCTCGTATGCCGCTTCGATCCGAAGGTCGATCTCGCGAGCGCAATGTGTCCTGGTAACGTCAACGGGGAAACCTGCTTCACCACGGCACAGATCGAGTCAATCCAGGCCATCTACGGCGGCGCCCGCGACAGCAAAGGCACCCTGATCCTGAAAGGACGTGCCTTGGGGTCGGAGTTTGCCTGGCCCGACGATTTGATTCCTTACGCCGGAAACAAGATGCTACCGGGCGAGCTCCGCTTCTCTGGCGATCACATGAATTACCTGTTTTACGAAGAAGACCCGGGCGTGCCGCCGCCGAGCCTGACGGACCTTTCGCAGAAGCTGGACAAGACCGCAAACCCGCCGGAGGTCGCGTGGTGGGAATTCAACATGGATGACGTGACCGCAGGCAAAGGAAGGCTCATGTCTTCGATCCTCGACGCCAAGGATCCCAACCTCGGCCGGTTTCTCCAGTCGAATGGCGGCAAGCTGATCCTCTATCACGGCTGGGGGGACGCGCAGATTCCGGCGGAACCGGTGATCGATTATTACAACGATGTGGTGAAGTCCACCTTTGGCGGTGACATGAACTCCGCTCACGAAAGTGCACGGCTCTTCATGGCACCCGGAATGGGTCATTGTCGCGGCGGCCCGGGGCCGAACACATGGGACAAACTGGAACCCCTGGTGGCTTGGGTGGAAAACGGCAAAGCCCCGGACTTTCTGGTCGCCACGCACAGCACCGACGGGCGGGTGGACAACGAGCGGAAGCTCTGCCCTTACCCCCAGCAGGCCGTTTATACCGGTCCCACCGGAGGAGAGAACGACCCGGCCAACTGGGTCCACGGCAATTTCACCTGTAGATAATTTCAGCCATAGAGGAACGGGGAACACAGAGAAGCTTCTCGCAGACCGAGCAAACGCTTCTCTTTCGTGCTCTCTGTGTCTCAGTGGCTGACTTCAAGGAATACGATTCATGAATCTGAACATTGCAGTATTACCAGGCGACGGCATCGGGCCGGAGGTAACAGTGCAGGCTGTGGAGGTGCTCGAAGCTGTCTCGAAGAAATTCTCGCACACGCTGGAGGCGAAATCCGGTTTGATCGGCGGCGTGGCCATCCGCAACACAGGCAGCCCGCTGCCCGATGACACGTTGACGCTCATCAAGTCCGCCGGGGCGGTGCTGCTCGGGGCGGTCGGGCACCCCGAGTTCGACTCCTATCCCCCCGAGAAGCGGCCCGAGAAGGGATTGCTGCGGCTGCGACAGGAGCTGCGGGTCTTCGCCAACCTCCGTCCGGCAATCTGTTTTCCGGCTCTTGAATCGCTCTCCCCGCTCCGCGGCGACATCGTCCGCGGTACCAACTTGATCACGGTGCGCGAGCTCACCGGAGGAATCTACTACGGCATGCCTCGCGGCATTGAAGAGCGGAACGGAGAAGTCACCGCCGTCAACACGATGGTCTACACCAAGAAGGAGATCGAACGCATCGCGCGCGTCGCGTTCAGGCTAGCGCAGGGACGCAAGAAGCATGTAGTGAGCGTGGACAAGTCGAACGTGCTCGAGAACTCGCAGCTCTGGCGGCAGACGGTCACCGAGCTTGCCGCGCGCGAGTTTCCCGATATCAAGCTGGAGCATCAACTGGTTGATTCCTGCGCCATGCTGATCATCCAGAATCCGCGCCGCTTCGACGTGCTCGTCATGGGGAACCTGTTCGGAGACATCCTGAGTGACGAAACTGCCGTGCTGACCGGGTCGATCGGGATGTTGCCGTCGGCTTCGCTCGGCGAGCACACCGGCATGTATGAGCCGGTCCATGGTTCCGCGCCGGATATCGCCGGTACGGGCATCGCCAACCCGCTCGGCACGATCCTTTCCGTAGCGATGATGCTGCGCCACAGCTTCGGTCTCGAAAAGGAAGCCAAAGCCATCGAGGACGCTGTCTCCCAAACTGTTGAGGCGGGGAAGCTCACGAAGGACCTGAACGGAAGTTCCTCTACTGAAGAGGTGGGAGCGGCTGTGGTCGCGGCACTGTGAGTGTTCTGCTGGAATTTTCGCGCGCCGCACGGAGTCCGTGATGTAATGCTTCTAGCAGCGTGTCCGAGCCGCTTTCCGGAGGGACGCAGAAACCAAATGGAAGTCGGGGCGCACCGGCATAAGAGGATGCTCAAAATTGCAGGAGTTGCCCTGCTCGTGAGCCTGTTGGGCGCCGTCGCCAGCCGTTCGGCATGGTTCTCTCCTTTGCTCGTCCTGGCGCAGGTGCCACCGTCGAAGGGCGCCAAGGCGGACGTTCGTAGCAATCATCCGAAATCGGACCCGCCTGAGGCTGAGTTCCATCTGGGGCGCGTGATGTACCGCACCAGGGGCGGCGCAGGGTCTCGCGGATTCATCCAGCCCTGGTGGGCGGTTGACTATCCCTATGCCGAGCGGCATTTCCTGCCAGCTCTGCGGCGGCTCACCGGACTGTCTGTCGCCGAGAACAGCCGGCATCTGGAAGTGCTGGACGACAGTATCTTCGATTACCCGTTTCTGCTCATGCAGCAACCCGGACAGGGACACTGGAATCCCACCCCGGAGGAAGCCACACGTCTGCGCGAGTACTTTCTGCGCGGCGGGTTCATGATTGTGGACGACATTCACACCGAGTACGAGTGGGACGTTTTTGCGGCTGCCATGCGAAGGGTCTTCCCGGAGCGGACCTTCATCGAAATCCCTGATGACGATCCGCTCCTGCACGTTTTCTACGACCTGACAGACCGCATCCAAATTCCCGGCGCGCGCCATCTGCGGATGACGCGCAGAGGTGAGATCGTGACGCGCATGGCAGGGCCGCCGAGCTGGCGCGGCCTGTATGACGACCGCAACCGCCTGATGGTTGCCGTCAATCTCAACGCCGACATGGGAGACGCCTGGGAACACGCCGACGACGCCTTCTATCCCGCCGAGATGACCGGCCATGCCTACCGCCTCGGCGTCAACTACGTCATCTACGCGATGACACATTGAACACTATGACTTTCTTGCCATCCGTCGTTCAGGCTGAGTACCAGGGCAGTTTCCAAATCCGCTTCACGTTCAACGACAACTCGGAGCGTACGGTTGACTTCTGCCCGTGGCTGGATGGACCCATCATCGAGCCGTTAAAGGACCCGAAGTACTTCCGCCGATTCTTCCTCGAAGGCGGGGCAGTCGTTTGGCCGAACGGCGCCGACATTGCGCCTGAAACGCTGTATGAGGCTGGGGTTCGAGAGAAACAGCCTGCAAGGCAATCGCAGCGGACGAAACCGCGAGCAAGCGCCAAGAAGCCTGCACCGTCGCGGAAGGAAACACGTTCAGCCCGCTCCCAAGCGACTTGATCCCTGTGGAGGGATTTTCCCATGCCCGTCCGAACCGCAATCTGGAAAGTTGCAGGTCCCTCGCTGCGCTTGGGACGACAACACCTATAACAGTTCTTCAATGACCGGCTAGGGCGCACGAAGGCGTTCCGCAACCCGTTCTGCTTCTTCCATCACACGCAGGGTGTTTCCACCAAGAATTTTTCGGACGTCGGCTTCGCTGTAGCCACGGTCGAGCAGAGCGTGGGTGATGCGCGGGAGAAAACTTACATCATCCATGCCCTCGGGCATGGTGGCCCCGTCGAAATCCGAGCCCAGCCCGACATGGTCCACCCCAACGAGCTTCACCATGTGGTCAATATGCTCGATGATGCGCTCCCAGGAAACCCGCGGCACACGCACGTCGTATTCCTCATAAAGCAGCATCTGCGCCTCGAAGCCCGGCTGCGTGCGGCCTTCGTTGCGGAACTGCTCCCGCAGCGTGCGCAGGCGGGCTTGAAACTCGGTGTTGGCACGAAGTCGGGCGCGCGCCTCGGCAAAATCCTGGTCCAGGAACTCAGCGTAGAAATTCACATGCACCACGCCCCCCTCGCGGGCCAGGGCGCGAATCATGTCATCGCTCATGTTGCGGGGGACGTTCGAGATTGCACGGGCGGAGGAATGTGACGCGATCAGCGGCGCCTGGCTGACTTCGAGTGCATCGTAGAACGCCTCGTCGGAGACGTGCGAGATGTCCACCAGCATCCCCAGGCGGTTCATTTCCCGTACCACGTCCTCTCCGAATTCGGTCAGCCCGTTGTGGCGGGGCTCGTCGGTGGAGGAGTCGACCCAGTTGTTATTCCGGCCGTGCGTGAGCGTCATGTAGCGCACTCCCAGGCGGTAGAAGTTGCGCAACAGGCCCAGATCGTCGGCGATCGGGGTACCGCCCTCCATGCCCATCAGAAGAGCAATTCTTCCGTCGTTGTGGGCCCTGCGAATGTCGGCGGCTGAGACGGCCAGCGTGAGCTGCTCCGGATGCCGTTCGACCTGCTTCTGGACGCTGTCGATCAGCCGCAGAGCGCGCTTCGTCGCAGCATCTCCCAAGTAGCGGTCCATGTCCACATAGATCGAGAAAAACGCCGCATCCAGCCCGCCTTCCCTCATGCGCGGAATGTCCGCGTGCCCCGTGGTGGCGCGCGCCTCCAGGTCGATGTCCTGATCGAGCATTCGCTGCGGAGTGTCCATGTGCAGGTCAACCACGATGGCTTCCTGGTGCAGCCGGGCTGCCCGCTCCGATACATTCTGTCCCGCCGATATATGGACATTCATGACACTGATCACCAGCAACGCGAGCCGACAGAAGGCCCCGAATCGTCCTGCTCGCCTTCCCTTCCTTCGGCTCCTCCAATCGCTTCCCATATTTTTCCCTGCAGGAATCAACTGCAACCCATTACCCCTGGGCCAAACATCGCCTGGATCGGTCAATTATACCCAGGCTTTGGGAAGGAACCCACATCCCAAACAGAGATATAATGGGACGCTCCGGGTTGGACAGCAGGCCCAGACGAAAGCAACGACATTCGGGGAGCAGCGTTGAAACAGCTGATCGTCAGTGCGGATGACTTCGGCTACACGCGGGGCGTGAACCGCGCCATCCTGGAAGCCTGCCGGAACGGCGTGGTGACCAGCGCGTCTCTGCTCGCAAACGGTGCAGCGTTTGAGGACGCCGTCGAGGGGGCCCTTGCGGAACCGCAGCTCGATGTGGGCTGCCACTTGAATTTCGTCGAGGGGAAACCGGTTTCTCCTCGTGAACGGATTCCGCACCTGGTGGGGTCGGATGGGCAATTCCGGATGGCATGGCAACTAGCGGCCCGCTTGGTGCTTGGCACGGTTCCGGAAAGCGAAATCGAACTGGAGTCCCGCGCCCAGATCGAGAAACTGCTGCACGCTGGGCTGCCGGTGAGCCACGTAGACACCCACAAGCATACACACACGCATCCGGCCGTGGCGAGGGCTGTCGCAAGAGCCGCCCAGCGGTATGGGATCGTATGGATTCGCCGCCCGTTTGAAAACTTTCTGCCCGCAAGCGGGAGAAAGTTTTCGAGTAAGCGGTTGCTGGTTGGATCGCTCAACCTGCTGGTCCCTTCGTTCGAACGCCGTATGGCCGCGATGGGATTGACGATGCCGGACTTCTTCTCCGGAATCTTGCTGACAGGGCGGTTGACGCGGCAGGAATTTGGTAAGACCTTGTTGGCTCTTCCTACCGGCCTAACCGAAGTGATGTGCCACCCGGGTTACTGCGATGCGGACCTGGATAAGGCATCCACGCGCCTCCGCTGGCAGCGCGAGTTGGAACGAGAAACGGTGTTCGACGGAATGTGGCGACGTCGGACGCAGGAACTCGGGATCGAGCTTGTGTCCTTCTGCACGACTAACCCACGGCCCACTGTGGTGTCTGCAGCAGTTGCGGCGGCGGCGCTGCGAGACCCGTTCTGAGAGACTGAAGATGCGAAAAGAAAAAGCGCCCTATTACTCCATCGTGATCCCGGTCCACAACGAAGAGGACAGCATCATTCCGCTTTTCGCCAGAATCGTCGAGACAATGGAGGCGCAAGAATGGGACTTCGAGATCGTGTTTGTGGATGACGCGAGCACGGACGGCTCCTTCTCGCTGCTCGAACAGATCGCGAGTCTCGACTCGCGCGTAGTGGCCGTGCAGTTGCGGCGCAACTTCGGCCAGACAGCGGCGCTGACGGCGGGCTTTGATTACGCCCGCGGCCAGGTGATCGTTTCTATGGACGGTGACTTCCAACACGATCCCTCCGACCTGCCGCTCCTGATCGAAAAAATCCATCAGGGCTTCGACATTGTGAGCGGCTGGCGGAAGCAGCGCATGGACAACTTTTTCACGCGACGGCTGCCGTCCGCCATCGCCAACTGGGCGATGCGGATGCTCTCCGGTGTGCGCCTCCACGATTTCGGGACAACGTTCAAGGCGTATCGCCGCGAAACCATTCGCGGCATCCACCTCTACGGTGAACTCCATCGTTTCATCCCGGCGCTGGCGAGCTTGCACGGAGCACGGATGGCGGAGGTCCCTATCCGCAATTCGGTGCGGGCCACCGGTCGCTCACACTACGGACTGAGCCGGATGTTCCGCGTGTTCTTCGACCTGATCACGGTGCGGTTTCTGCTTCGCTACCTGACGCGCCCTCTTCATTTTTTTGGGATGCTGGGCCTGCTGTGTTTCACCGCTGGTTCCAGTGTAATGGCCTATCTGCTGTATGAGAAGCTGCAAGGGCACGCCATTTTTCTCGAGCACGGGCCGCTCCTGCTCTCTGCTGTCGTGGCGTTACTGGCGGGCGTGCAACTCGTCTCGACCGGCCTGATCGGCGAAGTCCTCACCCGCATCTACTTCGAGGGACAGCGGCGGCGCATCTACTCCGTCTCACGCGTGCTCGGACGCTCGCGTAAGGCCGGCATCATCTGACACCACAGAGCGAAACACCGTTCTGCGGACGTTTTGGACTCCTGTCTTCTTTTCCCCATGACGGTTCGTCGCATGAAGACGTATTCCGGCGAAAGCGGGTTCGTCTATCAGTATTACTTCCTCGAATCCCGGCCGAAGCGAAAGCTCTGGGGGCGTGGCGGCATTGCGTTCCTGTTTCACGTAACCAGCGACCGCAAGAACTTCTTCGTCTCCGAAGTGCTGGTCGAGGATGCTGCGCTTCGCGCGTGGGAGAAGCTTCATGGCCGTGCGCTGGTGGAACAAGAACGTTACGCCGCGGCGAAGATGGCTCTCTTTCGTGCCTTCGACGAATCCAGCCGGGACGAAGATCTCCTGCGTGTCCGCGTGAGCGAAGCCAATATTGAATCTCTGCTCGAGCCGCTTCAGTTAGATGGGTGACTGCGGAAGGAAGCACACACTGCGGAAACCAGAAACAAAAGAAGGGGACGAACGATTCGTCCCCTTTCGATCCCGGAATAATCCGGCCGTCTTACTTCCCTTTCTTCTTAGCCGGTTTCTTCTTAGCGGCTGCTTTCTTGGTTGCACATTTCATCGTGCCATTCTCCCTTTTCATCCAATTTTCAATCGCGACGAAAAAATTTCTCATCGCGCTTAATGATTCTTATATAACGATTGGTGAAAATAAATGTCAAGAAAAAAATCATATTTTGGCGCGGAAGAAAATGTTTGGAGAAGAAACGGGCTGCCCGTGTGCAGCACCGTTCCTACCGCATCGCAGGCGAATCCCTCTGTTGCAGGACGCGGAGCGAATCCGCGAGCGTATCATTCTGAATACTTGAGGAGAGAAAAAACTTCTACTCCGTCGAGCCGGCTGCGGCCCTGGAGAAATTCAAGTTCCACAACAAATGCCGCACCGGTTACGGCTGCTCCCAAGTCGCGTGCAAGCTGCGCACAAGCGCTAGCGGTACCGCCCGTGGCGAGCAGATCATCCACGATCAGAACTTGATCGCCGGGCCGAATCGCGTCGCGGTGCATTTCAAGCGTATCGCTTCCATACTCCAGCTCGTAGGTAACTCGCCCGGTCTCCGCCGGAAGCTTGTTCGGCTTGCGCACCGGAACAAAACCTGTTCCTAGCCGGTAGGCCAGAGCCGGACCAAAAATGAAACCCCGTGCTTCGATGCCGAGAACGCTGTCGAGGTGCTTCCCCATGTACTGGTCAGCCAACGCGTCAATCAACTGCCGGAAGCCGACCTTATCCTTCAGCAGTGTCGTGATGTCGTAAAAGAGAATTCCCTTGCGGGGGAAATCGGGAACTTCCCGAATCAAAGCCTTCAGATGATCCATGCGAGATTCCATACAACGCGGATCGCGCGGCCTCAGCGGGTCGCTTCGATCGAAAAGGTGTGATAGTGGCGGAGAGGGGCCGGGCTTTCCTCCACGCGAACCACGCGGGCGGCGCCTGGACCCTTCTCCAATTCGGCGCGAAACTGTTCCAAGACTTCTTTCTCCCCTGTCGCATAAACTTCTACGCTGCCTTCGCGGCGGTTGCAAACGTATCCGGTCAGGCCCAGTTCCAAGCCAGCCCGCTCCACAAACATACGGAACCCTACTGCTTGGACGCGTCCTTCCACAACGTAGAGCCTTGCCGTCTTCATCGTCGGAACTCCGGCGGGGAGGGCAAGCGATTAAGCTTGAGGCTCTGCCTTGGCCACCCGCGGCGGAAGAAACTGCGATTGTAAAGAAACAGACCCAGGACGGCAAGCAAGAACTGGAAGCGTCCGGCACATCACTTGGCGGCCAGCGATTCCTCAAGAGCCCGCACAATGGCGGTGGCAACCTGATCGACTTCCTCCGCAGCGGCGGCCTCGACCATCACGCGCGCCAACGGCTCGGTGCCGCTGTAGCGAACGAGAATCCGCCCCGACGATCCCAGCCTCTTCTGACCGGAGTCAATCGCCTCCTGCATCCGGGGAAGGTGGTCGAGCGGCGTCTTTTCCCGGACCCGCACATTGCGAATAGTTTGGGGAAACACCTCCAGTCCCTGGACCAGCTCTGCCAGCGATCGCCCTTGCTCGCCCAGCAGCCGTAAGACCTGGAGCGCGGTCAGTAATCCATCTCCCGTGGTGGCAAGGTCTCGAAAAATAATGTGACCGGAGGGTTCCCCGCCGAGGTTCGCTCCCGAGCGCTGCATTTCTTCCAATACATATTTGTCGCCCACCGGAGCCCGAAGCAGCTTCAGACCCTCACGCGCCAGCACCAGTTCGAGACCCAGGTTTGTCATCACCGTTCCCACCACGGCGCCGCCGGTGAGTGTGCTGTTCCGTTTCATTGAGCGGCCCGCCGCCCAGAGGATCCCGTCGCCGTTCACGATCTGGCCGTCCCCTGCGACGAACAGCGCTCGGTCGGCGTCTCCGTCGAGCGCCACTCCGAGGTCCGCCTTCACCTCCTGCACGGCTTGCAGGAGTTTTTCCAAATGCAGCGAGCCGCAATCCAGATTGATGTTGCGGCCGTCGGGCCGGTCGGCAATCGTTTGTACCTGCATGCCGTAGTGGGAGAAGACTTCCCCAGCGAGTGCGCTGGCCGCCCCGTTGGCGCAATCGACGACCAACTTGCGGCCCGGCAGCTTCCAGGAAGTTCCGGCGGCACTTTGAAGGAATTCCTTATAGCGCACGGCCAGAGCAGAATCCGGTTCCAAGGGAAGGCGTGAGGGGCGAATATCGTTGCCTTCGAGCATCTGATAAATCTCTTGAGTGATCGCGCGTTCGCCTTCTTCCGGTAGCTTGAAGCCGGTTGCGTCGAAGACCTTGATGCCGTTGTCGTAGTACGGATTGTGCGATGCGGAAATCATGACGCCCGCGCCGCAGCCTTCTGAGCTCGTGAGAAACGCCAGGCCTGGGGTCGGAATGACTCCCGCTGCGGTCACTTGGATCTCCGCTTGCTGCAGTCCTCCGGCCACTGTCTCCGCAATCCAGCGGCTGGACTCTCGCGTATCTTCCCCCAGAACCACGCGACGGGAACCCGACTTAGAGCGCAGCGACTGCCCCAGGGAGAACCCGACGGCAAAGATGGTAACCGGATCGAGCGGCGGCTCTCCGGCCACTCCGCGAATTCCATCCGTACCAAAAAGCTCTTTTCGCTCTGGAATAGCCATGATGAGGGTTCGGTGCTAGGGGTTAGGTATGAGAGGCTGGCGCAACTTCACAATCTCCGTTCCCACGCCGCGTCATGCCGAATCCCGGCGGCTGATGCTGTGTCCAGTGGAGTGCGACTCCCCTAGAGAGATCGCATGGCTGGGAACCGCCTTTGCGGGAGGACGGGGATATCCAAAAATCTTGCTCAGGCGCTCTCCCAATCGTTCCATGGTAATTCCCATCTCGATGGCCCCGCCCACCGCCAGCGAAACCGTTCCGGTCTCTTCGGAAACGACCACTGCCACCGCATCGGTCTCCTCCGTGATGCCCACCGCGGCACGGTGTCGCGTTCCAAGTTGCGTCCCCCAGATGGGATTTACGCTCAAAGGCAGGAAGCAGGCCGCGGCGATGATCTTTTCCTTGCGAGCGATGACAGCGCCGTCGTGCAGCGGCCCGCGCGGTTGGAAGATTGTCACCAACAGGTCGTAGCTCAGGTGGGCCTCTAGTGGGATGCCACTGTCGGCATACGTCCGCAGCGGAGTGTCGCGTTCCAGGACAATCAAGGCGCCGATCCTCTGAGCCGACAGCCGCCCGATGGCCAGCAGAATATCTTCCAGGAAGTGCCGCGCCTCGAACGTGGAAAACCAGGTGCGAAAAGGGTTCCGCGCGATCTTGGCCAAGCCTCTCCGGATTTCGCCTTGAAACAGGATCACCGTTGCCAGCAGCAGGTACGGACCCAAGTCACCCAGCAGCCACTCGGAGTCCGAAAACCCTCCCCACTCCACCACTAGATACAATACGGCCAGGATTGACAGCCACACTTGAGCGTGGGAAGCTTGCGCTCCCTGGAACATCCGCACAACCTGATATAGCAACAGACCCAGGATCACGAACTCGGCCACGGTCTTCACCGTCAGCGAAGGGAGAACGATCTGTGCGAGGGTCCAAGTGGTCATTTCAAATCTCAAAGTCTTCGCACGCAAGCCTCGGAACTTGCCTTATTGTAGCTTAGCCGCCTGAATCGAAAAAGGAATTTGCAGGCCGCCCGTTACCCTTGTAACCCGGATGAAACCCTGTCCAGAAGCGCATCTACTCGCGACAGCGGCTCCACCGTAATCTGCGCCTCGGTCAGAATCTGCCGGCAGCTTTCGACCGCCGACAAAGTGGGATCCGAGTCCGCCACGACGGCGGTCAGGCGGGCATCCGTCTTCTCACGAATCCGCCAATAGGTGTACCCCAGCAGCTTCGCCTGGGTCCAGTCTCGCTCCAGGGAAAGTGCGTGCAGGTACTGCACGACGCCGTTGGGTCGAAAGCGGAAATCGATGCGAAAGGCATCTCCCGGAGCGGTGAACTGCTCCACCGAGACGTCCCGTTCCAGCCGCTCCCACAACCTGTGGCGGCGGAGGGCTTCGGCCAGTTGCGCGCGAACCCAAGGACGAGTCCCGAACCGCTGCACGGATGGTAGCCGGTGCGGACGGCGGGGAGCCACGTGCTCGATAAAGAGCCGTTCCAGTTCCTGATCTGGATCCTGGGTCCGGACCCCGCGCAGCACGGAAAGTTGCACTGATCCTGCGAAGTCCTGCCCCATTCTTTGCAAGACATCCGCAAAGCCTTCACCTGCCCGGCGTACCGCACCGGAATCCGGACCCATCGCCCCGCTTGCCAGCTCTTCGAAGTGCGCCGATACCTGGCGAAGCAGGTTCACATCGGCCTGCGGGTCGAGGCATCGAACTGCCCGCCAGTCCTGCGTGAAGCGTTGGCCCACCAGCCGCCCGGATTCCTCGAACAGCACCAGCCCGATGGCCACGCGGGTATCTCGCAAGGCTGACGGGACGTAATATGCCAGAAAGTATTCACAGTTCCTCCGCTGTTCAGGCATGGTTCCTCCAGGCAGGAAAGGGTTGTCGAGAAGATTGCCGCAGTTCAAAAATCATTTGTGCCACGCGCTTCCGCCTCTCCGCCAGAGTCTGGATCAGCCTTTGCAAATCATCGGTTCGGCCGTCGTACCACTCCGGGGGAACCGAAGCGGCAGCCTCCTCGAGGATTTCCTCATCCAGATGTTCCAGACGGCTCAGGAACGGCTCGAACGACTCGGGTCCCACGACCGCGGCATAGACACAAGACCGCATATAGATACCCCGCAGCGGCGCGTCTGGGAAGGCCCATTCATTGGCGTTGAAACAAAATCCCTGGTCCACCATCGCCGCCCGGTAGCGTGGGGCTTCCTCGCCGGGCTCGCGATAAAACACGGATTGTCGCGAATCGCAGTTGCAGGTCCATTTGTCAAACACGAGCATCCCAAGGAAGCTTTCCAGGTTGACGAGCGATTCGAGCAACGAGTCCGGGAGAAAATCGTAGACGGGAGTCCGCAGCGGGTCACACGGGAAGCGCGAGCCGAACTGGAATCCGCTGGCGCACTGCTGGCGCCCGTTCCGCCATTCGATGTAGAGGTCGGGCGTGTGTTCGACGAGCCAGTCGCTCACCTCGACCACTTCCGGACAGGCAACCGGCAGCCCAAGCGCCAGCGCCAGCTTTCCAGCCAGCAGCTCGTTGGCAAGGATGCGGACGCCTTGCGGATTGTTCTGGAACTTGACGACGTAATAGTGCCCATCCTCGCAGCGCATCAGGTGCGATTGCGCTCCGCCCCGTAACCGCCGCACGTGTTCCACCGCCTCCAGGGGCATCGTCTCGTCGCAGGCTCCGCTTACCCACGCAGTGTAGCAGATGCGCGAGCGATTCGGCTTGACACGTTCAGCGGGATGCGTTACAACCCATTTTGGATTTGCCCTGCCCAAGTCATGCCGGGAACGGCATCTCCTGGGCTGGCATTGGCGAAGAGAGCCAGCCTATCGATTCGACACGGATACCGCTCCTGCTGACGAGGAGGAAGGAATCATGAGCGCCGAGGAAATTCCGTATTGGACCTTGGATGACGACGACCCGGATGATTACGAAGAGCTGAGCGGTGCGTACGACGAAGACCAGGGATATCGCCTGGATTTTGAGGACGACGAGGACGACTATTCCGAGGAACCGATTACGGAAGAATCTTCGGAACCGATCATCGAGTCCAAACCCGTTCCCGAGTTGAAACCGGAGCCGACAGCGCCCGTTCCGGTGGCTCAGACGGCTCCCGCTCCTCGCAAGCAACCTGCCAAGGTAAGCTCCCGGGCAGGTTCCAGAAAGCGTACCAAGGCGGCGCCGCGGAAAGCAATGAAAACCGCGCCCAAAAAGGCAGCGGCCAAACGTGCGGCACGGAAAACCAAGAAGGCTGCTCCCAAGAAAGCTGCACGCAAGGTCAGGAAGACCGCTCAGGCTGGCGTCCGGAAAGCCAAGCCCCGCGCCAAGTCTACCCGGTCGAAGGCCCCGGCGCGGAAAGCATCCGGAGCCAAGGCTGCCCCGAAACGGAAACGCGCCAGTAAGTAGTCTGCTTCACCTGCATTTCCTCGTCCTCATCACCAACCCGCCTCCTGAAGGAAACGTTTCCCGGACGGAGGGTCCCTCTAAACTCTGTTTCTCCGGGGCAAGCCCCGGCTCGTGATCAGAAGTCGAGGAAGAAGGTGAATCCCATGCTGTGAATACGGTAGGCGCCGCGCTTCACGATGTAGCCGTATGAGGTCACGATTCCATATGTGGGCGCCAGCCATTTTCGAAGAAAGATGGAGCCGCTATAGCTGGTGAATTCGTTGTCCTCAGGCGTCAGCGCCAGACTTTGCCATGCTTCTCGCCCACCGCCCCCCGCCAGTCCCAGCCAGTAGCGGCCTTCCTGCCCGTATTGCACGGTGCCGTTCCCGGCCTTGGACTTTTGGTTTCCCGGCTGGCTCGTGTTCAGAAACAGGGTTCCCTGAAAGACGAACCTTCTCCAGTAGTAGACCGCCCCGGCGCGAACAATGTTGCCCCGGACGGGATCGCCGAAGTATAACTGCGTGAATCCGCCATTCAGGATCAGTCCCGGCACTGGAGGTTTCAGATTCACCGTCCAGTCGTAGCGGACGCGCGGGAAGAACGCTTCGGGGTCGTCCGATCCACCGCCGCTCAACGCCAGGTCCGTGTAGAGCCAGCTGGACCACTCGATCCGTGTCATGGCGGCCAGAAGCGGTTCTACTTCCCCGGGGCGCCGTTGCCCTAGAATCTCACCCGTAGTCGTCAGACGGTCGGACCACTTGTACGCCAGGCTCAACCCGCCGCCTGCCCAGTGACCGAACTGGTTGCTGACGCTGTTCTCGAAACTCCTTAGCTCCAGGTGAAACCGCGGGGGAACCGGTTCTGCTGGACTCGCTTCCGCTGGACCTTCCTGAGAAGGAACAGGGAACGGGCACAGCACAACGGCGAGCAGGCCCATACCTAGACTCCCGGCGCGTTTCCGTGGTTCGGCTTGTTTTCCGGCAATGGTCAAACCGTCCGAATCCACCGCCCGGCGCTCAGCTTTCCGCATACCGCTACGTCTTGTTCCAAAACAATCTCGCCAGTCGCGCTCACCGCAGCGAGCGATTCCGGCCGCCCTACCCTCACCCCGGTGGCAAGTCGCACATCGCTCTCTGCCGTTATGTTCCGGGCCACGAAACTCCCCGCACCTACCTCAAGCCGGCCTTCTGCGGTCAGATTGCCCAGCGCGTGATTCCGTTCACCCAACAGAAGCCGGGTTGCTTTCACGTCCCGGGATAACACGCACCGGGAGCCCGTTGTGAGTGCTCCCTTCACAATCAAATTGTCCTCGACACGGCTCCCGGGAGGCACGTTCAAGTCGGCTTGTACCAGCCAGGTTCCCGGCGCCAGCAGGGTGCACCGGACCCCTTCCAGAAACTTTGGCTTGCCCTTTGCATCTGAGCTGTTCCCGCCTGCCCTTGGTTTCCCTCCCACAATGGATGAAGCATCTTCGCTTTCCATGGCTCCCCTCGAATCCAGGTATGCGCCGCGCGAAGGGGTGCAAATCCTGGGAGCATACAGAGACCGCGCCGACACCCACCGCTCCAGTTCAATCGACACGAGGGAACTCACCCGGCTGCCAACCACCGCCCCGTTACGGATTGTTATCGTCCCGTGTGCATCCACCCACCGCGCCACATCATTGTCGGTTCCCAGATAAACATTCCCATCAGCTGCAACGGATTGCAGACTCACCTTGCTCTCGGTTTCCAACTGTCCCCGGCAGTAGATTTCCCGATGGAACATCGCGCCCTCAGCAAGACTCAGATCCCCAGCGGAACAAATGATCTCTTCCCGCCCTTCTTCGTTTCCGACACGGCCTCCCGGCAGCAGCAGCAAGTGTTCCCCGCTGGGCGTCGTGCGCCGCTCCGCGGTCGTGGAATCTCCGGCAGCAACTCCGTCCGGCAGTGCCTCCGCAAGCCATTCCCGCATCTTGGCCCGAAACGACCGGCCGAAGTAGTTTTCGATTCGGACGTAGTCGACGTCCATAGCAAGGGGAACTGCGTCGATCGGGTGCCGCCATTCCTGATAGCCGAAGTAGAGGCTTACGGAAAAAAACAGAAAGAACAGCAGCAGGAGAACGAGATATCCCACCGCGGGTGCACCGAACATCATCTTATCCTCCTCCCGTACCCTGTGGTGCCGCGCGCGACTTGATGTGGTTCAAGCCGCGCCCATCGCCATAGGCTCCATTCCCGTTTGCCACGCCGATTCCATTTCCATTGCCGTTGCGATGCCGGGGGGTCTTGTTCCAGCCTAACGTCCGACCTCCTGCGCGGCCGGCGTAATACTTCCCCAGCGCCACCGTGACCGCGGCAGTGCTGAACAGGAAATTCGCCACGTTCAGCGGCAGCAGGCGAACGCGCCGCCCGGCCCCGTCCAGCAGCACGCTGCTTCCAATCTCAAAAAACGAAGCGAAGTTCCCGATCGCGTTGCAGCAGGTACTCGCCAGAAAGAAGGGAACCCAAACCGGGAGATAGCTGGTTCCCTCAAAAAACAGGACCGCCGTGGCGATCCACCCCAGCACAACCAAAGGTGCCGTCAGATAGGTACTGAGCAGCAACGCTCCATCCCATTTTTCTTTCCGCGTCAGATACGGAGAGCGTAGCAGGGCCCCCAGGTGGCGGTGCAGGCAGTCGGTGTGTCCCACAGCCCAACGCTCGATCTGCTGTCGCCGGTTCTCCCACGTCTCCGGCACCTCTTCATAGCACTCGGCCCGGTTGACGTAGACGATTTTCCACCCCCGCACCGCAAGCCGCAGGGTCAGGTCCGTATCCTCGGTCAGTGAACGCGGGTCCCACCCACCCACCGCTTCGAGCGCTGCGCGACGGACTCCGCCGGCGGTGCCGCCGTATTGCGCGATCAATCCCAGGTTATAGCGGGCTTGCTGCCCAACTTGGTATCCGGCGGCCCGCTCCAGGTCGAGCAGCCGGCTCAGCAGCGAGGTTCCGACGTTGTGCGGTACCACACGACCCATCACGGCCCCCACCTCCGGATCGGCAAAGGGAGCTACCAGGAACTTCAGGAGCGACTTGCCCGGAACGTAGTCGGCGTCGAAGACCACCAGGATTTCCCCGTGCGCCACTTGTGTTCCAGCGCGCAGCGCCGCAGCTTTGCCGCGCTTTCCGCTGTGCCGGTGGAGCACTTCGATCCACGGATATCGTCGCGCATATTCCTCCAGAATGGCCCCGGTCCCGTCGGTCGAGTGATCGTTGATCGCGATCACTTCCAGCCGATCTGGATCGTGCGGGTAATCGGCCTCTGCCAGCGCCTCCAGGATATCTTCTGTCACGGCTTCCTCGTTGTGCATCGGAATCAGCACGGATACCGACGGCAGATGAAACCCGGCCAGGTCTGTGTAATCCATCCGGGAGGGTGAGAACAAACGATGCAGCGCAAAGAACATATGCCGCACTGTGTACGCCGCCAGTACCAGCAGAACCGCCACGGCGATCACCCGGGCTGCTTCAACGATCACCGCCACGCCTCCTGTTGTTTCCCCAGAAACCCCGCGGCTTGGTTCACGGCCAGAGAATAGAACGCCACGATGTATAGAAAATCCGTCAGGAAGCCGAATGCAAAATAAAACAACGGCATCCACAGGGAGCCGAGATAGTGGAAGGTGGCCAGTGCCGTCGCCAGCCGGATCGCCGACCACACGAACGAGTACAGCATCAGCAGGGACAGCCAGGTCAGCTTGAGCCGCCACGGGACGCGCAAGGCAAAGAAGCAGACCGCGAAGATCCAAGGCAGCAGCAGCCAAAGATACGTTTCGCCGCGGTACCAGATCGTCGCAAAATCTTCCGGAGTATATGGAACGGTCGGAGAGACCGCCCTCAGGTAGAAGAGCGTGATCGCCAGGCTGAACGGTACCAGCCACAGAACCGGCTGCAACGGGAGCGGGCAGCGCCGTGCCGCCAGAGCTGCCAGCGTCGTTGCCGCGCCCAAGCAATACCAGGGGTAGAGTGGATTGGCTTGGTAATCGAGGTAGCTCGTGTGCAGCAACCCCACCGTGACACCGGGCAGCAGCGTTAGTTCTCTGCTCTGCTCCCACGCCACCCCGGCCAAGCCGAGCAACGCTTCCACCAACCGCGCGTGCCCTTCGAGAACCCGCGATCCCTGCCACACCAGAGCCGCGTCAACCAGAATCGCTACCGCAATCCCGGACAGCAGTGCCCCTCGCCGGAACACCATCCGGCGCGAACTACGATGAGGAGTAACGGATCGCCTGCGCAACGTGCCGCCTCCTGTTCAAGCCGCGTGTGATCACCAGAACTTCCTCAGATCGTAGTTCATCTTTCTGGTTGCCTGCTTCACGATTCCGATTCTGGCACGCAGCGTTTCTGTCACGTTCTGGCCTGGGACTTCTGTCTTCTTTCCACCCACTCCTGAGTATCCCGAAGGTTCCTCTTTGCGCTGCCGAACAGTCTATCCACTGATTCCGCAGATGGCAACAAGCGACAATCCACGATTCGCTGTCTTCTCCGGCATATAATGGAACCGTAATGCAGACCTATGACGTAGTGATCGTTGGCGGAGGAGTCATTGGCTGCGCGCTGGCGCGGGTGCTGGCCGGGGAGGGTGTGCGCGTTGCGGTGGCCGAACGCGGTGCGCCCGGCGAGGAAGCTTCCTGGGCCGCGGCCGGCATGCTCGCTCCCTCAGCCGAGGCGGAAAGACAAAGCCCGGTCTTCGCGCTCGGCCGCACTAGCCTCGAACGCTACAAGCGGTTTGCGCCGGAACTTGCCGCCGAGACCGGTATCGATTGCGAGCACCGCGCCGTTGGCTCGCTGGTTCTTTTTTCAGATGACCGGGAACGGCAAGCCTGGTGCGACTCCCTGGCATGGCAGCGCGGCCACGGCGTTCCCGTCCAGGAGATGTCTGCCTCTGAGCTTCGGGAGCGTGAGCCGCAACTGTCTTCGTTTGCCGGAGCATTCTTTTTGCCGGGCGATCACCAGATTGACAATCGGCTTCTGATGCAAGCTCTGGTGCAAAGCTGCCGCCTGCGCGGCGTGGAATTTATCCTGGGGAACCCGGTGCTCGAAGTCGAGTGCAACGGCAGCCGTGCGAGTGGCGTTCGGTTGAAAAATGATCGGATTCTGGCCGGTCAGGTCGTAAACGCCGCCGGGTGCTGGGCTGGAGCCATTCGCGCTCCCGGTCTCCCGCCCCTTCCGATCCGCCCGGTCAAGGGGCACATGCTGGCGCTCCAAAGCGACTCGTTGCTCCTGCGCCATGTGGCGCGGCGCCAGCACATCTACGTGGTGCCCCGCTCCGACGGGCGGTTCCTGATCGGAAGCACGATGGAAGAAGCCGGTTTCGACAAGACACCCCGTGCCGGTCAGTTGACTGGCCTGTTGAGTGTGGCGCAACAAATCTGTCCGGAGTTGGAGAAAGCTGCTCTGGCTGAGGTCTGGACTGGACTCCGCCCAGCCTCCTCGGACGGACTCCCCTTGCTCGGGCCGACCTCGCTCGAAGGCTACTTCGTTGCTCTCGGCCACTTCCGCAACGGCATCCTGCTCGCGCCTGTCACCGCCGAGATCCTCGCCGGTTGGTTGCTGCGGGGCCGGCCGCCCTTTCCCACCGACGCCTTTCTCCCATCCCGCTTCACGCAATAACCCCGCCGAAGACTGCTCGGCGGGTCTGTTGCTGCGCAGCGTAACCAGGGCACGTTCTTTCGTGCCGCGGACTGATTCTTCCTTTAGAGATGCAACGGGTCCTGCAGCGTGAAGACGAGCCGGGACTCCGAAGGAATCTGCACCTTCTCGCCTTTGGTCAGAACCTGAATCGCTGTGCCCGCGCCGGCCCCGGCGGCGGCTCCCTGGGCTGCTCCGCTCCCGCCACCCGCAATCGCTCCAATGGTCGCCCCAATGATGGCCCCGATTCCGACGCGCGATGCGGTCTGGCGACCGCGCGAACTGCCTGCCTGGTACACCTCGCCGGTGGTCACATCATGCTTCCGGCCGTTGATGGTAATATCGAGCAGCATCAGCGAAAGTTCCGAACGCCCCGCGATCCGTCCGGCCTGCTCCACTTCGGTCAGCTTGGCCGTTACGTCCCCTCCGCGAGGGGCGATCGTCTGGCCGTTCACCACGATCGGCTCGTCCAGGCTCGCCCGGAACGTCTCGCCGATCTGATTCACCGAAGAGTCAACCGGGTCAATCATCCGCACGGTGATCTCGGTGCCCGCCGGGATGGTGAAAGTCCGCGGTGCCGAGGTTCTGGGAGCATCCGCCGTAGACGTGCTCGCGGTGGTTGTCGTAGTTGCGCTGCTGCTGGTTGCCGGCTCCGGTCTCGCGCGACGGAGCACCGGCGGCTGATACACCTCAGGCAATGGGCCGTTGCTTCGTCCCGTTGAATACGACGGCGCAACAGAAGAGGACGCGCTCGCCGGAGGAGTTTCCGCGAAGGTGATACTGGTCACGTCGTTCACGGGATACGTACGCACTCTTCCATCCGACGCAAATGCTACGGAGGTCTCATCTCCTCCCACATACCTTCCTGTAATCGCTTGTCCGTTCTTGAGCATCAGCACGTCTGCGGAACTCATCCAGGTCATTCCGCACACCAAGGCCAACGCAAGGAGAATTCTGAAGCGTTTCATAGACTCGTTCCCTTTCCTTCCTTCAAAACCTTTCAAACCCTTCGGTCGCATTTTTTTCGTTCGGTTTCGTTAGCGCAAATCGCGTGCCATTCGTTTCCTTCTCTTCGCTGCGTGGCTTTTTGATGATGCGCCCGGAAACAAGCAGGGTCAAGATCACTCCCATTCTTCACTAAAGACTGTTTGTTTTCTGGCAACAACCGCCTCCTGACTCAATTAGTTTCTTTCGTCGTGGTCGCGGTTGTATGCTGACCCGTTGGCGCCAACCTTCCAGGATGCTACCAGTCAGGTAGAATGAACAGGGAAGGTGGCCCGGCGCTAATGAGGATAATTTCCCTGATTGCCAGCAGCACCGAATTCGTTTGCGCCCTCGGGATGCAGGATTACTTGGTGGGACGTTCGCATGAATGTGACTTTCCACCCGCCGTTCGCAGCCTCCCGGTCTGCACCGCGCCGAAGTTCCGGGTCGCCGCGACGAGCGCCGAGATTGACCGCCAGGTAAAAGGGATTCTGGAAGATGCGCTCAGCGTCTACCGCGTGGACGCTGAGCTGCTGTCATCGCTCCAGCCTTCCCATATCATCACGCAAACGCAATGTGAAGTCTGCGCCGTGAGCCTGCGCGACGTGGAGGCAGCGGTCAAGACATTCGTTGGCTTCCCGCCGCAGATTATTTCCTTGCAGCCCAACGGATTGACAGATATCTGGAGCGACGTCGAACGGGTTGCCAACGCATTGGGAATTGCGCAGAGAGGCCGCGAGCTTGTCGCCCGGCTCCGCAACCGCATGGGCGCCATCGAACGCCGTGCGCGGAGCCTCCCCCGGCACCCACAAGTGGCCTGCATTGAATGGATTGACCCGCTGATGGCTTCCGGGAATTGGATGCCGGACCTGGTTCGTATGGCCGGTGGCCGCAACCTGTTCGGCTTGGCCGACCAACACTCTCCTTATCTGGATTGGTCCGATCTGACAGCCGCCGATCCGGAGGTGATCCTGATCCTGCCGTGCGGCTTCGATATCGCACGCACACGAGAGGAGCTGGCGCCCCTCACCCGTAAACCCGAATGGAACCGCTTGTGCGCCGTGCGCAGGAACCGTACCTACCTGCTCGACGGCAATCAATACTTCAACCGCCCGGGGCCCCGGCTCGTTGAGTCGCTCGAAATTCTGGCCGAGGTCATTCATGCTGGGCATCCCGAGGTCTTCTGCTTTGGGCACGAAGGAACCGGGTGGTCCCTCGTCTAGCCCGGTGTTCTTCCCTTCGAACCGGTTTCCCGTGATCGTTTTGGAGTAAAATGGCTCCCCGCCGAGCGGTTTCAGCCAAGGCCACACGGCGATTGGGAAATGCCATGCCAAAGCAACCCGAAGTGCACCAGTCCCAACAGCTCCTTTCCTCTTCCCCAGGGCGAAGCGCGCGTGTCGAAGGAACGATCAACCAGTTGCTTCCGGTGCACTTGAGCAAGCTGACGCCGGTTGCCTTCCTTGAGCGCAGCGCCTCCGTGTTTGCGGACAAGACTGCCGTCATTCATCAAGACGTACGCTACACCTACGCCGAGTTCCATCGTCGGGTCCACCGGTTGGCGGGCGCGCTGCGCCGTGCGGGAATCGAGCCGGGGGACAGCGTCGCCTGTCTCGCCCCGAACGTCCCAGCCTTGCTGGAAGCTCACTTTGCCGTGCCGCTGGCCGGGGCGCTTCTGGTCACGATCAACACCCGCCTGAACTCGAATGAGATCGCCTACATTCTGAACCACTCCGAAGCCAAGCTTCTGGTCGTGGACTCGGAACTGGTCTCGCTGATTGCACCCATTGCCCCGCAGCTCAAGGCCACCCGGCGCTTCGTGATTGCCCGCCATACGGCCCTGGAATCCCCAGGCGGGTCGCACGACAAGCTACCTCTCGGAGGACAGGACTACGAAGAGTTCCTGGCGACCGGAGAGGACGAGTTTGAGGACTTTCGTCTGGATGACGAGAACGACTCCATCTCCATCAATTACACGAGCGGAACGACAGGCAAACCCAAAGGCGTTGTCTACACCCACCGGGGTGCGTATCTAAACGCTCTGGGCGTGGCGGAGTTGCTGGAAATCCAGAGCCGCAGCGTCTACCTTTGGGTGGTTCCATTGTTCCACTGCAATGGCTGGTGCTTTCCCTGGGGCGTGACGGCGATGGGCGCCACACACGTTTGCCTGCGCCGGCCGGACCCGGAAAGCATTCTGAACGCCATCCGGGCACATCGTGTCACGCACTTCTGCGCTGCGCCGACCATACTGTCGTCTCTGCTGCACCATCCGGCGGCCCGCGAGTTTCGCCTCGACCATCCGCTCCGCGTCGCCACCGGCGGCGCTCCGCCGTCTCCGGCCGTTATTCGTGCCGGCGAGCAGTTTGGGATGGAGATCATCCACCTCTACGGCCTGACGGAAACCTACGGTCCTTCCACCTTCTGCGAATGGCGCGAGGAATGGAATGAACGGGAATTGCCCGAGCGAGCCCGCATCAAGGCACTCCAGGGGGTCCCGCACGTCGTTGCCGGAACGGGGGTCCGCGTGGTGGACGCCAAGATGCGCGACGTTCCCGCCGACGGGCAGACGTTAGGCGAAGTCGTCTTTCGTGGCAACACGGTCATGAAAGGCTACTATCAGGACCCCAAGGGCACTGCTGAGGCCTTCCGGGGCGGATGGTTTCACAGCGGGGATTTGGCCGTGCTCCATCCATCCGGCTATCTGGAGATCCGCGACCGCAAGAAGGACATCATCATCAGCGGTGGGGAAAACATCTCGACCCAGGAAGTGGAGAAAGCAATCTGCGATCACCCGGACGTGCTCGAAGCCGCCGTGATTGCCGTCCCGCATGAAAAGTGGGGTGAGGTCCCGAAAGCCTTTGTGACGCTCCAGCCCGGCTCCCGCGTTGATGAGCGGGACATCGTGGAGTTTTGCCGCCGGAAACTGGCGCACTTCAAGTGCCCGCAACACGTCACGTTCGGACCGCTTCCCAAGACTTCCACCGGCAAGATCAAGAAGTTTGAACTCCGCGAGCGGGAATGGTCGGAGTATGATAAACGAGTTAATTAGAGGGAGGGACCACCCAGCAAGAGGTTTCATGGAACTCAGCACTGTTCGGATGGAGCTTCCCGATGGAACGAACCTCATCGTAGGTCAGTCCCATTTCATCGCCAACCCGGTCGAGATCGTCGTCGCTCGAAGCGACCAGGGGAGCGGCGTGCTCGGTGTGATTGACGGCTCTGCGCCCAAAGGCGTTGAGACCCTTGCCGACGTTGTCGCCCGCAAAGAACTCCTGCGGAAATTCGGGTACAAGCTGTGAGGTTTTATCCATGTCAAACCCTATGCAAGTAATCCCCGCCCAAGTCCGCCGCATGATCGAAGACGCGCGCGCCGACCGCGAGGCCTTCTGGGGCCGGGCAGCGGAGAAGCTCCCTTGGTTCCGCAAGTGGGACCGTGTTTTCGAACGGCACGGACCGTCATTCCGCTGGTTCGTCAACGCACAAACAAATCTTTGCTACAACGCCCTGGACCACCACGTTTTACGCGGCTGGGGCGGCCACGCCGCGTTGATCTATGAGAACGAGAACGGCGAGAGCCGCGTCTTGACCTACGCGCAGATGCTCGAAGAAGTCAAACAGGTGGCCGCCGCGCTACGGGGCCTAGGCGTCGGCAAGGGAGACCGCGTCGCCGTTTACATGCCGACCATGCCGGAAGCGATCATCGCGATGCTTGCGGCGGCGCGCATCGGGGCAATTCATCTGGTGGTCTTCGCCGGCTTCGGAGCCTCCGCCCTGGCCGACCGCGTAATCGCCGCAGGAGCGAAGGTCCTGTTGGCGGCAGACGTCACCTACCGCAAAGGCAAGAGCATACGCCTTAAGGAAATCGTAGACGGCGCTCTCGCTGCTCCCGGCCAGCCCGTGGAAGCGGTCGTTGTGCTACGGAGAACCAGCGACCCCGTACCGATGCAGCCCGGTCGCGACCTGGACTGGCCTGCATTTCTGGAGCGTGGGAAGGGCCAGTCGAGTGATTGCGAGATCATGGAGTCGAATGAGACCGCCTACATTCTGGCGACCTCCGGCACGACGGCCAAGCCGAAGCTGGCTGTGCACACCCACGGCGGATATCAGGTTGGCATCTGCTGCATGGCCGACTGGATGTTCGCTCTCCGCCCGACCGACGTTTGGTGGGCCACCTCCGATATCGGCTGGGCCGTGGGGCACAGCTACACGGTCTACGCACCATTCATTGTTGGTTGCACTAGCATTGCCTACGAGGGAGCACTGGACCATCCCGGCCCGAATGTATTCTGGAAGCTGCTGGCGCATCACCATGTTACAGGCGTGTTTACTTCGCCCACCGCCGTCCGCCTGATGATGCGTTATGGAGACGACTACGCCCGGCCCTATGATTTTTCGTCGCTCGAGAGGGTATTCTGTGCCGGCGAAGTGCTGAACCCGCCTGCCTGGGAATGGCTGCAGAAACAGGTCTTTCACGACCGGATTCCGGTGATTGACCATATGTGGCAGACGGAGACCGGCGGCCCGGTCCTGGGCAATCCCTACGGTATCGCCATGCTTCCGATCAAGCCCGGCGCTGCGGGTATCGCCCTGCCCGGCATTGAGGCAGCCGTGATGACTCCCGAAGGACAGGTCTGCCCTCCCGGCGAACGCGGGATCGTCGTGTTCAATGAACCTTTTCCCAGCCTGACACCCACGCTGTGGGGCGAGCCGGAGCGCTACGGCGCGGACTACTGGGAGAAGCTTCCGGGACATTACTTTACCGGCGACGCCGGCGTCGTGGACGAGGACGGCTACTACTGGTTCGCGGGGCGCGCCGACGAGGTCATCAAGATCGCCGCGCACCGCATCGGGTCCATCGAGGTCGAGAGCGCCTTCCTCAAGCATCCCGCCGTTGCCGAGGTCGGTGTCACGGGACGGCCCGACGAACTGCGCGGCGAAGTGATCTCGGCCTTCGTGGTGCTGCGCCAGCAGCACGAGCCGAGCGAGCAACTGCGCAAGGAACTGCTGGCCACGGTTCGCGAAACGCTCGGCCCTGTGGGAGTCGTCGGGGAGATCCAGTTCGTACACATGCTCCCGAAGACGCGCAGCGGGAAGATCATGCGCCGTGTGCTCAAAGCTGTGGTGCTTGACAAAGACCCCGGCGACATCACGACCATCGAGGACGCCGGCTCCGTGGACGAAGCCCGCCAAGCCTGGCACGACCTCAAACAGGCTGTGCGCAGGGCAGAATGATACAGAGTAAGATAATAGATGATGAGAACCCGGTTCGGAGCGTGAGCCGTGCAGCAGTTTGAAAACTTGGAGGCGGTTTCGCTGTTTTGCCCCCGCTGCAAGGCGGCCATGCCGGTGCGCAAGCGGCTGCTTCTGGTCCTGCTCGACAGCGAGATGTACGAATATCTGTGCACCCGCTGTGGAAGCTCTGTCGGCAAGAAGAGCGAACCGCTCTCCCGTCGTCCTTCCCTCACCGATCCGCCCCGATGGTAGCCCTCCCGAGCACTCATTTCTCTTTGACACCACCCCTCCCCTTGGCTATAGTGAATCCTGGAATTGAGCCGGGGTTATGAATGAATCTTCCCAACAGCCTGACCATCCTCCGAATCTTCCTGATTCCGCTGCTCGTCGTTGTTCTGCTCACTCGCTTTCCGAACAAGGAATTTATCGGTGTGGCCATCTTTTTGGCCGCCGCGCTGACCGACTCGCTGGACGGCTACCTGGCACGACGCCGGCGGCAAGTGACCGCCATCGGGACTTGGCTGGACCCGGTCGCCGATAAGCTGCTGGTTTCCTCCGCCCTGATTGCCATGGTGGAGATGGGGCTGGTGCCCGCCTGGATGGTCGTGATTCTGGTCGGACGCGAAGTCGCCGTCACGGGTTTGCGGAACGTAGCCCTCGCCAGGGGCATCGGGATTGAAGTCTCCGACCTCGGAAAGGCCAAGATGGCCACCCAGGTGGTTGCCATCACCGCCATCATCCTGGGCATGCGCTTCGCTTTGCTGGAGACCATCGGCTATTGGGCTTTGTGGCTGGCGGTTTCGCTCGCCGTGCTCTCCGCCGCGCAGTACTTCCGCCGGTTCTGGATTCGGATGGGGGCCCCGGAGCCGCAGCACAAAGTACGGCCAACCTCTGGTCGGCTGCAACGGACCGCCCAGGAGTAATGTCTCAGCCCACCCCTGCCGTGGCTTCTCGACTCAACCATGCCGAGCGGCGTTTGCTGCTTTCGCTGGCGCGGCGCAGTCTGGAAGCCGCCGTGCACCGGGAGCCCAAGCCCCTTCCTGCGACTGTCCCCGGTGTTCTCGAAGCCCGCCTCGGCGCCTTCGTCAGCCTTCACAACAAGGACGCCCTCCGCGGCTGTATCGGCTATGTCCAAGCGGCGCTTCCCCTCTACCGGACCGTCATGGACGCCGCTGAGGCTGCGGCGCTCCGCGACCCTCGGTTCCCGCCCTTGCAGCCCTCCGAGCTGCCCGACATCGCGCTGGAGATTTCCGTGCTTTCGCGCTTTCGCGCCGTCCGCCCCGAAGAAATTCAGGTAGGGGCTCACGGCCTGATGATCACGCAGGACCACGCGCGCGGCTTGCTGCTACCCCAGGTGGCGGTGGCGCGGCAATGGGACCGCGCCCGCTTCCTGGAAGAAACCTGCCGCAAGGCCGGGCTCCCTCCCGACGCCTGGCAGCGCGGCGCGACCATCGAAGGCTTCACTGCGGAAGTTTTTGCAGAAACAGATTCGGAAGGGGGCGGCTAGGTAGTTGGTTGCCCGCCCTGATTCGATCTCGACCATGTCGCCAACCGCAACCTCTTCCCGGGGACGGAAAGCCTTGGCTCGTACCTTTGCAGGTATCTGCTGCGAAACGTCAGCCGATTTTGCCCATTTCAAAGCCCTGCGCCGTGGCCTCCTCCCCCTTTCTTGCCATTCCATCTGGCGCGTACCATATTGCGAAGAGCGAGGATCAAGAAGAGACCTTGGAGGAAACTGATGACCGAAGCCAACAGCGCGAATCCTGCACCAGACCCCGAACTGCTGCATCAGATGGCCTTTTCCTTTATTCCGTCGCGCGTGCTTTCGTCTGGCCTGCAGTTGGGCGTGTTCTCCCACATCGCCGCCGGGAAGAAGACTGTCGCGGAGATCGCCACGGCAGCTCAGGCCAGCGAGCGCGGAATCCGCATGCTCCTCAACGCCCTGGTTGCCACCCAACTTCTCATTCGGAACGGCCCCACCTATGAGCTCACACCCCTGGCCTCCCGGTTTCTCGTTCGTGGGGCCCCCGACTATCTTGGCCTGTTCATGGAGCAGGACGAACTATGGAATTCCTGGGGACGCCTGACCGACGTCATCCGTTCCGGCCAGCCGCTCCAACGCATGGAAACCCAGATGCTCGCCGAGATCTTCTTTCCGATTCTGGTGCAGACCCTCCACGGTCTCCACCTCACCCGGGCCCGGGCCCTGGCCGACTCGCTCGGCATCGGGAAACTTTTGAAAGGTCTCCGCACTGTGGACGTTGGGTGCGGCTCCGGCGTGTGGGGCATTGCCCTGGCTGAGCGAGACCCGGAAGGCCGCGTCACCGCACAGGACTTCCCCGCCATGCTCGCCGTCACGCGCGAATTCTTGCAGCGCCACGGCGTCGAGAAACAGTTCGACTTCCTGCCGGGAGACCTGAAAACCGTTGATTTCGGCCGCGAGCAGTACGATCTGGCCCTGCTCGGCAACATCCTTCACTCTGAGGGTGCGCAGTCCGCGCAGGACCTGCTGCAGCGTCTCCACACCGCTCTCCGTTCCGGCGGCCGCGTCGTCATCATTGACCTTCTTCCCAGCGACGACCGCAACGGCCCGCCCTTCCCCGTCTTTTTCGCTCTGAACATGCTGCTTCACACCGAGCACGGCGACACCTTCACGCTCGCCGAGTACACCGGCTGGCTTCGGCAGGCGGGCTTTACCCGCGTCGAAACCGCCGAGATCGGTTCCCATTCGCCGGTGGTGATTGGATATCGGAATTAAATGGGCAGGCTGGTCGTGCCCATCAGGTGAATATCGATGGCGCGTGCGGCTTTGCGACCTTCCGCGAGCGCCCACACTACGAGCGACTGGCCCCGCCGGGCGTCCCCGGCGGCGAAAACTCCCGGCGCGCTGGTCATGTAGCTCCCGTCCGCGGCCACGTTGCCGCACGGATCGAGCTTCACTCCGAGCTGCTCCACCAACCCCGCCTTCTGCGGATGCAGGAAACCCATGGCGAGCAGCACCAGGTCTATGTTCATCTCGAATTCCGACCCGGGGATTTCCTTCATCGCCCGCCGTCCGTTGGCGTCCGGCGGTCCCCATTCGAGTTCGATCCCGTGCAGTTTCTTGACGTGTCCGTTCTCTCCCGTGAATTTCCTCGTCGAAACGCTCCAGCGCCGCTTGCCGCCTTCTTCGTGCGAGCTTTCCGTGCGTAGCGTCATCGGCCAGTTCGGCCACGGCATCTCAGGAGTTCGTTCCGACGGGGGCATCGGCAGCAGTTCGAACATGTGCACTTCGGCGCACTTTTGCCGGTGCGACGTCCCCAAGCAGTCCGCTCCCGTATCGCCGCCTCCGATGATGACCACGCGCCTGCCCGTCGCCGTGATACTCTTCTCCGGGTCTACCGGCAGCCCCGCCACGCGCCGGTTCTGCTGCGGCAGGAACTCCATCGCGAAGCATACGCCCTTGAGCTCGCGCCCCGGTACCGGCAGGTCGCGCGGAATCGTGGAGCCGATCGAGATCAGCACGGCGTCGTACTCGCGCAGCAGTTGCTGTCCTTCGACGTCCACGCCCACGTTCAACGACGTGCGGAAGATCACGCCTTCTTCTTCCATTTGCTTCACGCGCCGGTCGATCAGGTGTTTCTCCATCTTGAAATCGGGGATGCCGTAGCGCAGCAGCCCCCCGATGCGGTCGTCCCGCTCGTATAGCGTCACGGTATGCCCTGCGCGGTTCAGTTGCTGCGCCGCCGCCATTCCGGCAGGCCCCGACCCGACCACCACCACTTTCTTCCCGGTCCGCGTCGCGGGTGGCTGCGGCTTCGTCCAGTCTTCCGCGAAGCCCCGGTCTGCGATCGCTTTTTCGATCTGCTTGATCGTCACCGGGTCGTCGTTGATCCCGAGCACGCAGGCCGCTTCGCACGGCGCCGGGCACACGCGCCCCGTGAACTCCGGGAAATTGTTCGTCGAATGCAGCACCTGCAGTGCTTCTTGCCAGCGGTTGCGGTACACCAGGTCGTTCCAATCCGGGATAATGTTATTGAGCGGGCAGCCGGTATGACAGAACGGGATGCCGCAGTCCATGCACCGCGCCCCCTGCGTGCGTAGCGCCGGGTCCTCCATCCCCCGGTAAACTTCGCGGTAATCCTCGATGCGCTCCGCAATCGGCCGGTAGCCCGGCGCTTCCCGTTGATATTCGAGGAACCCTGTCACCTTACCCATGCGGCACTTGTTCTCCCTCCCGCGCGCTGGCCCATTCCCGTAGCACTCGCTTGTATTCGTGCGGGAATACCTTCACGAATTTCGGGATCATCGTCTCCCAATTCGCGAGCACCCATTCCGCCTTCGGACTTTCGGTGTACTCGAAGTGCCGCTCGATCAGATCCCGCAGCACGTGGATGTCGACCTCTTCGGTGACCTCTTCCAGATCCACCATCGCTAGATTGCAGCGTTTCCCGCCGAAGTATCCATCTTCGTCCAGCACGTAAGCGATCCCGCCGCTCATCCCCGCTGCGAAGTTACGCCCGGTCTTCCCGAGCACCACCACCAGCCCGTTCGTCATGTACTCGCAGCCGTGGTCGCCGACTCCTTCCACCACGGCCGTCACGCCGCTGTTCCGCACCGCGAAGCGCTCCCCGGCCATGCCGTTGAAAAACGCCTCGCCGCTTGTCGCGCCGTACAGGACCACGTTCCCGATCAGAATGTTTTCTTCAAAGACGAAGTTTGAGCCCTTCGGCGGATAGATGATCATCCGCGCACCCGACAGCCCTTTGCCGGTGTAGTCGTTGGCGTCGCCTTCGAGCACCAGCGTCAGCCCCTTGGCCGCGAACGCCCCGAAGCTCTGCCCTGCCGACCCTGTGAAATGGCAGTGGATGTAGTCGTCCGGTAGCCCCGCCGAGCCGTACCGCTTTGCGATCTCGCTCGAGAGCATCGTCCCTACCGTGCGGTGGACGTTTCGGATCGGCAGCTTGATCTCGACTGGACCGGCGCCTTCGAGCGCGTGCTTCGCCAGCTCGATCAACTTGTAGTCCAGCGCTTTTTCAAGCCCGTGGTCCTGTTCCTGCACTTTGTGCCGCGCAATATCGGCCGCCGCGGTCGGCTGGTAGAGGATGCTTGAGAAATCGAGCCCTTTCGCCTTCCAGTGATTGCGAATGACCTCTTCTTTTACCTGCAGCAGGTCCGAGCGCCCGATCATGTCGTCCATGCGCCGGATTCCCATCTCGGCCATGATCTGCCGGACTTCTTCGGCAACGAAGAAGAAGAATTGGATGACGCTCTCCGGGGTTCCCGTGAATTTCGCCCGCAGCACCGGGTCTTGCGTCGCGATTCCAACCGGGCAAGTGTTCAGGTGGCACTTGCGCATCATGATGCAGCCCATCGAGATCAGCGGCAGCGTCGAGAAGCCGAACTCCTCCGCACCCAGCAGCGCCGCCACGGCCACGTCCCGCCCGTTCGTCATCTTGCCGTCCGTCTGCACGATGATCCGCCCGCGCAGATCGTTCATCACCAGCACCTGCTGCGTTTCTGCCAGCCCCAGCTCCCACGGGATTCCGGCATGCTTGATCGAAGACAGCGGTGACGCTCCCGTGCCGCCCGTGTCTCCGCTGATCAGCACCACGTCCGCGTGCCCCTTCGACACCCCGGCCGCGATCGTGCCCACGCCGACTTCCGAGACCAGCTTCACCGCAACGCGCGCCTGCGGGTTCGAGTTCTTGAGGTCGTGGATCAATTGCGCTAGGTCCTCGATGGAGTAGATGTCGTGGTGCGGCGGCGGCGAGATCAGCCCTACGCCGGGGATCGAATGCCGCGTCTTGGCGATGCCTCCGCTCACTTTGTGGCCCGGAAGCTGCCCTCCCTCGCCGGGCTTGGCTCCCTGCGCCATCTTGATTTGCAGTTCCTGCGCGTTTACCAGGTAATTCGTCGTCACGCCGAAGCGCCCCGACGCCACCTGCTTGATGGCGCTCGACCGCAAGTCCCCGTTCGGGTCGCGCGTGTAGCGGTCTTCGTCCTCGCCGCCTTCGCCCGTATTGCTCTTACCGCCGATGCGGTTCATCGCCACCGCCAGCGTCTCGTGTGCCTCCTTGCTGATCGAACCGTAGGACATCGCACCGGTGGCAAACCGCTTCACGATCTCGTTGGCGGGCTCAACCTCGTCGAGCGGGATCGGTTTCTCGGCTCGTTTGAACTCCAGCAGCCCACGCAGCTGGCAGAGTTGCTGGCTATAGTCGTTCATGAGCCGCGTGTATTCCTGGTATGTGGCATAGCTTTGCTGCCGCACTGCATGCTGCACCTTCGCCACTGTCAGCGGATTCAACATGTGGAACTCGCCGCGCACCCGGTACTGGTAATGTCCGCCCACGTCCAGTTCGAGGTCGGCGTCGGTCACCGGCTGGAAGGCGTGTGCGTGCCGCATCGCAGTTTCCTTCGCAATCACGTCGAGGTCGATTCCCTCGATCCGCGACGCCGTCCCGGTGAAGTACCGCTCCACCAGGTCCCGGTTCAGCCCGATGGCCTCGAAAATCTGCGCCCCGCGATAGCTCTGGAGCGTCGAGATCCCCATCTTCGAGAAGATTTTCAGCAGCCCCTTGTTGACTGCCTTTGTGAAGTTGTAGACCGCCTTTTCCCACGTGATCTCAGGAGGCAGTCGCCCTTCCCGTACCAGCCCGCCGAGTGTTTCGAGAGCCAGATAGGGGTTCACCGCGCTGGCCCCGTACCCGATCAGCAGCGCGAAGTGGTGCACTTCCCGTGGCTCGCCCGATTCCACCACTAGCGCGCACGGCATCCGCGTTCCCTCGCGCACCAGATGATTGTTCACCGCCGCCAGCGCCAGCAGGCTGGGGATGGGCGCCCGCTCGCGGTCCATCTCCCGGTCCGAGAGAATCAGCACGGTGTATTTGTCCGCCACCGCTTGGGATGCTTTCTGGCACAACTCGTCCAGGGCTTTCTGCAGTCCCGCGGATCCTTCGGCCACCGGAAACAGCGTCGGCAGCGTCGTCGCTAGGAAGTCGCCTCGCTCGAGCGAGCGCACTTTTTCCAGTTCCCGGTTCGTCAGGATTGGATCGCAGATTTTCAGCAGGTGGCAGTGCTTCGGCGTCTCGTCCAGAATATTCCGCTCCTGCCCGATGTAGCTGAGCAGCGACATCACCAGCTCTTCCCGGATCGGATCGATCGGCGGATTCGTGACCTGCGCGAATAGTTGCTTGAAGTAGTGGAACAGAAGTTGCGGCTTGTCCGACAGGCACGCCAGCGGTGTGTCGGTTCCCATCGAGCCCACCGGCTCCTGCCCCTGGTTCGCCATCGGCCCCAGGAGCATCCGCAGGTCTTCCTGCGTGTACCCGAACGCCCGCTGCCGTTCGAGCAGCGTCTCGTCGTTGGGAGCGGTCACGTGCGCCGGCGCCGGCAGGTCTTCGATCTCGATCAGGTTCTCTTCCAGCCATCGCCCGTATGGCCGCCGGGTTCCGTAGTCCCTCTTGATCTCTTCGTCTTCGATGATCCGTCCCTGGAGCGTATCCACCAGGAACATGCGTCCCGGTTGCAGCCGTCCTTTGTGCTTTACCTCTTCCGGCTGCAGCGCCAGCACCCCGGTCTCCGATCCCAGGATCACCAGATCGTCGTGCGTCACCGTGTAGCGGCACGGCCGCAGCCCGTTCCGGTCGAGCGTCCCGCCCACCACCTTTCCGTCCGTGAACACCATCGCCGCCGGTCCGTCCCAAGCCTCCGTCAGAGCCGCGTGATACTCGTAGAAGGCCCGCTTGTAGTGCGGCATGTGCGGATTGGTGCTCCACGCTTCCGGAATCACCATCATCATCGCGTGCGGCAGCGTCCTCCCGCCCAGCAGCAGCAGCTCGATCGCGTTATCAATCATCGCCGAGTCGCTGCCCTCCGACTCGATGATCGGAAACACTTTTTGCATGTCTTCGCCGAACAGCGGCGACTCCATCATGGACTCCCGTGCATGCATCCAGTTGATGTTCCCTCGGAGCGTGTTGATCTCGCCGTTGTGCGCCACGTACCGGAATGGCTGTGCCAGCTCCCAGCTCGGAAACGTGTTCGTCGAGTACCGCTGGTGAATCAGTATCAGACTTGTCTGGAACAGCGGGTCCTGCAGATCCTTGTAAAATGGCCCGATTTGCGTTGCCAGCAGCATTCCCTTGTATGCCACCGTCGACGCCGACATGCTCGGGATGTAGAACTTCTCGATCTTGCGCTTCCGGATCTCCGCCTGCATCCGCTTGCGGATCACGTACAGCTTCCGGTTGAGCGCCGCCTCGTCTGCGCCCCCTGCCGCCCCGATGAAGATCTGACGGATCGCCGGCTGCGTCTCGATCCCCAGCCGCCCCAGCGGCGAGTTGTCCGTCGGAACCGTGCGCCAGCCCAGAACCTGCTGTCCTTCCTCCGCAACGATTTCTTCCAGCAGCCGCTCGCATTCGGACTGCATCGCTGTTTCTTGCGGCAGAAAGATCATTCCGACGCCGTAACGCCCCGCTTCGGGCAGTCCGAACCCCAACCGGTCACACTCGCGTCCATAGAACTCGTGGGGAACCTGCAGCACCACCCCCGCTCCGTCGCCCGTCCGGTCGTCGCACCCGCAGGCCCCTCGATGCGTCAGGTTGATCAGTGCTTGGAGGCCTTTCTTGACGATTGCGTGCGACTTCCGTCCCCGGATGTCCGCCACAAAACCGATCCCACAGGCGTCGTGCTCGAACGCTGGATCGTACAGTCCCTGTGGTTGGGGCATTCCGCTGAGGTTCATCTTCTGTTCCGCCTGCACCGCTGAGTGCGGTTTCGCTGGCCGACACTCGCCCAGCGTGCCATACAACATATCCGGCTCTTTATCATAAGTCAATAAAAAAGAAGAAAAATGTTTAAATTAGATTTTCTTATAGTATTATGGCTGCATGGATTTGGTGACTTTCAAATTATTCAGAGACATAGCTGAGTCGGAGAGTTTTACCCGTGGCGCGAAGCTGAATTCCATCAGCCAATCGGCTGCCAGCCAGCAGATGCAGCACCTGGAGGAGTCGCTCGGCCTCCGCCTGATTGAGCGCCGCAAGCGCCCCTTGGTGCTCACTCCAGCCGGGGAAGTATACCTCCGCGCGGCACGCGACATGCTCCGCCGCTACGAGCAGTTGCAGGCCGGCCTCGAAGCTTTCAAGGACCAGATCAGCGGACCGGTCCGCGTCGCCAGCATCTACTCCATCGGTCTCTATGACATGGCCCGCCACACGCGCGAGTTCATGCGCCTCTATCCCCAGGCCACCGTGCATCTCGAATACCTCCGCACCGACGCAGTCTATGACGCCATCTTGGACGACAAGGCTGACATCGGCCTGCTGAGCTATCCCAACCCCACTAAGGATCTGACGATCATACCCTGGCGGCGCGAGCAGATGATCGTGGCCACCAACCGCGAGCATCCGCTGGCCGCCCAAAGCCACGTCGAGGCCACGCAGCTCGACGGCCAGCCCTTCGTCTGTTTCGACGACGATCTCTACATTCGGAAAGTGATTGACCGCTACCTCAAGGATCATCGTGTCGCCGTCCGCCCCGTCATGGAGTTTGACAACATCGCCAACATCAAAGAGGCTGTCGGCATCGGCGAAGGGGTCAGCATCCTGCCCGAGCCCACCGTCCGCCAGGATGTCTCGCTTGGCCTGCTGAGCGCCATTCCCTTCAACGGCGCCGAGCTCGTCCGCACGATCGGCATCATCCACCGCCGCCGCAAGAAACTCACTCCCGCCGCCATCCGCTTCCTCGAACTCTTGCAGCGTGAAGTCAAGGAGTAAGATAGCGTGTGCTGTTGTCCGGTTGCAGGCATTCGCACCTGAGGGCAGCTCGCACCCAATTCGCCCTTGACCGCCCGCGCTCGGCCAGCGTAGGCTTCTCCGCATAGGCAATACAACGATTCGATCTTCTCGGAGGACCTGATGGATCGTCGGTTCATGCATCCGTTGCTCGCAAGCTTCCTGCTTGTCGCATTCGTTTTCGGCATGGTGCAGCAGCCTGCCTCTGGCCAGAACCCTCCCACGACCGTGACCCCGGAGGACTTTGTCCGCTGGCGCAGCGAGTTCAGCAACTGGGGCCGCTGGGGTCCCAACGACCAGAAAGGCACCGCCAACCTGATCACTCCCGAGAAGGTCCGCGCGGCGGCGGCGCTGGTTCAATCCGGCATCGTCGTTTCGATGTCCTCGCCGGTCCCGCAGCAGCCTGCGGCCGATGTCCCCGACGACCGGACATTCGAGCGCACCACCACCCGCCTCAGCGACCGCGGCACCGCCGACAGTTTCTCTGTGAGTTACCACGGACTGGCCACCGCCCACATCGACGCCTTCTGCCACTTCTTATTTGAGAATCGCATGTACAACGGCTACTCGGCCTCCGAAAACATCTCGGAGGAAACCGGCTGCCGGCAGGGCGACGTGATGGGCCGCCGCGACGGCATCACCACCCGCGCCGTGCTCTATGACATGCCGCAGCTCAAAGGCGTTGACTGGATCGAGCCCGGAACCCCCATCACCCGCGCCGACCTCGAAGCCTGGGAGCAGCAGGCCGGCGTCGAAGTCGGACCGGGTGACGTGATTCTGCTCTATGTCGGCCGCTGGAAGCGCCGCGCCGCCGTCGGCCCGCACGCCGGCCGGGTCGCCGGTTACTTCGCCGACACCATTCCCTTCTTCAAGGAGCGCGACATCGCCTTCGCCGGTCACGACTTCAACATTGACTGGAACCCGCGCCCCGGCTGGGGCCCTGAGCAGGGCATCGTCGGCAACCCGATTCATGAAGCGCTGCTCGTCTGGCTCGGCGCCGGCATCGTCGAGAACCTCGACCTCGAGCGCGTAGTCGAAACGGCCCGGCGCCTGAACCGCTACGAGTTCATGATCACCTTCGCCCCGCTCGCCGTCGAAGGCGGCACCGGTTCCCCCATCAACCCCCTGGCGATTTTCTGAGTGCGGCAGACGGTGTGCCGTCACGGAGAGAGAAAGTCGCATTCATGAACTGGAAGCGAAGCGCGCCACGGGACTCGGAGCCGTGGATAACGAACCGCAGAGTGGTTCGTTGTCCCCAGCAGACCCGCTCTCCCGGACAATTGCCGCTCCTTCAGTGACGATTGGCGCCGTTCCGGCTGAGGTCTCGTTCTCCGGGCTTGCCCCGGGACAGGTCGGCCTGTATCAAGTCAACGCGCGGGTACCCGACGACGCGCCATCTGGTGACGCTGTGCCTCTGGTTTTGTCTATCGAAGGAGCGGTGTCCAACACCGTGACGATCGCTGTGCGCTGATAGACCGGCTGATGGCACGAGTGACTTGCAGGTCCGCTACTGCTCACCCGCCCGAATCGTATCCGCGCGATTCCTGACGGCAGCCGCATCCGCCTCGCGGTCGAGACGGAGCAGCACGGCGCTCCAGTCGTCCAAAACCGGCGCCAGTTCCGGCGCATCCGGCCCAAACTCTCTCTCCCTTAGCTCCACCACCCGCCGGTAGATCGTTTCCGCCTGCGCGTACTTTTCTTGCCTGGAATAGGAAATCGCCAGTTCGCGCAGCGCCCCCGCGACGTTCGGATTGTCCCGCCCGAAATAGTTTCCCAGGACGGCGACGGCACGCGCCAGCACTGGCTCCGCCTTCGCCGCCTCGTTGGATTCGTTGTAAACCTTGCCCAGGTTGTAGAGCGTCCCTCCCAGCATCGGGCTGTCCGGCCGCAGCGCCTGCTCCTGAATCGGCAGCGCGCGTTCGAGCAGTGGCCGGGCCTCGGCATACTCTCCCATCCTTGCCTTGAATCCCGCCAGCGCCGTCAGCGCCTCGGCTGCCCGGACGTCCTCCGGCCCGAACTTCCCTTCCAGAATGCCCAGGGACTGCTCGAAGTATCGAAGGGCTTCGTCGTGCTTCCCGAGCAACTCGGAAGCGAACGCGAGCGACAGCACCGTCGTCGCGACCGCCGGATCGTCCGGCCCCAGCGCCTTTTCCTGAACGGAAAGAAGCCGTCGGAATGTCGCCTCCGCCTCTGCTTGTTTGTGCTGATTGGCGTAGGTAACCGCCAGCGCATGAAGCGGCACAATCAATTCGCTGCTTTCGGAACCATTCTCTTCAGCCGCTTGAACCGCCTTCCGATATTCCGCTTCCGCGCGCGCCAGGTCATCGTGATGGGAGAACTGATTCCCCCGCATCATCAGTTCCGCCGCCGATTCTTCCTGCGGCGCCCCGGTCTCGCCGCTCCCCTCTTGCGCCCGCAACACTGCCGGACATGAGATCACAAGCAAAGCAATGACCCAGAAAACCATCCGGTTCATATCTTGCTCCGGGACGCTAGCCGCGAAGCCTTGCCCCCAACATGCTGGTTGCGCTATCCACTCCTCACGATTCACTGTTTGTCTACGGATGCACGTCCTCCGTAAACCACTCACCCGGCAGTTCGTGTCCCAACTTTTGGGCCCTCGCCCGCGCCACCGCTTCCGCTCCGCAGGCCGCGAATTGCAGGCTCATGCCGATGTTGTTCACGAAGCAGGTTACTTGCTCCGGACTGGTCCGCCCGGGAGCCTTGCCCACCAGCAGCTCGCCCAGTTCTTTCTGGTCGCCCCAGTCGATGACGCCGCCCTTGGCCTTGGCTCCGCCGGTCGCCAGTTCCGGCACCACCGTCCGGTCGCCGCCCGAGACGTAGCTCTCCGGCTCCGAACTCCGGTTGTGGATGAACAGCACGTCGCACCGTTCGAGCGTCGGCCGGTCGAGCTCGAACGCCCGGATCGACGTCAGGAACATTCCGGGTTCGATCCACTCCTTCTCGAACACCGGCTGCGCGGAGTTGGTCGCGCAGATCGCAATCTGCGCCCCGTCCACCGCCTCTTTCCCCGACCCCACCGGCTCCACCGTGATCCCGAGCTTCGGGGTCCATTCCCGGGCGAAGCTCTCCCGGTGCTCCGGATTCGGGCTGAACACGCGGATGCGTTGGATCTTGCGCACGGCGCACATGGCTTGCAGTTGCGCCCCGGCCTGGAACCCCGACCCGAGCAGCCCCACCGTGTTCGCATCCGGCAGCGAAAGGTGCTTGGCGGCGATCCCGTTGGCTGCCCCCACCCGGATGCGCTGCATCTCGCCGTCCGGGAAGACCGCCAGCAGTTCGCCCGTCTCCATGCTGAACAGCATCACCAATCCCACGTATCGGTCGCCCGGTGCCCGGGGTTGCTTTTCCCGCCGTACCGTTCCGGCCCGCTTGTGCCACGTCAGGAAGTCTGAGTTCACCCGCCACGCCGCCACGCCTTTGCGCGGATAGACCGAAGGCATCGACTTGAACTCGTACACGCACTTCTCCGCCTCTTTGAGCGGCGCCAGCATGTCGCGCCGCGTCGGCGAAATCGCCTCCCCCCGCGCAAAATCGCAATAGGACGGTTCGAGCGCCGCGAGCGCCGCATCCATCGGCAGCAGTTTCACGATATCTTCATTGCTCAGCACCAACGCCATCGTTCACCCTTTCGAGAACTTGGAAATAGGAATCATGTCTGGTCTGTCATCCCGGGGAGTCCCGAGAGAAGATGCAGGGCAACCGCAGGCCAACCAAGGATCGGTTCGTTTTCTCTCTTCCACGGAATGAAATCCCGTAAAATTCTACTCCCATTCCTTCAGGCCTACGAAACTTTTCCTCCTTGCATTCGTCCGGGCCGCGTGAGCCTGCCCCGGGTGGAGCCGGGGCGTGAGCGAGGCGTGGCCAGTGGTCCAATCCTTCCTTCTTCTTCTGCTACAATCCGCCCTTACGCCTTACGCAGGAGGTCTCATGGCAGAACTGAAAGTGCTCGGAATGTCCGGCAGCCTTCGTCGCGAGTCTTACAACCGCAAGGCCCTGCAGGTTGCCAAGCGCTTCGCCGCCGACGCCGGCGCCCAGGTCTCCGAAGCCGACCTCCAGGAACTGGCTCTGCCGATCTACGACGGCGACCTCGAGGCACAAGGCATGCCCGATTCGGTCCTGCGTTTGAAAGCTGCCGTCGAGGCGGCCGACGTCATCCTGATCGCCTCGCCCGAGTACAACTACTCCATCTCCGGTGCGCTCAAGAATGCCATCGACTGGCTCTCGCGCCAGAAAAACTCGCTGGACGGAAAAGTCGCGGCCGTATTCGGCGCCTCGACCGGCGGCTTCGGAACCGTCCGCGGTCAGTATCATCTCCGCCAGACGCTCTGGGCGCTCAACGTCATGGTGATTCCCCAGCCCCAGGTCCACATCGGCCGTGCCGCGGACGCCTTCAATCCCGACGGCACCCTCCAGAACGCCAAAACCGCCGCCCTGCTGCAGCGCCTCGTCGCCAGCGCGCTCAAAGTGGCAATTCAGCTTTAAGGTATGATCTCTTCCTATTCCCATTGAGTTGGGAGCCTCGCGTGAATATTACTTTCGTTCCTTTGCGAACAGATTATTTCCCGCTCATGCACCGATGGTTTCAGGCTCCTTTGGTTAGACAATGGTTCGCCAGAGGCCAAGAGTTATCCCTCGAAGAAATCACGGCCAAGTACGCTCCTCGCGTCGAGGAGAAAGAGGAGGTTTTCGGTTTCGTCGCGCGGTTGGAAGATAAACCTGTAGGATACATTCAGTACTACCCGCTTACGTTTGGACTTCCAGATGGTGTGCTCAACGATCACGAGCTATTGAAAACTTATCCGTGTGAAGAGATGGCCGGAATTGATTTTTTCATCGGCGAAGCGTCTCTGGTGGGAAAGGGGTTCGGTCCAGCCATGATCGGCGCATTTTTGAATGAGGTCGTTTTCCCCAAGTATCGTGTTGTCGTCACGGATCCCATGAGGTCAAATGAGCGTGCAATTCGACCCTGCCAGAAATGCGGATTCGTGCCGTTCCCTGGAAGTCAGGATTCAACTTTTCATTTGCTGGTAAAGACGCGCGATGTCGGGCGATGAATGAGATGACAGTGATAGAATACAGTGGTAGAACGAGCGAGAATCATGCGATTCCTTGTAACTGTGGAGCAGGACGAAGCCGGTTCCTGGGTGGTGGAGTGTCCTGCCTTGTCGGGCTGCCTTTCGCAGGGCGAAACACGCGAAGAGGCGCTTCGAAATATTGAAGAAGCGATCCTTCTGAGCCTCGAAACCCGCAAAGAGCATGGCCTGCCCACCGAAATGGAAGTGGTTGAAGTCCAGGTGGCTGGCTCGTCGTGAAGCTGCCCGTTTGTTCGGGAGAGGACGCCATCCGCGCCTTTGAGCGGGCCGGTTGGGTTAGCGCCCGGCAGCGCGGGAGTCACGTGAGCCTATTCCGCCCGGATTGGCCCGTGGTCTTGACGGTGCCGCTTCACCGCGAACTGGGTCCCGGATTGCTCCGCTCCCTGATCCGAAAAGCGGGGCTGAAAGTTGAAGACTTCCATGATTTGCTGAAATCCTGATTGGTCTTTTCCGCGCTCCTTCTACCCTACTGCCTTTCGCTCGAATTTGGATACCCCATCAACTCCGTTACGGTATAATTCCCCGGACTGGCAATTCCATCAGGAAACCCCGGTTTAGGAGGCCCCCATGAGAACGATGTTTCGTCTTGGCGTAGTGCTGTTTGCTTTCACCTTTGCTCTGCCCATGCTCCATGCCCAGCAGGGTGGGATGCCGATGTTCGAGGTGGACCCCGCCTGGCCGAAAGTCCCGTCGCAATGGAAGCTGGGCCACCCGTCGAGCGTTGACGTCGACGCCCAGGATCGCATCTACGTCCTGTCTCGCCCGCGCGCCTTGTCCGACGAGGACTTCCCCATGGCCGCCCCGCCCGTCATGATCTTCGACGAGGAGGGCAATTTCCTCAACTCATGGGGCGGGGACGGACCGGGCTATGACTGGGTGCAGCGCGAGCACGGCATCCACATTGACTCCAAGGGCTTCGTCTGGATCGGCGGCAACTACTGCAAGCTCAATCCGCTGCCCCGCCTCGAACCCGTCTGGGATGACCAGGTCCTGAAGTTCACTCTCGACGGCCAGTTCGTCCTGCAGATTGGCCGCCCCGACCAGCACGGCGGCAATGACGACACCCGGAATTTCAACATGCCGGCCGACGCCGGCTCTTATGCGCCCACCAACGAAATCTTCATCGCCGACGGCTACGGCAACCATCGGGTCATTGTGCTCGATGCCGACACTGGTGCCTTCAAGCGCATGTGGGGCGCCTTCGGGAACACGCCGCAGGATCACGTCCAGTGTCCGCCTTGGGACACCGAGGCCAGCGAGGACGCTCCCCAGTTCAGCATCGTCCACGCCATCCGTGTTTCAAATGATGGCACCGTCTACGTTGCCGACCGCGAGTACGAGCGCGTGCACGCCTACTCCACCGACGGCCGCTTCCTTCGCCAGTATGTCCACAATACCGGCACCTTCGCCCGCAACGTGGCATTCTCCCATGATCCCGGCCAGCGCTTCCTCTATGTCGGTGGGGACGACGAAATCTTCATCCTGAACCGCGCCACGCTTGAGATCGTCGGCGAGATCAAGCCCGACGGCTTGCGCTCCGGCGGCCACCAGATCGCCACCGACTCCAAGGGCAACCTCTACGTCGCCCAGACCGGCCGCGGCATCCAGAAGCTCACCTTCAAGGGCATGTCACCCTAGAAAAGTCCCCCAGGTAGCGACCGACATTCTTGCCTGTCCCAAGTAGCGACAGGCCTCCGGCCTGTCCCCTTCGAGCACAGGTCCGCCAGGGCCTGTGCTCCATCTTCTCCTATAGCAGGCCACCACCCAAGAATGTCATCCCGAGGAACGTCCTGCCCCGAGCGAAGCCGAGGGAAGCGACGAGGGATCTGCTCTTCGCTTGTCCTGAAGCAGCGCCCGGCATTCCTGCCTCCCGTAGCGCCGGCGTCCCGCTGGCCAGGTAGCGACAGGCAAGTAGGGACAGGCATTCTGTCTGGCCCCAAGTGGCGACAGCCAGGTAGCGACAGGCCGGTAGGGCCTGTGCTCCATCTTCATCTTCTTCGGTTAATTGCGACTGGCATTCCTGCCGGTAAGCCCCCGCTGGGAACGCAGGGCAGTTCGTTGGCTCCTCAAAAATTGATGCGCAACGAAAACTGGAACTGCCTCGGATCGAAGGCCGAGGTATAGGAAAACGGCTCGGTGACCGGCCCCGCCCGCCCCGTGGGCCGGGCAGGCAGCTCCTCCGCGCTCAGATCTCCGACTGAGCTGTTGACGGTCTTGAAGTTCGTGCGGTTGAGCAGGTTGAACGCCTCGCCGATGAGCTCGACGCTCCGGCCATCCCCGAACGGGAACGCTCGGTTCAGCCGGAGGTCGATCGAAGCCAGGTCGGGCCCGATGCCGGTGTTGCGGCCCACGCCCCACGGGCGATGCGTGTCGGTGTGGCGGTCGCCCACGCTGTCATAGCCGGCGTTGAGGTTGAACGGAGCGCCCGATTGCGCTCTCATGATTGCCGACAGCGTGAAGTCGCGGAGCAGCGCATGAGCCAGGCCGCTGCCGCCGTCACCCGATTGCCAGGGCAGCTCCATCACGGTGTTGGCGACGAAGTTGTGTGCCCGATGGAAGGCAGACAGCGCGCGTTCGCCTTTCGCATCCCACTGCAGGTGCGGTTGGAACGACGAGTTGTAGTCCGTGTTCTCGTCCATGGTCTTGCTCCAGGTGTGGTGCGCCGAGAAGCTGAACCCGTCGAAAAAGCGCTTCTGGAACTGCACGATCAGCGCGTGATGCGAAGAATTGGCCCAGCTGCCGTAGATGTTGTCCTGCAGCAGCAGCGGGTTGTGAAAGCCCACGATCGGCCGGCCCGCCGCGTTGGTCCCTGCTTGATAGATATTGGCATCGAGCGGACGGATCAGGTGCACGCCCAGGTTCATATTGTATCCCGCCGAGACGGTATAGCCGGCCACTTCGCGCTGGATTTCGAAGCTGCCCTGCTGGGAGTAGGGGTTCACCGTATCGGGAGACACCCGGAACTGCACGCGCAGCGGCAGACCCGGACCCGGGTCGAGGCCGTGGATGGCCAGGTCCTGGGGCGTCAGCGTCCGGGTCCCGAGGATGCCTCGCTGCAAGGCGGTCTGATAAATCTCCGCCGATGTGAGCTGCTGCCCGGTCAGCGCGCTGTTGATTCCCGGCAAGCCGCTCAGCGGCATGAAGATCTGGAAGATCTGCCCTCTCTCTCCGAGCAAGTCATTGATGTAGGTGATTTGGCCTTCGATCTTCGAGTAATAGATTCCGTAGCCCCCGCGGACGACGGTCTTGTCGTCCGGACTCCAGGCAAACCCCATGCGCGGGCCGAAGTTGTTCTTGTCGGTCGGGAACCGGCTCTTGATCTCGAACTCCTGGCGTACGCCCAGCGTCAGCAGGAAATCGGGCCGCAGGCGCCAGGAGGCCTCGGCAAAGAAGTCGAAAAAGTTTTTCCATCCATTCCAGCGGGGGTCGCCGAACCCCTGCTGATAGATAAGCGGCAATCCCAAGGCATACGCCTGCAGCGACGAGATGGGTTCGTTGACCGCCGCGGCCAGTCCGGGCTGGCCGGCGAGGGCCAGGGTTCCTTGAATCAATTGTGACGCGCCGGGGGACGCCTGGTCGATCACAGCGCTCAATGGAACCGCCTCGCCGAAGATGAATCGTCCCGAAAAGAACGTTTCCGCCACCACGCTGTGGCGCAAGGAGTGAACGCTGGCGCCGAACTTATAGGTATGCGGACCGGAAAAACGGGTGAAGTTCTGCCGCGCCTGCCAGCCGCGTTCCAAGACCCGGACCGGCAGAATGAAGTCCCGCCCGAACTGGCCGAACCCGTTGATGTCGATCGCCGGACCGTGCGGTTCGGTCGGGAACACGCCGAAGTCGTGGTAGCTGAGCCCCAGGCGCGTTTCGCTGATCCACCGCGGGTCCATCACCACTGTGTTGCCGACCGCCAGCGCGAAATCGTTGGTATGGGCATTCCGGCCCCGGCTGTAGGCCACCAGAGAGCCGAACTGCGTGTTTTCGGTCTCCTGGCCGGTCCAGTTGAACCGCGTGAAAATATTGTGTCCATCCCGCACGTTGTGGTCCAGTCGCCCCAGCACCTGCTGGCGTTCTTCCGCGAACGGGAACACGCCGCTGTTCTGCTCGAACAGGGAGACCACGTGGGGGTAGTTGCCCGGCGTCAGGGCACCCGAAAGCTGCCCCACCAGCGGGGCGAAGGCCGGCGCCGCTTGGCTGAGGGCTGCCGCCAGTGCCTGCTGCGAGGCTGGCAACTCATAGAGAAATCTCTTGTCCTGAAGCAGGGGAACGAAGACCGATTCGTGGCGGTCGAGCCGTTCGTAGGCGCCGTAGAAGAACGTCCCGTTCCGCCCGATCGGGCCTCCGATCGATCCGCCGCTCTGTACCCGCGTATAGGCCGACTTCTCGGGATCGAAGAAGTTCCGGGCCTGGAAGTTACGGTTGCGGACCACCCCGAACAGCCCTCCGTGCAGCTCGCTCGTGCCGGACTTGGTCACGATGTTGACGGCCCCGCCGGCCGCGCTGCCCAGCTCGGACGAAAACGTGTTGCGGTTCACCTGGAACTCGCGGACCGCTTCCTGGCTGATCGAGGAGCGCACCGTGCCGGTGTCGAAGTTGTTGATCAAGCCGTCCAGCATGAACGTGTTGCTGCGCGAGCTGGCCCCGCCGATGGCCAGCCCGGACTGCGGAGTCGCCGCGATCCGGCTGTCCCGGTCATCCACCAGATGGTTCGTGTCGAAGACTCCCGGAATCAGCAGCGCCAGATCCAGGTAGTCGCGGCGATTGATGGGAAGGTTTTCGATCTTGACGAAATCAATATGGTTGGCCTGCGCGGTCTGATTCGTATCGATCACCGGCCGCGCGGCGGTGGCCGCCACCACGATGCTTTCGGTCGCTGGGCCCAAAGTCAGCTCCGGGGAAAACGGCGCCGTCTCCCCGACGCGGACTTCGAAATTCTCGATCACGTACGGCGAAAACCCTGCGGCCTCGAAACGCAGCGTGTAGAGGCCCGGCGTCAGGTAGCCGAGGACATACTCGCCGAGCGCGGAGCTGACGGTTTGCCGCTCCACGCCGCGCTCCTGATCCACCGCCGTCACCGTGACGTCCGGAACCACCGCTCTCGTCGGGTCGAACACCGAGCCGCGGATGTTGCCGATGTTGGTCTGGGCCGCCGCTCCCGTGGCGATGGCGACGGCCAGCATCAGGGCGGCCGCCAATCGCTGGCCGCCGGTGTACAGTGGGAGTCTCCATTGCATGGTCTGGATCCTTTTCGATTCGAAAACGATTCGAAAAACAACGTGCGCGCCGGAAGGAACGTTTTTGCACTTCCAGCGAAATAAAATATAACACCCCGTTGGGTGCAACCGAGTACGTTTTTTGGTTGTGTCCTGATTGTGGGACACTACCCGTTTTTTCAAACGTTCCCACCGCCTGCCGACAATCCCTCCTTAGCTCCCGAAAACCCATCCCCGGGGCTTCCGTCCCCTTCCTGGAATACATCGGAATTGCTTTCTTGGTCGCCGTAGCCTCGGCTTTCCGACGGAAGGCGAAAATCGCATATAATTCCCTGTATTTGCGTGACATTGTTTGACCGCCAAGCCGCCGTCACGTGATAGACAAGCTGCGAATGGGCACGGATTGTGCCGAGGGTTTCGGAATGAGAATGATGCATGTGGCATTCCTGCTCGTTTTGATAGCAGCGGTACCGGTTCGCGGCCAATCCGTGGGAACGGAGGATTTGATCCAAAAGTATGAGGATTTGCTTCTGCTGACGACCGGCGATTATCGAATGGTTGACGTAGCGGCTACGGTGTTTCAAGACCACCTGCTGCCGCAGTTTTCCAGGGCGGTTCGAGACGCGAATTCGTATTCCTACGACTACCGGGGAGTGCCGGCATATTACGCGCAAGGGGAACCCGCCGGCACGGAGGAAGAAAAGGCCCTGGAGGAAGCGAACAGCAGGTTTCTTGGATTTTTCCGTAATACCCTGCCGATGTTGGCGTATGCGTATCAGACTCCCGGACCGAGTCCAGGAGCCAACCCCCATTACCAGAATGACGAAGTGCTCGCGCTTTATCTGGATGGGCTCGACTACTGTTACAGCCGGGGGCTGACCGAAGATGCGTGGATCATCGATAACAGAGGACGCCGCAGCCGCAGAGCGCTGGAACGAGGATTCGTTCGAACTTCGGGCGATTTTTCCACGGAAATACTACGGCTTGGCGGGTTTATTCAAAGCATTTTCTTAATGCGAGAACCTCTCGCTGAGAACGGGCTCCTCGACAAATACCGAGCTGTAGTGCGAAATCTGGCGGTCAACAATGGTGCGATGTACGCCGTATTTTACCAGATCGCACGTTCAGAAGTTTCCGGCTCGCTTACAACGCCTTTACCCTTCGAGGAAAGGCATTACCTGAACGCAGACGGCATTCGCCTTTTCGCGGATTATTTTTTTCCCTACTTTCTTCTGATCGAAGATGTCGATGAGCGCGATCAAATGACCTCTATCCTCAGGGAGGCGGTTGGTGCGAATATCGCCATCAAACCCGGCATTCAGGGCACCATCAAACCCGACGGAACAGGGTATCACCATGCGACGGCCTATGTGGGCGCTTATAGCCCCTTTGCCTTTGAAGCGATGGCGCAACTGCTCTATTTGTTGCGGGGGACTGGATTTTATCGCTCTGAGAACGTGGCCGCCCTCAAGTTCGCTCTGCAGAGCTATCGAGTCATGGTGCAAAGATATACGGTTTCCACTGCGTTCCGGGGTCGCTTGATCAAGGGCGACGTTGAGTCCCCCTCAGTCGCGGTTGCCAAGGCGATGGCATTCTTGGCCCATCCCGATGGTGTGGACGATCCGGACATGAGAGCACGGTTCGCGGAGTTTTTTGACACCGCCTATTTTTATGAAGACGACAGGCTTGCGTCGTTGTATCAAGGCCAGCGTAGCGTCTCGATCCGAGGCTTGGGCAGTCTCCGATTGATCGCCGGCCTGCAGAGCCTCACTACCCAGGCCGAGGAAACACCTGCGGGAGTTTGGATCAAACCCTATGCCGCGGGAGCTTTCTTCCGCCGTGACAATTGGCTGGTGACCGCCAAAGGCTTCAGTCAGTATTTCTGGGACTATGAGGGGCCGTTGGATACGGGAGAGAATAGCTTGGGTCAGAATTGGGCGTACGGTTTGCTGCAGGTATTCAGCGCCGGGCAGCCCGTGAGTGAAAAAGGCTCGGGATACGACTATTTTAACGGCTGGGACTGGTATCACGTTCCCGGGACCACCGCCAGTCACTATCCGATTGAAAAGCGGACCTCCGAAGCAGTCCAACAAGACCGCCGGCAGCAGGGTATTGTCCAGTATTCCATACACCGAAATTACAACAGCAAAACCTTCGTGGGGGGAGTCAGCATTGGCGGCCATGGTCTCTTCGTGCAGGACCTGGAAGCTGTGCCCTTCACCTCCCCTACCGATCTTCAGGCCCGCAAGAGCTACTTCTTCGTCGGCGATAAGGTCTTGGCGCTCGGAACTCATATCCGTGGCGGCACCAACGAAGACGAGACCCACACCACGATCTTCCAGACTCGCTTGGCGAGTGCCGATACGCCGACTGGGGCCAACGGCGGCCAGGCTGACGCTGGCGAGACGCTGATTAGACAGCCCGCCGCTTTGCCGATGGCAGATGTCCGACAGTGTTGGCAACAGTTACTTTCTGGCGAGCAGCACTTCTGACTTATTCTTGTCCCGACAGGTGCAACAGAGCCTGTCGCCGGACTATGAACCGACTGAAGGAGCATTCGCCCAAGCCTATCTCAACCATGGGATCAAGCCTCTGGGAGATAGCTATCAGTACGTGTTGATCCCGGCGGATCGGGATGGCCTGAAGTTGCAAGCCTTGGCAGCCAATCCATCGGCATATTACCAGGTGGTCGAGGACGGAAACATTCATCTGGTGTATTTCCCGGAGCAGCGCATTACCGGCTACGCCTTTTTTGAGCTGGTCGAAACTCCCGGCGATCAACTGGTAAGGCATGTCAATCTGCCTGCCGTCGTGATGACACAGGAGGACTCTGGCGGAGTCACATTAGCTGCGAGCGTCCCGGATATAGGATGGCAATTTGGCCCAGAGATTGTGTCCCTCGGATTGTCCTATACAGACAACCACTTTAAACGCCAGGAGGCAAAAGTGCACCTCCTGGAACTGAGCTTGCGCGGCAATTGGCGTTTGGCAGAAGACGTGGAGGGAGTCTGGCTGAATAACACGGGCCATGAAACCACGCTTTTTTTCAAAAGCACTGATGGGCTGAGCTATTTGGTGCGGCTGACGCCGGCAGGCGCATTGGTGGTTGCTCGGGATCTCCGATCTGACTCCGTGGCAAGGATGAAGGGTTGAAGCTCCCGGCCTAGCGCAACCGCGGCACCGGCAGTTGTCCTAGCCGACAACGATCATAGCCGACGTGGACCACACCTGGGCGCGCGGAAGTTGCCGGTCTGGATGGGCGAGGAAGGCACGCGCGCAGGCTATGACCAGGACGCCTTCGGTACGGCATACATCTCGCTGGAAGACGAGATCATCAGCGGACTGCCCCAGTCCGACGGGCGGGTGTACACACCGTACACTTGCACGCCGTTTGATATCCTGGCCGATGGAACCGCAGCCACGGATATCGACCACATCGTTGCGTTGGCGGAAGCATATGACTCCGGCCTTGCGGAATCGCAGTTCCAGATCTTCGCCGGGGACATGGACAATCTGACGATTGCCGATCCCGCCGTAAAACGGACCCGGAAAGCCGACCGCGACGCGGGCGGGTGGGTGCCGCCGCAAAACAGCGGCTGGTTCGCGGCCCGCGTTGTCGCCGTCAAGCGGAAGTACGGCCTGTCGGTGAATCCGGCCGAGCGAGATGTCTTGCAGGCTATGCTCAACTCAGACCCGAGCCGCACCGTCACGTGCGGCGAAGGGATGACGCCGGCGGAAGGTCCGACTACTACTTCCCGCATCTTGCCGTGGGAAAGGGTTGGCAAACCACTATCACCTACATCAACTACTCCTCCGAGGAGGTGACCTGCCGGACCGAGTTCCTTTCCGATGACGGAACTCCGCTGCTGGTCTCGTTTGCGGAACTGGGAACGGTGGTCAGCCGGACCGACCCTCTGCCGCCCGGGGGGTCGGTGCACGAGGAGACCAACGTGGTATTGAGCGCTCCGCTGGTGCCCGGCTGGGCGCGGGCCGCCTGCTCCGGGCCGGTGAAGGCCAGCCTCTTATATCGCCGGTTCGAGGAAGGGGTGCCCACCGGAGAAGCCGGAGTCAATGCGACGACCGTTCCGGCCACCCGGTTCGTCACCTTTGCCGAACAGGGAGAGGGTCAGTTCGGGACCGCAGTAGCCTATGCCAATCCCTCCGCCGCGGCGGCTCTGGTCACCTTTACGGTCCGGGACGCAGCGGGGCAGATGTTGGACAGCTTCGATCAGCTCCTGTTGTCCGGAGGGCATGGTGCGCAAAATATGCAGCCCCTGTTTGGTCTCAGCAGCTTTGACGGATCGCTCGAAATCACCTCCACGGAACCCATCGTCACTCTGTCGATCAATGCCGAAGCTACTCCCGTATTCTCCTCCTTGCCTCCGGGTGAACTGGATGCCGCCGCGCAGGGCCCGCAGGAAACGACGACCTATTACTTCCCGCATCTTGCCGTGGGCGATAAATACCAAACCACGATTACCTATATCAACTACTCCCCCGAGGAGGTGAGCTGCCAAACCGAGTTCCTGTCCGATCACGGCAGTCCGCTGACGGTCTCGTTTGCGGATCAGGGAACGGTGGTCAGCCGGCCCGACGTTCTGCCGCCCGGGGGGTCCGTTCACCAGGAGACCAATGTGGCGTTGAGCGCTCCTCTGGCGCCCGGCTGGGCGCGGGCCACCTGCACCGGGCCGGTGAAGGCCAGCCTACTGTTTCGTCTGCACAACAGTGAAGGGGTGCCCATAGCAGAAGGCGGAGTCAATGCGGCGACCGTTCCGGCCAAGCGCTTTATCACCTTTGCGGAACAGGGAGAAGGCAAGCCTGGAACCGGAGTGGCCTATGCCAACCCTTCCGACACATCGGCCCTCGTCACTTTTACGGCCAAGGACGTGGATGGGGAGACGCTGGCCAGCGTCGATAAGACACTGTTGTCCAACGGGCATGGCGCGCAAAATATGGCGCTTCTGTTCGGTCTCAGCAGCTTTACCGGATCGCTCGAAATCACCTCCACGGAGCCCATCGTCACTCTGTCGATCAATGCCGAAGCCGCTCCCGTGTTCTCCTCCCTGCCTCCGGGGAAAACTAATGAAGCAGCTTCGCAGGGAGGAGCTGAGTAAGCGAAAAATCGCCAAGCGCCTCGGGGTCAGTCGCACCTCAGTGCTCCGCTTGCTACGTTGCCAGGAGATGGAAAATCGAATCCGCTATCGGGTATGGCGAATGATAGACAGCACCCCGGCACCCCTAAATCATCGTCGTCCTGGCACATTTTCCGCCGCCTGGCCAGGGTGCGGACGGACCTTCCTTGGCCTTCTCGCCGCCTTGTCGGCGGCCCTGCCCACCGTCTTCGCGGCGGTTACTGTCGTAGTGCTGGCGTCGCTGCTCACGGCCACGGTCGAGGCGCAGGGCGTAACCACGACACTGCCGGAGGCGATGACCGAGGACAGTGTCATCGACTTCGTGACGGAGCAGGAGATCTCGACGGTCGAGGCTTTCATACAGGCGCTGCCGCCCTTGCACAAGCGACACTTCGTTGCCATCCATGACTCGGCGAGCCCAGCTGCGGACTTCATTTCCACCAGTCATCCAAGAATTATCTCCTGGGGCACCGATGCCAGCTTTGTCGTGACCTGGACCACCAATCCGGACGATCCCGATATCGATAACGTCGAGTTCCTGCAGCCTGTCCCAGCGGGAGGGCGATGGATTGCCGGGGTCATCGATTTCTCCGGGGACTCCCCGCAGTTACGGCATCCTGAAGCCTGTGCACAGTGCCACGGCGACCTGCGGAAGCCATTGTGGGGAGCGGACGACGTACACGACGGCACCGAGGGCGAGACCCTCTCGCGTACTTTGTCCGAGGACGCGCTGGCGCTGCATCAGGCGATGTCGACTTCGACGCACCCAAGGCTCGCCCCGCTGGAGTTGAACGCGTACCAGAATCCTCTGAGAACCATCGCGTTCGCGAATCGGGAACGGCAGATCCCGAACTGGGAGTTCGCCCTCATGTTGGCCTTGCGTCATAGCGAGGTTCTGTTCAATCGCCTTCGGATGAGGCAGGACTACGATCCGCTTTCCAGTTCCGTGGCGTGCTCCTCCTCCATTTCCGATCTGGGGAGGAATATCCGAAGCGAGTTCGATCAGGCGGACTACAACATCCGCCTGCTCAGCAACACACTCGAGCCAGTCCAGGGCGAGAACTCGCTTACACCCATCAGGGCGGGTGAATACACGGGTGGCGCTGTAACCCTCAGCTTTGCAATCGGCTTCCTGATCTTCCACGATCTGTGGCAGCGCTTCGAAAGCGTCCGCGACCTGTACCGCGACACATCGAACGAACACGCCTTGGATCCGCTTGCGTTTGCAGCGGGGTTCAGAGAGATGCTTCTGCGGTACCCCATTGGGCAGGCCACTGTGAAGGATGAACTCGTCGCAGCCTACCACGAGTTTTTTGAGCTTCGTGGCCAGGCATCCATCGACGAACGCGCGCTTCGCCCAACTAACCCGCGTTACGGCGCCGACTTCATTGATGGCCACGTCAGTCACTTCCGTGATCGTGTCTGTTCTGCTTTGTCCCCGCAATCTCCACCACCTCCTCCTCCACCCTCACCTCCTGGCGGCGGGGGCTTCCCACCGCCTCCACCCCCTCAGCCGGCGAACAGTTCACCGACAGCGGATGCGGGCCCGGACCAGAACGGCGTGTGGGAAGGCGCCCTGGTGACGCTGGACGGCAGCGGCAGCAGCGATCCCGACGACGATCCGCTGCGATATCGCTGGAATCAATACAGCGGCGAGCGCGTAGAGCTGTCGTCCCGGAACGTAGTCAATCCCACCTTTACGGCCCCTGAGGGGCTCTCGGCCGACGCGGTGCTGCGCTTCAGGCTGTGCTGGTCACCGATCCCACTGGTCGATTCGATTCCGACACGGTGACGGTCACGGTGGATCCGGAGGCTGAACCCCCGCCGGCGCCCCCGATGGAAGATCGGATCTACTACTTCCCTCATCTTGCCGTGGGAGCGGGTTGGCAAACCACGATTACCTATATCAACTACTCCCCGCAGGAGGTGAGCTGCCGCACCGAGTTCCTGTCCGATCAGGGAACTCCGCTGATGGTCTCGTTTGCGGGACGGGGAACGGTGCCCAACCGGACCGACCCTCTGCCGCCCGGAGGTTCGGTTCACCAGGAGACCAACGTGGAGCTGAGCGCCCCTGAGGCGCGCGGCTGGGCGCGGATCGCCTGCACCGGGCCGGTGAAGGCCAGCCTGCTGTATCGTCAGTTCAAGGAAGGAGTGCCCATAGCGGAAGCCGGAGTCAATGCGGCAGAAGTTCCGGCCACCCGCTTTATCACCTTTGCCGAACAGGGAGAAAGCAAGTCGGGGACCGGCGTGGCCTATGCCAACCCCTCCGACACAGAGACCCTCGTCACCTTTACGGCCAAGGACGCGGATGGGGAGACGCTGGCCAGCGTCGCTCGGACCCTGTCGGCCGGTGGGCATGGCGCGCAAAACATGGCGGACTTGTTCGATCTCCCGAGCTTCACCGGATCGCTCGAAATCACCTCCACGGTGCCCATCGTCAGTCTGTCGATCAATGCCGAAGCTGCTCCCGTATTTTCCTCTTTGCCTCCGGGTGAAGTGGATGCTGCCGCGCAGGAACCGACGACCTATTACTTCCCCCATCTTGCCGTGGGAGCGGGTTGGCAAACCACTATCACCTACATCAACTACTCCCCGCAGGAAGTGACCTGCCAGACCGATTTCCTGTCCGATCACGGCAGTCCCCTTATGGTCTCGTTTGCGGGGCGAGGAACGGTGGTCGACCGGCCCGACGTTCTGCTACCAGGGGGGTCCGTTCACGAGGAGACCAACGTGGAGCTGAGCACTCCGCGGGTGGCCGGCTGGGCGCGGGCCACCTGCTCGGGGCCGGTGAAGGCCAGCCTCTTATATCGCCGGTTCGAGGAAGGGGTGCCCACGGGAGAAGCCGGAGTCAATGCGACAACCGTTCCGGCCACCCGCTTTATCACCTTTGCCGAACAGGGAGAAGGTCAGTATGGGACCGGAGTAGCCTATGCCAATCCCTCCGACACAACAACGGCCTTCGTCACTTTTACGGTCCGGGACGCGGCAGGGAACGAACTGGCCCCCAGCGCCCCCACTCTGACCCTGCTGCCCCGAGGGCATGATGCGAAAAATATGGTGGACCTGTTTGATCTCACCAGTTTTACCGGATGGCTCGAAATCACCTCCACGGAACCTATCGTCAGTCTGTCGATCAATGCCGAAGCCGCTCCCGTATTCTCCTCCTTGCCTCCGGGGGAACTGGAGTAGCGACAGGCAGGTAGCGACAGGCCTCCGGCCTGTCCCCTGAGAGCACAGCCCGCCAGGGTCTGTGCTCTCAAGCACAGGCGGTTGCGGGTCCGCTATCAAAGTCCCAAGTGTGGCTTTTACGCAACAGAGTGCCTGAGTGGTTACCTTTGCCGCAGTTTCCAACTATTCACCGCCCGCAAGGCCTGAAAACCCTCTTTTTTGGGTGAATTTGGGATTCCGAAGGAACCGAAAGAACCGCAAGAACCGAATCTACCGAACGAACCGAAGAGCGCAAGAAACGGCGTTTTTCTAGTTGGAATCGGAAGCCCCGGAACCCAAAGTCAGGCGGCCTGGAATCAGGCGACGGGGGGCTGGAACTCCGGTTCCCTCTCCCCACTTCTCATCCCCACCGCCAGCTCTGTCATGGCGGGAACGGTGGCATGCGTCGGCTCGTCCGACGTCGTCATCTCCCACAGCGAGCGGTCGCGCACCAGCTTCAGCACCAGCGCCGTATGCATGGCGTGCCCCGCGCGCTCCGCCACCACGTGCGCCCGCAGCGGATGCCCGATCAGCGCCAGGTCCCCGATCAGGTCCAGCAACTTGTGTCGGCAGCACTCGTCGGGGAACCGCAGGCCTTCCTTGTTCAGCAGCGCATCGCGCGTAAACACCACCGCGTTCTCGAGCGAACCGCCGCGCACCAGCCCCATGTCCTTCATCTGCGGAATGTCGTCCAGGAAGCCAAACGTCCGCGCTGCAGCAATTTCGCGCTCAAACGTTTCCGGCGTCAGGTCGAGTTCGATCTCCTGCCGCCCGATCATCGGGTGCGGAAAGTCAATGCTGCTGGTGACGCGAAAACCGTCGTGCGGGTAGACCGCGATGCGCTTGCTGCCTTCGACGACTTCCACCGTGCGGCGCAGCCGCAGATACCTTCGCCGGGCGCGCTGCTGCCTGGGCCCTGCCTGTTGCAACAAACGGATGAAGGGCGCGCAACTGCCGTCCAGGATCGGCAACTCAAGCGAACTGATCTCCACGACGGCGTTGTCCACTCCCGTCGAATAGAGCGCTGCCAGCAGATGCTCCGTGGTCGAAATCAGGACGCCTTTGCGCATCAGGCTCGTCGCGTAACTGACGCGCGCGATATGCTTCCACAATGCGGGGATCTCAAACCCCTCCAGGTCCGTCCGCCGAAAAACAATCCCTCGGTTCGCCGCCGCCGGCAACAGCCGGATCTTGACCGGCACCGCACTGTGCAGCCCGATCCCGGCAACTTCCACCGCCGACGAAATCGTGCGTTGAAAATTCACCCCGCCACCTCCAGCCATTAGTGACCGTCTCCTATAGCAATCCGGCTTCCTTTTGCATCATGGTCTCTAAACCCTAATATTCAAATTAGTTATATACACTGTACACGAATGGAGCTGTTGTATTCATGCAACAGCGTGGTCTTCTATGCTTGTTAAGAACGCAGGTCCGACATCCCCCAAACCTCACGTATAGCATAGAACTCAGCGTGTTGCTTGACGACTGGCGCGCGTATCTGTTATAGGTAAAGGGCTTCGTCTGTAGGAATTCTTTCCGGGGGTGATCTTTCAGGTTACCCTCCCGTGTCATCGAGCAGATGAAAAAGGAACCTAGCCCCCATCCGAAACACGAGAACCAGGCTGGGAAGTCGTCTGCGAAATCCCAGACGAAGCAGCGTGCTGCCAAATCTGCAAAGCCAAAGCGGAAGCCTGCAAGCAAGTCCAAACGCAGTTCCTCGACAGTCTCGTTCGCCAAGTCGGCACGGGTCCAAAGGAGTAAGACTCCTCCGAGCCGACCGATCCGTCGGAAGCTCATCGCAGACGAGACCGCATTCCGAAATATGCTTGCGCAGTTTGAAAGCGCTGTGAAACTGCTCAACGACAATCGCTTTGCTAAAGCCCGCAACAAATTTGAGAAGCTAGCAGAGGCAGCGACACCCGATCTGGCCCAGCGGGCAAGAATGTATCTAAAAGTTTGCAATCAGAGGATTTCGCGTCCCACGGTGGAGTTGAAGTCTGCCGAAGATCATTACAACTACGGCGTCCAGTTGGCCAATCAGGGATTCCTCGATGAGGCGGAGGAGTACTTGCAAAAGGCACTCCAACTGGCTCCTCGATTTGATTACGTGCACTATGCGCTGGCCAGCACGTCCGCCTTGCGGGAAGACTCCGAGCAGGCCATGGCGCATCTGGAACACGCTATCGAGTTGAACGGCCGGAATCGGTATCTGGCGCAAAATGATCCGGATTTTGCAAGCTTGATCGAAGACCCTCGGTTTACGGAGCTGCTCTACCCGGAAAAACCTATCTGATCGGGTTGCGTCGATTGGGAGTGAGCGGAAATGCGGATTGTCGCCATCGGCGGAGGCACCGGTTTATCCACTCTCCTGCAACGGCCTGAGAAGCTTCCTCAGCATACCCGTTGTTTGCAGCGCAATGCCAGCTTGCTGCATTGCGGCCTACCTGCTCCCAACAACTGACATAACCCACTGGGCCAGCCGGTCGTCCGGCAGCAACGCCTGGGGACTCATGCGGTAAGGCAAGCCTTCAAGGCGCTCGCGGACGCCTTCTTCAATGCCCCCATACGACAGCAGCAACGGGACAATCAGAACATTCTTACCTTCTCCGCTCACGCGCTCGACAAGCGCTCGCAGTTCGACGGTTGCTTGGTCGCGGATCGGTTCGGGCGCATCATCGCGAACGGTGAGATACTCGATGCGGCTCAAACGCGTCTTCGGGCGCATCAGCTCGACCAGGGCACCCATGTTTTCAAGCCAGGATGAATTGTCCTCAACGGACACGGGTCCGTGAGCGACGAGGATGGCTACTTCCTCCTCTGGATTGCGACTGAGCGCTTCCGCCCGGGAAACGAGGATGTCGGCCACCAGCGGATGGCTGTCGAGCGCCGTCGCCACCCGTATGGGAACTGTGGTCTCGACCGGCGTCGTCGGATCGAACATCGCGTCGTGGGCAGCCGGGTCCGTGCCGCCGTGGTGCGCGGCCGAGTCCGTGTCGCCGCGGTGATCCATCCGGGCATATCTTTCCAGCTCCGGAGGAGCCTCATCACGCGCCGACAACAGATACTCCGTCGCACGGATGACCGAACTGTGGGAGGAAATGAACAGCGGAACAGCCACGATCCCGGCCACTTCCCTCTCCGACAAGCGGTCCACCGCGCCCTGGATCGTTCGCTTATTTGCCATGCCGAAAGCCACTTCAACCGGCGTGGTCTGGTCGAGCCGGGTGGCCAGACTGAGGACTGCTTCGTTCCAGGTGTCGTCGCCGCCGTGGGCCAGAAGCAGGATTCCTTCTGTCTGCGCCGCCAGCGGCAGTGTGAACATTAATGACAACAACAGAGTTGGCAATGCACGTGTGAACCGGTTCAACATATCGGCCTCTACTAGGTTGTTCATTCTGATCTCCTCGTTGGTTGGAAAATGTTTCAGTTCGATTCCACGATCACATCCGTTCCGTCCAAATGGCACAAAACGAAGACAGTACGTGCGACCTGAGTTTTAGGGAGCTCTCCGGCCCCTCTCTAATGAATGACTTCTTGAATGTCACGCTCAGAGGCAGTAAGAGTTGCAATCTTCGGAGTCGATTCCGCCAACAATTCCCTTAACTCCCAGTATTGTTTCGTCGAGAGCCGCAAGGATGTGTTTCTCACGCAGATATGAATACAGCCGCAGGAACATCTGACTACTAATCCGAACTCTTCTTGGCGGGAAACGACCTGAAATCGATGTCTTCCACCTTCATCTGTCATACTCATTTCTCCTCTCTTCCCAGCCTATGACCACTGGGCTACTTGGCGGGGACCGCAAGGCAGCCCATCAACTCCATCGCTAAATTCTCGACAGAGAAGTTGTCTCTTGCTTCCACCCCTCTGTTAGAGGATTCCCATTGGGGAACGTCTACTCACGGTTGAAACTCCATCGCATGCCGATGCGGAACAACCGTCCGGGATCGGCTCGCAAGAAAGAAGGCTGGGCAACGTTGAGGGAAGAATCTTTACTGTCGAACATGTTGTCCACCACGAAAAACAGCTCCGTTCCCCGGGAGATGGGTTTGGCGACATACCAGTCCCAGATCTGATATGCATCGCCCAGAGCCGTCCCTCCCCTGCCGGACACCGGCCACTTGCCGAAGTAAGTGCCGCGCAGATTTGTCCGTAACCCGCCGAGCCGGCTGGAGCTGTAGAAGATTCGGAAGTTTCCGTGGTGGCGGTGCCGCCCGCTGAGAAAGACGCCGGTGTCCTTGTCACGAGCATCCAGGTAGGTGTATCCGGTCGAGACCATCAGATTGCTGTTCAGTCTCAGGTCGACCTTGCTCTCGATGCCCCAGGTGTAGACGTTGTCCACGTTTTGATAGAGGTAGAAATAACGGTTGAGAGCCGGGGCGAACTCGGAACTGATGTCAAAGGCTCGGAGAAGAGTTTGTATATCCTCCGGGGTCCTGGGCCGACCGATAAACTCCGCTTGGATCAGGTCCTGGATGTCGTTGCGGAAGAAATTGGCGGCAAAGCGGATCTTCTCCAAGCCGTAGTCGAAGCCAAACTGATAAGTCATCGACTCCTCCGGCTTGAGGTGAATGTTTCCGATCACCTGGTAGACGTGCAGCGGATTCTGATATCGGTAGAAGAGCTGGCCGAGATCGGGCGCTCGAAAGCCCCGACCGAATGTTCCGCGAACCCGCAGGTTTTCCGTGACCCGGAACAAACTGCTGACGCGCGGCACGAAGTGGTTCCCGTACAGGTTGTGATGGCTGAAACGGCCCCCAAGGGTCAGTGCGACCCGCTCGTGGAGCGAGATACGATCGTTGACCCACAGATCGACCATCTTGATTCCCTGGCCGATGTTGTCTCCCAGAACGCGGTTGAACCCCCGGTACTCATCCTGGTTCCATTCCACTCCACCCTGTAGAAACTGGCGCCCACCGATCACCTGCGAGACGGAGCTGTCGAATCGGTAGAGCCGCTGGTTGAGATTGGCCGTGGAGTTGACCGGACCCGGCTGCGTCAATACGTCGAGAGACGAGCTTTCGTCGTATTTCCCATAGAAACCCCGGAGATTCCATTGGGTCATCGGTGTCAGCCCCACGTCTGCCGACACGGCATAGTGTAGGGCGCTGTCCTCCGTTGCGCTATTAGTGGGGCCGGATGAGCTGAACAGGAAGCCGCTATCCTGATTCACGAAAGCGTGGGACATTGCGTTGAGCTTGAAGCGATCCGAGAATTCGTAGCCGAGCTTGCCCAGGTAGTCGTAGCGGTGGAAACCGGGTCCGGTGGTGGAGCCCGAGGGGATAAGGCTGTAGGGGTTTTGCTTGTGACGCTCGGCCTCGAAGAAGCCGCTCCATTCGTCCTTCACGAAACCTAGATCGCCGCGCACGTCAAAGCGGTTCAGAGATCCTCCGCTGGTAGTAAGACTGGCCTCCACCGGATACCTTGGTTTGCGTGTGATCATATTGATGACACCGCCGATGGCATCGGAGCCGTAGAGGGCCGAGGACGCACCCTTGACGATCTCGATGCGCTCCAGGCGGCCCACCGACTGACGATCCATGTTCAGGATGCCTGCCTTGATGCCCTTGGCGCCGACCAGGGGAAGGCCGTCAATCAGGATCAGACTCTGGCGCGAGTCGATTCCTTGAATCTGAGTTTCAGAGCGGCTGCCGGAGGAGCCGCTTCGTGTGACGATCCCGGGTTCCTCGGACAAAATGTCCCGCACCGTTTCATACCCTGAGTCGTGGAGCAGTCTCTGCGGGATCACGTCCACTTTGGTGGTTGAGTTCTGAATCAGCTCCTGCTCACGGGAGCCGGAGACGACCACAACCTGAGTTACCAGAGCAGCAGGCGCCAGCTCCAGGTGCAAGTCGGTTAGCCTCGTTTGCGTCAAAGTCAGATTCTGAGTGACGCTGTCGAAGCCGGACATGGCCACAGTGATCTGGTAGTTTCCAGGCTTGGCGACGAACTGGAAACGACCCTGGCTGTCAGTAAGCTGGTGAATCGTAAGCCCGGAACTGATGTCTTCGAGGAAGACGTCCGCGCCCACTAAGACAAGGGATGACGAGTCGACAACGGTCCCTTCCACCGCCGTCTGATCGCTCTGGGCCGAAAGCTGCCCCGGAAGGGTCAGCAAGATGAGTCCAACCAAAAGTCGAAGCATGGTGTTCCTCTCTTTCTTTGGTTCGGTTTTTTCCTGGGGACCAAACAGCCAGAGAGGAACCAGGCAGGCGTGCCGACCGGTAGTGTCTGGCGAGCAGACCGTGGTCGGTGATATACTGCAGAGGTCAATTGCAGTCGCCTGAGGTAGCTCTCGTGGCTGTTTATGACGGGCAGGAGCATGGGTCGTCGGGATCCTAAACTCGCCTGCGACCCTGCTCTTGCTTCATTCTCTTCAACGATTTTCCAACTTCACCTCTCTCCAGTTCGATTTCCCCCCTGGCAGAGTATTTTCAAGAGATGGCCTCAAAAATACCGCAGCATGATTTAGCTACATCCGAGACGGACTATCCCAAGAAACTTTCGATGTGGTGCTCGTAGCTCGGGACCAGGCGGCGCTGGCGCGTGAGCCTCAACCCGTGCCGTTTGGCGAGCTGTTCCAGAGTCCTCCCGGCAGCGAATCTGTCTTGCCAGCGGCATGGTTCATGGGCCCTGCCATTTGCGGTCAATCGCCTGTTACGAACTCTTTATTGCAACTGATTGGAATCTATTATTGCAACTCAGTTGCAATAATATTCTCACTTTCCCCTCTCCCTTTGTCAAGAGAAATATATGGCAAGCAGTGAAATTTGTTCCAAACGCAGGGACGGGCTAGGAGAACCCTGCGCCTGAATCGGCGAGAACGATTGCGGGAGGCGTAGCCTGAGCGCAAAGCCTAGAAGCTGATCCGCAGGCCGCCGTTCGCCTGCCGGAACAGGCCCGGCTGGATCCCTTGCGGAGCCCGCGACGAGATGTAGATCTCGTCGAAAGCGTTCTTGATCGTGAAATACGGCTCGAACATCCAGCGTTCGCGCCGGATCTCGTAGCCGATGGCAAGGTTCGCTACCTGGTACGCCGGGAGCTGCCCCACGGTGCCGTCCATCGACGAGGCAACCGTTTCCCGGTTATCGCCGAACTGTTCCGCGACGGCGTTCAGGTCAATCTGGAAGCTCAAGCCCCCGTACTGCTTCACGCCGAAGATCACCCCGAAGGTATGCTTCGGAGCATAGGGGAGCCGGTTTCCGCCGTAGAGCTCGTTGTTCATGAATTCTGCCGTCGGCAGATACATGTGACGCACGTCCGTGTACAGGCTCCAGCCGGCGATATCCACCAGGCGGTTCCAATACACCTTCACGGAGCTCTCGAAACCCTGGTGCAGCGTGGCGCCGCCGTTGGTCACCGTCGTGGTGGCGCCGCCGGACTCGGCGGCGGTGATGATCTGGTTCGAGAAATCCATTCGGAAGAACGTGAACTCGCCGGAAACAGCCCGCTGTCCTGCCAGCCGGATGCCGGCTTCGTAGTTCCAAGACAGTTCCGAGTCCAGGTCGAGATTCTCGCCGCTGCTGGTGATCGCGATCTTGGTCCCGGGAGGGGCGAAGCCGCGATGGACGCCAGTGAAGATGGTCACGTCGTCGTGCGCTCGCACCGAGAAGCCCAGCCCCGGGATGGCGGTCATGACGCCGTTGTCCTTCCGGATATCGACATTCGTCGGCTCTCCCGCCACGCGCTTGCGCGTGATGTGCCGTTCCTGGTTGTAGTGCACAAAGCGCACACCGGGCGTCAGTGAGATGCGCGAGCCGATCAGGAAGCGGTTCTGGATGTAGCCGGCGAACGCCCTGCCGTAGCGGAACTCGTCGTCGCGGATGATGCCCGTCCTGGAGTTGAAGTGGTCTCCGTTGACCCGGCGGTCATGCGCCTTCTCATAGATGTAGCGAACGCCCATGTCGAGATTGCCGTAGGCGTGCGTGAGCGCGTAGTTCGTCTGGGCGCCGTAGACGTCGAAGAGGCGATTCCGGTTGCCTGCCGAGTTGCGCAGGTAAATCGCTCCCCCGGGGACGGAGGGGTCCCCGGCAATTCCCAGGTAGTCGCGCCCGTTGTCCGAGCGGTCAAAGTCCTGCCGGCCCCAGAACCGCTTGGTGGAGTATAGGAATCCCGCGCTGCTCACAACCGCGTTGGGGCTGATCGTGTAGGAGTGGGAGAGCGAACCGGAGACCCGCTCCACGTCGAGCGTGTCCGACGGCACAGGGTTGTGGTTCGGGTTTGCCTCGTACATCGGGATGGTCAAGCCCAGGTAGGTCGAGTTCGACACCTCGTCATAGAGGCCTGCTTTCAGCGCGATCGCGTGGCGGTCGTTGGGCCGAAGGCTGAACTTGGTCTGCACGTCCTCGATGTCGTAGTAGAACTGCCGCCATCCGTCTCCCTGCTTGTGCAGGTAGTTGGTGATCCAGCCCAGCGACTGGTCGCGGTTGCTTCCGCCGAGGGACGCCTGGCCGACGAACAAGCCTCGCTGCCCGCTCTCGAGATCCACCTCGCCGTGAAACTTCGAAGGCGGCTCCGGCGTGACGAAATTCACCAGCCCTCCGACCGTCTGCGGGCCGTGGGCGATCTGGCCGCTGCCCTTCAGCACCTCGACCCGGCTCATCCGCTCGATCGGCGGAGAGTAGTACATGTCGGGCTCGCCGTAGGGCGCGAGCGCAATCGGGATGCCGTCCTCCAGCATCAGCACCTTGCGGCTGCGATTGGGGTTCAAGCCGCGCATGCCGATGTTGAGCCGCATCGCGGCCGGCCCCGAGTCTTCTCGCAGGTTGACTCCCGGAATGCGCCGGAGCACCTCGTTCGCGTCGATCGGCTTGGCAGCGGTCAACTCCTCTTTGCTAACCAGATGCAAAGAACCGGGAATCGACGTACGCAGATCCTCCAGCGAGGCGACCACTTCGATGGACGTCCGGTTGCGCTTGATCTCGGTCACCTGGACCGGCAGTGAGGTCGTCTCGGCATTTCCCTCGGCCTCGACTGGTTCGAAGTCCTCCGACGTGACGCGGACGGTGAATTCCCCGTCGGGTACGTTGTCCAGGCGGTACTTGCCGAGAGCATCAGAGAGCGTATACGCTTTGGTTTCAATGATTTCTACAGTTGCTCCTGCAATCGGAAAACCATTTGGATCAGTCAGATCCCCGCTGATCATCCGTCCTTCAATCCCCGTCTGATCGTTCTGGGCCGAAAGCTGCCCCGGAAGAGTCAGCAAGATGAATCCAATTATCAGTCGAAGCATGGTGTTCCTCTCTTTCTTTGGTTCAGTTCTCCTTTGGACCAAACAGCCAGAGAGGAACCACACAGGCATGCCGACCGGAGCGTCTGGCGAGCAGACCGTGGTCGGTGATATACCGCAGAGGTCAATTACAGTCGCCTGAGGTAGCTCTCGTGGCTGTTTATGACGGGCAGGAGCATGGGTCGTCGGGATCCTAAACTCGCTGCGACCACTTCTATCCAGTTATCCAGTTCGATTTTTTCCCTGGCAGAGTATTGTGTAAAGAGGCGGCCTCCAAAACACCTCAGCATGATTTAGCTACATCTGATACGGACCATCCCCCAGAAAATTTTCGATGTGGTGCTTGTAGCTCGGGACCAGGCTGCACTGGTGCGTGAGCCTCAACGCGTGCCGTTTTGCGAGCTGTTCCAGCCCTCCCCGGCAGCGAATTGGTCTTACCAGCGGCATGGTTCGTGCCCTGCCATTTGCAGCAAGCCGTGTGTCACAAACTCTCTTAGTGCAACCGAGTGGCATCTGTTATTGCAACTCAATTGCAATAGCATTCTCACTTTTCCCTTGCCCTTTGTCAAGAGAAATATATGTTCAGGAGTGGAATTTGTTCCAGACGCAGGAACAGGCTGGAGGAACCGTCCGGGCGACATCCGCAATTGCATGGTGGCGTTGTCGGAAAACGAAGCTCTTCTTTTCCCGCCTCTTCCCGTTCCGATTCTCCGGCGGCCGCAGCTTGAAGGTCATAGCTTCGGGAACCTTTTCCCAACGGCCCTCACTTCGGTCACGGGAGACTTTCCGGAAACAATCAAACTCTCGGGGGAAGTCCTTGCGATTCCGATGAGGTGGTGGCAGGGGACCACCCAACAATATCCTAGTCTCTGATTTCTCTCGATGCGGTATAATTTCGGTCTTCGGATCAGATTTGCGGCCCTATTGAACACGTCTTATCTGCGGCTAAGGAATACCCTAATGGACTCAACCCGATTCCCAACGCATCTCCTCACGGCAGCGTTCTTCCTAATTTCTCTTGCTTCCTGCGGGAGGCCTGCTCCAAGAAGTGAGGTTATTGCGATTGTTGGCGGGAGGCTAATCGATGGTACGGGGCGCGCTCCGGTGGCCGACGCAGCGATTCTGATTGAGGACGGGCGGTTCCGGCAGGTGGGAACCCGCCGCGAAGTTGCGATCCCCGAGGGGGCGGAGGTGATCGAAGCGGATGGCGCGACGATTCTTCCAGGATTAATCGACGGGCACTGCCACTACGAAGAATGGGCGGACGAGCTGTATCTCGCGTTCGGCGTGACGACGTGCCCGGACATCTCCGGCAACGATCCGGAGCCGATGGCACTGAGGCGGACCGCGATAGCAAGCGGGTCCGTCCGGGGTCCGCGACTTTGGTTCACCGGCTTGACCGTGGATGGCTTGGTCCCGCCGGGTATGTCGGACAGAAGGCGGTCGCGTTCCGGAATCGTGGTCGAGACTCCGGAAGAAGCCAGAGAAGCGGTCCAATCCCTGGTGGAGCAGGGAGTTGACGGACTGAAATTCTACGATTATCTTGCTCCCGAAGTCGCAGAGGCTGCCGCCGAGGAAGCGCACCGACTGGGGCGGCCGGTGTTCGGCCATTCGCTAGACATATTTGCCGCCGCCGAGGCAGGCTACGACACGGTGGAACATTTCTGGGCCGTAGTCTATACGTCCATGCAGGATCCCGAACGGAAAGAGGAACTAGACCGGGCGCGGAACGCGGGGGAGATCACCACCGGAGAGTTTCACGTCTATTTCGAACCGGAGGGAATGGACGACATCGTGCGAGTGCTGGCGGACAATGACATACATTGGAGCCCGGCCTGGGCGACCTGGTTCCGCCCGTACTCTACTCGGGCCGCGGAGATGAAAGCGGATGAGCTGGCCCTGATCCGGGACCCGCGCTTTGGCATCCCCCCCGAAGAAGCCATGTCGGTTGAGAACTTGTACGCGGCGTATGAGAACGCCACGCCGGAACGACAGGCGGAATTGCTCGAAGGTTACCGGAAGCTCGAGGAGTTCGTGCGCCGGTTTGTGGCCGCCGGAGGAAAGATCCACGCCGGCTCGGATCCGAATCGGGTCATACCCGCCTATGGGCTGCACGTTGAGCTGAACTTGTTGGTTGAGGCGGGACTGACGCCCGTGCAGGTGATTCAGTCGGCGAGCCTGAACGTCGCAGAGGCATGGCAGAAGGACAGCGATTACGGAAGCGTCGAGCCCGGGAAAGTCGCCGATCTTGCCATCGTGCGGGGCGATTTGACCCGTGACATCTCGATCACGCAAAGCTTCGAGAACATCGAGATGGTGTGGCAGGGTGGCCGGCGCGTGGCCGGCTCGCGGTAAGACAAGCTGCTGCGGGCGGCTCGCCACCGAAGCGGTTTCTCGTCCACGTTTTGATTCCCCGCCAAGAGCCGTTAGAATACGCACATGAAGGAAGCGTTTGCGATCGCCATCCTGGCCGCCGGTCAGGGAACACGATTTAAGTCAAAGCGAGCCAAAGTACTGCATGCTGCCGGAGGCCGAACGCTGATCGAACACGTTGTGCGGACGGCGCGGCAGCTTCCGGCTGGCAGGCTGTTCGTCATCGTAGGGTATCAGGCCGAAGCGGTTGAAGCCGCCGTACAAGCGATTCCAGGCCCCATGCCGGGGTCCGGGGTACAGTTCATCCGGCAGGAAGGCCCGCTCGGAACGGGCCATGCGGTGCGCTGCGGCCACGCCGACCTGGAACTGGCCGCCCCCCACGTGATGGTGCTGTCCGGCGATACGCCGCTGCTGGCGGCTTCGACGCTGCGGCGGTTGCTGGAATTCCATATGAGATCGGGAGCGGCTGCGTCGGTGATGACCGCCGAGGTCGAGAACCCGTTCGGGTACGGCCGGATCGTGCGTGGAGCAAACGATTCGATCACAGCGATTGTGGAGCATAAATCGGCATCTCCCCAACAGCTCCAGATCTGGGAGATTAATGCCGGCATCTACTGCTTCCAGACGCGCCCGTTGTTCACCGAGCTCGAGCGGCTGGCTCCGGACCCGATCACGCAGGAGTACTATCTGACGGACGTGGTCGGCCTGCTGCATTCCAGGGGACTGACCGTAAACGCGTACAAAGCTCCCGATCCGGCAGAAGTCACCGGCGTCAACACGCGCGTGGAACTGGCCGCGGTGGATCAGTTGCTGCGGGAACGCAAAGCGTGCACGCTGATGCTTTCCGGCGTTACGCTGCTCCAACCAGCCAGCATCCTGATCGACCCCGACGTGGAGGTCGGAGACGATACCGTAATCGAGCCGGGTGTATCCCTGCTGGGGCGAACCCGCATCGGAGAGAACTGTCGCATTGGAGCGCACTCGATCCTGACCGACTCCGAACTGGCCGACGGTGTAATCGTCAAACCATCCTGCGTCATCACGGAATCGAAAATCGCCACGGGAGCCAGCATCGGGCCGTTTTGCCAATTGCGTCCCGAATCGGAGATCGGGCCGGCGGCGAAGATCGGAAACTTCGTTGAAGTAAAGAAGAGCCGGGTCGGCCGCGGGAGCAAAGTGCAACACTTGACGTATCTCGGGGATGCCGCCATTGGCGAGGACTCCAATATCGGCGCGGGCACGATCACTTGCAACTACGACGGGGAACGGAAGAGTCAGACCGTGATCGAGGACCGTGTCTTTATCGGCAGCGGGACCCAGTTGGTGGCCCCGGTGCGCGTCGGCCGAAACGCCTACGTTGCCGCAGGTTCGACTATCACCAAGGAGGTCCCGGAGGATTCACTCGCCATCGCCCGGCCGCGCCAAGTCAGCAAACCGGGCTGGGTCACGGAAAGGAAGAAGAAGATGGCTAAGGAAAGAACCTCTAAATGATTGGGAGCTATAGGATAGTCAATGAATGCCTTGGGGGGCAAGAAAAACGTCGTTTTCCATTCCAGCATACCGAGACCCGCTCCGAGGCCGCAGGCCTTCCACTCATGCGTAGCGCTTTTGTAATCCATTCCGTATAACTGATCCGCAAGTCTCTGGTTTTGCTGGTACTGCAGTTGCATGGAGGCACGATGGAAGGCGAAAAGAGCGTGGGGTTCATCGGGTTGGGAATCATGGGGGGCCCGATGGCTAAGAACCTTCTGAAAGCAGGCTACTCCTTGACCGTTTATAACCGAACGCGGCAGAAATCGGACGAACCAGCCAGGGAAGGAGCTATTGTTGCGGACTCGCCGGCCGAGGTAGCCCGCCGGGCAGCGGTCATCTTTCTCTGCCTGGGGGACTCTGACTCGGTGGACAGCGTAACTCAAGAGATACTCGACGACGTGCAGCCGGGCTCGATTGTCGCCGACTGCACAACGATCTCCCCGTCGGTGAGCCGGATGATCGGAGCGCGATTTCGGGAACGTGGTGCGGCGTTTCTCGATGCCCCCTGCAGCGGCAGCAAGGCCGGGGCGACAAATGGAACGCTGACCTTCATGGTCGGGGGCGACCCGCAGGCCTTCGAACGGGTGAGGGAGTACCTGCTGGCAATGGGCAAGAAGATCTTTTATCTCGGCGGGCCAGGCATGGGGCTACAAGCCAAGCTCACCCAGAACCTGGTCGGCGCGCTGATCTTTCAGGCGATGGCCGAGGGTTTTGTGCTGGCGCGCAAGGCAGGGTTGGCTCCGGCCAGCGTCCTGGAAGTCTTGCAGGCGAGCGTGGCCCGCGCTCCGCTGATCGAAGCGAAGCTACCGCCGGTTCTGGCGCGCCAGTTCGGACCGAATTTTTCACTGAAATGGATGTACAAGGACATCGGCTTGATGCTCGAGTCCGGCCGCGAGTTAGGTGTTCCGTTGCCGGCTACCGCGCTGGTCCACGAACTCTTCGGGGCCTCCATCGCCATGGGACATGGTGAGGAAGACTTTGCCGCTGCCATTACCCTTTTGGAAGGGTTGGCGGGAGTAGAAGTGTCTGACCGGGCCGCCGGAGTCCCACCCGGAAGGATGAACTAAGCCTTCGACTTCACTACGGAAAGAATTGCGCTGAGCCCCGAGGACACACAACATTGTGAGGATTGACTGGTGCTGCATGCGGAGTCTGAGCTGAACAGAGTTGGAACCTCTCTCCCGGGCTTGGGTGTCTACAAACAATGGCAAGGCAGGCAAGAATCCGCATTTTGATCGCCGACCACCGGCCCATCGTTCGCGCTGGACTGCGCCAGTTGCTCTCCAAGGAAGCTCTATTCACGATCGTGGGTGAGGCAGAGGACGGTCCGCACCTTTTGAAACGGGCTCGGGACCTCAAACCTCGGGTGTTGCTGTTGGACGCGATGCTCGCTGGCGGAGTGGAAACCGAATTCGATGTGCTGCGGGAGCTGCAACGCAAGCAAAAGAATCTCCAGGTAATCGCGCTGACCTCGACGGAAAGGGATGAAGAGTTGATGCGCTCCGTGCAACGATCCTTGGCGGCGGTGCTGCCGAAAAGAACCTCGTTTAGCGTGCTGACCGAGTGTATCCGACGCGTGGCTTCCGGCGAGTCCTGGCCGGATACCCCCGAGACCACCCCGGGTGCAGGTGCGGGGACCAGCCTGTTCTCTTCCACGATTCTTTCCCTGGATTCTTCACCCCTCAGCGACCGGGAAAAGCAGGTCGTCGAGATGATTGCCCAAGGTTTCAAGAACAAGGAAATCGCCGAGCGCATGTTCATCAGCGAGCAGACCGTCAAGAATCATCTGCACAACATCTTCGACAAGCTGGTCGTCTCCGACCGCCTGGAACTGGCTCTATACGCCATCCACAAGAATCTCCAGATCGCATCCCAGGATGCATGAACCCGGAAAGAGTTCAGGCCAGCAAGGCTTTACCGCTATACTCTACTGTCGGGCAGTCGTCGGACCTCGGTTTCTTGCGCAACGACTTGGATGACGCTGGGCGGGGCGCATTGGATAGACGGCGTTGACGGAGTATCAAAGAGCACGGTTTCAGGAAGGAATTGGACTATTCAATCGTGGCCGGTTCTTCGACTGCCATGAGGTTTTGGAAGAGGTGTGGCTCGAACTATCCGGGCATAGGAAGAAGTTCTTGCAGGGCCTGATCCAGCTCACGGTAGCGTTCCATCACCTTCAGAACGGGAACCGAGTTGGAGCCGGACGCCTACTGGCGGCGGCTGTCGGGAAGCTTTCATTAGACAGCCCGGAACGAGCCTTGCTGGACATCGACGCGTTGTTGGCCGCGGTCCAGCCGGTGCGGGAGCAGATCGCCGCCGGCGAGTCTGCCGAGCAATCCGCCCCGCCACAAATTCGCTGGAAGGAAACTCACGTCTCTCCGCGAGGCAGCCTAAGAACCGCCCTGGAATCCGATCGCCGATGAACGGAATCCCTTCCTCCCCTACCCGCACCGTGCTCTGGGCCTACACCCGGGGAGTTCCCTACGGCGAGGTGCCGGACTGGGTTGCGGAGTCCTTGAGCAGATCGTTTCCGCAACTGCGTATCGTCGTGACCTCGGCCGGCGAAACGATCGACCGCGAGATGGCCGAAGCCGAGGTCTTCATCTCCTGGGGGATGAAGCCGGAACAGTTCGGTCGGGCGAAGAAACTGCGCTGGATTCACTCTCCCGCCGCCGGCGTAACACAACTGCTGTTCCGGGCCGTGGTCGAGAGCGGTGTGATCGTGACCAACTCGACCACGGTACATTCGGCCCCTGTAGCCGAGCAGACCATAGCGCTGCTGTTTGCTGTAGCGCGGCGGTTGCGAAACGCTGCCGACGACCAGGCGCGAGGGCATTGGGGCCAAATCGAGAGCTGGAACCCGGAGCGCATTCCCACGGAATTGAACGGCAAGATGCTGGGCCTTCTGGGGCTGGGGGCCATCGGCCGGCAAGTGGCATCACGAGCCAAAGCGCTCGGCATGACGGTGGAAGCCGTCAAGCGCGATCCCTCGCGCGGCGCAGAGCACGCGGATCGCGTATACTCCCCGCAGCAGTTGCACACCTTGCTCGAACGCGCCGACTACTTGGTGCTGGCCATCCCAGGAAATCCCGAGACCCGGCATATCATCGGTGCAGCGGAGTTGGAGCGGATGAAGCCATCGGTCGCGATCGTGAACGTGGCGCGCGGGTCGCTCATTGACACCGATGCCTTAGTCCGGGTGCTTGAAGCCGGAAAGATCGCGGGAGCGGGACTCGACGTCACCGACCCGGAACCGCTTCCTGCGGGGCATCCACTGTGGAGGCTTCCAAATGTAATCATCACCCCGCATCTCGCCGGAGCTACCGACCGCTACTGGCAGCGGCAAGCTGATATGGTGTCGGCGAACCTGGTCCGGTATCTGGCCGGAGAACCTCTGCTCAATCCGGTGGATAAACGAAGAGGTTATTGAATCGCAGGACGCGATTTCGCTGTTCTTTGTCTTAGCACACTCACCTAGCTCTCTTCGGAGACCGAGACATCCAACTGGACGAGTGGTTCGGGGTTCGGGGAAGGGCGAAACGCGGGGAGGGTTTGCGGGGAGCGCCAGTTGTCTACCAGGGCGATCTTCTGGGCGCAGGAGATGGTGCAGTAGGGAGCGCAGGATTTCTCGGTGTGGTACTCGCGTCGCAGGTCCTCCTGGGTGTACTTCTCGAGCGGAATACCGGGATAGCCGCGCTGCTGTGAGCAATAGTGGACCAAGCCGTCCTCGCAGATATAGAGGTAGCGCGATCCGGCGCGGCAGCGCCAGTCGTGCGGCCGTCCGTAGGCGATTTCCCTCTGAAAGCGATTGAAGCGTGCGTACCAGCTCTTGCCAAGATTTTTGACATCGCGATAAACGCTGTGTTCCCTGGCCCCGAGCGGCTTTAACTGACCGCTGCCGCCGTGGATGATGCCGATGGTAGTGGAAAAACCCAGGGCGACGGCGCGTCGGGCGACGACAGCGGCGTCTTCGGGGTTTCGAATCCCGGCTCCCACGACAGAGTTGATGTTCACCTGAAATTGGGCATGCTCCGCGAGCAACTGGAGCTTCTTGTCGAGCACCTTCATACTCTTCATCGAAACGTCGTCGGGCTGGAGGTTGTCAATGCTGATCTGCAAGTATTCGAGTCCGGATCGATTGAGGCGGTCGATGCGTTCGGCGGTCAGGAGATAGCCGTTGGTGATCATGCCGCAGATGATGCCGTGGCTGCGAATGCGGCAGATGATGCGGTCGAGCTCGGGATGGAGCAGTGGCTCGCCGCCGCTGATGGTAACGATGGAAGTGCCGAAGGACGCCAGGCGGTCGATCCTCCCCAGCATCTCCTCGGTCGGGACGGGCGCCGAGAAATCGTCGTACTCATTGCAATACCCGCAGGAAAGATTGCAGCGGCGGGTCGGTATGACGTGCGCCAGCAACGGGTGATCCCGATGGAGCAGTCCCCAGGCGATTCGGGACCACATGCGGTACCAGCGGGAGGCGCCCAGCACGTTTCGGCGTAATGTCGTAAGCCAACTCATCCAGCTATCTATTTCTTCCCACTCCTCGGGTCCATTCCTTGGGACAACCCTACGGCATCCCGCCCAGTGGACCGCGACTATCCCTCCATGGTCTCTGAGGAAGACACCAGGGACAAGCTTTGTTCATATAATATCATTTGAACGGAATTGCAACTGATTTTCACTGAAAGGAGTTACCGGCGTGGAAGGAGTGCTCGACCGGAAAGCGGTTTTACCGATGCGAACTTTTGTTACAATCCTGGCTTCATACACGACAAAAGGGGGTACTCATGAGGAGTGCTTTGGCGGGCAGGCTGGTTCAGGTCGCGCTGGGAATGCTGCTGTTTGCAGCAGGATGCATGGTGGGCCAGCAGGCAGGAACAGAAACGACGCTCATGCATGTGTTTGCCTTTACGCCGCTCGAAGAGGCAACCGAACAGGATTTCGCAGATTTTCACGCGGCGACGGCAGAGATGGTCGGGCAGATTCCCGGACTGCGGCGAGCCTGGTTTGGCAGGCTGCTGCAGCCAATCCCCAACGGCAGACGGCCGCGGGAATATGGCGTGGCCATGGAGTTCGACAACATAGAAGCCTTGCGGGGCTATGCCGACCACCCGGTCCATCGGGCGTGGGAGGAGGTATACGCAAGGGTGCGCGTGCTGGGCACCACAACGCTGGACATCCCTGGAGAGTAGAGAACCTCGGATTCACGGCGAATTCCGCCATTGCGGGATTTCTACCTTAACTCGTCCACAGCGTTGGATTTTGGGTCTTGACACTCCCTGGCAGCGAAGCGTAGAATCGCCCCTGCCTGGAGGGTAATCCCCCGTTATTTTTCTGGGAGTTGGAGACAGAGATTACTGATGAGTCACTTGCCCAAACCGCTAGTTCGTGCCTTGCGGCGTGATCTGGCGCCCCATGCGGGCGAACCAAGTGCCCGGACGGAGTTTTCGCACGCCGGCGGCTCCGGTGGAGAGGTGGCAAGGAACAGCGGCAACTAAAGACTTGTTTAGGCCGAACTTGCCGGGGCTTTGGTCGGGGCGAGGTTTAGAGTTTGGCAAGGAAAGCCATTCAGTCGCGAAAGACTTGCTCGCCGCGTATGTCGTCTCGTTTCCCTGGGCAGCTCAAAGTCTATGCGGTTAGACCGCTTCTGGCGGCGGATCGACTGGCCAAGGGAGGACGGTCCGTGCCTGTGGAAGGAGTGAGCGGATGAATTACGCCCATATTCACATCATCCTCAATCATTTTCCCACGATTGGATCGTTTTTCGGGCTTGCCCTGCTGTTCTATGCCCTTTGGAAGAAGGATGAGGAACTGAAAGTTGCCAGCTTTGTGGTTTTCATGATCCTGGCGATACTCGCCATTCCCACCTTTATAACCGGAGCAGCGGCGAACGAGGCCATCCTGGAGCGTGCCGATCTGAATCAAGCCATGGTGGATGCACATCGGTCGGCGGCGATTGTGGCGACTGCGTTTCTCTTCCTGACGGGAACGTTCGCGTGGCTGGCGCTATGGCAGTATCGACGTTTCAAGGAGCTGGCGACATGGAACGTGTGGACCGTCGCGGGACTCTCGGTCATCACGCTGGCGTTGATGATGGATGCGGGAACGCAAGGCGGGGAGATCAGTCATCCCGAGATTCGGGCTGAGGGTGCGGCAGTAGCCGCCGAAGAAGACGCAGGGTTGGCGCTGGCGTTGCAGAACTGGGCGATCGACACGACATGGGCCTGGCCAACCGGCGAGACGCTGCATTTCACCGGCATGGCGGTCTTGATGGGCGTGACCTTGCTGATCAATTTCCGGCTGCTGGGCATCCTGAACGCGATTCCGTTCTCAACAATCCACCGGCTCCTGCCGCTGGGAATCTTGGGATTCGGCGTGACGATGATCAGCGGCCTGCTGATGTTCAACGGGAACTTCTCACGATATGTGGTAATCCCCACATTTTTTGCGAAAATGTTGTTCGTCGTAATTGGCGGTATCAGCGTCCTGTACGTCACGCTGTTCGAGGACACCTGGTCCTTGGACAAAGGAGTCGCCACGGAGGTCCGGCATAAAGCGTTCGCCGTATTGACCACAGCCTTCTGGTTGGGGGCCTTATACTTCGGCCGCATGATCCCGTACCTGGAGTAGGTGGCGGGAGGAAGTTCCTGTTCATAGCATTGGAGCGCCCAACATGGGAATTCTAGTCATACCAGTGGCTATAGCGGTAGTAGTGGCTGTCGTGGTGGTCGGAACCTTGGCTTGCTTATTGGACGGGTCCGTCTCGCGCCGCGAGCACAGCGGCTAAGGTTCCTTTTTCCCCGCCTGAGCGAAGAGCCTTGCGGATAGGAGCGATCATTATGTCTGTCTTGTTGTGGCTGGAGTCAACCGGGGTTGGAACGTTCGTCCGAGAGCACCCGTCGCTGCTGGCTTATCCAACCTTTACCGTTCTCCACACGATCGGCCTGGCGATCGTAGTCGGCCTCAGCACCGTGGTGGCGGCCCGCACCGTGGGATTCGCCCCGAGCATTCCGCTGGCCCCGCTGAACAAGCTGTTCCCGATCATTTGGTTCGGGTTCGGGATCAATCTGATCTCCGGGGGCGGGCTGGCGGCGGCGGCCGCGACAACCACCATCCCGAATCCGATGTTCCTGACAAAGATCACGTTCGTTATTGCAGGCGTTGTGGTCATGAGAAAGCTGCAGGTACGGGTGTTCCGGGACCCCGAAGTCGGCAACAAACCGTTGGAGGGCAAGGCCAAGGTTCTGGGTGCCTCGCTTCTGGTTCTATGGCTGTTCGCCATGATTTCCGGACGTTTAATTGGGTATACCGTAGATATCATGGCGCCGATGTTTGGATCGTAGGTGCTGGGTGCCTTTTTCCTCTTGTTATGATAGGGGGCAACTCAGCTCCGCGAGAGGTGGATGGATTGGGAATGAGTCTCCATCTGACTGGGGGTTGCAGGCCCAACTGGCTACTGAGTGGTTTTGCCGCCGCGCTGGGGTTGGTGGCAATCGCTATCTCGGCCGAAGCGCACCACTCAGGGTCCATATATGATCGGGATAATCACATCACCCTCGAAGGAATCGTAACGGAGTATGTGTTTACCAGTCCCCACGTACAGATTCACTTCCGTACGAAGAACAGGGATGGCCAATCTGAGAACTGGATTGCCCTCTCGGCTCCCCCGCAAAGATTGTATCGGAGGGGATGGAACGGGAAGTCGTTGGACGTGGGGGATGAGATTACAGTGACCGGTGCACCAAGGAAAGACGGTACGAACGTGCTGAATATCCGCAGGCTGGTCGGCCCCACCGGCCAAGTTTTGAACGAAGGGGCCGACTAGGCCCTCCCTTTTGATCCATTTTGCCGGCTGCTCCAAGCCCGTCATCCTCGCCGGGAGTTGCCTGCCTATTCGGAAGCGGGACGGCGGCCAGAATGATTCTCCCAACCAGACCAGACAACATCCTCGCCTTCGGAGCGGAACTGTCTTCCTGCCGCTACCGGCTCACTCTGGCCCGCTATGCATCCATCGCTGAGTTCTTGAAACGCGAGCTGGCCTCCACCCAGCGGGAGCTGCGGTTGCTCGATGTCGCCTGCGGGCAGGGCCGGCTGATTCTCTACGGGCCTTTTCCCGGAATGAAGTTTTATGGCACGGAAGTGAGCCGTTCCAGCTTGGCGACCGCCGTCGAACGCGGATACGAGAACGTGGTCGAAGCGAATGTGGCCCATCCCTTGCCCTTCCCGGACCAATCGTTCGACGTGATCGTCTGCAGCCATATCCTGGAGCACTTGCCGCAACCGCAAGGCCTGGTTTCGGAAGCATATCGGTTGCTTCGTCCGGGCGGTCTACTGGTGGTGGGCGTTCCGATTTGCCTCTGGTGGACTCGGCTACTGCGTATCCATTTGCTTCCCTTGATGCTTCCGAGCAAACGGCCGGAGGTCCTGGCCGCCCGCTTCGGCCATGTTCAATTCTTCACGTTGCCTTCCCTGAAACAGCTCCTGAGACAGTTCCTGGTCGAAGACATTCGGGGATTTCGGTTTCTTTCTGCCGGGCGCTATCTACCCCTGGAAAACTGGCGGTGGTATTACCGCTTCAACTCGATCTGGGGCAAGATGTGCCCGCGCTTGACTTCCGAAGTCAACGTCATCGCACGAAAGCCAGCGGTGCATGGCCCATACGCGGAGGTATGAATCAGTCGCCGATTTCCGCGCCAAGACCGACCACTTTATTTTGCTTTTTCTTGAAGGGTAAGAGTCTCCATCCGATACGGTTGGAACGGTCAGTTGCGTTCCACCACTGGCTCCAATTCCAGTTCCGTTCTGACCGTCCTGTCCGCCGTCACCTCGATGGGTAGACGGAACGTGATATACCGGGTCTGCGAGACGAAGAGGGTGTAAGTGCCTTTCGAGGCCCGGACTTCCGCCACGCCCTGTTCATTGGCGACAGTTTTGTACGGGTGCATGACCACACGGACACCTCCGAGGGGCTTCTGACTGACTTTGTCGACTGCCTCGACGGTCACCAGGTACTCGGGCTGCCCGACGACCTGGACGCCAAAAGTAGCGGAGCCATCGGCATGTGGGACCCCGGCATCTGATCCGGGAGACTTGACGCTCCATGTATAGAGGCCTGCCGCTACCGGAGCTTCCAGTTCGACTTCGGCAACATAGAGGCTGGTGGTGCCGGGCCAAAGATCGGCGGACCGCCCTCTGGCGACTTGCGTTCCCCGGTGGTCGTAGATTCCAAAGTCCCGGTTCGTCAGGTCACAGTCCAGGGAACACTTGATGCCGACCTTCATCCGGAATTGTTCGCCCGCCACAACCGTCGGCGGGACATCCCACGCAACGATGTTCCTCGTGTGAGGGTTGCCCGTGACTGAAATCGGCGTCGACGCTTGCATGACAACTGGAGCGCTTCCGTTCGTCTCACCATCGAACTCAGTGAGTGCAATAGCGCCTCTGTCGGCGCCGCTGCGGTCCTTGACTCACAGAGAGGTGCCCTCGAAGGTCACATGCCGGGAACATGCCGCCCTGCCCGGCAGCGTGAACTCAACTCCAGCACCCACAACTTCGAGTGAGATGTCAACCGTACACGCTGTTTCCCAGCGCCTCTCTGCCCCGCGTGGCGCCGCATTGCTTCCCCACCACTCTCCGACCGAGGCACGCACTCCGGCGGAATAAGAAACTCACCGGAGTGTGTTTGCTTAGGCGCCAGGTTCCTTGGCGGCGTTTGTGCCCGCGATGTAGCCATGTACCAGGGCCCGCCCCAGACCATGCTGGTTGCCGCCGCCACTTGACTCGCCGCCGGCATAGAGGCCGGAAATGGGCTGGCCCTGCATGTCAATGACCTGTGCCCGCCCGTTGATCCGGAGACCGCCGTAGGAATCGTGCCAGACCGGGTAGAGTGTCGCCGCGTAGAACGGTGGGGTGTTGATCTTGTACATGGGCGCATCCTGCCCGCGCGTGAACTCCGGATCCGAGCCTTGGTCCACGTACGAGTTCCACTTGGCAACCGTTTCCTTCAGATAACTCAGTGGGACTCTCTGGAACTCGTGGCCGTCGTAGATTTTGGCGGCCAGCTCCTCGATCGTGTCGGCCCGGAAGAAGTAGCCATTGGTGGGTGAGGTGAAGGGGGGATCGATGTTCCATCCGTCGCGCTCTACTGCAGCCCGGTCGAAGATCGCCCACATTGGACCGGAGAAGTAGTCCGGTGCCTTCGAACCCTCATTCATCGCGAGGGCGGCATGAATGCTGCCGGACTCAGCGAAGGTCGAACGAATGTTTTCGACGCTGGCATTGCGCCAATCGAGCTGCACGTGGTCGAGCCCCGACTTGGGCTGGCCCTTGTTGGGCCCGGCTGGGAAAGCGGCCCCTGCTCGCCTACTTGTAAGCAGCATTTCGTTGAAGAATCTCTTGCCCACCTGATTCACAGCGATCAGGTGCTGGAAGGAGGCGTCGGGCAGGTTAATGCCCGTGGACTTCCGCAACGAGAACGTCGGATGGCCGGGCAACATATCCGTGTAGGAGTCCCGCGTGGCCAGGTTCCCCGGAATGTGGAACGTGCTGCCATAAGAAATATTCTGTTGCATTCCCGCTAGATTGGCTCCGACTCGCATGCCGGCGATAATGCCGCTGGCATCCTGTCCGCGGGGTCCCAATAGGGCCCAGCCGCTCGAGACGAACGCGGGCTCCCTCATGCCTGGGTAGAACATGCTGCGGAACTCCGGATTGGCCGTGTGACCTCCGGCGCCGATGACCACCGCCTTGCGCGCCCGGATGAACACCGTCTCCTTGCGCTCGTCGACGTTGCCGTTCTGCCAGAGGCTCTCTAGACGCGCGCCGGTCTCTGGATCAAAGCGCGGCGCATAGCTGGTCCGGATGCCCACAACCCGGCCCGAGAACTGGTGCTCCCGAATGATCTCGTCCATACGGCGGTTGAGCAGGAACCGGACACCCTTTTCCCGAGCACTGAACTCCAACGGCCTGGCCAGCGCCGCGCCGTTCGTGCGAGCGCCTGGGCTGGCAAATTCCGCTCCGTCGTTCATCACCCGCGGTGCAAAGTGACTCGATCGCACACCCGCGACGCCGGCATCTTCTTTCGAGACCGTTCCCGATTTGATATCTGTCTTGGCGCCTTCCATGAGGAAGCAAATCGCCCGCCGGGCACGCGACATACCGCCGTTGCCATGCGTACCGGAGATGCGTCCCATGCGCACATAGTTCGCCATCAGGAATTCCCGGGTGGCGTAGCAGTTGTCGGCATAGCCCCGATGGAGGTCGCGCTCATTGTAGCGGTATGGGGCCTGGGCCGCAGCGTCCATGACCGACCAGTCGGTATGGTCCCGGAACAGGAAGTCCGTATCCTCGGTCAATTCGGCCGGGGAATGGTGCGGCGGGGCCGTGACGAATCGCTCCGGATCGCTTTCACCCTTGCTGTCTCGGAGCTGGAGGGGATCTCCGCCGCCCAGTGAAACCCAGGAACCGCTGTGCAGCATCTTGCCGCCGCAGTCGAAGTTCTGATCGACGACAATCACGGACGCTCCCAGGTCACGCGCCCGAATGGCGGCGGGCAGTCCGGCACACCCGGCGCCGATGACGACAACGTCTGCCTCGTAGTCCCATTGAATGGCCTCCGAGGGGGAAACTTGCGCTAACCCCGTTCCCGACATCGACAGCACGGCGCCTGCGCCGACAGCCGCTCCCGCTTTGACAAAATCTCGCCTGCTGACAGCTTTCTCGCCCTGCAGCTTTCCTTCTCTCGGATCCCTGTCCTTTTTCTTGGCCATGCCTTTACCTCCCTAGAAGCGCCACCGGGCAGACTGCCGTCCAACCTTTTCAACCGAACCAGCCCGGAGCACTGCTCCTGATATCCCGCAGTCTTGGTTCACGAGTAACGGCTTCGCTCAGAACTCAGGACTTACCGCTCAATTGCGCTGCAACAAGAACGAAATCTCGTTGCGTGCCGCAGATCGGGCAAACTGATTCAGCCGGAAGATCTCCCGGGTGTGCCAATAGTACACCTACTGGGACCGGGCTGGAGCACTTTTTTTCGGCTGTGAATCTTCGAATCAGCCAGCTAGAATGGATGCCTCTCCGACTGGTCATTTGCTGATCCGAGATCTTTTCTCACCGGTTTCTCCTCCAGGCGATTCAATTCACAGAGGTCGATTACAAAGAAACCGGGCCTGTGCACACTTCTTGCAGACCGCGATCCATTGCGAGAAACCGGCACATTGGCGAACTCACTGGTACAATTGCTGCTGTCGGCTATGCCCGGGTGGCGGAACTGGTAGACGCAAGGGACTTAAAATCCCTCGGACGGGAACGTCCGTGCCGGTTCGATTCCGGCCCCGGGCACTTTTTCAACGCAGGACAAGGTTGGCGGCACGAACGGGGTCCCTTGCGAGGATCAGCCCATTGCTTCGATGAATGGCAGGATGGCTTCCAGTTCGTGGCTTTCGCCCTCCGCTCACACCTGTTCCCCGGCCGCTTCTACGGCACTGTTCTCTATCGGTCACTTACCTCACTTGGTCACAGTTCTTCGCATCCCGAGAGCGCTGTCTCCCCCGTGGTTTGACCCCTTCGGAACCGCCGCGCTATTCTAGCGTGGGGATGTCTATCCCCTAGCCCAAAGATTGATCTTACGGATGGGAATCGAGAAAATTACGGTGCGGGGCGCGCGCCAGCATAATCTCCAGAACATTACCGTTGAGATTCCCCGGCACACGCTCACAGTGATTACGGGCCTGAGCGGCTCGGGCAAGTCGAGCCTTGCCTTTGACACGATTTATGCCGAAGGGCAGCGGCGCTACGTCGAGACTCTCTCGGCTTACGCCCGGCAGTTTCTCGACCAGATGGAGCGTCCCGATGTGGACACGGTCGAAGGCCTGAGCCCAGCCATCTCCATCGAGCAGAATACGGCCTCACGCAGTCCGCGCTCGACTGTTGGGACCGTCACCGAAATCTACGACTACCTGCGGCTGCTCTTCGCCACCATCGGCGTTCCCTATTGCCCGAATTGCCGCAACCCGATCTCCCGCCAGTCGGTGCAGCAGATTGTCGATCGCGTGATGGATCTTCGCGGGAGCGATCGGGTCATGATCCTTGCGCCGGTGGTGCGAGGGCGCAAGGGCGAGTTCAAGAAGGAACTCGAGAAATTGGCTCGGGACGGCTTCCTCCGCGCGCGAATTGATGGAGACCTGCGCAGTCTGGATGACCCGGATGTGCCGCTGCGCCTCGACCGCCGCAAAAACCACACCATTGAAGTCCTCGTGGACCGGCTTCTCGTCCGCCCAGGAATCGAAAAGCGCGTGGAAGGCTCGATTGCCACGGCAATTAAACTCGCCAACGGCTTGGTCCAGGTGGCCGTGGTGGGCGGGAAGGAAACCCTCTACTCGGAGAAACTCGCCTGCGCGGATTGCGGGACAAGCCTTCCGGACTTCGAGCCACGGTCGTTTTCGTTCAACAGCAAGTACGGCGCCTGTCCGGCGTGTGAGGGTCTGGGCAGCCGCTGGGACTTCGATCCTGCCAAGCTCATCGTGGACTGGAGCAAACCGCTGTTTGACGGCGGCCTTGGACTCGCGCTTGGCTCCACGTACTGGACCCGTTCGGCGATGGACGCGGTTGAGGCGCTGGGCTACGATCTGCGCCAGCCGTTCGGAGACCTGCCCAAGAAACTGCAGAACTTGGTTCTCTACGGCGCTACTTCCAACGGACAACGCCGCCGGAGAAGTTTTCCCGGAATCATCCGCCTGCTTCATCAGAATTACGAGGAAGCTCTTTCCGAAGGCTACCGGGAGTGGCTGACGCAGTACATGTCGGCAGCATCCTGCGCGGCGTGCGAAGGCCGGCGGCTTCGTCCGGAAAGCCTGGCCGTGCGCGTGAACGGTCATTCCATTGCGGACCTGACGGTCGCACCGGTAGAACGGGTGGCTGGGATTGCTGCGAAGCTACGGCTTACGGGCCGCCAAGAGATTCTGGCCGGACGGATCGTCGCCGAGATCCGAGAGCGCCTGGAATTCCTGCGCGCCGTCGGTCTCGGGTATCTGAGTCTTGACCGCGCGGCGCCCACGCTCTCTGGCGGCGAGGGCCAGCGGATCCGGCTGGCGGCGCAGATTGGCTCGCGACTCCGTGGCGTGCTCTATGTTCTCGACGAGCCTTCCATCGGCCTCCATCACCGCGACAACACAAGGCTGCTCGAAATGCTCAAGAATCTCCGCGACCTCGGCAATACCGTGCTCGTGGTCGAGCACGACGAAGAAACCATCCGGCGCGCTGATTACGTGGTGGACCTGGGGCCGGGAGCAGGACGGCACGGCGGCCGCTTGGTGGCTGCTGGCAAACCGGAGGTGATCGCCTCCACGGAAGCCTCGCTGACCGGCCAATACATCGCCGGAAAACTCTCCATCCCGCTCCCGGCCGCGCGCCGCCAGCCGAACGGAAAGTGCCTGACGGTCCGCAATGCGCGCGCCAACAATTTGAAAAATATAGACGCGTCGTTTCCGCTGGGATTGCTGACGGTGATCACGGGAGTTTCCGGATCGGGCAAGTCAACCCTGGTCAATGACATCCTCTATTCTGCTCTGGCGCGGAAGCTTTACAAGGCCAAAGAAGAGCCTGGCTCGCACCGGAGGATTGAAGGAGTCGAGCTGGTAGACAAGGTCGTGTGCATCGATCAGGCGCCCATCGGCCGCACGCCGCGCTCGAACCCCGCTACCTACACTGGGGTCTTCACTCCCATCCGCGAGGTCTTCTCCCTGCTGCCGGAGTCGCGCCAGCGAGGCTACAAACCGGGACGTTTCAGCTTCAACGTGCGCGGCGGACGCTGCGAAGCCTGCAAGGGCGACGGCAAGCGCCGCATCGAGATGAATTTTCTTCCTGACGTCTTCGTCACTTGTGACATCTGCCGCGGCCGCCGTTACAACTCCGAAACGCTTGCCGTCCAGTACAAAGGCTATTCCATTGCCGATGTGCTCGAAAGCACCGTGCAGGACGCTCTGTCGATTCTCGAGAACATTCCGGCGATCATTCAGAAGCTTCGCGCGCTTGCCGACGTAGGTCTCGGGTATATCCATCTCGGCCAGTCTTCGACGACGCTCTCGGGTGGTGAAGCCCAGCGCATCAAGCTGGCGCGCGAGTTAAGCCGCCGCCAGACCGGTCGTACCCTCTACATTCTCGACGAGCCGACGACGGGCCTTCACTTCGACGACGTGCGCAAGCTGCTCGACGTCCTCAATCGGTTGACAGACCTCGGCAACACCGTCATCATCATCGAGCACAACCTGGATGTGGTCAAAACGGCGGATTGGGTGATTGATCTCGGCCCGGAAGGTGGTGAAGCCGGTGGTGAGATCGTCACCGAAGGCACGCCCGAGCAGGTCGCCCGCGTGGCCCGCTCCTTTACAGGACAGGCGCTTAAGAAAATGCTAGGTCACAAGCGCACCCGCCACTGAAACCATGGCGACGAAAATCCTCACAGCAAGCCAAATGAGAGCGATCGACCGGGCTTGCATCGAGAAGTTGCGCATCCCCGGCATGGTACTCATGGAAAACGCCGGTCGGAACGTGGCCCAACTGATCCAGGAAGAGTTTCCGATGATTGACAAAGACCGCATCACGATCCTCTGCGGCAAGGGAAATAACGGAGGGGACGGTCTGGTCGTGGCGCGCCACCTGCTGATGCGGGGCCACCGGCCGCGTGTTGTGCTGCTTGCCGAGCCGGAGAGCTTGCAGGGCGACGCCGGATCGAATTACTCCATCCTGCTGCAGAACGGCCTGGCCCCGACCGTCGTGCCCAACCAAAGTGACTGGTTCCGCGCTCGCTCCGAGTTTCTTGCATCGAGCCTGCTCGTGGACGCCCTGCTCGGGAGCGGACTCTCCGGCCCCGCGGAAGGCTTTTATCGCGAAGTGATTCTGGACCTCAACCGAAGCTTTACCACGGTCCCGCTCGTAGCCGTGGACGTTCCTTCCGGGATGCCGAGTGACACTGGTGAGGCTCTCGAAGCTTCCCTGCGAGCGAATTATACTGTGACCTTCACGGCGCCCAAGCTATGTCATGTCTTTCCGCCGAACTGTGAGCGCGTGGGCGAGTTGCGCGTGACGGCGATTGGAACGCCGCCGTACCTCTACGAAAACGATGCTTCTCTATTTCTGAATCTGCTGTGCCGCGAGGACCTGGCTGTGTTTGCGCGTCGCCGGCCGAGCTCCTCGCACAAGGGCAGTTACGGTCACGCTCTGATCGTGGGAGGGTCGCTTGGAAAGAGCGGAGCGGCAGGGCTGGCTGCTCTTGGTGCGCATGGTGTAGGCGCGGGGCTGGTAACGGCAGCAGTGCCGGAAGGGGTTCTGCCGCTGGTGGCGGGTACCACGCCAGTGCTCATGACGGAGCCGCTGGCGGAGAACGAAGCGGGCGCGATCTCCTGCCATGCCCTGGATTACGGGCGGTTTACAAGGATTGTGCAGGACAAGTCAGTGGTGGCCCTGGGGCCCGGTCTTTCAACCCATCCCGAGACCATGGAGTTCACGCAGCGGGTTGTCCAGGAAGTGACGGGGGTTCCACTCGTCGTGGATGCCGATGGCTTGAATGCGTTTGCCAAGGTTCCCGATTTGCTTCAAGGCGACGGGCGCAAGCTGATCCTGACGCCGCATCCGGGCGAGATGGCGCGGCTAACCGGCCTCACGACCAATGAAGTCCAGGCCAGGCGCGTGGATGTCGCCCGGCAGTTCGCCGCCGAGCACAAGGCATGCGTTGTCCTCAAGGGCCGACTCACTCTGGTCGCCGAACCCGGCGGGCAGGTCTACGTCAACCCGACCGGGAACCCCGGCATGGCCACCGCCGGAACAGGTGACGTGCTGACGGGAATGATCGCCGGGTTGCTCGCGCAGCACCCGGACGCGCCGGTCCAGCAGGTAGTCGCTGCCGCCGTCTATTGGCACGGCGCGGCGGGCGACGCGGCGGTCAAACGCCGGGGCGAGTTGTCTCTGCTGGCGACGGATCTGCTGGCGGCTCTGCCGGAGGCGTTGCATGGTGAGTGAGAAGGAACAGGTAGGTCCTTCCTCGCGGCGTTCCTCAGGATGACCGTGCAAGAAAGAGCGGGCATAATAACCTGATATGAAGGCCCGCGCCGTCGTGACCCATTCCCCGGAAGAGACGATTGCCTTCGGCGCGCAGTTGGCCCGGGAACTGCAGCCGCCGGTCCTGCTGTTGCTCCTGGGAGACCTCGGAGCCGGAAAGACCACGCTCGCCAAAGGAATCGTTGCCGGCCTCGGCGCTGCGCCGGAAGAAGAAGTCACCAGCCCTACCTTTACCATGATTCATGAATACGGTTGCGCTCGCGATATCACGGCCCGCGTGTATCATGTGGATTTGTATCGCGTGGAAACGGCGCGGGAGCTGGAGACGCTGGGCCTGGAAGACCTGCTTGCCGAGCGGGCCATCGTGCTTGTCGAGTGGGGAGAAAAACTCGGGCCTGCGCTGCGGCCCAGTGGTTCCGCAGGCGCCGTGCTGGAGATTCATCTCGCGGCATCCGGCGAGAACGAACGGCGGATCGAGGTTTCGTGAGTCGAGCCGGAAGTGGGACGAAGCAAGGGAAACATAAGGAGCATAGGGGAGATGCAGAGAGTCTCGGGGATTTCAAAGGTCGCGTCAGCATTCATAGATCGCCTCCCCGAAAAGTACTGCCGGAATTTGCATCCAGGGCGGAGAGATTCGTTCGCTCATTGAGGTAAGCTCATAGGATGCTGGGGGAAACATAACGCAATGGAAAAATCGCTGTGGGCATTGATACTGGGGGCGTCGAGCGGGTTCGGTGAGGCGGCGGCGCTGGAGCTGGCACGGCTCGGATACAACATTTTCGGGGTGCATCTGGACCGGCGGGCCGGGCTGAAGCACGTCGAGGAGATCACCGGCCGGATTCGCGCAGGCGGGCGCGAAGCCGCCTTCTTCAACGTGAACGCTGCCGACGCCGGGAAGCGCAAGGAAGTAGTCGCGCGCATTCAGGAGGAGTTCGGGAAGGCGCCCGGAACGGTACGCGTGCTGCTGCACTCGGTGGCCTTTGGAACGCTGACGCCGTACATCGGCGCCGGGAAGGAAGCCGTGACGCCGTCGCAGATGGACATGACGCTGGCCGATGCAGATGGACATGACGCTGACGTGATGGCACACAGTCTGGTCTACTGGTCGCAAGATTTGGTGACGAACGGGTTGATGGAATCGGGAGGGCGGATTTACGCCATGACCAGCTCGGGCGGGACGCGCGTCTGGGAGACCTACGGCCCGGTTTCGGCGGCGAAGGCGGCGCTCGAGTCCCACATCCGCCAACTGGCGCTCGAACTCGCCCCCAAGGGAATTACGGCCAACGCCATCCGCGCCGGGGTGACCAGCACGCCCTCCTCGCGCAAGATTCCCGGCTATGAAGAGATCGAGGCGTTTGCGCGCGACCGCAACCCCCACGGCCGGATCACCACGCCGCAGGATGTTGCGGCGGCGATCGGCGTGCTGGCGCATCCGAACACCTACTGGATCACGGGCAACGTGATCGGCGTGGACGGGGGCGAGGATATCGTGGGGTGAATGAGTGAGTAGTGAGCGGTGAGGGATGGAGAAGCAGAGGAAACAAGAGAGTGGAGGTGAAGACATGAGAATTGTTTCGGCGGTAGCAGCTCTGGCTATCCTGGTTGTCTGGCCGCTGCGGGTCGCGGCGATTACGGGTCCCGAGCCGGAGTTTCGAAAGCTGGCGGACGATGTCTACACCTACGTCGGGAAGCTCAACGATGCCAACGCGTTGGTGGTGGTGACTTCGCAGGGTGTGGTGGTCGTGGACACCGGCAACAGCGTCCCGGACGCCCGCAACATCCTGCGCCACATTCAAGCGGTCACGGACCAGCCGGTTCGATATGTAATCCTGACCCAGAACCACGGAGATCACATCGGCGGAACGCCGCTGTTTTCCCCTCCGGCAACCGTGATCGTACACGAGCGAATCGCCGAGGCATGGTCGCGGTTCAAGCCGAGCCAGGTTCGTGGCTGGCGCAAGTTTTTCCCCGAGCGGACGGCGCTGCTCCAGAATTTCCATCCTCTGGATAACGTCCTGACGTTCCGCGAAAATATGACGCTTCGCCTCGGCGGCAAGACGATCGAGTTGATCTACGTGGATGACGAATACAACCCCGGGGATATCGCCGTGTGGCTTCCGGAAAGCGGCGTGATGCACGGCGGGTTTGCTGCCTACAAGGAGCGTCACCCCGACATGCGCCCCGATTACAGCCATGGAACGACATGGGGCATGATCAAGTATCTGGAGGCGCTGATTCCGCTGCAGCCGAAGTTCGTCATCATGGCGCACGGTCCGGTCGGCAACACCGAAGACTTGCAAACGATGCTGGATTACTTGGTCACGGCACGGCGGCGCGCTCGCGACATGATGGACCGCGGCGTTACGCCCGAGGCCGCGCGCGAACGATTCCACATGGACGAGTACCCGGATTGGGACCGTACGTCCCACCTGCCCATAATGGTGGAGGAGCTGTACCGGGAGCTCCAGGGGGATGGGCCTGAGATTATCGTCGCACCGGAGAAACAGCTCGAGGGCCGCATCACGGAAGTAGTGAACGAGGGCCGCTATATCATGTTGGCGTTGAGCAACGGGGAAGTGGTGTCTCTTCGGGTCGGCGGCCTGGTTGACCTGGAAGGGATCTCCGACCGGACCCAATTCCAGGCCGGAATGCGCGTGCGGGCTCTGTATGAAGAGCAAAAGGAATGGAACGAGGCGCTGGAGGTCTACGTGGAACCGTAATCGGGGAAGGGTTTGCTTTTCGGTGGAAGAGAGGCGTTCTAAGCATCCGAAATATCGGACCCTGTTTTCGCGCTCTCTGATGAACTTTATTTTACAAGGAGGGACCTGTGAAAGGACTAATCTCGATTCTGACACTTGCTGTGCTGGCGGTGGCCGGCACGGCGTGGGGGCAACTGCCTCCGCCGAATGAGAGCGGCGTAACCATGGGCCATTGGCACGTGGTGACGCAGGACCTGGAAGCAACCAAGAATGTGTTTGCAACCATGGGCGGAACAGTCGTAAGGAGGTCCAACGGGAGTGAAATCGTGAAATTCCCCGGCGTTCTGGTTTTCTTTCGGGAGGCCGAGCCGACCGGCCCCATGGCCGGCGGCGTCGTGAATCACATCGGGTTCCTGGTCCGAAACACGCAGGAAGCCATCGCTCGGTGGAAGGCGGCTGGCTTGGACGCCGTGATGGGCGCCGGCGGCCGGACCGACCAGGGATATGTGACCACGGCCGAAGGGCTGCGGATCGAGATTCTGGAGGACACAACCCAGAACGTCCCCATCCGGAGTCACCACACGCATTTCCACGTGGCCGCATCCGCCATTCCGGAAATCCAGGCGTGGTACGCCAGGTTCTTCGGCGCGAAACCCGGCATGCGGGGCCGCAATCAGGCCGCTGACGTCCCGGGCATGAACCTGACGTTCTCTGCCTACAGCGGCGAGCCCACCGTTACGATCAAGGACCGCGCGCTCGATCATATCGGCTTCGAGATCGACAACCTGGAGGCTTTCTGCCAGAAGCTGGAAGCCGCCGGCATCCAGTTCGACCGAGCCTACGGCCGCACCGCCTCGGGTCTCGCCATTGCCTACTTCACCGATCCGTGGGGAACCTACATCGAGCTGACCGAGGGACTGGACGAGTTGTAGAGGGCTGGCTCAGGACCGCTGCACTATGAGCCTTTGTGCCAAAAACGCTCCATATACCCCATAAACCTGTACGGAAATGCTCTGTCGAGAGAACCGAAGGAACCGAAAGAACCGAAAACGGTTGTCGCAAGTTACCGCCTGCTCTTGAGCCGACAGGCCTGGAGGCCTGTCCCTACTTTGGCGGCTGCGCTACACCCACCCGGAAAATGGTCCGGGAATCCTGTTACGCCTTTCCGACCACAGCGGCGGCCTGCACGGCGGCGCGATCCGCCTTCCAGAGTTCAATGTAGGGCCGCAAGTCCTTCATCAATTGCTCGAACTGAGGGAGGCGGAGAGACTGTGGGCCGTCGCTGAAGGCTTGTTCCGGGTTGGGGTGCACCTCGATCATCAGCCCGTCGGCGCCACAGGCGACCGCAGCACGGGCCATAGCAGGAACGAGCGAGCGTTTGCCGGTGCCATGGCTTGGGTCCACAATGACCGGCAGGTGGGTCAGCTCCGCCAGCAGGGGCACGGCGGAGAGGTCCAGCGTGTTGCGCGTAAAGGTTTCAAAGGTGCGGATGCCCCGCTCGCAGAGGAACACGTTCGGGTTACCGCTGGTGACGATGTATTCGGCGGAGAGGAGGAATTCCTTGATGGTGGAGCTCAGGCCGCGCTTCAGCATGACGGGGCGGTTGACCTTGCCGAGCCGCTTCAGCAGATTGAAGTTCTGCATGTTGCGCGCGCCCACCTGCATGATGTCAGAGTATTCGGCGACCAGGCTGACCTCCATGGGTGACATGACTTCTGTGCAGATGGCAAGGCCGGTCCGCTCCTTGGCCTTTTGAAGCAGCTTCAGGCCCTCCTCTTCCAGACCCTGGAAATCGTAGGGCGAGGTACGGGGCTTGAAGGCGCCGCCGCGGAGAATGTGGGCTCCGGCGTTTTTCACGCATTCGGCGGTCGTGAGGATCTGCTCTTCGTGCTCGACCGAGCAGGGCCCGGCGAAGACGATGAACTCCGGCCCGCCGATCTCCCAGCCGTTGACTTTGACGGTGCTCTTGGCCTGGCGATACTCTCTGCTGACAAACTTGAAGGGATCACTGATGGACATAACCGACTCCACGCCCGGCGCGGCCTCGATGGACTCCATCGCCTGCTGTTTGCGGTCGGCGTGCCCCACCCCTCCGATGACCACCCGCTCTTCACCGAAAATGGGATGGGATTTGTAGCCGAATTCCTGTAACCGCTCGCAGACGTGGTCGATTTCTTCTTTCGTCGCCCCGTGCTTCATGGAAATAATCATGGCTTGTTCTCCGTCGAAACCTTTCTTTGTTCCCCGGCGACCCGCCTTCCCGGGTAAACTGCTTCCTGAGCACCCTCCATAGGGGCTCGGGTACTCCAAAACCAAAAAACCCACTCGACTGTGCCGAGTGGGCGATACCGGACGCTGCTGGGCTATGTGTCAGCGGCCCGCCCACCTCCAGTAAAAGTAAAATCCGTAAAAAGCCATTCGTACCGTCCTGCCCGGGATTTCCCGCTCCTTAGACTGGCCAAGCTCTAGTATGAGCCAAATCCGGGGGAATTGTCCAGTGAAATCCGTTGGGGGCAGCCGTCACGCAAAGCTAACTGGGTAGAGGGGGGGTTGGGTGCTCGGGTGAAGCACCCTGATGAGAGCGCCTTTTCGGCCGTTCCTAGCTCAACTCCGCAAATTCCCTGTGTCTCTTCCGGAATTTCCTTGCGTTCTATCTCCTTTCGGGGTAAGAACCGTCCAAATCATCTCTTTCCATCTCTTGCTGCGTTCAGCAAAGGCAGCGAACGAATGATTTGCACAACCCCTACCCGCCACCTGCTGCGGACGAATTTTCTGGCGAGACCGGGACATCCTCCCGAATGAGCTTGGAGGGATCGCCATCCTTGTCCACGATCAGCCCGATGAAGCCCGTAAACATTTCTTCCCAGCTCATGTCGCCGTAATAGATCGTTTGGCTCGGATCCGGATTGTCGGGGTTGTTGGACGAATTGTCGAAATGCCCCGTAATCATAATCTGCGAATTCTTGGGCAGCTTGAGAGGCTCCGCCAGTTCGTAGCCGATCTGCCATTCGAATCGGAATTCCGGTACCCGCAAGGCGATCTCCGATTCGCCGTCCGGGTAGATGACCGTATAGGTCATATCTTTCCCTCGGACATGCATGTGGGGGCTCATCCAAACCAATTCGGAATCATCCATCAGCGTGATGATCCCTGGAGGCGCGGGCCAGCTGGGGTCGTGGGGAGGAATCGCAAAGGTCTTTCGATCCTGAAGGCCGTGGACGGCGTAACTGATCCATTTGCGTTCCGGTGGTTCCTTGGCCAGCGTGAAGCCGATCTTGGGGCGGTCCACCACCTCCGTGCCGTTCGGGGTGTAATGCGTAGTGATGGCCAGGTCCGTTCCGGCGGGCAGCAGCTTGGCGACGCCCTTGTCGGCGTAATTCTCCACAATGTTTCCGGGCAGATAGCAATGTTCGTTGGGCCCGGCGTCGCGGACATTCGACGGCAGCCGCGCTTCCGTTTTTTCCTGCGGGATCTCCATCCCGTATTCATCCCGTAGGACGTTCTTTCGCCTCGCTTCGAACGTGTTGTAAACCACATCGGGACGATGCGGCATGAACCGGACGCACATGTGATGCGTCACTTCGCGGTGGTCGGGAAGGATTTCGATGGAGGTAACCCAGGTGTCCTCGGTGAAACCGGTCGGGACAACCGCCACCGCCCACTCAATCACATCCTTTTCCGGGTAGGCCGGGACGACGGTTGCCGGAACATCCACGATATGGTCAGGCTGGATCTGCCAGCCCTCCTCGGGCCACTCGACCGGGGCCGGTTTATCCTCTGCGTCGCCCTCTGGAGCCCCTTGATCCACCCACGCAACGATGGTGTCAATCTCGTGCTGACCGAGCGACCGGCCGTTCGAAAAGCGGCCATACTTCGGGTCGGCGTTCCACGGCGGCATCTTCCGGGTCGCGACCGCGTTCTTCATGGCCTGCGCCATGGGACGCGCGTCTCCGTAGGTGAGCAAGGAAAACGGCGCGATCTGGCCGGGCCGGTGGCAAGTCTGACAATTCTTCTGCAAAATCGGGAGCATGTCCTTGTTGAACGTGACGGGATCGGCGGCCGGCTCCGCGGCCACTCCCCGTGGAAACATGCAGCCCATCAACAACGCTGCGGCTAGCCATTTCGCTGCCATGGTCACACCTCCAGTCGGACCTCTGCTCTACGGGCTATCCTACGCCCGATTACCCCTCCCTTGTCAAGCGTTTGGAGGAAAGCCCTTGAAGGTGTTCCAACTCACGGCTGAGCGGGCTGCTCCTGCTGATCCGGCGCTGCCATATCGGCCTTCACGCCTTCGATGAATCCCTCGATTTCCGAGACTTCGCCGGCCAGGACCCAATCGTCCGGATTCTCGACCGGGGCGACGATGCGAAACGCACGTAGCGTCTCGGTATGCGACGGAATCCGCTTCACTCCCCAGACCAGTAGAAGTAAACCGAAAGCGAGGCCCGGAAGCGCCAGCAGCCACGTCTCGAGGGAAAGCCAGAAGGACAGCGCCAGCATGAGAAGCGCCACCAGCGTCACCGGCCAGCCCAGCGGCGAGCGGTGTGTGCGCTGGATTTGCATCGTCTCAATCGCCTTGATGTCGGAAACCGGCAGACGCTCGCCCTCGTGCGGGCCGTCCTGGGCTCGCTTGCGAGTGATGACACCCTCAACCAGCGACCACTTGATATGGTTCTCATCCAGACAGTATTTCGCACCCCGGCTTCCCATGGTTCCTGTTCTTCCTCCTTCGGCGTGGATCGCGCCGTTACCCTTTATTATAGACCATCCATCATCGTCAATTGGAAGTTGCCGATACTCAAGAGAAAAGGCAGCGAAGCGGAACCTCTGCTGGAAACCCGATGAGGAAGTCGCCGAACACCTCAGAAACTGCGCGGTCTGGCGCGACCACCGCGCCCACACTCTGCCACATGATCTCATTGTATATCAGACTGTTAGAGCTCTATTCCTATCCCAATTTACTTGGTATGGAACGCCACCTGCGCGATTGAGGAAAACAGGCGGGCGAGCAAGAGAGCCCGGCTACAGCAGGCCCATGCCGTTGACGATCGAGAGCATGATGGCGGCCGCCATCACGGAGCCAATCTGCCCGCCGGTGTTCGCGCCCATCGCGTGCATCAGCAGATGGTTTTTTTTGTTGTACTGCAGGCCCACGGACTGGGCTACGCGCGCCGACATCGGGAAGGCTGAGATGCCCGCCGCGCCGATCAGCGGGTTGATCCGGCCGCCGGTCGCGAAACACATCAGCTTGCCGAACAGAACTCCCATCGCAGTGTCGAGCGTGATAGCGATAAATCCCAGAGCGAAAATTCCCAGGGTGCGCACATTCAGGAACTGACCGGCTTCCATCGTTGCGCCGATCGTGAGTCCCAGCAGCAGGGTGACAATGTTGGCGATCTCGTTGGCTGATGTGTTGGCGAGCCGCTCGACGACGCCCGATTCCTTCATCAGGTTGCCGAGCATCAGCGCTCCCATCAGCGGAATGCCCAGCGGCGCGACGAGCGCGGTGAAGAGCGTGACCAGGACGGGAAACAGAATCTTGGTGGTCCTCGAGACCGATTTCTTGACCGTCGGCATCATGATTCTCTTTTCCCGCTCGGTCGTCAGCGCGCGCATGATGGGCGGCTGAATGATCGGCACCAGCGACATGTAGGAATACGCCGCCACGGACACCGATCCCAGCAGGTGCGGGGCGTAGGTTGAGGTCACGTAGATCGCCGTCGGGCCGTCGCAGGCCCCGATGATGCCGATGGCGAGCGATTCGAGCTCCGAATAGCCGAGCCCCAGAGCCAGCAGCAGCGTCAGGAAAATGCCGAACTGTCCCGCCGCCCCGAGCAGCAGAATCTTCGGGTTCTCCAGCAGCGGCCCGAAATCCGTCATGGCGCCGATCCCGATGAAGATCAGAATCGGGAAGAGCTCCGTGATGATGCCCATGTTGTAGAGCGTCCGCAGGAACCCACCTTCCTCCATGAGCGCCGCTAGCGGGATGTTCACCAGGATGGCGCCGAAGCCGATGGGCACGAACAAGAGCGGCTCAATGCCCCGGAAAATACCGAGATAGAGCAGCACGCAGCCGATGGCGATCATGAACAGGTGCGCCGGGGTCAGTTGTGTGATTCCGGCGCCCAGACTCCCGAGAGCCGCCAGCACGCTTTCCCACAACACGGTCATCGTCCCTCCCGGACTCTACTGCTTCGGTGGAGCGGGTTCCTTGTGGTACGGGAACGCCTTCTTCAAGAAGCCAATCAAAACGCTCAGCAGCCACAGGCTGACGAGCGTTCCCCCCATGCCCACAATCGTCATCGTCAAACCGAAAACCCACTGCTCAGTCATTGTGCGGTTCCTGACTTCCTGCGAATGGGCGAGTATAACCCAATCGCCCGCCGTTCGCCTCGTCGCTTCTCCCCTCTGCACCGTATTCTGCCCGGACCGCTTGGCTTGCAGGCGCTCCCAAATTCTGGTAGAAAGGCTCGGTCAGTCGGCCTCCATTTTTCTCGAATCTCATCGGGGCCAAGGGGAACCCTGCAGGAGATTGCATGAGCTGGAAGGACCTGTCCGAACTCGCCCCATCGCTATCGGAAGCAGAAATCCGTTTTGAAAAGAAGCGGCGATTTGTCGGGCTGCTCCTCGGCCCGGCGTTGTTTCTTCTGGCGCTGGTCTGGCCTCCTTTGAGCGACGTCACTCCCCTCGGCATGCGCACTCTAGGGATTTTTCTCTGGGCGGTTGTTTGGTGGGTATTGGAGCCGGTTCCGATTCCGGTCACTTCCTTCTTCTCGCTGGCGCTGTTGGTGCTCTGCGGAATTCTTCCCGTTGAGCGCGCGTTCATTTACTGGGCCAACTGGGTCAACATTTTTCTGATCGGAGCCTTCATCATAGCGCACGCCATCGGCGTGCACGGCCTTCCGCGCCGCATTGCCTTCGGCATGATGGCATCCCGGTTTCTCCAAGGAAGCCCTGCGCGGCTGCTGATGGTCTTCGCCGTCGGGACGGCGCTGTTCAGCTCTGTGCTCTCGAACGTCGCCACCACCGTGATCTTCCTCTCGATCGCGATGGGGTTGTCCGAAGCGCTCGACTTCCCGCGCGAGAGCCGTTATGGAGAAGCGTTGTTCATTTCGATTGCCTGGGGCGCGGGCATCGGCGGCATCATCTCGCCCGTCGGCAGCCCTCCGAACGCCATCGTGGTGGGGATGATGCGGGAACAGCTCGACTACCGCATGGGCTTCCTGCCCTGGGTGGAAGTCTTTCTTCCGGTCGCGCTCGTGGCCATGGGAGCGATGTATCTCGTCATGCGCTACGTCCTGCGGCCACAGCTGGCGGGATGGAAGGTTTCGACAGCGTTCGCCGAAGAAGAGCTCCGCAAGCTCGGGCCGCTGCGGCCGGGCGAGAAGATCACCGCGGCCGCTCTGGCTGCCGCCATTTTTTTCTGGATGCTGCCGGACCTGGCACGGCTGGTGGCCCCCGAACACCCCGCTGCGGCGTGGCTCTATGAGCGGCTCGATTGGTCTGTCACTGCGATCGTCGTGGCCACTTCACTGTTTCTGATTCCCGTGAACTGGAAAAAGCGCCAGTTCGTCCTGACCTGGGGGGAAGCCGCCAAGGGAGTCGACTGGGGCACACTCAGCCTCATCGCCTCGGCGCTGGCACTCGGCAACGTGATCGCTGACCGGGACCTCGGCCTCGGCCGGTTCTTCGAGCAGAGCCTTTCCTCGCTCGCCACCCCAGGCAGCTCCCACGTCCTGTTGATCCTGGCTTTTATCGTCTTCACCATCTTCCTGACCAACTTGGCCTCGAACAACGCGGTCGTCAGCATGTCGGCAGCGCTTGTGCTGGCCGTGGCCCCAGTCACCGGCGTCAACCCGATTGCTCTGGTGTCCACCGTCGCTGTCGCCAGCTCGATGGCCTTCTCGCTGCCCATCTCAACCCCGCCGAACGCCATCGTGTTCGCCAGCGGCCAGGTCCGCAGCAGCACCATGGCCAAAGGCGGAACCGTCCTCTCGCTGGTCTGTGCCTTGATTCTGCTGCTCCTCGGCTTTGAGCTGGCTGACTGGATGTTCCCCTGGCAGGGGTAGCACTATGTAGGAATGAGTTCGCGAAAGGAGGCAGTCCTACGATCTAATGCGACCATCGCCTCCCTGGCTGATTCCTCACCGCGCTTCTGTTGCATGAGGATACATCACGCTGACTTTCAATGGAAACCAATTCGTCTCCCCGGCAATAATCAGAACGGCACCTTGTTCTCGCGCCGGACCGCGATCCACGGAATCACCAGGTTGCCCGTTCTTCCCCGCAGCGAAAGTTCTCCCCGAAGCCACTGGGCGCCGTCCGGCACGGCGATGCGCAACTCCAGTTGATCCCAAAACAGATCGTTGTCAACCCGCTCCTGGGATAGAGGGCGCGAAGCCTGCGACAGGATCCGGTCCTCGTCGTCCATCGCGCTCAACTCAATTCTCCCTCCGGCGCACGAGGCTTCCTCGCAGCTATAGAAGACTCGAGCCGAGTACGTGCCGCCGCGCTGCAAGGGGACTTCGGCAAGAATCGTTGCGTCGTGATCTGTTGCGGCGCCTTCCCAATAGAGAGCGGTCAGCCGCCGCCCCGCCACCGCTACTTCCTGCAGCGATCCTCCGCCCGGTCCTGCGGTCTCTTGCGGCGCAAAGTCCGCCGTGCGCAGGATCGGCTCAAAACCGTCCATGGCCCAAACCCGTCCGCCGAGGATCACAAGCAGAGTGCCCACGGCGATCCCGACCACCGCCGTGTCGGATATCTCTCCCCACGACCGACGTAGCCGCTTGCGGACGATCCAAACCACCGCCCGCCACGCGAACCAGGCTCCCGCCACCGCAAACAGCGCTTCCCACGGCAGGCCCGGAATGCGGTAGCGGGCGTTCGGCGGCTGCAGAAAGATCGTTCCAAGCCAGAGATACGCCAGCATCCCGGCCAGCAGCCACGCTGCTTTGCGTCGTTCGACGAAAACGATCCCGGCGAATCCGAGCAGCGGCACAACAAGCCAAGCCATGGCTTCCAAATGGACGGAAAGTGCTTCGTACGCCCGAGCCGCCAGCTCGAACCGGGCGCTCTCGAGTCCCGGCGCAACCAGGCTGCGGCTCACCAGTTCGGGGTTGATCCGCCCGATCCGCGTCAGAAGCGGCAGGTAGGTTTGCTTTTGCAGGACATACCGGGAACTCGGGCCCGGGTCGCCGAACAGCAGCGGCAGGCGCCGCAGGCGGGTTGTGAGGAACTCCCTCGGATTGGCGCGAATCCCTTCCCAGGCGATGGCCGCCAGGGCGCGGTCGATCTCCCAATCGGTCCAGCCTGTGGCGCGCCGCAACTCCGGCATCGCGGCATAGACCACGACGGCGTCCGGCCCCCGCTTCTGCTGCAGGTACGTTCCGTAGATGGACCGCATCTCCGGATACGCGCCGGCTTCATTCTCGACCCCGTAACTGATCCAGCGGTCGGCCACGGAGATCAGGTTCCGTCCCAGCGAGCGCTCCAGTGCAAAGCTGCCCATAACGACGTAATTGCGAACCAACAACGGAAGCAGCAGAACCGCCCACGCCAGGCCCGCCCGCATCAGAAATCCAGCCGTTCGTTTCCATCCGCGCTTTCTCTCCACCAGAAACAGCATCCCCGCCCAGAGCGGGAAAATTCCAACGGCCACCGGACGGGTAAGCGCCGCCGCTGCCAGCAGTGCCCCGCAGAAAACAGCGTATCGCGGACGATCCTCCTGCTGCCATGCCAGCAGCATGTACGCAGCTGCAGCAAGCAGGAACAGGAACACCGATTCGGACAGGATCGATTGCTCGATGAGAATCGGATACGGAATCACTGCCAGCACGAGGCCGGAAATTACCGCCACCGGGCGCATCCGGACCGGCAGCAGCCGGCGCGCGAGTAAGTAGAGCAGGACGACGGTCGCCACGCCCAGCAGATGCTGCATTAGGACCGCGGGCAACAATCCCGCCGCCCCGGACCGCGCCGCAAGCCAGAGAAACAACGGATAGAGCGGCGTTCGCCGCGAGACGTCCCCAAAGCCTTCGCCGTTCCACAAACTTTGTGTGATCGCAAAGTAGGAATCCGAATCGAGATGCAGCAATGGCGGGAGCGCTAGAACGAAAATCCCTCGTGCGACCAGCCCAAACGCCACAATGGCGGCAAGACCCAGCCAGTCGGCTCGATCGACGGAAAAGCGGTCCGTTGTCTCGGACGTCATGAATTCATCTTGAGCAATTGCTTGGCGTGTTGCAAGACGGCTTCGGTGATCTGGCTGCCGCTCAGCATGCGGGCCAGCTCAGTGACGCGCGCGCGTCCGTCGAGGTGCTCGACGCGCGTGACGGTCCGGCCGTTTTGCTCGATTTTCGCGACACGAAAATGTTGATGCGCGAAGCTCGCAATCTGCGGCAGGTGCGTCACACACAGAACCTGACGGCTCCCGCCCAACTCGCGCAGCTTGCGCCCCACGGTCTCGGCGGCGCGGCCTCCGATCCCGGAATCCACTTCGTCAAAGACCAGCGTATGGCCCTCGCGATCGCCGGCGCTATGGTCGCTGCCCGCCTGCTTTCTGAAGTCTTTCCCCCGCGCTGCGGCCTTGCCTGCTCTTGCTTGCTCCCTGTGGGTGTCGGTCGCGGTTTCGAGGGCCAGCATGATCCGCGACAGCTCCCCCCCCGACGCGATGCGCGCCAGCGGCCGCAGCGGTTCGCCGGGGTTCGGTGAAATCTGGAACGCGACGCGATCCATTCCGGCGGCACTCCAGCCTTCAGCTGACTCGGAGACCGCCAGGCGCACTTCGAACACCGTTCCCTTCATGGCCAGCTCGCGCAGTTCGCCTTCCACGGCGCGCTGCAACTCCTTGGCTGCCTTCGCGCGCCTGCCGGAAAGCTCTCGCGCAAGACTCTCGAACGCGCCCGCTGCTTCCGCCACCTCCCGCTCGATGGTCTGCATGGCTTCCGCGTCGGTCTCGGCTTCGCGCAACCGTGCTTCGACTTCCTCGCGGTGCCGGGCGACGTCATCGAGCGTGGGTCCGTACTTTCGCTTCAGGCGGTCGAGCTGCGCCAGACGATTCTCGACCTCCTCCAGCCTGCCGGGGCTTTGGTCCAGCCGAGAAAGGTGATCCCGCACGGCCAGCGCCACGTCTTCGACCGAAACCTTCGCCGAAGCCAGCGCCTCGGCGAGCGGCTGCAGCCGAGAGTCGTAGGGCGCGACCTCTTCGAGATTCTTCTGCGCCGCAGCGACCGAAACCGTGGCCGAATGGGCGGCATCGTAGAGGAGATCGTAGCAGGCCGCCAGGCGCTCCTCGATCCGGGCGGCGTGCGTCAGGCGGAGCTTTTCCTCTTCCAGGCTCTGATCTTCGTTGCGGTGGCCGTCCGCTGCGATTCCCGCCTCTTCAATTTCGCGCATCTGGAACCGCCACAACTCCATCTGCCGCATCCGCTCCTGCTGGCGGCGGGTCAGGTCCTCCTGCCGCGCGCGCAATTGCTTCCAACGGCCGAACCGCTCCCGCGCTTCCGCTGCCAATGCTCCCAGCCCGCCGAAGCGGTCGAGCGCCTCCAGCTGCACCGCCGGAGAAAACAGTTCTTGCTGCTCGTTTTGCCCGTGTACTTCTGCCAGGTACGGTGCAATCGAACGTGCCAGCCCGACCGTCGCCGGCTGATGGTTCACGAACACGCGTGACTTGCCGCCGGCCAGGATGCCCCGCTGCACGACCAGGTCTTCGTCTTCGGGGATTTCGAACCCGCTTTCCGAGAGCACCGCTAGCAGCCGGGACCATCGTCCCGTCTCGCTGCGGTCGGAAGAAGCAAACACTCCCGTAATGCGCGCCCGCTCGGCGCCGCTGCGGATGGTTTCTGAGGAAGCCTTCTCGCCGAGCAACAACCCCAGAGCCTCCACCACAATGGATTTCCCGCTCCCCGTCTCTCCGGTCAGCAGGTTCAGCCCCGGACGGAATTCCAGATCCACGCTGTCAATCAGCGCGAAGTTCTCAATGTGCAGGTGTTGCAGCATGGGAGTGGACGGAGTCTAGCATGAAAGTAATCGGAAAAAGAGAAGTTCCAGAGAAGGCGGCCCGCTGGCTTTCTGCGTCTGTCCCGCCACCTCTCTTGAGAACCCGCGGCCGGTGCGGTGCTTCGTTTTCCGCTGCCGGCTCACCGTCCGCAATGGAGATGATTATAGCAAGGACGGAGGTCGGCCTGCAGGGCGTGGTCCTGCCCAAGGGGATGGTCTGATTCTCAGAGCACGAGCAGCGCCAGTCCGAACAGCGGAAACGCGATCAGCAGCGCCAGAAGGCAGTAGCCCATCATCTCGCGCAGGTGCGCGCCGCCGATCCCGGCGATGGGAAGTGCCCAGAACGGCTGCAGCAGGTTCGAGACCTGGTCGCCAAAGGCGACCGCCATGGCGGTTTTCGGCAGCGACGCGTTGATCTCCACCGCCGCCTTGACCATCACGGGGCCCTGCACCGCCCACTGTCCGCCGCCCGAGGGCACGAACAGGTTGATGATGTTCGCGCTAACGTAGGACCAGAACGGCAGCGTGTATTCCGTCGAGAACGCCACGAACAGCTGCGCGAACCAGTCCACCAGGCCCGTATCGCGCATCAGCCCCAGAATCCCGCCGTAGATTGGATAGGCGAGCAGCATCGGCCCGGCGGCCTGCGACCCGCTGTGGAACGCCTGCATGTAGCGGATCGGCGTTCCGTGCAGAATCCATCCCAGCAGCAGGAGGATGAAGATCATCATATTGAAATCGAGGTGGAACGTTCCCTGTCCGATCAGCCGTGCGATGTATCCCAAGCTCATCGCCGCCAGCACCACCGTGATCCACCGGCTCTGCTCGATGCGGTCGGCGAAGCTGCGCGGTCCTGGATTCCGTGACTCTTGGACGGCAATGGTAGCCGTTACCGAAGAGAAGTCCGGGGACGCTTTCGTGCCCGAAGGAGCAGCAATCGAAACCGTTGCCGATGGGCTGATCCGCCAGAACAGCAGCGGCATCAGGACCGCCATGGCCGCGACCGGGATGAGATTGAACGGCGTGAGCAGCAGGTCCGGGAGTGTCAGCGTCTGCTGGGCGAACTGTTCGACGGCGTTCAACGGGCTGCCGGGCGTCGCCGTGGCCAGCATCACCGAGCTCGACACCCCGGACCCCCAGACCACAAACCCGGCGTATCCGGCCGCCCCCAGATAGGCTTTCGAAACCCCCGGCAGGCGCTTCGGAATCTCGCGCACCAGGACTCCCGCCACCACCAGGCAGAATCCCCAGTTGAACAGTGCTGCTACCCAGCTCGCCAGAAACACCCCGACGCCGGCTTGTCTTTCTGTTCGTGGCAGGCCGCTGATCCAGCCGAGAATGCGCTTCACTGCCGGAGCGTCCGCCAGGGCATGCCCGCACATGAGTACCAGCACCATCTGTGCCGTAAACGTTAGGATTTCCCACAGCCCGCCGTACCAATAGCCCACCAGGTCCCCCGTCGGGGTCCGCATCACGACTACAGCGAGCGCTCCTGTCAGAAACGTGAGCAGTAGCGCGAACAGATACGGAGCGGGCATGTAGTGCTCCGTGAGCGACGTCGCGCGGACTGCCAGGCGGGTTAGCATAGGGCCATCTATTGATACAGGCTACGCCCCCGAAAAGCAATGACCAAGCCGTCCCGCCTTCGAACTTTGCTATACTTCCTCGGAAGCATCTTCAGCTTAGCGGGAAGCATCTCTTTCCTCATGGCCTCTCGTACAAGCCGCGCGGTCTGGGTGGTGGTGCTGGTCTTGGTTGGCCTGGCTGGCGGAGCGCTCTATTACCGGTCGCTACAGCGTGCCGTCCTGCCGGTTCGGACGGTTCAGGCCGCGCGCGCGGAGATTCACACCGGCGTCGTCACCAACGGCATGGCGGAACCAATCGCCTACCAGGACGCGCGTGCGGAAATCGAAGGAGAAGTGGCGCGAGTCCTCGTCCGCGAGGGTGACTCCCTCCGCCGTGGCGAGAGGATCGCCGAGCTCAGCCAGCGGCAGATCGCCAGCGAGATCGAGAGCGCCCGCGCTACGCTCACGGCGGCGGAGAGCGAGTTGAGCCTTCTGCGCCAGGGCGGCACTTCGCTGGAGTTGCGCGAGCTGCGCGCGCAGCGCGAAGCCGTGCAGCGCGAGCACGATCAGGCCGCCAAACTGGTTGCCCAGAACGAGCGGCTGGTCGAGCGGGGCGCCATTGCGCGGATCGAACTCGACCAGGCTCGCCAGCGTCTTGCCAAACTCAAGGCGGATCGGGCGCTCCTCGATCAGAAGCTTTCCGACCGCCGCGTGCCGGAGGAGATTACCCGAGCCGAGGCCCGTGTCGAAGCCGATCGCGCCACGCTGGAGCTGGCGCAGTCCCGTCTCCGCGCAACGGCGGTGCTCTCGCCCCTGGCGGGTGTCGCGTACTCGGTCCCGGCCCGCCCGGGTGATTACGTCCGCAGCGGGGATTTGATCGCGCGCATCGGAGACCTCGCCCGCATTCGCGTCAGGGTCTTCGTGGACGAGCCGGACCTCGGCCGCGTCTCCGTCGGTCAGCCGGTTGTGCTGCGCTGGGAGGGATTGCCGGGCAGCGAGTGGCGCGGCCGGGTCGAGCAGTTGCCTTCCGAGATCAAGGAGCTCAACTCGCGCCGCGTCGGCGAAGTCTCCTGCACGCTCGACAACCCCGAGGGCCTGCTGCTACCCAACATGAACCTGGACGTCGAAATTCTGACCGAGACGCGCGACAACGCGCTGGTCGTCCCGCGGGAGACAGTCTTCGGAACCGGCAGCGCCCGGCATGTCTTCGTAATTCGCGACGGCACGCTGGTCCGCCGCCCGATCGAGATCGGATTGATCAGCCCGACCCGCAGCGAGATCACGAGCGGTCTCGAAGACGGCGAGGCCGTCGTCCTCCCCGGCCCGCAGCCGCTCGCGGAAGGCGCGCCCGTGCGACGGAACACGCAGTAGAGAATGGGAGAGTTCTGCACGGTAGCCAATGACAAGGGACACCGACAATCGCCCCCCCTCCGCCATACTCCTCTGGATGCGCAGCCTCCGTGAAGCCTTCTTCTTCGCTGTCAACGCGCTGCGCGTCAACAAGGTTCGCACCGGCCTGACCACGCTGGGGATGATGATTGGTACCGGCTCGGTGATCCTGGTCTCGACCATTGCGCTGACCAGCCGCGATTACGTGCTCGGGCAGATCGAAAGTGTCGGATCGAACATGATGTACACCGTCAATGAGAGCAGCCCCACGGTGACCGGCGCAAACTCGATCTCCGACGCCCTGACGCTGGCCGACGTCGAGGCCATCCGCGCCGCCGTGCCCAATCTCACAGCCGTTTCCGCCATCGTGCTCGGCCGTGACCGCGTCGTGCTCGAAGGCCAATACCGCGAAGTCACCATCATCGGCGTCAATTCGGGCTTTCGCATCATCCGCAACCTCCGTGTTCTGGCCGGTCGTTTTTTCGACGAAGATGACGACCGCCTCCGCAACCGCGTTTGCCTAGTTACTCCGGCGCTGTTCCGCGTGCTCTATCCCGACGGCTGGAAAGAGGGCGAAAAGATCAAGGTTCGCGATCTCGAGTTCACCGTCGTCGGCGTCTTTGAGGAAGGCGCCGAGACGTTCGGGCAATCGGAAATCACACGCGAGACCGTCATGATGCCGATCTCCGTCATGGCGACGCTCACGGGCACGGACGCTGTGGACCAGATTTACGCCTCCGCCGACCGTCCCTCGAACGTCCCTGCCGCTACCGATGCCATGCTGCAGCTGGTCCGCAGCCGCCATCGCGCTGGGGCTGTCTACCGTGCTGAGAATCTCACGCAAATCCTCGCCGCCGCCGGCAACATTGCCATGGTTCTGACGATTGTTCTGCTGTTGGTCTCGGCCATCGCGCTGGTCATCAGCGGCATTGGCATCATGAACATCATGCTGGTCACCGTTACCGAGCGCACGCAGGAGATCGGCCTGCGCATAGCGCTCGGGGCGGGTCGGCGCGCCATCCGCACGCAGTTCCTGATGGAAGCCTCGCTCCTCAGCGTCTTCGGCGGCCTGCTCGGCATTGCCTCGGTGCTGGGGTTGCTTTGGGCCGTGCGGCAATTTGTGGAAGGGATCCCGATTCAGATTCCCACCCTGGCGATCGTCATCGCCTTTCTGGTCTCGTTCCTCGTCGGGGTCGTGTTTGGTTTGATCCCGGCCGAGCGGGCCTCAAAACTCAATCCTACGGAAGCTTTGCGCTATGAATAAAACGACTCTGTCAGGGCATGACCTCCGTCGTGCCGTATCACACGTGTCATCCCGGAGGGGCAAACGGCATATCGATGTCGTTTCCCGGCGTGTGATCTGCTCTTTGCTTGTACTCTTCGCCTGTACGCCGGCGCTTGCCCAACAGCCCGCCGCCTCCCGCCGCCTCACGCTTTCCGAGGCCGTTTTGCTCGCCTTGAGGAACAATCCCGAGGTGCGTCTCGCGGAAGTAGCCGTGGCGCGCGCCGAAGCTGAGCAGCAGGAGATTCGCAGCTTGTTCCGCCCGCAAGTATTTGTCGGAATGGGGCTGGCCGCCACTTACGGTTTCCCGCTGAGCATCGAAGGCTCCGCACCGTCCATCTTCCAGGCCGCCTCGAACCAGGTGCTCTTCAATCCGAGCCTGCGGCATTCCGAACGTCAGGCCGGCCGGATGCGCGAAGCCGCAGGGCAGTCGCTCGAAGCCAAGCGCGACGACATCGTGGCTGCGACCGTCCTGGCTTATCTCGACCTCGCCCATGCGCGCCGCTCGCTCGACACGGTCCGCGGCAGCGTCGGGAATTTCCTTGCTGCGGAACAGATTGTCGAAGAGCGTGTCCGCGCCGGCCTGGACCCGCCGATTGAGACCACCCGTGCACGTCTCAGCACCGCGCGCTCCAACGCCCAACAGGTGGGTCTCGAAAGCCGGATCTCGCTGCTCGAAGCGCGCCTGCGCGACCTGACCGGCCTTCCGCAGACCCAGGCGATCCTCACCGTCCCGGCGGAAGTCCCGCTTGCCGACCCGGACGAAACCCCGGACCGCCTCGTTGCCATGGCTCTCGAGCGCAATCCCGGTCTGCGCGCCATCGAGGAGGAAATCCAGGCCCGCGAGTTCGCCGTCAAGAGCGAGAAAGCCGCTCGCTGGCCGCGCATCAACCTCGTCGGCCAGTACGGACTGTTCAGCAAGATCAATAATTATGAAGATTACTTCCAGCGCTTCCAACGCCACAACGGCACGCTCGGCATTTCGGTCCAGGTTCCCATCTACGAGCGCGAACGGCGCGCGGCGCGTATGTCGCGAACCGAGGCCGAACTGGCCGAGACGCGTTTTCGTTTCGAGACCACCCAGTCGGCTATTGCGCAGCAAGTGCAGCAGCTCTGGGCTGACCGCCAGCAGCAGGACGCGGCGCGCGAGGTGGCGCGCCTGGAGTTGGAGCTCGCCCGCCGCTCGGTCGAAGTCGTGCTCGCGCAGTTCGAGGAAGGACGCGCCAACCGCCTGGCTGTCGAGCAAGCCCGCATCGAGGAGGCCGCCCTCTGGGTCAGCCTCTACCAAGCGGAGTACCGCGCCGAGGCCGCTCGTGTGGAATTGCTGCGCGTTACCGGCGAGATTCGCTCCGTTTTTCGGTAGTATCTTCCGTAGTCATTGGAAACGAGCTGCTGAAAAGACGGAACCGATGGAGTCGCGATGGCATTGAACGCATTGATGGTGCTGATCACGCTGGGCGCAATCGCCTTGTGGGTGACAGTGCGATACAACGCCCTGAGCAGCCTGCGCAAGCAGGTGGAGAACGGCTGGAAACGGGTTGACGTGCAGCTCAAACGCCGCCATGATCTGATCCCGAATCTCGTCGACACGGTCAAGGGCATCATGGAGTTCGAACAGGAGACGCTTGAGAAGGTCATATCGGCGCGCTCGGCCGCCATGGGTGCGCGCGGTGTCGCCGACTCCGCCGCCAAGGAAGGCTCCTTGACCGACGCGCTCTCCGAGTTCTTCGTCGTCGTCGAGCAGTACCCGCAACTCCGCTCCAGCCAGAACGTCCGCCAGTTGCTAGATGAACTGACCGCGACGGAAAACAAGATCATCTTCGCGCGCCGGTTCTACAACGACATCGCGCCGGAGTTCAACATCGCGCAGCAGGCCTTCCCCGCGAGCATCATCGCCGCGTTGTTTCACTTCAAGCCCGCCGAGTTGTTCGAGATCACCGCTGCCGCTGAGCGCGAAGTCCCCGCGGGGAACCTGTCCTGAAGAGAGTGGCGAGTTTCCAGTGACGCGTGACCAGCCGGAAACCGACTTTGATTTGCCTTCGTCACTGTACACGAATCACTGGCTTCCCAGGGCCTGCCAAGCCGCCGGCGTCATGCCCGAAGCAAGCGGAACACTACGGGAGAAAGAAGATTTCTTCGACTTTCACTCGGAATCCGGGAAGAGTTGCCATACTGGCTCATGCGTGCGTCTCTACCGCGTTCCTTGTGACACTCGCAGAACCGTCACCGGCAGCCTGATAACCAAACCGTATATGAGATAAGAGCAATGGTTATCGAATAAACGCACCCGGATCAGAGGATCGGAAGATTGGAGGACCCGAGTCCATGACGCGTCATCTCGCCGCCATATTCCTGCTTGCATCGTTGGTACCGCAAACCGCCGTGGCTCAAACCGACCGAGTCGAAATCCATTCCATCCAAGCCGTCACGCTCACCGACCGGCAATTCCTGACCGGCGACAAGAACGGGCTGCCCGCTACCATTGCCGGCGAGCTGCGGCTTCCTCAGGCCCGGGAACGAGTTCCCGCCGTCGTCCTCATTCATGGCTCCGGCGGCATCGGAGGCAACGAGAATCTCTGGGCGAACCGGATGAACGAAATCGGCGTGGCATCTTTTCTCCTCGACATGTTTACGGGGCGCGGCATCGCGGAAACCGTCACCGATCAGCAGCGCCTCGGCCACCTGGCCATGATCGCCGACACCTACCGCGCGCTGGCGCTGCTCTCGATGCACCCTCGGATTGACCCTTCCCGCATCGCCGTGATGGGCTTCTCGAAAGGCGGCGCCGTAGCTTTGTCTGCCAGCCTGACCCGTTTCCAGCAAATGCATGCCGCGCCGGGAACCGCGTTCGCCGCCTACATCCCTTTCTACGCTCCCTGTTTCATTAGCTACATGGACGACACCCAGGTCGACGGCCGCCCCATCCGCCTCTTTCACGGAACAGCCGACGATTGGGTCCCGGTCGCGCCCTGCCGCGAATACGTCGAACGGTTGCGCGCCATGGGCAAGGATATTGAACTGACCGAGTATCCCGATGCCCGCCACGCCTTCGACGATCCGACCCTCCCCCCGGTCTACGAATTATCCAACGCCCAGAACCCCGCTCGTTGCCGCATTGCCGAGCGGCCCCGCGGACAGGCCGTCAACGCCGAGACCGGCGAGCCCTTTACGCTCAGTGACCCTTGCGTGACGCGCGGCGCCTCCGTCGGCTACAACGCCCAGGCCCACGCCGCAGCCACTCAGGCCGTCATGGAGTTCCTGACCAACTTGTGGAACCTCCCGGCTCGTTGAACCGGTTCGAATGCACGCGCGCCGGGCGGGAACCTGCTGACAGCCTCCTCGGCCTCGTGCTAGCATTCCCCTTTGGATTGCAATGAGAACACTATTGCTCAATCCCCCCTCGTTTGAAGGCTTCGACGGCGGAGCCAGTTCCCGCTGGCCCGCCACGCGCGAAATCACTTCCTTTTGGTACCCGGTCTGGCTCGCCTACCCGGCCGGCCTGATCCCCGACAGCAAGCTCGTCGACGCCCCGCCGCACGGCGTCACTGTGGAGCAGACGCTCCGCATGGCCAAGGAGTACGACTTCTGTGTGCTCTTCACCAGCACCGCCGGGTTCTCGAGCGACGTCCGCCTCACCGAGATGATGAAGGACCAGAACCCGCGCCTCAAGGTCGCCTTCGTCGGGCCCCACGTCACGGCCCGCCCCGAGCAGAGCCTGCTCGCCTCGACCGCGATTGACTTCATCGCCCGCAAGGAATTCGACTTCACCGTCCGCGACTTTGCCGCCGGAAAGCCCCTGGCGGAAATCCCCGGCGTCAGCTATCGGTGGAACGGCCGCGTCCTGCACAATCCCGAGCCGCCGCCGATCCAGGACCTGGACTCGCTCCCGTTCGTCACCGACATCTACAAGCGCGACCTCGACATCACCCGGTACAACGTGCCGTTCCTGCTCAACCCGTTCGTCGCGTTCTATACCGAGCGCGGCTGCCCAGCCCTGTGCACCTTCTGCCTCTGGCCGCAGACTTTGAGCGGACACCCATGGCGCACCCGCAGTGCGGCCAACGTTGCCGAAGAAGTCCGCCGCTGCCTCGACTACTTCCCCAACATGAAGGAAATCTTCTTCGACGATGACACCTTCAACATCCGCAAGTCGCGCGTCGTCGAGCTCTGCGAGAAGCTGAAGCCCCTGAATTTCACCTGGTCCTGCACCTCGCGCGTCACGGTCGATTACGAGACCATGAAGGCCATGCGGGACGCCGGCTGCCGCCTGCTGATCGTCGGCTACGAGTCGGGGGACCCGCAGATCTTGAAGAACATCAAGAAGGGCGCCTCGGTCGAGCAGGCCCTCGCCTTTACCAGGAACTGCAAGAAGCTCGGACTTGTCATTCACGGCGACTTCATCGTCGGCCTGCCCGGCGAGACCCCCGAGACCATCCGCCGCACGATTGATTTCGCCAAGAAGCTCGATACCGAGACCATCCAGGTCTCGGTCGCGCATCCCCTGCCGGGCACCGAGTTCTACGATTTTGTCGAGAAGAACGGCTACTTGACCAACGAGGCCATGACCGACTCCCAGGGTCACCAGCTGCCGAACATCTCCTATCCCGGCTTGAGCAACGTGGACATTCTCGACTCGGTCGAGCAGTTCTACGGCGAGTACTACTTCCGCCCGCGCGTCGTCTGGCGCGTCATCCGCAAGGCGGTGTTCGACTCCGAGGAGCGCAAACGCCTCTACCACGAAGCCCGCGAGTATCTCGACCTGCGCTCGAAGCGCAAGAAGTTCGTCGCCGAGCGCCGCGCCGCCCGGGGACGCCCGCAGCCGGAACCCCAGGAACCGATGATCCCAGGCGCCGCCGGTCCCTCGGGCGGCTGAGGGGCATTCGCGCCTTTCTCACCCCATGAAAACGGCCATCGTACTCTCCGTGGCGGTCGTTGCCAACTCCGTCGGCTCGGTCTGTCTCTCGCGGGGCATGCGGACCTTTCCGTCGCCCGACGCCGCCGGCCTCGCCTGGCTCTTCCAGGCCGCCCTGCAGGTTTTCACAAACCCCTGGATTCTTGTGGGAATCATCCTTCTGATGACTTTCCTCGCCGCTTATTTGGCCGCGCTGTCCTGGGCGGACCTCAGCTTCGTCCTGCCTGCCACCGCGCCCGGCTATATTCTGACGGCGATTCTTTCGCGCCTGTTTCTCCAGGAGGAAATCTCTCCGCTGCGCTGGGCGGGAACCATCCTGATCGTCGCCGGGACCTGGCTCGTCGCCCGCACCTATTCTCCGGGCGGTGCCGTTCCGGACGAATCGAAGGAGGAGGCAGCGTGAGCGCGCCGGTTGCCCTGAAGATGCAATCTGTGCATACCCGCAGGTTTTGACCTGCGAAGAGGAGAATTTCCCCTGTGCTCGACTTCACCCTTCTCGCCGTTGTGATCCTCGCCGGAGCCGGCGGTGACGTCAGCGTCACCCGTGGCATGAAGGTGGTGGGCGAAGTCTCGAGTTTCCGCCCGTCCTTTCTGATCCGCGTCGCCGGGCGCGTCATCGTCACCGGCTGGATCTGGCTCGGCATCCTTTGCAAGTCCATCGCCTTCGGCGGCCTGCTGGCGCTTCTCGCGCGTGCTGACCTGAGCTGGGTCGCCCCCGCCACCGCCGTCAGCTTCATCGTCGAGACTCTCGCGGCGCGGTTCCTGCTCGGCGAGCACATCAGCCGGACCCGCTGGGCCGGAGCCGTCTGTGTCGGACTCGGCGTCGCCTTGATTTCGCTATAATGGCGGAAGTAGGGGCAGGCATTCCTGCCTGCCGGGGGGTTTTCGGGGCGGATACGCCGAGGCGGGTCAGGTGACCTCTATCGCTTCCTTTATTTTCCTGCTCTTTCTGCTCCTGGCGGCCTGCTCGGTTCTTTACCATCTTGCCGTCTCCCTGGCGGCGTTTGCGTTTTACTCCAGACCCGCGCCGCAGTCCGCCTTTGCCCCGCCCGTTTCGGTCCTCAAGCCCCTGAGTGGCATCGAGCAGGACTTCTACGCGAGCCTCGCCGGCTTCTTCCGCCAGGACTATCCTGAATGGGAGATCGTCTTCGGCCTGGGCGATGACGCAGACGCTGCCCGCTGGACCATTACGCAGTTGCAGCGCGACTTCCCGCGCGTCCCCGTCAAAGTTGTCACCGTCTCCGAGTCCTCCCGCGCGAATGCCGCCAATCCCAAAATGTCCAAGCTCGAACGCATGGTGGAAGCTGCGTCGCACGAAGTACTCGTCCTGAGCGACGCCGACATTCGTGTCGAGCCGGACTACCTGCGCCGCGTCGTGTGCCCGCTCGCGGAAGACCATGTCGGCCTCGTCACGTGCCTCTACCGTGGCGTCCCGGCCAGGTCGTTTCTCTCGATCCTGGAATCGCTCGGCATGAGCGGCGATTTCGCCGGGCAGGTGCTCCTGTCACGGATGCTGCGCCCGGTTCGCTTCGGTCTGGGCGCCACCATCGTCACCCGCAAACGGCGGATCGCCGAAATCGGCGGCATCGCCAAATGGGCCGACCATCTCGCCGACGATTACGTTCTCGGCCGCCAGATCGCCGCCGCGGGATACGGCGTTCATCTCTCGCACACTGTCGTCGAGACCGTTCTGCCCTGCCGCGCTGTTTCCGAGATGTTTCACCAGCAACTGCGCTGGGCGCGGACCATCCGTGCCTGCAGCCCCACCGGCTACCCGGGATTGATCTTCGTCTTCGGCGTCCCCTTTGCCTTGCTGGCCTTGCTTCTCCAACCTGCCTCCTCCGTGGCCCTTGCGACACTGGCTGCCGTGTTGATCTCCCGCTTCCTCGCCGCCTTCCTCTCGGGCGCATTGGTCTGCCGCGACCGCTTCCTGGTGAGATACTTCTGGCTGCTGCCGCTGCGCGATCTGATGGCCCTGGGAATCTGGGTGTGGAGTTTCTTTGGACGCGAAGTCGTCTGGCGCGGCGATCGCTACCTCCTCGAACCCGGCGGCAAGATCAAACCCTTGCTCACCTTTCTTCTATGAGTTGAGAGAGGAGGCGCCACAGACGCAGGACCAGCGGCGACACGTATTCCGGCAGAGAGTAATGCCGCCCCACCCCCCTAAGACCGTGTCATCCCGAGGAGCGAAGTGACGAGGGATCTGCTCTTCCCCTGCCCCCAAGTAGCGACAGGCCTGTCCTCTTGCGCGCTGTCAACACGGATTGCGATTCTGGGTTGCTGTGATGAGCCCGCCCCGCCGTCCCGCGTTGCGGGAGAGACGGGGTTGGAATCCGAAGCGCAATCGGAAGTGAAGGGGTGAATCCGTTCTGCCGCCAAACGCGGGAGCGGCCAGGGAGACAGGTCGTTTGCTGCTGGCTCCCGCCTTCCCATTCCGGATTTCCTGTTAGAAGTTAAATCGCAGACCCAGCCCGATTTCCCGCGGCCTGCGCGCCGACACGGGCCGCCCGAAGAAGGGTGAGGAAAGCACGCCGCTATAGCGGGTGTAGTTGGCGTGATTGAGCAGGTTCCGGACGTCCACAAACAGCCTCATCTCCGGCCCGCCGCCGCCCTGACCTCCTCTGCGGCCTCCCCGGCCACCGAACCTGCCTCCTCTGCCGCCGCGTTGGAGCAGGCTGGCCCCTGCAGGAGTCCCGCCTCGCTGCGCCGTTTGGAAGCCGTTCCCCCGCGATAGGGAAATCGTCTTCGAGAAGTTCAGGCTGACGTTGAGCCGCCCCGGCCCGTTCCCCGCGTTTCGGCCCACGCCGACCGGCCGGTCGTTCACTTCCGTATCGTTGTTGTCGTCGTCCCCCGTGGTGATCTCATACGGGCGGCCGGAACTGACCTGGATGCGCGGTCCGACGCTCAGTCCCCAGGGCAATGAGAACCGCATGAACGTCCTTACCGAGTGACGCTCGTCGCGCCCCGCTCGGCCCCACTCGGAGGCCAGGTCGTAGTTGTTGACCGGCAGCGAAAACGGACCGTCCGAGTCGTTCTCTTGCGAAGACAGCCGGTATCGCATCACCACCATCGTGGGCCCCAGCCGCTGCTGCATGCGGATTTCCAGCGCATGGTAGCTCGACAGAGCCGTCGATTCGAGCAGCTCAATGTTGCCCCGCAGCGGGTCAGGCCGCACGAACATCCCCGGCAACGGCGCGTTGATGTTCCGGCTGCGGTAGAGACGAATTCCGCGCGCGAATTCATACGTTGCCGTCAGCGAGATGCCGCGCGGCAGCCGCCGTTCGACCGACGCCGACGCGGTCATGGTGTAGGGCAGCACCAGATCTTCGGCCCGCTCGCGCACCGAATCCGGCAGCTCCACCTCGCCCGCACTTTCTCCCGTGAACAGGTCCGGGTACGACGGGTTTCGAATCACGAGCTCTGACTGGCGCGTCCCGTCCAGACGCAACAGCGAGAGCACCGTCCCGGCGCCTAGCCGCTGATGGAACAGCCCCACGCCCCCCCGGATCGCCGTATTCCCGTCCAGTGTGTAGGCCACCCCGATGCGCGGGTCGAAGTTGTTACGGTCGCCGATGTTCGTCTGCATTTCGTAGCGCAGCCCCAGCGACAGCGTCAGGTCGGACCGCAGCTTCCAGTCGCTCTGGAAGAACGCTCCCAGTTCCGTCTGTATCAGGTTGAGCGCCGGATCGCCCTCCTGCCGTCGGAAGGTCGTCGGCCGTCCGGCTTGGAAGTCCTCCAGACTCGAAAACGTAAACGTTCCAAAAAAATTCTCCTCCGACAGGGTCCGGTACCGCCGGTGCATCAACTGCACGCCGGTCCGGAAGGTCCCCGGCCCCCGCGTGAACGTGATCGTGTCGGCCAATTCATATTCGTGCCCGGTTTCGTCCGACCGGTTCTGCGCTCCCCCGGACCGGAAGGCATCCAGCACGTTGATGGCCAGGCCGTCGGTCAGCGGCACGCTCCGGGCCTTTTCTTCTTCAAATCGGAACCGGATTTCGTTCAGTGTCGACGGCGAGAGCACCGCCGTTTCCCGGATTCGGTAGTCGTAGCCGCCCGACTCCCGGTCGAAGGCTCGATCCGGCAGCGTGGTTTCCCCCACTCCCTGATTGTTTCGCTCGCGGCCATTGCGTTGGTGGCTGAAGTCGAGCGTATGCTGCTCCGCCAGCTTGTACTGCGCCCGCCCTTCCACCTCCCAGCGGTTCGTCGGCCGGACCACGGCGCTTGAGATCAGCCCTTCCGGCGTGATCGCCTGGATCGAGTCGCTTTGCTCTTCGTCCGAGCGCCGCATCGAGAAGGTTGCTGACAGCCGGTTCGCAATCACCGGTCCCCCCAGGCTGGCCCGGAACGACCGCTGCTGGTATGGTGGCTTGGTGTCGGCCAGCGCGTTGCGGGCGTTCAGCGCTTCGTCCCGCAAGTTGAAGCTCAGGTTCCCGTGCAGCTGGCCGGTCCCGGCCCGCGTCACGATCTCCACCCGGCCCCGCCCGTGGCGGCTGAACTCGCTCGTGAACGGATTCCGGTTGATTCGGATTTCCTGAATCTGGTCCCGCGGCGGCAGCCGGCCCCCCGCAAACCCGTCTACAATCAATTCCGCCATCCCGTCCGGCCCCTCCCCTGCCAGCTCCCGCAGGACTTGCGCCAGTTCATCCTCATCCTCCGGCAGCTCCAGCAGGTCTTCCGCCGTCAGGATCGTCGCCGAGAGATTGCGGTCCGGCTCCGGGCTGACCGTCAGCATCGACTCCCCGACTTCGAGTGATTGCGCCAGCGGCGCCAGTTCCAGCACCACCCTGAGCGGTTCCATTCCGGGCCGTGCTTCGATCCGCTCCGTGTGCGCCGCGAAGCTCGGCGCAAAGACCTCCATTTCGTATTCCCCGGGAGTTACCGTCAGCCGAAACTCCCCCTGGAGGTCCGCGTTGGTCTCTGCAACTTGTTGATTATTTCGGCTGAGAACAACCGAGACGCCGGCCAGCCAGCCGCCCGTGGGGTCCGTGACCTGCCCGCTCACTTCCACTTCCTGAGCCCATCCCGTTGCGCTCAGGAAAACCGAAAGCGCAGCCGCCGCCGGCCATTGCCGCCAGATGCTCATTTCCCAACCGTTCCCGGAAGCTTTCTTCCGCTGCAACCTGGAGCAAAGCGAAGGCCGTTTACCAAGTGGTATGCATCTACAGCGCATACGTCAATTGCATGGGCCCCCGATTTGTGTGTCACACAGGTTCGGGCTGTTTTCTTACATGGAGAGCGACAGAACCCGGAATCAACAGTCCGCAACCCAGTATACTCCTGCTTATCCCCGCCGCTTTGCCAAAATTCATCGTGTCGGACGGGGCGGCCACAGCTTCCATAACTAAACCCCGAAGCGGTCAACATAGTTGCGTTTCTTGCGCCCCGGGCCGCCCTCGCTTCTACTATCTTGGACGGCCTTCCCGCCCTCCCGGTTTCACAATTCCGTCCCTGCAAGCCCACTCCAGCGCCTCTTTTCGCATCTCATACTATTCGGATGTGATTCCCCCGTCCCGATGCTGCGCCCGGAGGAGTACAATCTCCCATGAGACCAGGAAGGAGCCACCGCAACTTGTTGACCGCTTCGGGGTTTAGTTCATCGGTTATGGAAGTTGCGGTCGCCCGGTCCGACGCGGAGTTGATGCTGCGGGTGAAGGACGGTGACGAGGAGTCCTTCGCCAACCTGTTGTCCAAGCACCGCGACCCGGTGATCAACTACTTGTATCGTATGGTGCAGAACGCAGCGGTTGCGGAAGAACTGGCCCAGGATGTATTCCTGCGGGTCTACCGGGCCCGCAAAACCTACGAGCCCAAGGCCAAGTTCACCACCTGGCTCTACCGTATCGCCACGCGCGTGGCGCTCAACTCTTTGCGGGACGGGCGGGTCGCTCGCGCCTCGGTGCCGCTGGATAGCCCCTCCGGCGAGCCGATCCGCGAGTTACTTGCTGCGGGCCCCACGGTGCCCACGGTGGAAGACCGCCTCGTCGCCGACGTCCGCGCCCGGGAGATTCGTAGCACCATTCTGGCGCTCCCCGAGAAGCAGCGCGCCGCGGTGATCCTCCACAAGTATCAGGAGCTCGATTACCGCGCCATTGCCGCCTCGCTCGAATGTTCCGAGTCGGCGGTCAAATCCCTGCTCTTCCGGGCTTATGAAACCCTGCGCGGACGCCTGGCCCACTTGGCCCAAACCGGATCGAGTCGCGGCCGGGAGAAGCGGAGGCTTCGGCCCGCAATGCAACCCGCAAGGGAGAAAGACGCAGAGAGGTAAGAGCTTATGACCTGCAACGGCCTGGAATCTCGCGCTATTGAATATCTCGACGGCAAGCTCGCGCCGTCCGAGCGCAGCGCCGTGGAAGCGCATCTCGCCGGCTGCACGGCCTGCCGCCTGCGCGTCCAGAGCTTTTCGAGCGTGATGGGTTTGCTCGACGAGTGGCCGGCCATCCAGCCGTCTCCCTTTTTCCGGACACGTCTTGCCGCGCGGCTGAAAGAAGAGCCGGTTTCGCCAAGCTGGTGGCAGACCCTCTGGCAGGAGGGAATCGGAAGCCCGCTTCGCCCCTCCCCTCGGCCGGTTTTCGCTCTCGCTCTGGCCGTCGTCATGGCCGTCGCTGCGGTCGTATTGCAATACTCCCCCGCCCCGCTCGGCCCCCGGCAACCCGGCGGAACCCCCGGCGCAACCCTTGCCTCGGCCTCGGCGGACGAGCTGCCGCTCTATCAGGATCTGCCGCTGCTGGAGGATTATGAAGTCTTGCGAAACTTTGATGTGTTGCAGGTCCTGAGCAACACCCGTCAGGTGGTGCCCCGGCAATGAAATGGAATCGCTTCGTCTTGCTTGTTCTGCTGGCCGCTATGCTTCCGGCGGCCTCCCCGGCGTGGCTCCAGCAAGGCCCCTCGCGACGCGACGAACGTCGCGCCCGGTCGTCCCGGGATTCAGACCGCCGCCCACCCCTGCCGCCTTCCTGGCTCCTGCAGCAGATGATGGACGTCCCCGCCGACCGGCAGCAGCAGGCTCTCGAGAGCGATCCCCGTTTCCGGGAACTTCCCCCCGCCCGCCAGGAATTTCTGCGCGACTCTCTGCGCCGGTTCCAGGAGCTTCCGTCCGACCGCCGCGAAGAGATGTTCGGCCGCATGCGCCGCTTCCGCCGGATGCCCCCCCAGCGCCAGCGCGAATTGCGCGAACGCATGCGCCGTTTCCGCGAGCTGCCCCGCGAGGAGCGCCAGCGCATCGAGCAGCGCTTTGAGGCATTCCGCCGCCTCTCGCCCGAACGGCGCGAGCGCGCCCGGGAAATTTACAGCCGCCACTGGCGTTCGCTCCCGGCCGACCGCCGCCGCGCCGTCACGGAGGAGTTCCGGCGCCTCCTCGCTCTACCGCCCGGCGAGCGGGAGCGCCGCCTCGCCCAGCCCGGCGTCGTCGACCGCTTCAACCCCCAAGAGCTACAGCTCCTCCACGAACTGAGTATCCTCTGAACCAACGCTGTCATCCCGAGGAGCGAAGCGACGAGGGATCTGCTCTTCCATCTGCGAATTCCGGGCAATCGCGGATATAATCTCCCGATGCAGCCGACCATCTTCATTACCCAACCGATCTTCGATCCGGTCATTGCAACCCTCTCGGCGCACTGCAACATCAGGCGCAACACCGAGGACCGGCCGCCGTCACGCGACGAGATGTACGCAGCGCTTGAGGGCTGCCAGGGGGTCCTCACGCAGTTGAACGACCGCATGGACGGCGACATCATGGACCACGCCCCCGGCCTCCGCGTGATCGCCAACATCGCCGTCGGCTTTGACAACATTGACGTTCCCGCCGCCACCGAGCGCGGCATCCTGGTCACCAACACTCCCGGCATCCTGACCGACACCACTGCGGACTTCGCCTTCACGCTGCTGCTGGCCGCCGCGCGACGCATGATCGAGTCCGACCGCTTCGCCCGCTCCGGCCAGTGGAAGCGCTGGAAGCTCGATCTGCTGCTCGGCGCCGACGCGCATCACGCGACGCTCGGCATCATCGGCCTGGGCCGCATCGGACAGGCCATGGCACGCCGCGCGCGGGGTTTCGAGATGACCATCCTGTACGCCTCTCCACGCCGCGCCGCTCCCGAAGTCGAGCGGGAGCTCGCCGCGCGCCACGTGCCGCTCGAAACTCTGCTGCGCGAATCGGACTTCGTCAGCCTCCACGTCCCCTTGAAACCCGCCACCCGCCACCTGATCGGCGCTCCCGAGCTGGCTCTCATGAAGCCCACCGCCATTCTCATCAACACCACCCGCGGGCCCGTCGTGGATGAAGCCGCTCTCGCCGCCGCCTTGCGCGACCGTCGCATTCAGGCCGCCGGCCTGGATGTGTTCGAGAAGGAGCCCGCGATTCATCCCGGCCTCATCAGCCTCGACAACGTCGTCCTCGCTCCGCACTCCGGCAGTGGTTCCCGCCAGACCCGTCTGCGGATGGTCGAGGTCGCCTCCCGGAATCTCCTGGCTGCCCTGCGCGGTGAAACGCCCCCCAACCTCCTGAACCCCACAGCATTGTCCTCCCGCAAAGCTTCCACCCATCTGTAATGACGGTGTCATCCCGAGGAAGGAAACGACATAGGAATGTCGTTTCCGACGAGGGATCTGCTCTTACAACCCACTCCCCTGCTGCCTCCCTCTTGCTATACACTCGGAATGCTGCCCCGACACTCGATGACATGTGATGACACTCGGCGAAGCCCGCCAACTCGTCCGCAGCTCTTTCCTCGAAACGCTCCCCGCGCTGGAGGTCGCCCCGAGGCTGCGCGAGACCGTCCGACTCGAGGGCCCGACGCTTCATATCGCGGGGCGCCGCTACCCCCTTCCCCAGAGCCGGACGGTGCGTGTCGTCTCCATCGGCAAAGCCGCTCTCCCGATGTTCCAAACGCTTTCGGAGATTCTCCCCGGCATCCGTCTGTGCGGCGTGGTCTCCTCGCCCGAACCGCCGCCCGCTCCGACCGAAGGAGTGGAATGCTTCGTTGGCGGCCACCCTGTCCCCAACGAGCAGAGCTGGCAGGCTGCCGAGTCCGCCCTGGCCTTGCTCCAATGGAAGAATGCTGTCCCCCCTGTCTCCCCAGGCTCCCCAGTCTCAGACGACCTCGTCCTGTTTCTCGTCTCCGGCGGCGGTTCGGCCATGCTCGACAAGCCGCTCGCCCCTTCCGTCTCGCTCGACGACCTCCGCCAACTCCATCGCGTCCTGGTTGCCTGCGGCGCGCCCATTCAGGACATGAACGCGCTTCGCAAGCACCTCTCCGCGGTCAAGGGCGGCCGCCTCGCCGAGCGCGCCGCGCCCGCCTCTCAGGTCACGCTCTACGTCTCCGACGTCCCGGAGCGCCTGCCCTCTGCCGTCGCCTCCGGACCCAGCATGCCGGACGAAACCACCGTCGCCGACTGCCTCCGCATCGTCCATGACTATGCCTTGCTCGATAAAGTGACCGGCTCGTTGCGGCTTCTGCTCGAATCCGGCGCCATTGCCGAAACCCCCAAGCCGGATCACCCTTGTTTTGCCCGCAGCCGTTACCATTGCCTGCTGTCGAACTCGACCGCCGTCTCGACGTTTGCCCGGCTTCTGCGCTCGCGCGGCGTTCGCGTCGTACTGGAGAACGGCTGCGACGGCTGGGAATACCGCCGCGCCGCGATTATCTCCTGAACCGGCTGGAACGCCTTCGCCTGGAGGACCCGGGGCGCCCCGTCGCCATCCTCAGCGGCGACGAATTGAGTTGCCCCATGCCCGCCGGCGGCCCTTTCGCTTCCATAGGCGTCGGCGGCCGCAATCAGGCTTTCGCTCTCTATTGCTCTTCCAGGATCGCTGGCAAGCCCTTCGTGGTCTTCAGCGCCGGCACTGACGGCGTGGACGGCAACAGCCCCGCCGCCGGCGCAATCGCCGATGGCGGCGCCACCCGCCGCGCCGCCTCTCTCCAGCTCGATCCCGAGGACTTCCTCCGCCGCTTTGACTCCCACACGTTCTTCGCCCGGCTCGGCGACGCCATCCAAACCGGCCCCACCGCCACCAACGTCCGCGACCTGCGGGTTGTGTTGGCGTACGGGTAGCACCGAGACTTGTTGGTTTCCAAAGTGCCGATTTGCTAGCATGAGTACGAAGCCCACGTAATATTGTTTGACCCTAATCGAGAACAGCAAGTATAGTTTGGCTGGAATGTCAGATGCTGAATGCGGGAGTGAAGTACTGAAGGGAAGGCGTCTTGCCTGATCAGGACTCCACTGCATGAGTGGGTGGAATGGCTGTTTCTGCGGACGTGGGTCCGAAAGACAATCCTGCAATCCGACCGCTGTATTTCAGAAGGAAAAATCTTGGGAGTAGGAGCGTACCGATGCGAATCTTATTGGTTTCGATCATTTGGAGCGTGGTTTCGTACGGGACGATGGGCTGGGCTCAAAACGTTACCGTTCCGTCAAGACTTGTAGATTATCCGGAGATGATTTTATACAACGGAAAGATCGTAACAATGGACGATACCTCGTTTACGTCGAATGTGGGAACCATCGCAGAGGCAATGGCGGTTCGGGATGGGGATGTTTTTGAAATCGGCTCCAGTGCGGACATCCGCGCCCTGGCGGGCCCACAGACCCGTCAGATTGACCTCAACGGGCGGACTGTGTTGCCCAGCTTTATCATGACCCACGAACATCCGGTGGATTGGATGTGGACGGAGCCGCGTGCCTTCCGGCATGTCTTCCCGAACGATGATGAAATCCTTGCACGTTGGCTGCCGGACCTCCCGGCCAGGGAGCAATTCGCCATGTTTGAAACTACGATGCGGGAGCTGGTCAGCATGGCGGAGCCCGGACAATGGATCCGGATAATCCCGAACTGGGGGCCGGATTACGAACGTGCAAAGGAGTTCAGAGGACCCCGGAGCACCTTTATCTGGGACAACTCCATCACGAAAGAGTATCTGGATGTTTTGGCCCCCGATAACCCGGTCTGTATCAGCAACGGGTTTACCAGTGCCTGCCAGATGAACACCAGGGGGGTGGAGATTTATCAGAGTGTCCATGAGGACGTCAGCGAACTAGAAGTCCGCTCGGGACGAATGGACCGAAACAGTCCGTCCGACTCCATCCTGAAGGGAAACATCCCCGCCTTGGCGCAGCTGCTGAAATCCGAGCTGGAGTTGTGGGCCAGCTACGGAATCACGGCCTATGGGTCCGCGCCCTATTCCTTCACGAACCTGCAGGCCATGAACCTGCTCGACAGAAATGGTGAGATGCCGGCGCGGATCGGCTTTTCGTGGCAGCACCAGATTACCGGAGACGGAGCATGGGAATTGCCTACTTTGCGCCACCTCTCCGGATTCCTGGGTTTGGGCTCGGAGTACCTCTGGTTTGTGGGAGCCTTTCCTTCCACGGGTCCCGGTTGCATGACGGTGCCGGAGATCCCCGACTGGCGCGAGAGACTCGGCGCGCCTCCCCAGACTAGAGGAGGGGGTGCGGGCGGTCAGTGCAGTAACGACCCCGGATCAGACGACTATGCGAGACTCATGCGGGCCGCGCAGGCCGGCCTCCGCATCGCCACCATGCATACGGGAGGCGACAAGGGCATTGACAACCTGATGGCGGCCATCGAAGAAGGCAGCGAGAAGGCTGAGATGTCTCTGGAGGAGGTTCGCTCCAAGCGACATGCATTCGATCACAGTGCGGGTGCTCCACGCCCCGGCCAGATTCCCCGTATTCAGAATCTGGGAATGATGGTCAGCATGCTCAATACCATTTTGTGGGAGGACTACCGGGGCGCATGGGAGATTGCGCAACGGTACGGGGTTGAATACACCAACTGGGTGGTGCCCCGCAAGAGCGTAAACGAAGCCGGCATCATGAACACCTTTGAGATTGACCGGCCCCTGCCGAACAAGGTTTTCTTTTTCATCTGGCAGGGGATGACCCGGTACAATCCGGCCGACAGACTCGTGTACGGGCCGGGCGAGAGAACGGACCGGATTGTCCAGTTGAAGGCGCTGACGACCTGGGGCGGCCACTATCTGCTGCGGGATGAGCGGCTTGGTATGCTGACGCCGGGAGCCCTGGCCGACTTCATCGTTCTCGACCGGGACTTCCTCACGGTTCCGGAGGATGAGATCCAGAACACACAGGTTCTGATGACGGTGGTCGGTGGCAAGCCCATGCATCTGATGGCTTCGCTGGCCCAGGAAATCGGAATGGAGCCGGTTGGCGCAACCACCTGGGCCGAACCCATCCCATCGGGGTGGCAGCTCCAGCCGTATTAGATGGCATTGCGTCGAAGCCTGGTTGCAGGAACCCTTTGGATATGGGAATGCCGGCAATTGCCGCGCCTGTGCCTATGTGGCTGACATGCAAATCTCCGCCGTCCTCATCACGCGCAACGAAGAACGCCGCCTGCCGCATGCGCTCGAATCGTTGGCGGGAGTGGCCGACGAAATCCTCGTCGTAGATTCCGGCCCCACCGCCGCCAACGTCCGCGACCTGCGGGTTGTGTTAGACCATTTTCAGCGTTGCTGTATAGCCCGCAGGTAGGGCAGGCATTCTTGCCTGCCTCTTGAGAGCACAGACCAGGGAGCGATGGTTCTGAATCCGAGCCGTGCGAGTCAACAAGCGGTCCATCCGAGCCGCGACCGCAAGGGAGCGGTGGGTTTGAGCGAGTAACCACTACCCGTTTTTTTCTGCCGTGGGCTGTTCTGTCGTGCGCAAGGGCACGGTTTCAACCGTGCCAAAACGCGGTTGCAAGAATCCTCTTCCGCTCTGCCGAAGGCTGTCGCGGAGCCTCGGCGCAGCGACAAGGTAGGGCAGGCATTCCTGCCTGCCCCCATAGAACACAGGCCCGTCCCTACTTTGTGGCTGCGCTACACCAACCCTGAAAATGGTGTAGCAGGGTCAAGTCGGGCTGTTGCCGCACCCAGGTTCGCAACTGCTGTGGCACAGTCTCCGCGACTTTGCTCTGCGGTCCATGCCGCTGCTCCACCCGCTCGACCCGCCCCGTTCGCTTCCGCTGCGCCGAAATCTTCCAGGCATACGGACTGCTCACCCCGAACCGCTCCGCCAGCTCCCGCAGACTTCCCTCGCCGCGATCATACGCCTCCAACAGCTTCCGCCGCAGATCGTTCGAATACGCCTTCGCCATTTGGTTGTGTTCGCAGTGAACCGCCAACCATTACTATGCACCATCTGTGAAAATGGTCTAGCGCAAGGTTGCAGCGGTTATCTCCACCTTGCCCTTTTCTTTTGCGCGCATTATTCTGAACCGAATCCAACAAAGGATTGGATGGAAAAGTTTGCATGCCTTCCCGATTCCAACGGCTTCTTCAGAACATTGGAAAAGCCTGTGAGGACCAATCCCTGACCGAAGCTGAGGTGGAAAAGCTTTTTCAGGAGCACGGTTTTTTTTCAGAACTCGGATATCAGGGCATTGGGAAGGACATCCTGGCGCAGCGAGGACAGCGGCGGAAACGCTTTGATGTTGCCCTCCTGGACTTCGGGGGTCGCACGCGGGCCGTGATCGAGTTCAAGCGGCCCAAGCGTTCCGGGAGCGCCCCCCTGGAATCGTTCCAGCAAGAACTATTCGAAAAGTATGTAAAGCCGCACCTTGCGCAATTCGGCATTCTGACCGACGGCGTTACCTTTGTGCTTTACGCCAGGGCCAACGGTGTTTTCGTACGCCAATTTGATGAGTTCCGGCTCGCGGAAACCACCGAAACCCACGCCGGAAGGATCGCGCAGTGGCTTCAGAAAAGAACCGTTGATTTGCAATCCTTGGCAAGCGTCCGGGAACGGCTCCAGTTCAACCAACAGCATCTGCGGTTGCTTCGTGCCCTCGATTCCGAGGAGACCGAGATTTTCTTTCGGGTCTTGCAGCTTCTTCCAGAGTCACCCTTCGGTCAACTTGTGGCTTGTCTCAAGGAACTCATTCCCAAAACTGTAAAAACCTCCCGCTTCGCGCAAGGTTCTTACGAATTCTGGCGGAAGACCTACGCCCGTGAATTGCAGCATAAGAATACGCCCGACAGTTGGCATCCGTTTCTAGTCGGAACAACCCCCTCGGAAGTCGCGCAGCTTTCTTTCGCTCTCGAAACCGCCTATGCCATTGTTTCCCGCCTGATCCTCGCAAAGGCTGCTGCCGACCGAGGGTTTCCCGGTATCCGTTTTGTCCCCCGCATCCACGAAAGCCTCAACGAGCTGTCCATTCACGAGCGGTTAAGACCCGACAACTACAAGGAAGTAGTCAGGCGGGCGTTTGAACGGGCCGGCGAAAACCTCTTCCCTTCTCTGTTTTCCCAGGACATCTTTGACTGGTGGTTCGAGGCTCCCGAATCGGAGAGCCGGGGTCTTTTCCATGCCTTGGCCGAATGCCTGCTCACCCTCACCCAATTTGACTTCTCCTATCTGGACGGTGATCTGCTCGGGGAAATATACCAGCGTTATTTTGATGCCGATACCCGCAAGGCTCTCGGAGAGTTTTATACTCCCCCGGAAATCGTCAACTTCATTCTCGACGAATGTGGCTACCAGGGAAAGTTCGGGGATCGGCTTCTCGACCCCGCTTGCGGTTCCGGTTCTTTCCTGGTCGCGGCCTTGCGCCGATACTTGCAGCAGCAAAAAGCTATGGACGACCCGCAGTTGCTTCTCCAAGACTTGACCGAGGGTCTCCGCATTGTGGGTTTCGACATCAACCCCTTTGCTGTCTTGATGTCCCAGGTCAATTATGCCGCCATGATCCTCCCGCTCTATGCAGAGGCCCGCAACAGGGATTTGGATATCCGCATCATTCGCCTTCCGATTTTCCGCACCGACTCGCTCCGGGTTGAGGAACGCGAAGTCGAGGCCGTTCCCGCCAGGGATTCCTTGCAGGTGAATCTGCATTTCGCCGAAGCAACCCTCGACATCACCGTCTATCTTCCGGTCAGGAAAGGTAACCAAGGGTTTGTCCGCGTCCCCGTGAAGGTCCCTCGTTACAACGCTGCCAGGGAGCAGAGCGTAATCCACAACCTCGAAGAGTACGTAGCGGCGTTGGCAAGAGTTTTCCAGGCGGTGCCGAAAGGGTCTCCGGCCTTGGAGAATCTGCTTCGGTCCCGCTTTGGCGATCGCGCTCCCCAATTGCAGAGCTTTCTCAACCCGATGCTGGACGATCTCCAAAAGACCGTTGCCATGCTCCGCGACAAGTACGATGACGGAAGATTTCTGAAAACGATTGAGGACCTCGTTCTCGCCGTCTCGCTCAAGCACGATCTCCAATATGACTTTGTCGTCGGCAACCCCCCCTATGTCCGAATTCAGAACATCCCGGAGCACGTCAAAGGATATTGGACCGGCAAGTATGAGTGGACGCAGGGAAACTACGACCTCTACATTCCCTTTCTCGAAAGGGCCGTGCGTTCCGGGTCTCAGACGGGTTGGCTGGGTGCAGAGGGCAAGCTGGGTCTGATTCTGTCGGGCCGCTTCCTCAACGTGGATTACGGAGGCAAGATTCGGGAGCACCTCCCGGAACACTTGTCTGTCAAGCTGCTGTTTGACTTCCGTGACACCCGCGTTTTCGAGGACGCTCTGAACTACCCCGCAATTCTCATCGCCGAAACGGACGCCCCCGGAAAGCAGGGAGACTGCGAAGCGGCCCGCGTCTTTGCCAGCGAAGCCAATGCAAAGGAACTTCTCCAAGAGTTCGCCGATCTTCGCGGGAATGATAACACCCGAACAGGCCCGCGACGGAGAAGCCGCTTGGAAGCTTTTGCCTTTCCGAGGAATCGCCTCCAGGGACCCGGTTGGTGGCTCATGCCCCCCGAGGAACGCGCCGTATTCGATAAACTTAACGCTGTCGAGGGAAACCGCTTGCTGGAATTGACCGCTACTGGCAGTGCGGCATTTGCAGGGTATCAGACGAGCGCGGATCGCATCCTGGTCTTCGATCAAGTGGCAGATTTGGGTGACACTCTCAAGCTTCGGCCCAGGCACTCAGACGGGGATTGCCGCTGTGCCGGAAAACCCATTGAAATTGAAAAGGACGCCGTAAGGCCGTTCTTGTTCGGCAAGGATGTCGGGCGCTGGACCATTGACTGGAAAAAACCCTGGGTCCTGTTCCCTTACGACCAATACACCATGAAGAACACTCTCCATGGCGAGACAGTCCAAAGATGGAATTTGGTTCCATCCAAACAAAACATCGAAGAGTTCCAGTTCGCAGAACCGGAGAGGATAGAGAAAATCGAAGACCGATTTCCCCAAGCCTGGAAGTATCTGCGAAAACACGAAGAACAATTGCGGGGCAGGGAAAATGGCCGCTATGCAGAAGGGAAATCGAAAGGGCATCTTTGGTACGGAGCCGCGCGCCCGCAAAACCTTCCTTTCTATTTCCGTCCAAAACTGGTCATAAAGGTCAATTCAAGTCGTCCCTCCTTGACTCCCGATCTTGCGGGTAATTTTGTTTTCACGGCAGGAGGCACGGCAGGAGTTTATGGAATAGTACCCCAAGTTACTGGTAAGGATCGTCTTCTATGTCTGGCAGCGATTCTCAACTCACAAGTTACAGACTTTCGCGTAAAGCAAGTCAGTTCGGTCTTCGAAAGCCGCTACTATTCGTATGGAGACCAGTTTATAGCGGACGTCGTTGTGCCGACTGAGTCGAAAGGCTTTCCGTCACTAGCAAGGATTGCCCAACGAATTATTTTGTCCGCAGAGCGGAAGATTGTCCTGGACAAAATCGTTTCTGATTTTCCGGAAAGTTTCGAAGCAGAACTGTCCCGATATGAACTTCACACAGTCACTCGCATTTGCACGGCGCATCCCAATTCGGCCAATCTGCGCATTGACCCAAATGCCATATCCGTGCAACAGGGGCTTTACGGATTTCGCGTTGTGTTTGGCGCTCCAAAGAGCTTTGAGTTTAAACACCGGGAGCACGCCGAATGCCTCGCGCAAGCCTTGCTGAATCGCCGCCGAGCGACCTTGCCGCTAAAGGAAGTTCTCCAATGGCGTTTCCCCCTCAAAGTGGAAGGCTGCAAGAGACTCCTTGCTCTGTTAGACCAGGCCAGGCGGGAACTGGAGAAGCTCCAAGGGCAAATCGCTGCGGAAGAAGACAACCTGAACGAACTCGTTTATGAAATCTACGGGATCAAGCCCAGTGAGCGCAAAGTAATCGAGTCATTCCTGGACCGCTTCTCCAGCAGGGCTGCCGAGCGGGAGATATGAAGCGCCCGACACTGTGGACCTTTGTGTCTTCCTCATATCGCATCTCCGTGCCCTCTGGGCCTATGTGGCTGACATGCAAATCTCCGCCGTCCTCATCACGCGCAACGAAGAACGCCGCCTGCCGCATGCGCTCGAATCGTTGGCGGGAGTGGCCGACGAAATCCTCGTCGTCGATTCCGGCAGCACCGACCGCACCCGCGAGATTGCGGAGCAGAAGGGCGCGCGCGTGATCTCGCACCCCTGGGAAGGTTACTCCCAGCAGAAGAACTTCGCCGCCGCGCAGGCCGGCTTCGATTGGATCCTTTCGCTCGACGCCGACGAAGTCTTGACGCCCGAGCTCGCCGCCGAGCTGTGCGAGATCAAGGAGCACGAATCCCCCGGCTCCGAAAGCGGACGAGATGCCGCCGCCGGCTTCCGCATGCCCCGCCTCGCCTTCTACCGCGGCCGCTGGATTCGCCACTCCGGCTGGTACCCTGACCACAAGCTGCGCCTCTACGACCGCCGCCGCGCCCGCTGGGTCGGCGATTACGTTCATGAGAGAGTCCAGGCGGACGGCCCTGTCCGCACCCTGCGCGGCGACTTGCGCCACTTCACCTGCGATTCGCTCGACGAGCATCGGCGCGCCACCGACCGTTACACGACGCTCGCGGCACAGGAAGCTTACGCCCGGCGAAACCGCTGGCTCCTGCCTCGCGCCCTGGCCATGACCGCCGCCGGACCCCCGTGGAAATTCATCGAAACCTATTTCCTCCGTCAGGGCTTCCGCGACGGCCTCGCTGGCCTGGTCATCGCCTGGATGGCCGCTTACTACGTCCAACAAAAATACGCCAAGCTCTGGCGCCTGGCCCGTGGAGAGAAGCTTGCGCATTCTTCACATTGACACCGGCGCCGGCTGGCGCGGCGGCCAGCAGCAGGTTCTCTGGCTGATGGAAGCCCTGCGCGCGCGCGGCTACCAGCAGTTGCTGCTTGCCCCCGCCGGCTCGCCGCTCTCCCACCGCATCCGCAAGACGGGATTGCCGGTCGCCCAACTGACTCGGCCCGCGATGTCGCTTGCCAACCTGCGAATGGTTCGCAAAACCCGTGAAGCATTCGATCTGGTCCATGCTCACGATTCCCGCTCCCACTCGCTCGCCGCCATCGCCGCCATCGGCTCCGCCGGGCCGCATCGCCCGCTCGTCGTTGCGCGCCGCGTCGCGTTTCCGGTCGCCGCGCTCGGCCGTCTGAAATACGGAAGGGCCGACGCGTACATCGCGGTTTCCGATTTTGTTCGGCTGCGTCTGCTCGAAGCGCGCGTCCCCGATCGAAAAATTCGCGTCATCTTCGACGGTGTGACGCCTCCGGCGGCAGCCGCGCAAGCCCGCGCCGAATTCCGCTCACGGCACGGGATCGACGACCGGACGATTCTGCTCGGAACGCTCACCAGCCTCGCTCCGGAGAAACTCCTCGAGGCCGAGCTCGATTTACTGCGGCAATTGCCTCCTTCTGTTCATTTTTCGATGGCGATTTCGTCTCACGAAGGAACCGAATCTACCGAGACTACCGAAAGAACCGAATCCACTCTCCGGGAACACTCCCGGAGGCAAGGCGTGGAAGACCGGTTCCACCTTTTCCGCATCAGCGAGGACGCCGACCCGTTTCTGGCAGCACTGGATATCTTTATTTATTTGAGCAGGTTGGAAGGACTCGGCTCGGCCATCCTGCTCGCCATGGCTCACGGTCTTCCGGTTCTGGCAAACCGCGTGGGCGGCATCCCCGAAGTCGTCCACCACCAGGAGACCGGACTTTTGGCAGCCGGTGTCCCGAGTCCGGGATTGACCCAGGCTGCACGACAACTGATTGATTCCAAAGAGCTTCGCCAGCGCCTCGGAGCTGCCGGGCGCGAGTTCGTTCTGGCCCATGCGACGTGTGATAGAATGGCTGCGCAAACAGTCGCCTTGTACGAGGAACTTTTGCAGCAACGCACCGAGTGAGTTCATCAGCTTGACCTCCGCCTTCGTATTCCTGTATGGCATCGTCGTTGGCAGTTTCCTGAACGTTTGCATTCACCGGCTTCCGCGTCAGGAGTCGGTAGTCCGTCCGCGCTCCCGCTGCCCGCAGTGCGGGAAAGCAATCGCCGCCTACGACAACATCCCACTCCTGAGTTACCTGCTCCTGCGGGGCCGCTGCCGCCATTGCCGCGCGCCGATCCCGCCTCTCTATTTCTTTGTCGAGCTGGCTTCGGGACTGCTGGCACTGTTTCTCTATTCGCTGTTCGGCCTGACCCTCGCCTTCGCGAAAGCCGCAACGCTCGGCGCCATGCTCCTGGCACTCGCGGTGACGGACTGGCAAACGCGCCTTCTGCCCGACCGAGTGACGTTTCCGGGAATGGCAATCGGTCTGGTCTTCAGTTTGTTCGTTCCGGTGGAGGACGGTTCCGGGCTGTTCCTGACCCGGCTCGCGGGCCTGAGCAGGGCCCCCCTTTGGCTCCACTCATTGATCGATTCCATCTTTGGAGCACTGCTCGCTGCAGGATTGCTCTATGCCTTGCGAGAAATCTACTTCCGGCTTCGCGGCTGCGAGGGGATGGGGGTCGGCGACGTCAAGATGATGGCGATGGTCGGCTTTTTTCTCGGGCCGAAGCTGGCGTTGCTGACGATCTTCCTGGGCTCGACGGCCGGAGCGGTTCTGGGCCTTGCTTTCATCGCGGCTTCGGGCAAGTCCTCCCGCTACGAACTGCCCTTCGGAAGCTTTCTGGGTGCCGCCGCGCTGGTCACGACTGTCTGGGGAAGAGCTATGCTCGACTGGTATCTCGGCTACTTCGGGTGACCCGCGTCATCTGCTACAGCCGGAGAGGCATCCTATAGAACAGTCGGTGGCCGAAATCGAGATCCAGAGGGGCGTTGTTGCCATGGCGCAGCAGGCGATTGCAAACCTGGAAGAAAAGTTATGCGTCAAGGGCCTCCCGGCTAGGTGCGGTAAGCTCGCCGTACAGTTCGGATCACGTCTCTTATGAACTACGGAGGGCCGCTAGTTTGCGGCCCTTTTCGTTGACTGCACGGCTCAACCCGAAACCCGCTTTCCGCAGTAAAGCACTGCAATTCCCCCAGTCATCTCATGTCGGGAGACCTCGGCATACCCTTCCTCACGCATCCATCCTTCGAGATGGTCCGGTTCGGGAAACTTATCCACGGACGCCGCCAGGTAGCTGTAGGCTCCTCTCACGCCTGAGATCCACTCCCCCGCAGCCGGCAAGATTCTGTGGAAATAAAACGAATAGAGTGGCCCGATGGGAAAACCGCGCGGAGTGCCGAATTCGAGAATGCCGACTTCACCTCCGGGCTTGAGCACGCGCAGAATCTCGCGCATCCCGGCACGGTAGTTGGCCAGGTTCCGGAACCCGAACGAGCACGCCAGCAGATCGAACGTTCCATCGGCAAAGGGCAAATGCAAGGCGTCGCCTTCGACGGCGAGCGGCTGCAACGCCCGCCGGGACAGCTTTTCCCGGGCTTGCACGAGCATGGGATGACAGAAATCGGAGGAGATGATGCGGGCGCGGGAGCCGCGCGCCAGCGCGAGTGTCAGGTCTGCCGTGCCGCAACAGAGATCCAGGACGCGCGCGTCGGGCCGCTCCAGGATCGCGCGGAAGCGGCGGGCGGTCGCCCGCCTCCAATAGCGGTCAATCTGGAACGAAAGTACATGGTTCAGCAGGTCGTAGCGGCCGGAGACATCAGTGAACAGTTTGCGGATGTAGCGGGAGGCAGCCGCGTCGTCAGTGGTTCCGGGCGGCCGGGTTCCGGGAGAGGGGGACGTGGAGGCCACAGGAGAATGTTCCGAGCGGGTCACGGTTTGCAGGCGGGCGCAGCAGCGCTCCTTTGGTTCGCGAAAGGATTCTTTCTCGCCAACCGCCGCACCACGCTGATCACCTCCCGAGGGGGGATCCCCGCCGTGATCTCGACCTCGCCGATGCGGCGCGGCAGCACGAAGTGAAGTTTTCCGTCACGCACTTTCTTGTCCACGGCCAGATGCGGTGAAAGGGAAGCTGGAGCAACGCCATCGAGCGACGGGACGGGGCCATAGGAAACGATCAGATTGCTGATGCGCTCGGCGGCCAGGATGGGCAAGCGGCCATGCTCGGCGGCCAGGCGCGTGGCGGCCAGCATGCCCCAGGCCACGGCCTCGCCGTGCAGGAAGCGGCGATAGTTTGTGGCGGCTTCGAGCGCGTGCCCCGCGGTGTGTCCGAAATTGAGTACGCGCCGCAGGCCGCTTTCTTTTTCATCGCTGCTCACAACCCGGCCCTTGAGCACTGACGACGCGTGGATCACGACCCGCAGAGCCTCCGGATCGCAGCGCAGGATTCGCCCGCGCTCCACTTCAAGATAGGCGAACAGTTCCGGGTCGCCGATCACCGCGCACTTGAGCGCTTCGAACAATCCAGCGCGGATCTGCCGCGGCGGCAGCGTCCGCAACACGTTCGGGTCGGAAAGCACCATGCGCGGCTGGTAGAAGGTTCCGACCAGATTCTTTCCCCCGGCCAGGTTCACGCCGGTCTTGCCGCCGATGGCGCTGTCCACCTGCGCCAGCAGCGTGGTTGGCACCTGCACGTAATCAATGCCGCGCAGATAGACCGAAGCCGCAAATGCTCCCATGTCACCCACGACGCCGCCGCCGAAGACGATCAGCAAACTGGATCGCTCAGCCCCTTGCGCGGCGAGCATATCGGTGATCTTCTCCACCGTTACGAGTCGCTTGTACCGCTCGCCGGGGGCAATCAAAATCATTGGGGCGCGGCGCGGCTTGAGCGACCGAATCAGTTTGCTTCCCCAGAGTTTCCAAACGGTGGTGTCGGAGAGAAGAAACACTTTCCGGTTCCCGAGAAGTGGTTCGAGAACTTCTCCGGCCCGGTCGAGCAGCCCTTCTTCGATGCGGATGGGATAGGAGGCTGCGGGTAGGCGGACGGTTATGGGAAGATTTCGCTTGGAGCGCTTCGGCGTCACGCGTTCATTATCGCACGTCAGAAACTCCAGCGCGGCTCTTACCGCCAAGACGCGAAGGCAGTCAGCCTCACCGCCGGTCGAGTTCCGCCACGACTTCGAGCAGGACTTCGCCCACGACTTGGAGGCTTTCGGCGCTTACCTTATCCAGGGTATCCGCTGCGGTATGCCAGTAGCTGCTGATGCCGCCGTAGTCGAAATCAATCAGGTCCACGGACGGGATCCCCACGGCAAGAAACGGCAGGTGGTCGTCGGAGATGGTGTGCATAGAATTCAGGAAATGGCGCTGGTGGCCGAGGCGGCGGGCGACACCCCAGACGAGGTCGGTGAGCCAGGGCGTCGAGCTGGTCTCGCGGCGGATGCCGAGATCGCCGTCACCGATCATGTCAACAAGTACGAAGGCCGTGATGTTGGGCACGGTTCCCTCGGCCTTCAGCTTTGCCGCCATGTGGCGGCTTCCGTAGAGCGAATCTGCGTCGGTCCACTCGCGGATAGCCTCCTCTCCATCGAGCCATACGAGCCATACGGCGTGTTGAAGATTTCGTTCGGCGAGCATGGGTGCCAGCGCCAGCAGCAGGCCGGCGCCGGAGGCGCCATCGTTGGCTCCCACGAAGCGGAACTCATGGAAGAGCTTGGTGTCGTAATGCGCCGCCAGGATGATCACGCGGGCGTCCGAGTCCGATCCCGGGTTGCGGGCGATGATGTTGTTCATCGGGATTGGCCCGTTGGGAGTGGAGGCGGTGAAGCGGTCCTGCTCGACGGTCCAGCCAGCAGCTTCGGAGTGTTCGACGATGTATTGCTGCATAGTTTCGTGGGTAGTCGAGCCCGAGGGCCGCGGACCCAAGGCCACTATTTGGCGGACGTGCTCGAAAGCAGCCTCCCCGGTCGCACCGCTCGCAGTGCCGGCTTGTCGGGACAGCGCTCCCCAGCAGAGGATGGCGATTCCCGCTACTGCAGCCGCCGTCCATCCGGTCACCCTGCGCCTCGGCCTTTGCGCCGCCTCTTTCGGGGCGGGCTGTTTCGGAGCCGGTCTTCTTCGAGCTGCCTGCCGCTTCACTAGCGATCCTCCTCCTTCCGCCGCATCCGCAGGACGAGGTAAGAAAGTAGAACGCCGAACAGGTACAGAGCAATCATCGGCACGGCAAACAGCATCATGGTGGGCACGTCCGGAGTTGGGGTGATTGCCGCGGCGAGTATGAAGATGAGGAGTACCGCGTACCGGAAATTCCGCATCAGGAAGCCCGGCGTCATCAGGCGCAGAATCGACAGGAACAGGATCAGGATCGGCAACTCAAAAACAATGGCCAAGCCGAGTATGATGGTCATCGCCAGGCTGAAATACTCGTTGACGGTGATCATCGGCCGGAATTGCCCGCCAAACGTTACCAGGAATCGCAGTGCGGCCGGGAAGGCGATCGTGTAAGCAAACAGACCGCCGGAGATGAACAGGCCGGAAGTGAGAAGAACAAACGGGACGGCGTAGCGCTTCTCGCGCGGATACAGTCCGGGAGAGATAAAGCCCCAGACCTGCGAGAGAACGAAAGGAGAGGCCACGAAGATGCCTCCCAGGAAGGCCATGCGGACATATAGGGTGAACGGCGCCACGGGATTGGTGTAGACGAGTTGGTCCTCCATGCCCAGTTCGCGGAGGAGCGTGGTGAGCGGAAGGGACAGCCCCGCGTATAATTCATCCGCGAAGGTCCAGCAGACCAGGAAGCCGACCACAATCGCAATCAGAGAATAGAAGAGGCGGGTCCGCAATTCCTCGAGATGATCGAGGAAGGACATCTTGTGCATGCCGGGTTCGTCGCCGCCGCCCCATCCTCCGCCGCCATCGCTCGGCGGCTTGGGAGGCTCTCGCCAGTAGTCGTAGGCTTCTTCGACTGCGGTTTCCCGTTCGGACCGGCTGGGAGAGGTCTTTGCTAGCGCTTCCGGGGCCGCCTCGGACGCAGCGGCTTCTGTGGGACTGCCCGAGTCCCCGCGCGGTTCTTCGCTTTCCGGCTCCATCTGGCGGTCCATTTCAGTGTCAGGGGCCATCAGGATGGGCGCACCTTATTTGGATTCCACAGTTTCTTTTGGGGTATCGGCAGGGGTATCGGTGATGGATTGCTTAATCTCGTATTTGGCTTCCTCGGTTGCCTTCTGGGTCTCGGCGATAGATTGCCCAATCTCGGAAACCTCAATCTCCCGCTCGATGGAATTCTTGAGGTCGCTGGAAGCGCGTCTGAATTCCGACAAACCCCGGCCCAGCGAGCGGCCCAGTTCCGGCAGGCGTTTGGGGCCGAAGACCAACAGCGCCACCACGAAGATCAGAACCATTTCCGGGAAGCCAATATTGCCCATGAGACACCTCGCTCCTTGCCCCTTATGATACCCTTCCTGTCACTGCAAGATCAAGGGTTGGGAAATAGCGCCGGTTCCCACAGACGGAGCAGGCGGCCTCGGTCGGCGAGGCAGGAAGCTCCATGGCGCCCGGCCGCATCTATGGTGAATGGGGCCGGACGCAAGGGTCCGGGCACGGCAAGCACGTTCTTCCGTGGTATAATTTTTCGCAATTTGAGACGGCTGTATCCACAGCGTCTCCAAAGGGATTGGGGAGGCAGGTAGGAAATGAGACAGCTTCTACAAACCATACAGCAACGCAAGGCGGTTTCGACGATCGCGATCCTTCTGACGCTCGCGATTGGGATTTTGATCGGGACGCTGATTTCGAGAGGGGTGCGCGCGGCCCAGGGCCAAGTGCAGGGCGCGAACGCGCAGGCACTGAATCTTCCCTCTCCGGTCGAGCTTTCCACTGTATTCAGCAGGATTTCGAGCGAGATATCTCCGGCTGTTGTCAACATCAATACGGAGTCCACAGTGCAATCCCGAAGGCCCCGGCGCGATCCCCAAGGGGAGGACCCCTTTGGGCAGTTCTTCGACCGCTTTTTCGACTTCGGCCCGTTCGGACAGCAACAGCAACCGGAATTCCGGCAGAGGAGTCTCGGTTCGGGCGTGGTGGTGGATGCCGAGGGATACATCCTGACTAACGCGCACGTCGTCAGCCGAGCCGATAAGATCAATATCAAGCTACTCGACGATGATGAGCTCTATGAGGCCCGGATTATCGGAACGGATGAGGAAACCGACCTGGCCGTCATCAAGATCGACTCTGACCGCCCACTGCCGTTCGCCAAGATCGGCAATTCCGACGGCACGGGAGTCGGCGACTGGGTGATCGCGATCGGCAGTCCCTTTGGACTCGAAGAAACAGTGACCGCCGGAATCATCAGCGCGAAAGGGCGTGATCTGGGAAGAGGCTCCTCGTCGTTCCAGCGGTTCATTCAGACTGACGCGGCCATCAACCCCGGCAACAGCGGCGGCCCGCTAGTGAACATGAACGGCGAGGTCATCGGCATCAATACGGCCATCGCCACCGGCACGGGCAGTTACGCGGGCGTTGGGTTCGCGCTGCCGTCGAATGTTGCGGTGGACATCTACAACCAGCTCGTTCAGTCGGGCCGGGTGACTCGGGGCTCACTGGGTGTTATGTTCCAGCCGGATCCGAGCCCGGTCCTGCTGCGAACCTTTGGGGCTGAGAGCGGCGTGGTCATAACCGGCATTCAGCCCGGCGGTCCGGCCGAAGCGGCCGGCCTGCAGCAGGGGGACGTGGTCATCTCCATTGATGGACAAGACGTGGAGGACGGAGACGGCTTGATCGCCATCGTCGCCGGCACACCGGTCGACAGATCGGTTGTGGTGCGGTACATCCGCGACAAGGAAGAGCAGGAAACCAACGTCGTCATCGGGGACCGCACGGAGGTCTTCGCGGGCCGGCTCAATCCAGGCGGTGGGAGCGACCAGCCTTCCACCGAAGATACAGAGGCCAGGTTCGGTATTTCGATCCAGAACATTACTCCGGAGATCGCCAGCCGTCTTGGGATCGAACCGAACGAAGGCGTTCTGGTGACCAGTGTGGACAACAACAGCTTTGCGGAGGAAATCGGGCTACAACGCGGCGACGTGATTCAGCAGCTCAACCACCAGCCTGTAAACCGTGTGGAGGACGTTCTCCGGATCCAGCGCGGCCTGGCACCCCAATCGGATGTCGTGTTCATGGTCCACAGGATGCAAGGCTCGCAGTCCGTTACGCTTTACCTGGCTGGTACGCTTCCGTAAGACAGTACCTGAAAGTCCGCTCTCCCCGGAGCTACTGGCTCCGAGGAGACTCATCTTTATGCCCACGAGTGGATCGAAACCATGCTCCCAAGCCTCCTGATATGCTTTCTCCTCTCCGCCTTGTTTATGGCGGCCCCGGTGGAAGTCCAAGCTCAGCAGAATACATTCCCCGGCGAGTCTGTCCAAGCCTCCATCACCCAGCGCAGTCGCGCGACGAGAAGAAGACCCACCCGACGGCGCCTTGCGCGGGCGCCGGCAGGCTCGCAGATGCGGCCTTCGAGGGAGCGGGTTCACCAGATCCAGCAAGCATTGCTCGATGCAGGATTCAATCCCGGCCCGGTGGATGGATTGTGGGGATCCAACAGCGCGGACGCAATGCTGGATTTCCAGGAGGCGCACGACCTGGATCCCACGGGACGGATTGACGCCTTGAGCCTGATCCAGCTCGGTCTCGGCCCAAAATATGAAACGGCCAACACACCCGCCGGTTCCCCCAGCAACGGCTCCAGTCCGGCCCGCTAGACCATTTTCAGGGTTGGTGTAGCGCAGCCGCCAAAGTAGGGGCAGGCAGGAATGCCTGCCCTACCTGCGGGCTATACAGCAATGCTGAAAATGGTCTAGGCCCGTTCTCCATTTGGTATACATGGCTGACGGGTACTCAATTCCGGACAGCCAACCGACCGCCAGAGTGGTACTATGTTTTTCGATCCCGCCGCCATGGCACTGGGCCGCAGAACTGCGTAAGGAGCCGCATGGACACCCCGAAAATCTATAGGAACTTCATCAACGGCGAGTGGGTGGAGTCCCAGTCCGGGCGCGTCTATGAGAATCGCAACCCCGCCGACACGAAAGAGCTGATCGGAATTTTCCCGCAGTCCGACGCCCGCGATACCGCGCTGGCTGTGGAGGCCGCTGCGGAAGCCTTCCGCCGCTGGCGGCTGGTTCCGGCACCCCGCCGCGCCGAAATCCTCTTCCGCGCCGCCCAGATGCTGCAAGAACGCAAGGAGACCTTCGCGGTGGATATGACGCGCGAGATGGGAAAGGTGCTCACCGAGACGCGCGGCGACGTGCAGGAGGCCATCGACATGGCCTACTTCATGGCCGGGGAGGGCCGCCGCCTCTACGGCCAGACCGTCCCGGCCGAGATGCCGAATAAGTTTGCCATGAGCGTGCGGATGCCGCTCGGCGTCTGCGGCATGATTACACCGTGGAATTTTCCGATGGCGGTTCCCTCTTGGAAAATCCTGCCTGCGTTGATCTGCGGCAACACGGTGGTCATCAAGCCGGCAACGGACACGCCGCTTTCCTGCTACCATCTGGTGCAAACGCTGGCTGAGGCCGGAGTTCCGCGCGGCGTCATCAACCTGGTCGTCGGATCGGGTGCGGAGGTCGGGGAAGCTTTGCTGGCGCATCCCTACGTCCGAATGATTTCTTTCACGGGGTCGACGGCGGTCGGGCGGCGCGTCTCCGAGGCCTGCGCCCCGAACTTCAAGCACTCTACGCTCGAGATGGGCGGCAAGAACGTCATCCTGGTGATGGACGACGCCGACCTCGACCTCGCCGTCGAAGGCGCGCTGTGGGGCGCCTTCGGAACCACCGGCCAGCGCTGCACGGCCTCCAGCCGCCTGGTCGTCGACAAATACGTCTACCACGAGTTCCTGGACCGTTTCGAAGACTGCGCCCGGCGTATTCGCATCGGCGACGGCCTCGACCCGACCGTCCAGATGGGTCCGCTGATCAATCAGAGTCAACTGCGCACCGTCCAGGAGTACGTCTCGATCGGAACGCAGGAGGGCGCGCGCCTGGTCTGCGGCGGTAACGTCCTGGATGACCCCGACCATGCCTGCGGGTTCTTCCACGAGCCGACCGTCTTCGCCGAAGTCAGCCCCAGGATGCGCATCGCACAGGAAGAAATTTTCGGGCCTGTCGTCTCCGTGATATCCTGTGACGGCCTTGAGTCTGCAATTGAGATCGGCAACGGCATCTCTTACGGTTTGTCGGCTTCGATCTATACGCAGGACATCAACCGGGCTTTCGCGGCGATGCGGGAGATGTACACGGGGATCTTCTACGTCAACGCGCCCACGATCGGGGCCGAGATTCATCTGCCTTTCGGCGGGACCAAGGAAACAGGCAACGGCCATCGCGAGGCCGGGACCGCGGCGCTCGACACGTTCTCCGAGTGGAAGGCGATTTATATTGACTACAGCGGGAAGTTGCAGCGGGCGCAGATTGATTTGTAGAGCTCGTGGAAGAATCTAGGAAAATACAATAGAAGCCTAACTCGCGCATGACAGACGGCAGATACGGAAGAGAGAAACAAATGGCGGGCAAAGAACAATGGGGGACGCGGGTCGGGCTGGTGCTGGCCGTCGCGGGCAACGCGGTCGGACTGGGCAACCTGCTACGCTTTCCCGCGCAGGCCGCGCAAAACGGCGGCGGAGCCTTTCTGATTCCCTATCTGGTTTGCTTCCTCTTGATGGGCCTTCCCTTGCTTTGGGTGGAATGGGCCATCGGCCGACACGGCGGCCAGTTCGGGCACCACTCCACTCCGGGCATGATGGACCGGCTCGGTCCTCACCACTGGCTCAAGTACATCGGTGTCTTCGGCCTGTTCACGAACCTTTGTGTGGCGGCTTACTACATCTACATTGAGTCTTGGACGCTGGCCTACATCTTCCACACGATCAAGGGAACGTTTCGGGAAGTTGACCCGCCCGCTTTTTTCAATACCTTTGTCGGCGCGGCCGGTTCCTCTGTCTTCAACTTTCCGAGCGAGGCGCTGTTCTGGTTTCTGCTGGTTTTGGGATTGAACGTCTTCATCCTATCCCGCGGAATTGCGAAGGGCATTGAGATGGTTGCCTTGATCGGCATGCCGATGCTCATCTTGTTCGGAGTGATCCTGGTCGTGCGCGGCCTCACGACGTCGGCCGACGACCCGGGTGTGGTACAGAGTCCCCTGGCAGGATTGAACTTCGTCTGGGAGCCCAATCTGGGAGGCCTGTCCAATCCCAGGACATGGCTGGCCGCAGCCGGGCAGGTTTTCTTCACGCTTTCGGTAGGGCTTGGCTCCATCCACTGCTACGCTTCGTATGTCCGCAGGAAGGAAGACATTGCGCTGAACGCCATGGCGGCCGGCTGGACCAACGAGTTCGTCGAGGTGATCCTGGGCAGCGCGCTGGTCATCCCGATCGCCACCGCCTACCTGGGGCTCGAAGCCGTTCAGGAAGCCACGGCCGGCGGCAGCGGCTTCAGTCTGGGATTCCTCGCGCTTCCTACACTCTTCAACAACTGGGGCTCGTTTGCCGCAGTCGCCGGCGGACTCTGGTTCGGGCTGTTGTTCGTTGCTGCGCTTACCTCTTCGCTGGCCATGGGCCAGCCGATGCTGGCGTTTTTCCAAGACGAATTCGCATGGTCGCGGAGCCGTTCCGCCTTGGCCTTCGGGGCCTGCACTCTATTTCTGAGCCTGGTCTGCATTTTGTTTTATGCAGGAGGGGCCTTCGATGAGTTCGACTTCTGGACCGGAACGTTTTCTCTGGTCGTCTTCGCACTCCTGGAACTGATCGCCTTCGTGTGGATCTTCGGCCTGGACCGAGGGTGGGAGGAGATCACGCGCGGCGCCGACTTGAAAGTGCCCCGACTGTTCCGATTCGTGCTCCACTATGTCACGCCGACCCTGCTGGCGATCGTATTCTTGGGCTCTCTCATCAACCCAGAAGGCGGCAACTGGGTCGCTGCGGTTCAATCTCTGTTTTCGGGCGGAGGCTGGCCGTTCGCCGCCGACAGCGTGATCGGCAAGGTCCTCCACGTCGGCAGCGACTACCGATGGTTCGATGAAACCGGCAGCCCCACGCGTGACCTGGTCATCGACGGAACACGTCTTCTTCTGGCTTTGGTTTTCGTGGGCATTGCTTGGATGGTTCATCGGGCCTGGAAGCAGAAGGGGGCTTCCGCATGACCACTTCGGCCTGGATCATGCTCAGCATCACGTGGGCGGTCATTGCCTCGGTCACGATCTCCTTTTTCATCATGGTCTTTCGGAACAAGGGAGATTAGACCATTTTCAGCGTTGCTGTATAGCCCGCAGGTAGGGCAGGCATTCTTGCCTGCCACTTGAGAGCACAGACCAGGGAGCGATGGTTCTGAATCCGAGCCGTGCGAGTCAACAAGCGGTCCATCCGAGCCGCGACCGCAAGGGAGCGGTGGGTTTGAGCGAGTAACCACTACCCGTTTTTTTCTGCCGTGGGCTGTTCTGTCGTGTGGAAGGGCACGGTTTCAACCGTGCCAAAACGCGGTTGCAAGAATCCTCTTCCGCTCTGCCGAAGGCTGTCGCGGAGCCTCGGCGCAGCGACAAGGTAGGGCAGGCATTCCTGCCTGCCCCCATAGAACACAGGCCCGTCCCTACTTTGTGGCTGCGCTACACCAACCCTGAAAATGGTGTAGCCTTCGAAGGATGGACGGATCAAAGCAGGTTTGGCTCAAGGGTAATCTCATCGGAAGCTTGCGGGCAACAAACTGATGACACCGGTTCTGGCTACTCTGGTTTGTTTCGGACTGTACTGGGTTGGCTATCAATTTTACGCCAAGCACCTGGCACGGCGGGTGTTCGCGCTCGACCCCAACCGCCAGACTCCCGCCCACGAACTGCGGGATGAACAGGATTACGTTCCTTCCAACCGCTATGTCCTGTTCGGCCATCACTACGCCTCGATCACGGGTCTGTCTCCGATGCTGGGGCCGGCCGTGGCGGTCATCTGGGGCTGGCTGCCGGCCATGCTTTGGGTTGTCCTGGGAACCATCTTCATCGGGGCCGTGCATGATTTTGGTTCGCTGGTGGTTTCCATCCGTGCGAAAGGCAAGTCCATTGGAAAGGTTGCCGAGGACTTGATCGGCCCGCGAGCCAAGGGCCTGTTTCATCTCATCATTTTCTTTCTCATTGCACTGGCCATGGGCGTCTTTGTTCACGTCGTGGCGGTGCTGTTTGGTCCGGAGTTCTACCCGCAGGCCGTATTGCCGACCGCCTCCCTTATGGGAGTCGCCGTGGTTATGGGCCTGCTGATGTACCGCCGGGGCTTCAGCATCCGCTCGCTGACCCTGGTCGCTTTCAGCGTCGTGTTGCTCTGTGTTTACTTGGGAATGAACCAGCCGGTCCTGGGCCCTTCACTCGGCCAATGGAAATGGCTGCTGTTGCTCTACGCCTTCCTGGCTAGTGTGCTCCCGGTCTGGCTGCTGTTGCAACCGCGCGACTATTTGAACAGCCTGATCCTCTATCTGGGACTCGGCGGGATGTATGTCAGCCTGTTCGTCGCCCCGCCGCAGTTCGTCGCGCCGGCGCTCAACACGCATCCCGACGGCGCGCCTCCTATTTTTCCGTTTGTATTTATTGTGATCGCCTGCGGGGCGGTGAGTGGCTTCCATTCTTTGGTCTCGTCGGGCACCACGGCAAAACAGCTCAACCGTGAGACCGACGCGCCTATGATCGGCTACGGCGGCATGATCGGGGAATCGTTGCTGGGACTGATGGCTGTTCTGGCGTGCACCGCTGGCTTCCTGACCGCGGAAGACTGGTTTGCTCACTACGCCACTTGGCAGAGCGCCGAAGGCCTTGGCAACAACATCAGCGCTTTTATTGGCGGCGGCACTCACTTTCTGACCGGCCTGGGGGTGCCCTCCCAGATCGGTGCTACCTTTGTGGCCGTGATCGTTGTTTCTTTCGCCCTGACCACTCTCGATTCGGCGACGCGCCTGCTTCGCTACAACGTCACCGAGATCGGCGAGACCTTACAGCTCCCCGTGCTCGGCAACCGTTACGTGGCGTCCGCCGTGGCCGTGAGCGCCATCTGGTTCTTTGCATTCTATGAGAGCTCCGGCCAAGCCGCTGGTCTGCTGCTCTGGCAGCTGTTCGGCACCACCAATCAGTTGATGGCCGGACTAGCGCTTCTCGCTGTCACGCTCTATTGCCTTCGCGCGGGAAAACCCGTCATCTATACCCTCATCCCCATGGTGTTCATGCTGGCGACGACTCTGGTGGCGATGGTCTTCAAATTAGTGGATTTCTGGCAGGCACGTGATTGGACTTTGTTCCTGACCGGCGCGGTGATTTTCTCGCTGGCCATCTGGCTGGGGATCGAAGCGGCTCTGGCGGCCTTGCGCTACCGAACGCAGTTTGCTCTCGCTGAACTCGGGGGGAGTGCCGTTGCAAGCAAGGTGCAGGTTGAAATAGAATGATGAGCCGCGCGGGCTGGCGCGCAGGCACCGCCTGTACATCCTGGCCGGCAGCATCCCCGTGACTGAGGATCCAGCCTGTTACATCTTGCTTTTCTTTCCTTTCGCATTGCATTAGACTGAATGGCAGCTATGGTGTTCGGACCGGCTGCAAGTGTCCCCCGGGAACCGGCGGGGAGTCGCCAGCCGCTTGTGAATTCGGTTGCGGTTCAGGTGCTCAAGTTTTCCGCTGCCACTGGGGTCGTGGTGTTTTTGTGGGCGCGCGGCGACATCGCCTGGGAGCCGCTCCGGGAGGCGCTCGGCCGCTGGGAGCAGAGCGTGCCTGCGTTCCTGCTGCTTTCCACCATGCCCCTGGTACAGTTCTGGCGTTGGCAAAGTCTCTTGCGGGCCAACCGCTTGCATCTGCCTCACCGCGAGGTGTTCTCCTTCCTGATGGTCTCGAAGTTTTTGAACATGGCGTTTCCCGGCTACATCAGTGGAGACATCCTGCGGGGGTTCTATGTAGCACGCCGCGCCTCCGAGTCTGGGGGAGCCGGCCACCCGGGACAAGCCAATGAGCCGCATGAACCAAACGCCCGGGTCGTGCCTACTGCCGTAGTGGCCAGCATTATCCTCGACCGGATTGCCGGCTTGGTTCCTCTCTTCGCCCTCTGCCTCATCGGACTATTTGGCTTGTTCTCTTATTCGATTCCGTCGGAGATGACCTTGTCGGTGGGAGCGCTGGCGGTGATTGGGCTTCTCGCTCCTCTGCTGCTGTTCTTGCTCGCCTACCGCAGGCCGCAGCCGACGGCGCTATTGGGCCGGCTGGTGCGGTGGCCCCGCCTGGAGCAGTTTGTTTCCGTGCTCTATGAAGGAGCACATCGGTACGCCAGGAACCTCAAGCTGATTCGAAACATTCTCGCCTTTTCGTTCTTGAACCAGGGACTGGCGATCGTCAGTTTCATGCTGTTCGGGTGGGCGCTGGGCATTCAGGCTCCCGTCATGAGCTATTTCCTGCTTGTTCCGCTGGGACTATTGGTAACCGCAGTCCCTGTAAGTCCGGCCGGGCTCGGTGTAGGCCAGGTGGCTTTTCTGGCCTTGTTTGGTCTGGTGGGAACTTCGCAGGGAGCGAATCTGTTCACGCTCTATATGGCGTCGTACGTTTTGATCAATCTGACGGGGGCGCTACTCTATTTATTTCCGCTTCACGCCGCCATGCCGGCACATCTAGCGGGCGCTCCCAAGATTCAAACGGAATAAATCGACAAGCAAGAACGGGTTACAGTGGGCCGATGGCGTTCCCTGGTCTGCTCCGCATTTCCTCATGCAGTTTTATGTTGCAAACGGCGGAGCAATGAAGTATCAGTACCCTCTGGCCTTTTCGAGCCAGAGCAAACTCTTCCCGGCTGTCGACATCTGTCGTGTACGCCCTGAAGCATTCCGGCGAGAGGAAGCAAAGCGAGCGCGACGGTATGGTTCCATGAGAGTGCACGTATTCTTCCATGATCGCTGCTTTGATGGCGCGGCATCGGCAGCCGTTTTTACCCGTTTCCTGCGGGAGCGTGTACATCCAAACGCCGAGTTTTCCTATACCGGCCTGGCCCACCGCGCTTCCCAACTCTTCGATGAGAGCCTCTTTGACGGGGACGAGAACGCCATTGTTGATTTCAAGTACTCCACCTCGCCCCGTCTTACGTGGTGGTTCGATCATCACCAAAGTGCGTTTCTGACTCCAGAGGATGCCGCCCATTTCCGCGAAGATCGCAGCGGAAAGAAGTTCTACGACCCTTCGTTCAAGTCCTGCACCAAATTCATCGCATCGGTCGGCAAAGAAAAATTCGGGTTGCGGACGGACGAACTGGCTGAACTTGTTCACTGGGCCGACGTGGTGGATGGCGCCCTGTTTCCCGACGCCGAGACTGCCGTGGCGATGAAGGCCCCCGCGCTCCGGCTGGCGCTGGTGATGGAGGCTGGTCCGGACGGCGGAATGTCTCGCTGGCTGATTCCGCAACTGGAATCCCGGTCACTCGAGGACATTGCCTCCGACGACCGGGTGACGGAGCTCTTTCAGCCCCTCTTTGACCGCCACATGGGCTCCCTCGATACGATTCGCGAAGCGGGACAGTGCGACCGCGGCGTCCTTTTCTTCGACCTCACCGGTCCGGGCGTCGAGGTGTACAACAAGTTTGCGCCGTACTATCTGTTCCCGGAGTGCGCCTACAGCGTGAGCATCTGCCCGTCGAACTTCCGCACCAAGATTTCGGTCGGCTCGAATCCGTGGAACAAGGCCGCCACGGTGCATAACCTTGCCAGTATCTGCGAACGTTACGGCGGCGGCGGCCACCCCCGCGTCGGCGCCATTTCGCTCGAGCCCGGCCACCTCGAAGAAGCCCGCCAAATCGCCGGGGAAATCGTCAAAGAGTTGAAAAGAGCGCCGCTAGGGACCGCTCCTAGTCAAAGTTAACTGGATTGCCCAGCCTAGGTGCTTCCATTTCGCATCTATATATGGAGAGCGTTGATCGACGATTACGGCCGCTAAACCGGAAACGGATGATCGCGCAAAGCACATGAAAGACAGGACGTGTCAAACATACGACATCTTCAGAATGCTCCTGTTACAGAGGCCCTTATTGATTTCCGAGTAAAGGCTCGGTCGGGTTTTCAAGCGGAGGAGTTTGGAAGGTTAAGAGCACGCCTTGCTGAGCGTTTCCCGAAAGTGGACGAACATCGAGGCGTTCGGGTAACCCTCGGAGTAATCAAAGGCCAGTTTCAGCCGCCGGTTTCGGAGGCTCCGGCACTTGAGGGTTACTTTTTCAAAACTTCCGATGAAAAAACCATTGTGCAGTTCAGAGCTGACGGGTTTACTTTCAACAGGCTCCGCCCGTACACTAGCTGGGAGGGCATCTTTCCTCAGGCTCTTGAACTGTGGGGCTTATATTGCAGTGTAGCTAAACCAGAAGTTGCCACACGGCTTGCCGTCCGATACATAAATCGCATCGAGTTGCCCAGTGGACCGGTATCCATGGAGAAGCTTTTGAGAGCAGCAGCGGTCATCCCACCAGAGCTGCCCCAAACCATTAGCAGCTTTTTGACAAGAGTGACTATTCATGATTCGGAGACAGATATGGCTGCTCACATTGCTCAAGCCCTGGAGGCAGGCGCGACCGGAAAGCAAGCGGCTGCCATTCTGGACATCGACGCATTTATGCAACGGGAGTTTGCCAACATGGGCGATCCGGCAATCAAGCAAACCTTTGGTCGACTCCGAGAGTTCAAGAACCGGATCTTTTTTAATAGTCTACCCGAGCAGACGTTGAGGAGATTTGAATGACTCTCGCAATGACTTTTCCGCTAACGGGCTTTGCCACCAGCCTGCTCGCCGACCGGGCGTTAAGCGGTGAAGCATCAGAACTGCGTAAGCTGACCCGGAACGCGACAGGATTCTCTGAAAGCATGGCCTTGGGGGAAACAAAACGACTGGCCCAAGAAGCTCTTTACGTCGCATGGCTGGAAGCTCAGACTGATGATTGGGATCACGCTGGGGCAAGAAAAAGCCAACTCAGTACGCTGGATTACGCAGATCAGTTCCTTCAGTTGCTGCCGAGCAACGTACTCCTTCCTGAGGTTAACATCGATACAGATGGCGAGGTTCTCTTTGAGTGGGATTACGGACCAAGGCGAATTCTCACCGTCAGCGTTGGAAGGGATGGCACGTTATCATTCTCGGGTTTATTTGGCCATACCGATAAGATTCATGGCACAACACAGCTTTTCGAAAACATCCCGATGGTTATAGCGGATTGCCTTGAGCGACTTCCCACATCGGCTAAACCCTGACCCTGCACCCGAAGAAGTAACGAGCCGTTACCTTCGACAAAGCAGTCATTACGTGCCTTCGACAGGCCGTGTGAAGCCTCGTGCCTTCCACCCCACCCCTAGCGACCACAAGACTTCGGTGTTTCGAGTCGACGGGCTCACGGAAGCCGAGATTTGGGAGTTGGGAGAGGCTCATATAATTCTTGCGCCAGGAAGCCTGCTTCATGCGCGCGCAGAGCTTTCCGTTGAACAAGTGAACCGTGTTGGTCTCAGGGTGGAATCCGCCGAACCACCTCTTCGTCACGCCAACATAACCCACTGGCCATTAGAGAAGGATCAGTGGATGTCCCGATCGCAGGAACTAGCGGCGGTCGCAAGCCTTCGCCTGCGGGAGACGGCTACTGCGATGTAGAACGGTTTTTTGGGGTGTGCTGGGAAAATGAGAAGAATCCCGAGCGCAAGGAAGCAACGTGTCTTTTGAGATTGAACTGATCGAGCAACGCCGCGAGAAGCTGCGGCGCATCGAGGCCCTGGGCTACGAGGCCTATCCGCACCGGTTTGACGCGACGCACACCGTGGGGCGGATCGTTGCCGAGTATTCTCCCCAATCCGGCACGGAACTGGCCGAATCGAAACCCCCGGTCCGCGTCTGCGGCCGGCTCACCGCGCTGCGCGGTCACGGCAAGGCCGGCTTCGCGGATATCACTCAGGCGGGCTCGCGGCTCCAAATCTACGTCCGTAAGGACGCGCTCGGCGACCGAGGCTTTGAGCTCTATCAGTTGCTGGATCTCGGCGACTGGGCCGGCGTTGAGGGCTACCTGTTTCGCACGCGTACGGGCGAGCTATCGGTTCACGTGACCGGCCTGACTCTGCTGGCCAAGGCGCTGCTGCCGATGCCGGAGAAGTGGCACGGCCTGCAGGACGTCGAGGCGCGCTACCGCCAGCGCTACCTTGACCTGCTGGCCAATCCGGAGGTCAGCCAGGCGTTCCGTACCCGCAGCACATTGGTCCGCTCCTTGCGCTCCGCCATGGACCGCCGCGGCTTCATCGAAGTCGAGACACCGATGATGCAATCGATTGCCGGAGGCGCCGCCGCGCGCCCGTTCCGCACCCACCACAACGCACTCGACATGGACCTCTATCTTCGCATTGCCCCGGAACTCTATCTCAAGCGCCTCATCGTCGGCGGCCTCGACCGCGTCTACGAGATCAACCGCAACTTCCGCAACGAGGGCATCTCGACGCGCCACAATCCCGAGTACACCATGCTCGAGTTCTACCAGGCCTATGCCGACTACCTCGTCCTCATGGATTTCTCCGAGGAGCTGTTCCGGGAAGTCGCCATGGAAACCGTCGGTGCGCTGCAGTTCCCGTTCGGCGAGCACACCATCGACTTCTCGAAGTTCGCCCGCTACACCATGCGGGAAGCCATCTGCGAGTTCTGGCCTGGCGCTTCTTCCCGGCCCGCTATCGAAGACTTTGCCGACCCGCAGCAAACCGCCTCCTGGATCGCCGAGTGGAACCACCGCAACCCGCAGCGTGCCGTCGCCACCGGTGTCGGACCATCGCCGGGTGAGGCCGTCGCGGCGCTGTTCGAAGCCGTCTGCGAGGAAAAACTGGTCCAGCCGACCTTTATCTATGAATTTCCCGTCGAAGTCTCGCCGCTCGCCAAGAGCAAGGACGACGAGCCGCAGTGGGTCGAGCGCTTTGAGCTCTATATTGCCGGCATGGAAATCCTGAACGCCTATAGCGAACTCAACGACCCGGAGGAGCAGCGCCGCCGTTTTGAAATGCAGATGGCGATGCGCGAGAAGGGCGACGCCGAGGCCCACGCCATGGACGAGGATTACGTGCGCGCGCTCTGCTACGGCATGCCGCCCACCGCCGGCGAAGGCATCGGCGTCGACCGCCTCGCCATGCTGCTCACCAACTCCCGCTCGATCCGCGACGTCATTCTCTTCCCGCTGATGCGCCCGGAGAAAACGGAAAGCGAAGCTTAGCAGAGGTAGCGATGACGTCCCTTCGTCTTCCCTGCCCATACCTTGGCGCTGAGGTCGAATGGACAAAGAGCGCCAGCGCCACGTTGTAGAGCGGTACCCCGAACTTCTTCCCTCCCATCAGCAGAATGGTGCGGAAACCCTCGCCAGTCCGGACCTGGTGCGCCGCAGCCTGCGTTCGAACAGGGCCAAACCATTTTCCCGCTGGTATACTGAGTTGCTAGGGGGTAAGCACGTCGTAGTCGCCGTGATGACCGAATAACAATAGGAGAGCCGTTACTGGATCATCACTGCATACCTGACCGGGCAACTGGCGGAAGGAGACGCCGAATGGAAGCGAAATTGACTTTCCAATACGACCGAGCGGGCGACATTCTTTACATCAACAAGTGTCCGCCATACGCCGAACAGGATTCCGAAGAGCTAGGAGATGATGCTGTGGCTCGTCTGAATCCCGAAACCGGCGAGGTGGAGAATCTCGAAGTGCTCTTCTTTTCCACCCGCCTTCTTCGAAGCGACTTGTTCGAACTTCCCATCCTGGCCGAATTACACTTGGCAGGAGACCGAAAGTAGAAGCCGCAGAGCCACCTCTCATTTGCCCTTCTCGGCCTTCTTCAGCAACTCCGCCCACAGTTCCGGCTTCTGTTGCTGCGGCCCCGGCCCAATCGTTCTTCCGGGCTTCCCGTAGCGGGGAAAAACCCATTTCTCTTACATGACTTCCCCAGGCACCGCTCCGGCTCAGCCACAAACACTTCCGTGCGGGGACGCACAACAACTCGCAGGCCAGCGCTCCGAAACAGCGCTTCGACTCCGATTCTGCACTAGAATGGAAATTGCCGCAGGAGCAGCCCATGACTTTCGAATCCTTCGTCGCGCTCCGTTACCTGCGCGCCAAGCGCAAGGTCGCGGTGATCTCCGTCATCACCGCCATCTCGGTGCTGGGGATTGCGGCCGGCGTGGCGTCGTTGATTGTCGCTACCGCCATCAGCAACGGCTTTCGCGGCGACTTGCAGGAGCGCTTGCTCGGGGCGATGGCGCACGTCAACCTGCAGCGCAACGACGGCACGGGCATCGAAGGCTGGCGCGACTTTTACCAGCAGCTCCAGTCCGTGCCGGATGTCGTCGCCACCGCACCGGCTCTCTACGGAACCGTCCTCGCATCGCACGGCAGCCGCGCGAACCAGATGATCCTGAAGGGCGTCGACCCGCAGGCTGAATTGAGAGTCGGGAACCTTCTCGCGAGCATTCAGGAAGGCTCGCGCCCGGAAAGTGCAGCTGAAGACGCCCTGGCTGCGCTCGCCAAACCCGCTGACCCCGACGCTCAGCCGCCCGTCGTGATCGGCCGCGTGATGGCCAACTCGCTCGGTGCTTCGCCCGGCGACAGTATCCTGCTTACCAGCCCGCAGGGCCATCTGACGCCCTTCGGCCTCGTGCCACGGTACCGCTACTTCCTCGTCGTCGGCGTCTTCGATTCCGGGTTCTACGATTTCGACTCCTCGTGGGCCTTCACCAGCCTCTCCGCAGCGCAGCAGTTGTTGGGCCTGGGCGACGTGGTCTCGGTCATCGAGTTCCGCCTCGGCGACATCTACCGCGCCCCGGAAGCCCTCACCGCTATCGAACAGCAGGCCGGCCCGGAGTTCGGCGGCAGCCACTGGATGGAACAGAACCGCGCTCTGTTCAGCGCCCTGCGCCTCGAACGCACCGTCACGGTCATCACCATTGGCCTGATCGTCTTCGTCGCCGCTCTGAACATCCTGATCTCGCTCGTCATGATGGTCATGGAAAAGTACCGCGACATCGCCGTGCTGGTTTCGATGGGTGCGCGCCGGAAGCAGATTCGCAACATCTTCCTGCTTCAGGGTGTGCTGATCGGCATGGCCGGCACTGTCCTCGGACTCGCCGCAGGCTACATCATCTGCTGGTTCGGCAGCCGTCACCAATTGCTGCGGCTTGACCCGGACGTCTACTCCATCAGCTACGTGCCCTTCGATGCTAGAATCATCGACGGGGCGTGGATCGCTGCCGTGGCTCTGCTGGTCAGTTTTCTCGCCACGCTCTACCCGGCGCGCAGCGCTACCTCCATCGCCCCGGCTGAAGCCCTGCGCTATGAATGACGCTGATTGCTGCGGTCTTGTAGTCCGGTGAACTGTTGATGCGAATTCAGGGCAAGGGATGCGTTTCTTCGGGTCATCTTCGGGAACCAACCACTTCGCATGAGCATCTAACCCAATGGCAACGTTGCTGCGCGCGGAGAAGCTCTCCAAGATTTTTCGTGCGGGAAATTCAAATCTCGTAGTGCTCGACGCGCTCGACCTCGAACTCGCGGCCGGCGAGATGATCGCGGTCGTCGGCGAGTCGGGGAGCGGAAAGAGTACACTGCTTCACACGCTGGGTGCGCTGGACAAGCCGACGAGCGGTGAGCTATACTTCGATGGGAAGTCTTATTCGCGGCTTTCTGAAGCGGAAACCGATACCTTGCGGAACCGGGAATTCGGCTTCGTCTGGCAGATGCATTGCTTGCTCCCGGAGTTTACGGCCCGGGAGAACGTCATGATGCCGTTGCTGATCCGGGGCGTAAAGAAACACGAAGCCGGAGAGAAAGCGGAAGCGTGGCTCGCACGGGTCGGCCTCGAGAACCGAACGACCCACAAAGCCGGAGAGCTCTCCGGAGGAGAGCAGCAACGGGTGGCTTTGGCAAGGGCGCTGGTCACGGAACCGCGGCTCTTGATGGCGGACGAACCCACCGGCAACCTGGACGCCAAAACCGGCGAGGAAACGATTGGATTGATGCAGCGGCTCCATAGCGAAGGCCGGCTTACCACGGTGGTAGTGACGCACCACACGGGACTGGCGCAGCGCTGTGATCGCGTGTTACGGTTGGAAAGTGGTCGATTGCAGGCAGTCTCCTGATCCCCATGACGTAGCCTTCGCGCCAAGCGGACGCTGCGGGAGCAACGGACGAGACCATGTTTGAACGCTACACCGAAAAAGCGCGGCGCGTAATTTTCTTCGCCCGGTACGAAGCGAGCCAGTTCGGCAGCCCGTATATCGAGACGGAACACCTTTTGCTCGGTCTCTTGCGGGAGGACAAGGCGCTCACGAACCGCTTCCTGCGCTCGCACGCCTCCATTGATTCGATCCGCAAGCAGATCGAAGGCCACGCCACGATCCGGGAAAAGGTTTCGACCTCCGTCGATTTGCCGCTAAGCCACGAGTGCAAGCGCGTTCTCGCCTATGCGGCCGAAGAAGCCGAGCGGCTCTCGCACAAGCACATTGGCACCGAACATCTCTTGCTGGGCCTGCTGCGCGAAGAAAAATGCTTCGCGGCGGAGATACTCCGCGAGCGCGGTCTGCGCCTCTCGACCGTCCGGGAAGAACTGGTGCGCACACAGTCGGAAAAAATGTCGGCGTCGCGCCCGAAGGAAAGCTCGTTGCTCACCGAGTTCAGCCGGGACCTGACGCAGGCTGCCATGGACAACACCCTCGACCCGCTCGTCGGCCGCGATGGGGAGCTTGAGCGCGTCGTCCAGATCCTCTGCCGCCGTACCAAGAACAACCCGGTTCTGATCGGGGAACCCGGTGTGGGCAAGACCGCCATCGTCGAGGGTCTGGCCCAGCGCATCGCCGACGGCGAGGTCCCATCCTTCCTCTCCGACAAGCGGATTCTCGCCCTCGACCTGTCGCTGATCGTGGCAGGCACCAAGTACCGCGGCCAGTTCGAAGAGCGTTTAAAGACCATCATGAAAGAACTGATGGAGAACCAGAACTGCATCATCTTCATCGATGAGTTGCATACGCTGGTGGGGGCCGGTTCGGCCGAAGGCTCGCTCGACGCAGCCAATATTCTGAAGCCTGCGCTTTCCCGCGGCGAGATCCAGTGCATCGGCGCGACCACGCCGGGCGAATTCCGCAAAACCATTGAGAAAGACCGCTCCTTGGAACGCCGTTTCCAGGCTGTCAAGGTCCCGCCGCCCGACGAAAGCGAAACGGTGAAGATCCTCTTCGGGATCAAGGACCGGTACGAAAAATTCCACGCCGTCACCTATACCGACGAAGCCGTGAATTCGGCTGTCTATAACTCGAACCGCTATATTCCGGACCGTCATCTGCCCGACAAGGCCATTGACCTGATCGACGAGGCGGGTGCGCGCGTCAAGCTGCGGCAAACCACTCTTCCGGAAGAGCTTGCCGACATCCAGAAGCGCATCAAGTTCATCGTGCATCGCATGGAAAACGCCATCGCCAACCACGAGTTTGAGAAGGCGCGCTTCTACAGCGACGAGGAGCGCAAAGAGCGCGAGAACCTGCGCACGCTGCGGGAAAAATACAACCTGGACGAATCCGCCAGCGGAACTGTGACCAAGGAAGATATCGAGGAAGTCGTGGCGCGGTGGACCGGCGTCCCGGTGACGTCGATCAAGGAAGAGGAATTGGCCAAGCTCCTGCGCATAGAAGAGGAGATCCACAAACGGATTATCAGCCAGGACAAGGCCATCACGGCGCTGGCTCGCGCCATCCGGCGCTCGCGCGCGGGCCTCAAGAACCCGAACCGTCCCGTCGGCTCGTTCCTATTCCTGGGACCGACCGGCGTGGGCAAAACGGAAGTCGCCCGCAGCCTCGCGCAATTCCTCTTCGGCAGCGACAAGGCGCTCATCCGCTTCGACATGTCCGAATTCATGGAAAAGCACGCGGTGTCGAAGCTGATCGGCTCGCCGCCGGGATACGTCGGCTACGAGGAGGGTGGTCAGTTGACCGAGCGCGTCAAGCGCGCGCCCTACTCCGTCATCCTGCTCGACGAGATTGAGAAGGCCCATCCGGACATCTACAACATCCTGTTGCAGGTGTACGAGGACGGCCAGCTCACCGACGGTCTCGGCACGACGGTGGATTTCAAGAACACGATCATCATCATGACCTCGAACATCGGGGCGCGCTTCCTGCAGAAGCAACATGGCAAGATGGGCTTCCAGCCGCCGACCCCCGACGTCGCCATGGCCCAGACCGAGGACCAGGTGCGCGGCGAAGTCCGGCGCATCTTCAATCCTGAGTTCCTCAACCGCCTCGATGAAACCATCGTCTTCAATGCGCTCACGGATGAAGACTTGATCCAGATCATCCAGTTGATGGTGAGCCAGATCAACCAAAGCCTCGCCAACAAGCAGATCAGCTTCACGCTGACGCCCGAAGCCGAGCGCTGGATTCTCGAAAAGACCTGCCATGACCGCTCCTACGGCGCGCGACCGCTGCGGCGGGCTTTGCAGAAGTACATCGAAGACCCGCTGTCGGAGGCGCTGATCCAGGGAGCCATAACCCGCCCGGCCTTCCTCGAAGTCTTCCTGGAGGACGAGGGCCTCTACTACCGTCAAGTGGACAGCGAAGCCTCCCCGGCCCCCCTGTTCGTCGGGCAGGTGTAGGCTCTTGGGAACGAGTCGGTCAGACCCGCAACCCCAAGCAACCCGGCATGGAAACTTACCGCCAAAACCCCCAGGGGGTGCCCCCCCCCCCGCTTGCATTTCCCGCGTTCCATTGGGGGGGCCTTCTGTTATAGAATGGAATCCACCGGTCAGCCTTTCGATCCAGGGGAAGCTGCTGTGCCGATAGAATAAAGGAAATTATCCAGGGGTGGGCGCAACCGAACCTTCGAAATGGGGTTCTATCACTAGCAAGGGTTGAATGATAGAGGGGTCTGCTGGCGGGAGGAGGAGCGGCTCCGGAAACGGTTTGGCGGAATGAAGTCATCGGATTTTCTATCGCGGGTTTGGCTAGGCGTGGCTTTCGGTCTCGTCTTTCTCTGGATGCTGGGGGGTACGGAAGCCCTGGGGCAAATCGTCGAACCGCTTCAGCCGGCCGAGCCTGCCCCTGCCCCGGCGCCCGGCGAGACCGGAGACCTCATCCTGATCGAGAACGTCCTGTACCGGGGGAACCGGCGCGTCCCCGCAGCCACCATGCGCGCCAGAACCGTCGCCCGACCGGGGGATCCTTTCGATCCCAACTCGCTGCGGCGCGACTTCATGGCCCTTTACAACACCGGTCTGTTTGAGGATATCGTCCTGCGCGTGGAGGACGGCGACGAAGGCAAGATTGTGACCTTTGATGTCCGGGAACGGCCTCTGATCCGCAGTATCGAATACGTGGGCAACTCGTCCGCCACGACCTCGGACATCCTCGACCGCTTCCGGGAGCGCCGGGTCGGTCTTACCGTCGAAAGCCGCTATGACCCGACCCGCATCAAGCGCGCCGAAGTGGTCCTGAAGCAATTGATGGCCGAGCGCGGCCGCCAGTATGCCACGGTCACCGTGGAAACCAAGCCCATCCCCCCGTCCTCCATATCCCTGACGTTTCTCATCGACGAAGGCCCCAAGGTGAAAATCGGTGAGATTACTTTCGAGGGGAACAAGGTCTTGTCCAACCGGGGGCTGGTCCGCGCCATGCAGAACTCGCGTCCGTATGGGATCCCGAAAACGTACATCCTGGAAAGCCTCTTCGCAAAGACCTACGACAAGTCCAAGCTCGACGAGGACCTGGAACGGATTCGCGGTGCCTATCAGGACGAAGGTTACTTCAAGGCGTTGGTCAGCGAACCCACCATTACGACCCGCGAGACCGGCGGCGGGTGGTTCCGCATTCCGTTGCTCTACCCGAACCGGCCCGGTCGCAAGGTGGACATTTCGATCCCCGTGGTCGAAGGGGAGCAGTTTCACCTGGGCGAGGTTTCCTTCGAGGATGTCACTCTCTTTACGCAGCCCAACTTGGCTCTGCGGCCCTTGTTTGACATGCAGTCGGGCGAGGTGTTCGATGTCTCGAAAATCCGTGAGGGCCTCGAAAACATGCGCAAGCTCTACGGCGAGTTCGGGTACATCAACTTTGTGGCCAGCCCGGAAACCATCATTGACGACGAAGAGCGTAAGATTGACATGGAGTTCACCGTCGAAGAGGGCCAGCAGTTCCGGATCCGGCGCATTGATTTTGCCGGCAATACCACGACACGCGACAAGGTCATCCGCCGCGAGCTGCTCCTCCGGGAGGGAGGGCTGTTCAACAGCCGCTTGTGGGAGCTGAGTCTCCTCCGTCTGAATCAGCTCGATTATTTCGAGCCGCTCGAACCCACGGCTTCCAACATCCAGCCGAACAATGAAACCGGCTTCGTGGACATTGATCTCGAGGTGAGTGAGAAGGGAAAGAACGCCATCGGGTTCACCGGGGGCGTCAGTGGTCTTACCGGCAGCTTCGTCGGCTTCAATTACCAGACGAACAACTTTATGGGTCTCGGCGAAACGCTCACCTTTGACACCCAGTTCGGAAGCCTGGAACGCAATGTCTTAGTCGGCTTGACGCATCCCTACGCGTTTGACCGGCCCTTGCAGGTCGGCGCCACGTTCTTTTCGCGGCGTTATAATTTCAACGAAGCACAGCAGGCTTCCATCTTCGCCGGCCAAGACATTCGGCCGCTGTTCAGCCTGCTCGGTGACGAAAACATCCAGAACTACCGGCAGAGCAGCGTCGGGTTTACGACGTTTGCCAGCTACCCCCTCCCCATAGGCAACACCTTCACCCGCTTCGGGCTGACCTACGGCTACGAAAGCAGCAAGATTACTACCTTCAGCGAGGTCTCGCGGCTCCTGTTCGAGCACCTGAACTTCAATGGCCTCGGCGGCGCCAATTCCGTCCAGGGGATTCGGACCAGCCGAATTACTCCCACGCTTTCCTACAACACTGTGGACCATCCACTGACGCCTACGAGTGGGAAAAGCATCTTCGTCAGCATGGAACTGAGCGGTTTCGGCGGAAACGTCCGCATGTACCGCCCCACCGTGGATTTCAAGTGGTTCAAGCCGTTTACCGGTGGCGGACGGACGTTCGGAATGCATCTGCTCGCCACCACCATGAGCGGCTACGGCGGCCGCGTGATTCCGCCTTTTTCCCGCTTCTACGCCGGCGGCGAGACCGACATCCGCGGGTTTGATTTCTACACCATCAGCCCGATCGGATTCATCCCGGACACGCGGCACGCCCCTGTGCTCAACTCCGACGGTACAGTTCGCCTCACCACCGGGCTCAACCAACTGGGCCAGGAAGACCAGCAGCCTCAGACCATGTCCATTCCCGTCAACCGCCTCACCTTTCCCGGCGGCGACACCAAACTGCTGGGCAATTTCGAGTACCGCATTCCCATCTTCGGGCCCGTCTCGCTGGCCTTGTTCTGGGATCAGGGTGTCAACTTTGCATTGCGCAAGTCCCAGCTCGAACTGACCGAGGAACGCCTGACCCAGCTCCGAAGGGACTTCCCCAACAGCGAATTCAAGAGGCAGCTCGAGTTGGCCTCGAACTTCGAATGGAGGGCTTCGACGGGCCTCGAGTTGCAGGTGGTGCTCCCCGTCGTCAATGCGCCCTTCCGCATCTATTGGGCCTACAATCCCATGCGGCTCCGGACCGACCTCGCCACACCTCCGCTTGTTGACCGCGCGATATTCCCGAATGAGGCTTCTTACCGGCACGCCCTCTATTCGTTCGGCTCGAGCCGCCCCTACGAAGAGCCCAAGACCACCTTCCGCTTCACCATCGGCCGCACCTTCTAGCGGTCATGCCGCTCTCGGTAACCCGTCCTTGGTTCCTGGGGTAAGGGCGGCGAGAGACTTGCTGTCGGCTGTTTGCTCTGTTTCGATTTGACAAATCTCTCTCGCTTCGCTTATTCTTCCTTTTTTATGGTTCGGACACGGCACATCCACGGGCATCATCACCATTCGCACTCCAACGTGTGCCGGCGGAACCCTGCTTCCTAGTTCGACCGATAGTTTGGAATTGGACAGCCCGCTGGCACGAATGCTGGCGGGTTTTTTGTTTATCCTGAGGAGCGCAACTGCCAGGGGATCTGCTCTTGTTTTCTGATTTCGGTCAGGGCAAACCGAAGCCTTCGAAGGAGTCGCTCATGGAACTGAAATTCGACAAGACGACGGGCCTGCTCCCGGCCATCGTTCAGGAATCCGGCACCGGCAAGGTATTGATGCTCGGTTTCATGACCGCCGAGTCGTTCCGGAAGACGATTGAGACCGGCCAGGTAACGTTTTTCAGCCGCTCGCGCAACAAGCTCTGGGTGAAGGGCGAAAGCTCCGGTCATGTCCTGAAGGTCACCGACATCCGCGTCGACTGCGACGCCGACACCGTGCTCGTTGTTGCCGAACAGATCGGTCCCGGAACCTGTCACGAGGGTTACGGCTCGTGCTTTTTCCGCCGCGTCGAAGGCGATCAACTCGTCATCGCCGAGCCGCGCGTTTTCGACCCCGGGCAGGTTTACGGCACGACTGCCAAATAAGGAGCACCCGAATGCCTGACGCCAATTCGAACTCGACCCCCAAGCTCAAGCTCGGCATTCCCAAGGGCAGCCTGCAGGACGCCACCATGGATCTGTTTCGCCGGGCTGGCTTCGACTTCCAGGTCGGCAGCCGGTCGTACTTTCCGACTGTCGACGACGATGAGCTCGACTGCGTGCTGATCCGCGCCCAGGAAATGGCCCGCTACGTCGAGGACGGAGTGCTCGACGCCGGCCTGACCGGCCGCGACTGGGTAGCCGAGAACGACGCCCAGGTCGTCGAAGTCGCCGACCTGATCTACGCCAAGCAGAGCTTCCGTAAGGTCCGCTGGGTCCTGGCCGCCCCGGAGAACTCCCCCATCCAGGGCCCCAAGGACCTCGAAGGCAAAGTCATTGCCACGGAGCTCGTCAAGGCCACGGAGCGCTATCTCGCCCGCCACGGCGTCCGCGCGCACGTCGAGTTTTCCTGGGGCGCCACCGAGGTCAAGCCGCCCTTGCTCGCCGACGCGATCGTTGAAGTCACCGAAACCGGTTCTTCGCTTCGCGCCAACAAGCTCAGGATTCTGGATACTGTCATGCAGTCGAACACCGTCCTGATCGCCAACCGCGCAGCCTGGGAAGACGCCTGGAAGCGCGAAAAACTGGGCAACATCAAGTTGTTGTTCGAAGGCGCGATGCTCGCCTTCGGCAAGGTCGGCCTCATGCTCAACGTCCACAAGGACAACCTCGCGGCCGTGCTCGACGTTTTGCCCGCGCTCAAGCGCCCGACCATCTCCGAGTTGAGCGAGACCGGATGGGTGGCTATCAATACGATTTTGGAAGAGAAGCAGGTCCGCCTCATCATCCCCCAGCTCAAGCGGGCCGGCGCACAGGGAATTGTGGAGTATCCCCTGAATAAGATCATTATGTAGAATCCGAGCCGCGACTGAAAAGGAGCTTCCGCCAGGTGTAGAGCCGGAACCTTTTTGCCCGCTTCCCACTCGATCATGAGGCCGAGTACAAGCATGTCTCGCAAACAAACCAGCAACAAGTTCCCCATCGCGACCCTCTCCAGCCGGGATCAGCGTGCCGTGCGGCGTGTCTTTGCGCGCCGCGCCCAGCGCCTCGAACAAGCCGAACGCGACGTGCAGCCTGTGCTCGACGCGGTTCGTCGCCTGGGCGACACCGCGCTGGTCCGCTACGCCCGGCGCTGGGATGGATTCACAGGTCGGACGGCCCGCGATCTCGCCGTCCCTGTGCGGGCCTCCGCCCAGGCCGCTGCCGCCGTCTCGCCCCAATTCCGCGCCGCTGTTCGGGAAGCGGCTAAGAACATCCGCTCGTTCTGCCGCCTGCAGATGCCCCGCGAATGGATCAAGACCGTCCGGCCCGGTGTCCGCCTCGGCCAGCTGGTGCGGCCCCTGTCGAGCGTCGGCTGTTACATCCCCGCCGGTCTCCATCCGCTTCCCTCAACGCTATTGATGACGGCCATTCCGGCGCAAGTCGCCGGGGTCGAGCGCATTGCGGTAACCACTCCGCGGCCGGTGCCGGAAATTCTTGCCGTAGCCCACGAGCTGGGCATCCGGGAAATCTACGCCGCAGGTGGCTCGCAGGCCATCGCCGCGCTCGCCTACGGGACCAGGACCATTGCTCCCGTCTCGAAGATCGTCGGCCCCGGAAACGCCTATGTTGCCGCCGCCAAGCGCCTCATCTCGCGCGACACGCCCATTGACTTTGTCGCCGGACCGACCGAGGTCCTGATCATCGCCGAGGGAGACTCCAATCCTTCATGGCTCGCCGCCGATTTGCTGGCGCAGGCCGAGCACGATGAGGACGCCTCGGCGATTCTGCTGACTCCGTCTGCCCGCTTGGCCAAGGCGGTGGCCCGGGCGTTGGTGCCGCAGCTTGCCGCGCTCCCCGAGGGGAACCCTGCCGCCGCGTCGCTGGCCAACAACGGAGCGATCATCGTTGTCCGCAGCCTGAACGAGGCCGTCGCGCTGGCCAACGAGTTCGCTCCAGAACATCTCGTGGTTCCTGCCAAGTTGCCGCTGCACCAGGTCCGCAACGCCGGCAGCGTGTTCGTCGGCCCGTATAGCCCCGAGGCAGCCGGTGACTATGCCTCCGGACCGAATCACGTTCTGCCGACCGGCGGGATGGCGCGCTTCCGTGGTGGACTCTCGGTCCTCGATTTTCTGAAGATCGTCTCGGTGCAAGAGCTGGACCGCCGGGGCCTGCGTAGACTCGCGCCCTCCGTCACCAGCCTGGCCCGCGGAGAAGGCCTGGAAGCGCACGCCCGCTCCGTCGAAATTCGCCTGCAATCCGGGCCCCGGTCCTGAAGTTCAATGCAAAGGAATTCCAACCCGCTCAAACCCCGCGCTGCCATCGAGAGCATGGACCCCTACCGTCCGCCCTCGTCCGGGCGCAGCGGGAAGCTGCGGCTCGACTTCAACGAGAACACCGTAGGCTGCTCGCCGCGCGTCCGCCAGGCCATGCGCGCGCTCGCTGCGGACGACCTCGCCGTCTACCCGGAATACCAGGAAGCCCTCCCCCGCTTCGCTGCCTATTTCAAAGTCCCTCCCGAACGAATGACGCTGACCAACGGCACCGATGAAGCCATCCAACTCGTCATCAACACTTATGTCAACGCGGGCGACACCGTGCTCCTCGCACGTCCGACTTACGCCATGTATCGCTTTTATGCCCAGGTGGCCGGAGCGAGAGTCGTCGAGGTCCCCTACTCCTCCGACGGCCGCTTCCCTGGCCAGGAGCTGCTCTGCAAGATCAACGCGCGCGTGCGGGCGATCTTCATTGCCAACCCGAACAACCCGACCGGAGCCTCGGCGCCTCCCGCCCAGATCAGAGCACTGTTGCGCGCCGCCCCCCATGCCGCGGTCGTCGTGGACGAAGCCTATTTCGAATTCTCCGGCAAGACGGTTCTTCCCTGGATCACGAGACACCGGAACCTGTTCGTCTCGCGGACGTTCTCGAAGGCCGTTGGCTTGGCAGCCCTGCGTCTCGGCTGCCTGTTTTCTCGGCGCGAAAATATCCAGGCGATCCGCAAAGGCCAGTCGCCGTACAGCGTGAACGCCGCCGCCGTTACGCTGGGTCTGGCCGCCATCCGTGATTCCGGCTACTTTCGAAAGTATGCTGCCGAGGTTTTGCGCGCCCGCACCTTGCTCTGCAACGAACTCGATTCCCTCGGCCTGCCGTACTTTCCGAGCGATGCCAATTTCGTTCTGGTAGACTTCGGTTCTGCAGCGTCCGCGATGCGGCGGCGGCTTGCCGAGCATGACATCCTGGTCCGCGACCGCAGCTACGATCTCCCCGGCTGTGTCCGCATCACCGTGGGAACGCGCCAACAGACCCGAAAGCTGATCGCGGTCCTGCGCTCCTTGCGCACGGCGGCTCCCCGATGAACAAGCGAAGCCTGCTCATCTTCGACATGGATGGTGTCCTCGTGGACGTCACGGAGTCTTACCGCGAAACCATCCGGGAGACCGTGCGGCAGTTTACGGGCGCTTCCGTCACACATACGGAAATCCAGGCCGCCAAGAACCGCGGCGGGTCCAACAACGACTGGGACCTCTCGCTCGAACTGATCCGGGAGCGGGGTGCCTCCCCCTCGCGGAAAGACGTCATCGCCGCGTTCCAGCGCATTTATCTCGGCGAGCGCAACACCGGCTTGATTTCCCGCGAGCGCTGGCTCCCGTGCAAGCAGATGCTCGAGCGCCTGGCGCTTCGTTTTCACTTCGCTCTGTTCACCGGACGGGAGCGATGGGAGGCCGAGTTTACGCTCTCCAAGTTCGCACCCGGCATTCGCTTCGACCCGATCGTCGGCATGGAGGACGTGCAGTTTGAGAAGCCGCACCCGGAAGGGCTCTTGAAAATCCTGGAACATCTGAAGCCTTCGGAGACGTTTTACGTCGGCGACGTCATGGATGACTGCCTCGCCGCTCAAGCCGCCTCGATCCCATTCATTGGGGTCGTGGCTCCCGGGAAACCGCTCACGGTCGAGCTCGAAGCCCTGTTCCGGAAGCAAGGCGCGTTGGCCGTGGTCGGCGACATCAACGATCTCGAGCAGGTACTGCCATGAAAACTCCTTCGCTTGCCCGCCGTTCGACCCGGCCCCGGGCGCGCGCCACAAGCCGCCGCAAGCGGCGTGCCGCCTCCGTCAGACGCCGGACGACCGAGACGCAGATTCGCGCCGCGCTGGTGCTCGACGGCAAGGGACGCTACGACGTGCGCACCGGAATCCGCTTCCTCGACCACATGCTCGAGCTCTTCGCCAAGCACGGCGGGTTCGACCTCGAACTGCGCGCCTCGGGGGATCTGGACGTCGATCAGCACCACACCGTCGAGGATGTCGGCATCGTCCTCGGCCAGTGCTTCACCAAGGCGCTCGGCGACAAGCGTGGCATCAACCGCGCCGGCTATTTCATCATGCCGCTGGATGAGACGCTCGCCGTTGCCTCCGTGGATCTCTCCGGCAGGCCTTATCTCGTCTGCAACGCGCGATTCCGCCGGCGCCTGGTCGGAGACCTGCAAACCGAGCTGGTCGAGGACTTCTTTCAGGGCTTCGCGACGCATGCCCAAGCCAACGTCCATCTCAAGGTCCTCTATGGCCGCTCCACGCACCATGCCGTCGAAGCGCTGTTCAAGTCCTTTGCCCGCGCCATGAAGATGGCCGTCTCGCTCGACGCGCGCCTCAAGGATCAGATGCCCAGCACGAAAGGCTTGTTATGATTACGGTCATTGACTACGGCGCCGGCAATCTGCGCTCGGTGGAAAACGCTCTCAAGCACCTGCAGGCGTCCTTCGTCGTCACCTCGCAACCTGCCGACGTGGCCATGGCCCCGGCCATTCTGCTTCCGGGCGTCGGTCACTTCGGTCAGATGATGCGCTCGCTGGATTTGCTGGAAATCACGCCGGCGTTGCGCAATGCCATCCGTCGCGGCATCCCCTATTTCGGCATTTGCCTCGGGCTGCACGCCTTGTATGAACACAGCGAGGAAGCACCGGCCTGTCCCGGCCTCGGCATCTTGCGCGGCGTGGTCCGCCGTTTCCCGGAAAACGCAGCGGGATTGAAGGTCCCGCACATGGGTTGGAACCGCCTCGAGATCATCCCCGGGAGCCGCCTGTTCGACGATATACCATCCGGGCAGTTCGTCTACTACGCTCATTCCTACTACGTTCCCACCGAGGGAAGCGATGACACGGACTGGGCCGCAATGTCCGAGTATGGGCAGCCGTTCGTGGCGGCTGTCGAGCAGAAGAGAGTCTGGGGAACGCAGTTCCACCCCGAGAAGTCCGCCGACGCCGGCCTGCGCATCCTCGAAAACTTCGTCCGCTCCTATGGCGACGCAAGATTCGATCCGCGCGCGTGAAGGAGCGGTCAACTGGTCGGAAGCATGCTAGCCAAACGCGTCATTGCCTGTCTCGATGTCAAGGACGGCCGGGTCGTCAAGGGCATCAACTTCCTCGGCCTGCGCGACGCCGGCGACCCGGCGGAGCTTGCCGCTGCTTACAACGTCGAGGGCGTGGACGAAGTCGTCTTTCTGGATATCACCGCATCGGCCGAGAAGCGCGGCCTGATCGTCGAGACGGTGGCGCGCACCTCCCGCAAGGTTTTCATCCCCCTCACGGTGGGCGGCGGCATCCGTTCCGTCGCGGACGCCCGCGCCATCCTTAACTCCGGCGCCGACAAGGTCTCCGTCAACACGGCGGCCGTTGAAGGCCCGGAGTTGATCACCACCTTGTCGGAGGAATTCGGCTCCCAGGCCGTCGTGCTGGCCATCGACGCGCGGCGGTATCGCGAAAATGATGCGCCGGCGGAAACTCCGGAGCGGCCGGTCTGGCGCGTCTATACCTACGGCGGGCGCAAGCCGACCAATCTGAACGCCGTCGAGTGGGCCATCGAAGGCGAGGCCTTCGGCGCCGGCGAAATCCTGCTCACTTCAATGGACTGCGACGGCACCGAGAACGGCTTCGATTGCGAGCTGACCCGTGCCATATCCCGCGCCGTCAAGATTCCCGTCATCGCCTCCGGCGGAGCGGGCCACGCGGGGCACTTCGCCGAAGTTCTCACCCGGGGCGAGGCCGACGCCGCCCTCGCCGCCTCCATCTTCCATTACGGCAAAGTCCGCGTCTCCGACCTCAAGGCTCATTTGAAGGACCAGGGCATTCCGGTGCGGCTGTAGGCTGACCCGGTACTACCGCCCTTTTAGAAGGAGAACGAACTCCTCGACGGAAATCTGAAGATCCCTGTGAATGATGGATTGCAGCAGGGGCCGTTTAAGAATCCGGCCGGAATGCATCGGCACAACCACTCTTTTGTGGGTTTGGGGATGGAACAATACGAGGTGAGAACCCTTTTTCCGATCTTCTTCGAATCCCGCCCGCTTCAACGCCCGGACTAACTCTTTAGCCGTCAGCGCAGGGAGCTTGGGCATCTCGGCCTACGACAACTGAACTTCCACTTTCCCTTGCAGAATCCTCAGCTCCTGCGGGACCGGCTCGCCGTGTGCCAGGAGACTTTCGACATAAACCTCGATGGCTTCTTTGACATTACTCTCCGCCTCCTCCAGGGTTTCACCTTGCGTGTGGCATCCGGGGAGGGCCGGCACGGTCGCTGCGTATCCGCCTTCGGGGGCGGACTCATAAATCACGGAATACGAATATGTGGCTTTCTTCCATTCTCGGTTCGCCATGTTGCCTATTATATACTCGGACCAGTCCTGGAAACGGTTGCATGGCAGATTCCATTCCACCCCTCCATCTCGGCTCCCGAATTCAAGAAACGGCTGGTGCCTGCGCTTGTTCCCCTCGTTGCGTCCATCGTTCTGCATCGGATTCCAGCGGACTAACGACACCGACCGCGGACGAAACTGAGATCGGGAGCTTCCCTCGGCCCTCCTACCGTGGTAGCATGAGCCGATGATAGACACTCATGCCATCGCCCGCCGGCTGACCGGTACTGGCCTCTCGACCGAGCAGGCTGACGCGATCACCGATGCCGTTCGGGAGGCCGCCGAGCACAGCGATCACGTGACACCGGAAGCGTTACGCGCCGAGCTTGCCAGCCTTGAGGCTCGCCTGACGTGGCGATTCGTTGGTGCGATGCTCGCACAAACGCTCGCGATCCTCGGCGGCGTGCTCGCCATGCTGCGCCTGTTGGAGTGACGCGGGAGCACGGCCAGCGACGCCACTACCGACAGTGTGAGATTCCGTCCTTGTCCCCTACTTCTACTCATACCGGCCTCGGCAGCCGCATTCATGCCTGGGTCCTTGCCCACCTCGGCCCGCGCTACGAGCGGATGGTCGCCGATCGTAAGCGGAAACTGTTTGCCCGGCTCGGCGAGTCGGTGCTCGAAATCGGTCCCGGTACGGGTCCCAATCTCGCCTACTATCCTTCGGGAATCCGCTGGCTCGGTGTGGAGCCGAATCCCTACATGTACCCGTACCTTGAGAAAGCAGCCGCCCGAGCCGGCATCGGCGTGGACTTGCGGCCCGCAACCGCCGAACAGCTTCCCGCTGACGACGGCAGCGTGGACACCGTGGTGAGCACTCTGGTGCTCTGCTCCGTCACCGATCCCAACCGCGTCCTGCGCGAAGTGCATCGCGTGCTGCAGCCCGGCGGGCGGTTTCTCTTCCTCGAGCACGTTGCCGCGCCGCCGGGAACCTTCCTGCGGCGCCTGCAAACCTTCATTTACCCTCTCTGGAAGATCATCGGCGACGGCTGCTGCCCGGACCGCGAGACCGGCTCCGCCATCGAGCACGCCGGCTTCTCCGAAGTCACCTACGAGACCTTCCGCCTCCCGATCGGACCCGTCGCGCCCCAGATCATCGGCGTTGCCATCAAATAGATTGTCCCCATCTCTGTCCGCTGTCGGTGGTGTCCTATTTTTGCAATAATTAGGACACTGCCCAAAGCATGTCATCCCGAGACGAAACGACATATTGATGTCGTTTCGCCCGTCCCGCCGGTCCCGAGATCGGACGAGGGATCTGCTCTTCTCTTTTGAAATTAGGACACCACCCCTCTGTCCTCCTCCCCTGTTTCGCCGTCTCGGGTGTGTTATCCTCAGCAGCAAACGTCGCCGGGAGACCGATCCGGCGGGAGAGGACCTGTGAGCGACAAGACAACTGCTCCGGACCAGACGGAAGCGGCCGGCGGAGGGAAACCGTCATCTCCCGCTCGGAAGCAACCCGCTGCCGGGCGGCCCTTCGTGAAGGTGGGACTCCCGCTGATCGTCGGCGCGGGGATTGCGCTCGCGCCCGTTCCGGACGGCCTCACGCAGAATGCTTGGCTCTACTTTGCTCTGTTTACCGCCGTCATGCTCGCGGTCGTGACCGAGCCGATGCCGATTGCCGCCGTGGGCTTGATGGGAATCGTAGCGGCGGGGGTTTCCGGGCTGGTGCGGGAATCGCCGGCGGCCTCCACCGCCTGGGCCTTGGGCGGCTTTGCCAACCCTACCGTCTGGCTGGTCTTCGCGGCGTGTCTGTTCGCCGTCGGATACGAGAAGACCGGTCTCGGCCGCCGCATCGCGCTGCTGCTGATCCGCAAGATGGGCCACCGCACGCTCGGCCTGGGTTACGCCACCATGTTCGCCGACCTCTCGCTCGCGCCGTTCATGCCCTCGAACACGGCCCGCAGCGGCGGCACCATCTATCCCATCCTGAGGAACATTCCCGCTCTCTACGGCTCCCGTCCGAATGATCCCAGCGCAGGCAAGATCGGCTCGTATCTGATCTACAACGCCCTCGCCGTCACCTGTGTCACCAGCAGCATGTTCCAGACCGCGCTCGCTCCCAACGTCATGGCGCTCGGCATCGTCGCCGCCGCCATCAACGTGACGATTCCCTGGGTAGCCTGGTTCCAGGCTGCCGCGCCGGTCGGGATTCTGCTGCTGGCGGTCGTGCCGTTGCTGCTCTATAAAATCTATCCGCCGGAGATCAAGGAATCGCCCGACGCGCCCCGCTGGGCCGCCGCCGAGCTCGGGCGGATGGGTCCGCTGACGCTTCGGGAAAAGATGCTGCTGACCCTGGTCAGCGCGGCGCTCGCCATGTGGATCGCCGCGGGCGATTACATCCATGCCACGATGGTCGCCATGCTGGTGGTGGCGCTCATGCTGCTGCTGCGCGTCATCACCTGGCAGGACGCGCTCGCCAACGGCCCGGCCTGGAACATCCTGATCTGGCTGGCTACGCTGGTCACGATGGCGAACGGCCTGGCCGAGGTCGGCTTCGTCGAGTGGCTCGCTGCGTTTCTCGCGCCCACCTTTGCCAGCCACGGCGTGGCGGTCTCGATGACGCTGCTCGTCACTTCGTTCTTTTTTCTACACTACCTCTTCGCCGGCGTCACGTCCCACGTCAGCGCCTTGCTGCCGGTGTTCCTGGCCGTCGCCGTGCAGCTTCCCGGAGCGACGCCCATGGGCTGGGCCATGCTGCTGTGCCTGCCCCTCGGCCTGATGGGGATCATCACCCCCTACGGCACCGGCCCGTCGCCCATTTACTACAGCTGCGGCTACATTGCGGGAAGAGATTTCTGGCGGCTCGGCTTCATCCTCGGCCTGCTCTACTTCGTCACCTACGTCTCCATCGGCGTCCCCTGGCTCCGCTTCCTGGGCTTCTGACGCAACGGTGCCAGAGGCCTGCAACGAGTCATCCGGATTACGCAGACCGCGAATTCAGAAGCCAGCAGGAGAGTCCTGGTCGTAAAGCTGGTGTTCGAAAGCGAGCGGTCGAAGGACTTCCTTGACCAGGGTGAAAGGCGCACAGAATCTGTTCACGACAGCATCCAGCAAATTTCAAGTCGATTGAACCTTCCTTGATCACCAAAATTACCGCCTTGGCCGTTGTAGCGAGACCCCTGAATTTAGTCAATGAGGCCTACAACGAGATGTGGGCTTCTCGGAACTAGCAGTCGATTTCTAGAAGCGGCTTCTGGCCTCATGAGGCCCTGCTCGTTTGAAATGACCACTTCATGGGAAGGATCTCGTGGAGTAGTTGAAGGCAATGGAAACTTGCAATCTCTTGCCTTCCTCAAAGCAGATCGATTGATGGCGACACTGCGTTCTCCCCTAATGTGGCCAAGAAATCGCAGAACTGGACGTCGCCTGGGTAGAGCTTGAAGTTTAGCTCAAATCCCGGATACGTGGACTCCGGCCAACGTTTGTCTGTCGTTTCGAACTTGCATCTTCGGCATGTCCAGGGATGGGAATGGACATCCTCGGAAAAAGCGGACATCGCTCCCTATGTTGAACACGGAAAGATGGACTAGGCAGGTAATGAGGAAGATTCTATAAGACGCCACCGTCCGCCAAACCTATGAGGTCTACCTGCTTTCGCCAAATGGAGGACCTGGGAAATCTCGGTTGAAAAAATCGGAGGAAATCTCAGGTACTGTGGTCCTGTACCAAGGGACAGAACGCACCCTTGCAAATTACCTGCAAATCGATATCCCCAGATCCAATCGCTCTAAAGCCGGTCCCGAAATCACGTGGCAGCACAAGGCATGCGTTTGTGGACACTGTTCGGTGAAAACGACCTTTTTGCGTGACCGGAGTCGCGCAACGTCGAGCAATTCGGCGGCCATTCTTGAGAGTAAAAGCAGAGTATTTCGAACAAAGATCTGCCTCTCCTCCGATATCGCCCTGTAACGCGGGAGGCGACAGAGCCATTCCAAGCAATCATCGAGATGGCGGCTGATAACTTGGAGGCAGCATTGACCGTTGGTTCATCTCCGATTACCAAATTGGCAGATTACTCTCCTTGCCAATTGAGGTAAGCTCCATTCGCGCAGACGTCTGGCCTTAGTTGATATCTTTCCGGAAGTTAGGCTCGGTCATGGCTGACATTGACGGTGCTAGCGATTCCTGTTCGAGGGTTTTCCCTGCAATCAGCATCACGTGCGCCGTCGATGCGACCTTTAAGCGACGACTAGACGGCCTATCTGTTTCGAGCCGGAGTCCGGCTCGACGATTGATTTTGCGGCGGATGTGGTTCGAAACGTACTGGTGGAAGGCACCTCGACAAACAGGAATCAGGCTTGGAACCTCTAGAGGAAACTTGTGAGCGAACTGCATGATGAAACGCTTGGAATGGTTATCCAGTAGATGCGAAATCATTTGCTTCGCATAGAATACCGGACCTGGTGTGACATACTCAGGTCACAGGTAGAGGTGTTTGTCGATCTCGTTCGCAGATCTGTACCGTATCTTGGGCCAAACAGTTCCTTGGTGTTCCATGGCGTATACGGCTGGAGAACTGTTCGAGATTCTTACCGAACGCTGAAGACGTGGTTCCGGATTGGGAAGTTTACCGGACGGCGCTAAAGAACGGGTTGCAAATCCACTCAAGCTTAGGCGGTCGGTATAAGTCAAACGTACTCGAGATTCCTCGAGTCCCGAGACTCGAAATCCGGCCATTCGCTGGTGGCTTGGCCGATCGCAAACGAAGCGGCCTGGATTTGCTCTTTTTTCGCCAATCGCCCGACCGTATCTTCAGCGCCTGCTTGTGGCGGACAGCAGGTCCAGTGCGCTCAGGAATAGGATCCGAGCAATCGTTCACTGGCTGCACAAACTGGAAGCCCCTGATATCGGCTCCTCGTCCAAGCTGATCCTGACTTCGCTCGCTTCCAAGTCGCATCATCAGTCGCCTCTCCTTTCAGGAAAGCGATTTTAGAGAGGCATGCCTTGTGGGTCGAAGGGAAAAGATTGGGCTATCGCATCCTTGTCTCGGAACGTACCTAGTGACACGTGGCCACCAGACAGTTTCGCTCAGCGACTCATTAGCTGATGCTTCCCCGGATATGTAAACTCCCTCCGGTCAGCTCGAGATGTAGAACCTGCGCATCGGCAGATAAGTTGCGACAGCAAGATTAATCAAATGTCGCCGCTGGGAGTTCGGAATCCTAGTTCCACCTCATTCAAGGGCTAAGGCCAGATTCCCGCCGAGTTCCGATCTGGGCCAGGAATCGCAGCCCAAAGACACCGGTCATTCCGTCTTTTGCAGAATCTCCTTTGGACCGAGGGCTTAGGTTTCTGAAGAACGTAGCAGAGCCCGGCAATCCAGATATACCTTTTTCGAGAGAACCTGTCTTCCAACGCAATTTCTGGCACGGGAGGAATTGGCGCAAATTATCACGCTTACTCCGAGTAGTGGGATTCGTACTGGCTGCTATAGATCTCACCATGGCGTGATAGGTCGGAACAGTCTAAGTCCCACGAAGGAAAACTGGCACTTGATCCGTTGTGGGACGGATATTCATGCCAATTGGGAAAGCCCGAAGAAAGATTTGTGCACGGTGTTCGCAAATCCTCACAACGTCAATATGAGATTCATCGTGTCTCTTTGCCGGGATTGAGGACCAGAGGCCCCTTGAGCCTGATGGTCTTGGTCATCGCTCAGCCTGTTTAAGTGAATTTGCGACGACTCAACCGGCTTGGATTCCTCTGAGAGTAATTTTGGGGAAACCAAGCTTGATATCCGTAATGTGGCCTGTCGACTTCCAAATCTGCACTGAACTGCTGAGCGCTGGGGCCATCTTGCCAACCCGGGCTCCAACAGGCGACTCCACAAGGAACTTTCTGCAATTACTGTCCAAATCGGGAGCCTTTTCGATTAATCGCAGTGCTTCGATACCACCAACCGGACGTATCTTGGGTGGAGAACGTCACGGGAAACCAGTTGGAACGCCATAAATACAACCTGGCAGAAATTGTTCTCTTCCGCCCCTCCTCAGAAATAGATGTTAGACGCTCGCACCAGTACTCATTGACGCAAATTCTGTTGAATTGGGTCTTCATTGTGGGTACGACGGGCCATAATTTCCAATCGGCCAAACCAGCAGATGTGGCAATCCTCAACGGTTTCGCACGTGTTGAAAAGAATCCTGAAGAAGCCAGCGTTTCTGGCATCCACGGGTAATTTCCTTCGATCGTGGCAGGACTTTCTGTGAGCGTTTTCCAATGTGACACGGAATTCCATAAAGTCAATTTAGGTTTTGGAATTCGGCGCCACATATCCCTCTGAGCAAGGTGAAACACCCTTCGCCTAGGTTAACGGCTTGGCACTTTCGGTTTGAATTGCGGAAGAGCGACAATCTTTGCCACCGCAGTTTCGGATGCGAAGCAAGCCGACCAATATGCCCGTCCTCAGGTGGATTTTCCGCCAAGTCCTGTTCATAATGTCAGAACCGGGAATTTTACCAACTCATAAACGATGTAACGCCTCGGTTGCCAGTGAATCTCGGTTTCCGCCTAGTCTTCAGAAGCTCGAGTGGAATTGCAAAGTGAAAAGAGGATTTGGAATTACTGATTCAGCTTCGAGCGTCAGGCGTGCGGGTTACTGCGGCTCACTACGGACCTTTCGCTAGTTCACGATGACCACTACCACTAGGCTTCCGATTATTGCTTGGGAGTTACGCTCATATGACACGTCGTTCAGCCACTCACGCCTTTTGGAAGTCTGAGACATCGCCCTTCCAAGCGCTTTTAAGGCCCAGTGCAATGCCGTGAATGCTGCTATCGAGGCGTATTGCTCCAGAGGGCTCTTCTTGTCGCATCCCGGTAGAGTTGCTTCCGTGTCTACGCCAGGGCGTTGCTTCAGGCGGGGAGGCATTTTCCCATTACATGTCATCCCCGACGCATATTTGGCGTCGTGAGCATTCTTTTAACCATTCAGATGCTGAAAGCGGGGATGGAGCGAATTGATTAGGTCCGAATCGTTCCTGACTTGCACGTAAGAACCCGAGCGAATTCTGCAACCGAGACTTCCGCAAAATTCCGCAAGAACCGAGAAAACCGAATCCGAGGCAGGGGAACGGAAGACCACCCAAATTTGACGCGATTTGCCTAGTACCTATGGGTCTTAGTGTGTCGGTAGTGTGATATTTCGCCGCTACCGGCAAAATAGGGCGGCCCTGGCGCTGCCCGATCAGCAAAAGCTCAGCGCGGCGCAAAAATGGCCCGAATTTGCCAACGAGACTTCCGAAGGAACCGAATAAACCGAAGGAACCGAGAATACCGAATAGCCGCTAATCTGCGCCGACGGGGGTGGGCCGGGTGGCCGGGACGGGGGTGAACCAGCCGTGGCGGTCGGCCTTTTTGCCTTCGACGATGGCGAAGAACTCCTGCTGGATGCGCTCGGTGATGGGGCCGCGCCGGCCGTCTCCGACCGGGATGCGGTCGATCGTGCGCAGCGGCGTGACCTCGGCCGCGGTGCCGACGAAGAAGACCTCATCGGCAATGTAGAGCATCTCGCGGGGAACGTCCTGCTCCTCGACGGGGATGCCGAGCTCGCGGCAGAGCGTCAGCACGGTGTCGCGCGTGATCCCGGGAAGAATCGCAGCGCTGAGTGGCGGCGTAAGAACCTTCTCGCCCAGGACGACGAACATGTTCTCGCCGCTGCCTTCGCTCAAGTAGCCGCGTGCGTCGAGCGCGATGCCTTCGGCGTAGCCGTTGGCTTCGGCCTCCATGCGGATCAATTGCGCGTTCATATAGTTCGCCGCAGACTTGGCCATAGCAGGGAGCGTGTTCGGGGCCATGCGGTTCCATGACGTCACGCACACATCGACGCCCTGGTCCGATTCCGAACCCAGGTACTTGCCCCACTCCCAGCAGGCGATGTAAACCTCGATGGGGGTATCGTGTGGGTGGACGCCGATCTCTCCGTAGCCGCGCAGCGCGATGGGCCGGATGTAGCAGTGCCGCAACCCGTTCTCCCGAACCAGCTCGACGCTCGCGCGTTCGAGCTCTCCCAGAGAATAGGGCAGCGACATGCGGTAAATCTTGCACGAGTTGATCAGGCGCTGCATGTGGTCGCGCAGCCGGAAGATCGCCGGACCGGCAGGAAGCTCGTAGCAGCGGATGCCTTCAAACAGGCTGGACCCGTAATTGACGACGTGCGACAGGACGTGGATGTTGGCGTCGTCCCAAGGGATAAACCTGCCGTTGTACCAGATCTTCTCCGATTTCGGAATCTTCATCACTTGACAACACTCTTGCTGGAGCCGCGACGGACTGCGACATTTCTACCTATCAGTATATACCCCGCTTAGGGATTTTGCAGCAGGAATTCGACATGTGCTGTTTGTATTGCCCCAATCTACGCTTGACCCGTGGGTATGCACGGCATAGAATCGCCTTGCTAGTAGATCCTAATTCTCGTGGTGAAACGTGCCGGCTGTGCAAGCGCTCCGGCGGCTCCACGGTGGCAGCGAAGGACGGCGGCAAGAAGCAAGGCGGTGCTCCGCTTTGAGAGATCATTCGAGGGAGGCAACACCATGGACCAGAAACTGTTCGCAGTTTTGGCGGTTGGAGTGGCTCTGCTCGCAGTTCCCAAGCCGATGTTCGGACACCACTCGGCGACCAATTACGACACGAATCAGCGGATCACACTCCAGGGAACCGTCACAGCTTTCAAATTTTCCAACCCCCACCCCTACGTTTATTTCCAGGTGAAGGACGAGGCCGGCAACGTGGCGGAATGGGTTGGTGAGTCGGGGTCTCCTCCGCCCCGGTGGTACAACTCCGGCTGGCGAGCGAATGCTCTGCAGCCCGGCGACGCGATCACGATTACGGGGAATCCCTCGAAAGACGGGAGAACGATGATGCGCATTCGCAAGATCGTGACCGCGAGCGGAAAAGAGTGGAACGACGGATTCCAGAGGCAGTAGGGAACTTCTTTCCACGTTCCGGTTCTTGGGCTTCCATCTCTACAGTTGGAATTCTGCCTCATGGAGCCTGGAATCAAGCGGCGCTTCGGCAGAGGAATAGAGGAATAGAGGAGTCGAGATGCGAAACCGTCTGATGGGTAGGATCTTCTGTGCCTCGATGGCGCTCGCCCTTTCCCCCTTCTTGTTCGCCCAGACTGCAGTTCCGCCGGACCTCTCGGGAATGTGGGCGCAAGCGCGGGATGGAAGGCTTAGAGCCCGGTTCCGCGAGGAAGACGCTCCCTTGCAGCCCTGGGCCCTGGAGATTTACAAGGCCAACCGGGAAGGCGTAACGGACCCCAACCGGTCCGGCCTGAATGGCCTGGACCCCGAGTTTTATTGCCTGCCACTCGGGTTGCCCCGGGTTTACACGTCCACATCTCCGATCGAGATCATTCAAGTGCCCGACCGCGTCTATATGATTTCCCAGTCGTTGCAGAATCCGTTGTCACGTTACATCTATACAGACGGGCGAGGCCATCCCGAGGGCTATCCGATTACGTTCATGGGCCACTCGGTCGGATATTGGAAAGGAGACACGCTCGTCGTAGACACGATCGGGCTCGACGAGGTGAGCTGGCTGGACCAAATAGGCACCCCACATAGCGATGCATTGCACGTCGTGGAGCGCCTGCGGCGCCCGCACCATGATACACTCGAGGTGGACTTCCTCTTCGAAGATCCCAAGGCGTTTACGAGGCCCTGGACGGGGAGGAAAGTCTTGAAATTGGATCCGGATTGGGAATACATTCCCGGATTGATCTGTGAGGACCGTTTCAAGGCGGACTTTGCGCAAAAGTCGCTGCGCGACAAAACCGACTGGATTGATTTTTCTAGGTGAGACGGGTTCCCGATCAGCCCCTAAACAAGTCGAAGCAGAGAAAATTCGTTTTCTCGGAAGACTGTCGGAGCGGAGGGCGGATCGGTTCGTCGTGGAGGAGGGATGAGAATGAGAGCGAGAAGATTCATTGCTTTGGTTGGGAGTGTAATGGTTCTGGCGGGCTTTGTTTCCGCGCTCGCGCATCACAATACCTCGGCAAGGTATGACGAAGATAATCCTGTAACGCTGCAAGGGACGGTCGTCCGGCTCCGGATGGTCAATCCCCACATGCAACTGGAATTTGAAGTGACGGATGCAAACGGAAACTCGGTGCACTGGGTTGCCGAGAGCGGTCCGCCGTCGAACAAGTTTCGAGCGGGATGGAGAACAGATACTCTGAAGCCTGGGGACCCGATCACGATCACCGGAGGGCCCGCCGTGAACGGCAGCCCATCGATGGACATGATTAAGGTGGTAACGCCCGACGGGAGGGAGCTCGAATAAAGCGGACACGGCACCAGCCGGTGTTGTTGTGCTCTCACCACAGAGCCGGCAAAGCGGAAAGGAGAAATACCATGCGAAGTTTTCTGATTCCTTTGGTCCTGGTCGTGTTGGCGCCGCTCGCTGTTGCGCCCGTTGTGCGGGCACAAGGCGCACAGCCAGACTTTTCGGGGGTGTGGCGCCGAATGAGTAGCGAGACCAGCAACTCGGACACCTTTACCTACGAAGAGCCTCCGATGACGCCATGGGGAGAGAAACGATACAAGCTGATCCGACAGGGTGTAGAAGGATTTGACCAGGCCCGAGAAGACTTGGACCAGATGCTCTGGCCCTATTGCATGGTGCCTGGAACGCCCCGTGCGTATCTTCGTCCCGGCCCGCTCGAGATGGTGCAGAGTGCGAAAGGACTGTACATCCTCTTCGAGGTGAACAAATTGGCGCGGCAGATTTATCTGGACGGTCGAGGGCATCTCGAAGGAGCTCCTCCGACGTTCATGGGCCACTCGATTGGCCATTGGGACGGGGATACGCTCGTCGCGGAAACGGTCAACATTACCAAATTCACGTGGCTCGATGGCGTGGGGCATCCGCATACCGAGGCGTTGCGCATTGAAGAGCGCTTCCGGCGCGTGGCGCAGGACCGGCTGGAGATTGACTTCCTGTTCGACGATCCCGGAGCATATACGCGCCCTTGGGGAGGGAAAAAGGAATTCGAGCTGAAGCCGGATTGGGAGTTGATGGAATACGGCATCTGCCATGATCAGTCCATGGAAGAGGTTTCGAAGCTCTGGGAAGAAGCGTTGGGTGAACCGTACTAAAGTGGAGCGGAAGCTCCCACGGGGATATCGGATCGTAAACCCGTCGGACTTGGCAGAAGGAACCGGGGTTCGGCTTCCATCCCATCGCAAACTTTGTTCCATCAAGACGGCTGGACCAAAAGCACGCTGAAGCCCGGCGACCAGATTACGGTCACGGGCGCCCCATCTCGGAACGATCCCATGTGGTGAGTGTCGTACGGGTCATGGGAGGGAACATCCCCGAACTGACCCGAGGGGGCGGATAGGCGGGAACGAACAGCTGGGTGACTCCGGCATCCTCAGTCTGCCGTCTGTGCTTCAATGATCCGTACGATTTCGGGGGCAACAAAGATTCGATTGCGTCTCCGGCCAGTCTCCTCCCGCAGAATTCCGGCTCGCGCTAGGGCCTGTTAACACTAACGCAATGCCTCGACGATGAGTGCGAAGAGGATGCAACCGAGGAAGATCACGTCGAGCTTCTCGAAGCGTGAGAAGATTCGTCGGAATCCCTTCAAACGACGAAACAAGCGTTCGATTTCGTTGCGGCGCTTGTACATCTCGCGGTCGTATTCCCATGGGTCGAGCCGCGCCGCGGATGGTGGCACGACGGGTATAAACCCCAGTGCCAAAGCCAGTTGGCGTGTCTCGTTGCCTTCATACGCGCGATCCATGAGCAGCGAGGGATGGTCGTGTTGCTGACCCAGGCGATTCAGCAGCTGACGCCCTTCTGGAGCGTCGTGGGCTTGTCCCGGGGAGAGCGAGAAGGTGACGGCCGTTCGAGCATCCGCGGCAACCATATGAATCTTGGTGGTCCAACCGCCGCGGGATCGGCCGATGGCTTGGGGATCGTTTTTTTTAGTGCCCCCGTCCCGTCGGGATGGACCTGGACGATGGTGCTATCCAGCGACACTGCTTCGAGCTTGACACGCACGATCTGTTCTCGCTGCAAGTGCTCGAAGACCCAGTCGAGCACGCCGTTCTTCGACCAGCGATTCATGCGGGTGTAGAGGGTGTGCCAGTTGCCAAACCGTGCGGGTAACCCGCGCCATTTGCAGCCATGCTCGGCGACATACAAGATGGCGTTGAGCACCTGCTGGTTCGAAAGGCTGACGTTGCCGCGCTGCACCGGCAGGTGTGGCGCGATCCGTTCGTATTGAGCTTGCGTGAGTTCCATCTGCGCATGGTAACATGATTATGCCCATTAGTGTTAACAGGACATAGAGAGAACCGCTTCTCGGCGTATGAACGGACTGATAAGAAGATGAGGATTGGGCAGCGTTCGGGCCACGCCGGCGAGCACGCTGAGCGCTCGGTCGGCTTGCGAGTTTTCCAAAGTAAGGTTCCAGGTTGCTGCAAGAGGCGGCGGCAATGCATTTGGCACGAACGCCCAGTAGCCACGTGGGGTTTTGACAAGTTGCCCGGACTTATCTTTTGTGAAATCAGATGGTTGCACTTATGATACCTTTGTACCGCACATGCCGAACCAATGATACTTTCCGGGGCAAAAGTATCATAGCGAAATTCTCCTCGTCAAGGTATTGCAACTTGACCCGGAGGTTTAGTTTGCTCGAATCAAATCACCGAAATCGGTAGTGTTCGCGGGAACGCGCCGCAACTCCTGTCGCCCGAAAAGTTCTCTTTCAGGGTTTTCGTGTTTTCTGCCGAAGAGGTGTAGTGAAAACGAATCAAGCTCCATCGCGGTCCACGGCTGCCGGCGGGAATTGCAGACCTCCCATCCCACAAATTGAACGTAAGAATTCCCCTTGCAACCCTTTGCTAAGCGGCGTATGCTTTCCATCGGATAGGGAGGCGAGAGCGGACGGTGCTGAACGCGTCCGTGCATCTATCTTGGATCGAAGTTTCGGCAGGACTTACTAACTAAGGAGCAGCCATGGGTTTCCACGGAAGAGGATTCTATTCCTTATTTCTAGTGTGGGCCGTTCTATTCCCGCTCGCCCTGGTGGCTGAGGCCCAGCAGGGTTCTTCTTCCGCCGCCTTGAACGAGCAGCAGACGAGGGGAAAAGTGCTTTACAATCAAAACTGCCGGTTGTGCCATTCTCCGAAGCCGGTGGGGTCGAAGAACCCCGAGCTGGAGGACAACATCGGGCCGAATCTGGCCGGCATCTTCGGTCCGCCACGGTCGCGTCCGGAAGTGGTGGTGCGGACGTTTATCATGCAAGGCATTTCCGGCCAGATGCCCGGTTTCCGCTACGGATTGCAAGCAGAGGAGATTGACGCCATTATTGCGTATTTGAAAACGTTATAGAAGCGCAGGCGAACCGCCGTCCTCGAGGCGTTTCGCGGCGTTTTTCGGGTCAACCGCACGAAACAGTTTTTCAGGATACCAAAGGAGGAAGGACATGCCTCGGATTCGGATTTTGCTCAGCGTGATTGGATTGGCAGTTGTTTTGGTCTGGGTTGGATTGCCGACTGTCGAGACCGCCAACCTGCCAAGCACGGGCCTGATGGGGACCGTGAAGTCGGCGGACGGGAAGATCATGGAGGGCGTAGCCGTTTCGGCGCGCGCCAACTCCCAGACGTTTACCACTTCCGTGTATACCGACAGCGACGGGCAGTACTATTTCCCGGAACTAACGAACGGAAACCACAAGGTCTGGGCGCAGGCCGTCGGATTTGAGATGGCAGGCGGCGAAGTGACGTACGCTTCCGGAAGGAAGATCGAGCAGAACTTCACGCTGCAGCCCACCAGCGATTTTTCGATGCAGCTTTCGGGCGCGGAATGGGCGGCGAGTCTGCCGGACAGCACACCCGAAGACGCCCGCCTGAAACATATCGTCTTCAACAACTGCACGGGGTGCCACACCGCGGGCTTCGTGTTGGCCAAGCGCTTCGACGCAGAGGGTTGGGGAATCGTCATCGACGTCATGATCAACGAGATGACCAACCCTGGCGCGGCGAACCGCAAGCTCATACAGACCTACAAGGACGAGCTGGTCGAGTACCTGGCGCGGGTGCGCGGACCGGAAGACCGCATGGACTACAGGCCCTTACCGCGTGTCAGCGGCGAGGCGACGCAAGTCGTGGTCACCGAATACGACATTCCACGCGGCGATGACCCGAACTTCCGGGTGTTCCCGAACGGCAGCGACTGGTCCGCTGGCGCCCCTGGCGGCGACGGCGGGGTGCTCCATGACGCGGTAGCGGCCACGGACGGCAAGGTCTATTTCTCGGACAACACCTATCCCGACCGCACCATCGGCCGGCTGGATCCTCGGACCGGGATCGTCACCAGCTTCGCGCTGCGCAGCGAGAACGGGCTGGCTCACCGGACGCATGGCGCGATTCCCGACCCCAGGGGCGGAGTCTGGTTCAACGACGGGACGGATGGAACGATCGTCAAGTTCGACACCGCCACCGAGCAGTTTGTGACCTTCCCGAAGCCCGAGGACGTGTTGCCAACCGGGGGCCATATTGAGATCGATTCCCAAGGTCTCGTATTCACCAATAATTCGCGCCCTGCGGGCGTTGTGAGACTCAATCCGGCGACCGGCGAATATACCGACTATGAAGCGCTCACGCCCGGCGGGAATCCCTACGGCGTGGCGGTCGATTCCGAAGACAACATGTGGATGGCGCAGCTCGGCGGAGACCGGCTGATGGTGGTCAACAGCCGTAACGGCGAAGTCGGCGAAGTCACGCTGACTCCGCAGCCCGGTGTCAGCCAGAAGGACATCGAGATCGGCCGGGAGACGGGCGCGGTCGGCAATGCAGCGCCCCTGTATTTCAACGGCCCGCGGCGACTCGGCGGCGATCCCAAGGGCGAATACGTCTGGGTGGCGCTCTATTGGCCCGGCCAGATCGCCCGGATCAATATCCGGACCCGGGAGATCAAAAAGTTCCAGATGCCGTCGCGGTACGCGCATCCCTACGACGTGCAGGTGGACAAGAACCAGATGGTCTGGACCAACCAGATGAACGGCGACCGGCTGACCAAGTTCAACCCGTTCACCGAGGAGTTCACCGACTATCCGCTGCCGTCCGTGGGCTCGGAGACGCGGCACATCAGCATTGACGACACCACGAATCCGCCGACCGTCTGGCTGGCGTATTCCGGGCTCGCCAAGCTCGCCCGCGTACAGTTCCGGACCAATACGGCGGGGACGACGACAACGGCTGCGAACAGCCAGTAAGATCGTTGCAGGCAGCAATCGGTTGTCACGGGCGGTGCGAAGAGCGCCGCCCGTGTGAAAGAAAGGGCTGCCTCCGTGCGTAAGTCTGACACTGTATTGTTGGCTCTCGTCGCGGCGCTGCCCGCACCACTCGATGTCCCTGCGCAGACCCTGGCTGGGGCGGGATCGGCGCAGGGCATTCCTGCCTTATCCAGAATCTGGGAAGCGCCCAACGATCTAAACGAACTGTATGAACGCTCCGACAAATGCGGGGAACCAACTCGCAACGGGTTGCAGGAAAGACCTTCGCACTTCGGCACCGAGACCGGGCAATGAAAGTGATCTCACTCAGGTGAAAGATTTGGATTGTTTCCGGTCAGAATTCAGTTGTATGATTTGAGCCATAAGGAGTTCTTAATCCTTTGATTTAACTGAAAAACGGGAGGTCTCCCGATGCGAACTGGAGTGATGGGTTTGATCGTTCTGGTTGTGGGGTTTCTTGTGGCCAAACCGAGTGGGTACGCGCAGACGACTCCGCAGTCGGATATACCGGCCCTTTCCGGAATTTGGGAGGGTCTGGGCGGCATCATCCGCAATTCGGAGACCGCCATCTGCGGGATTCAAGGCGTTTGCGCCGCGTTGACCGGAGTAGCACGGGAGCCGAACCCGAACACAGCGGAGGAGCCGGAGATGCTGCCGTGGGCCGAGGAGCATTACAAAACCATCCATGACGGCGTCGCCCTAACCGGCAACCCACCGCAGCAGCTGAACCCGTCCTGGAGCGGTTGCATGCCGGAAGGTCCGTCGGAGGTCACGCGCAGGCGGGCATTCGAGCTGCGTCAGTTCCCGGACATGGTTCTCATGCTCTACGATCAGGATCACGGAGTGCGGCGAGTCTATGTGGACGGGCGGGGCCATCCGGCCAATTTGCAGCCCACCTGGATGGGGCACTCGATCGGCCGGTACGACGGTGACACGCTCGTCATTGAAACGGTGGGGATCAAGGACAAAGTTTGGGTGGACATTCTGGGGCATCCGCATACCGACGCGCTGCACGTTACGGAACGCATTCGACGGGTGCAGCTGGACCGGCTCGAAATCGAGGTCACGATTGACGATCCCAAGACCTACAAGAAGCCCTGGAAGATGAAGCTGGTCAAGGGATGGCAGGAACCCGGTCCGCGCATTTGGGACGAGGCCGAGTGCGAAGAATTACTGCAGATGGGGACACACTTCTCCGCAGAAACCCAGCCGGAATCCGAGCCAGAGCAACCGGTCCCGGTTGTCCCGTATTGACGAGACCGCCCAACCCGAAGCGGCGGGATAAGGGTCAGGACGGAAAGCATTGGAAAGCATTTCGGAGGTGAGAAAATGTCTCAGAGATTGTTCGCTGCGTTGGCTGGGAGCGTGATCATTCTCATGATTTCGAGCCCGCTCTTCGCCCACCATGCAGGGTCGTTGTACGACCGAGAACATCCGGTCACTTTGACGGGAACGGTGACCAAATACCTGATGATCAATCCGCATGCCCAGATCCACTTTGAGGTACAGGGTGAGGACGGGGAGGTAGAGACCTGGGTGGCGGAAACGGCCGGTCCGCAGCGGCTGCTCCGGGTGGGGTGGAACAAGAACACCCTGAAGCCGGGCGACAAGATCACCGTGACCGGCGCGCAGTTCAAAGACGGCCGCAAGTATCTCAGCATCTTCAAACTGGAAGGCGGCAACGCCCCGGTGCTGACCGAGGGCGCGGAATAACGATTCGAATCGTCCCTTTGGTCCCAATCTTCTGAGGAGCTCATTCGTCTGTCTCGGCGGGAGAGGAGTTTTCGCATGCGAAGACCGCTCTACAGCATGATGGCTTTCTTTGTTGCAATGTTCGGCATCCCGCCGAGCACGTTGGCTCAGGGGTCGGGAGCTTCCCAGGAGATGCCGGACCTCTCTGGGATCTGGAACCGGACTCCCACCGAGGCTGGAACCGGAATTTATGTGGATGATGCGAACGGCACGCCGTTCTTGGGATTTACTAAGGACACGCCTCCGCTGACTCCGGAAGCAATGGAAAAGTATCGAGCGAACCGTCAGGGAGTCTCAGACCCGCGAGCCCGGGGCCGCGACGACCAAGACCCGCTGGAGTTCTGCTTTCCTCCGGGGCCGACGCGCATCTTTACCGAGCCGCGCCCATTCGAAATACGGCAGATTCCAGAGATTGCGTATATCATCTCCGAGATCGATCACGTGGTGCGCCGAATCCAGACGGACGGCGAAAGGATCGAAGGGTATCCGCCGACCGCGCACGGGTATTCGGTGGGGCACTACGACGGCGATACACTGGTTGCCGAGACGATCGAGATCAACAAACAGAGCTGGCTTGACAGCCTCGGGACCCCACATAGCGACACGTTGAGCGTGGTGGAGCGATTCCGCCGCGTGAGCCCGGACGCGCTTGAGATCGAGTTCACGTTCGAGGACCCGAAAGCCTTCACGCGGACATGGGGCGGAAGGAAGCTCTACCAATTGCAGCCGGCGAGCTACGAAATGCCGGACCACGTTCTGTGCGAGGAGTTTCGCAAACCAGGTCTGCGGCGTTCCGGGTTTGAGTTTTTCGGGGAATAACGGCAACTTATCCACGACCGAGGTGCAGAACGAAGTGGCCTCCCAGCCAGCAACTCTTTGAAGACCCTTGAGCCGGTGATGGTGTCTTGAGACACTGCCAAGAAACCTAAGCCGCAGAAGAAACATCCTACAAGAGATTGAATCTTGGCTTGAGCCGGGGGATGGCCATGTACGGGAAACTGCATTCACACAGGAGGGCGCCGCTGGCGGCGCAAATGGTTATTGCGGCGGCGGCAGTCTGCCTGTTTGCTGTCATCGTGTCACCTCTCCACGCGCGGATCGAGCACAAGCCGGGCTTCAACACGTTTTCGACGCAACAGGATATCGAACTGGGTCGGCAGGCGGCTCAGGAGATCGAACAGGAGTTGGCGTTGGTCACCGATCCGCAGCTTTCCGAATACGTGAATCGGTTGGGGCAGAATCTTTCGCGCTTGGCTCCGGGCTATGATTACCCGTACGTATTCAAATTGGTTAACGCCAAGGAAATCAATGCGTTTGCGCTACCGGGCGGACCCATTTACATCCACACCGGGATCATTGCAGCGGCCACCTCGGAGGCACAATTGGCAGGAGTCCTGGCGCACGAGATTTCGCACGTGGCCTTGAGGCACTCGACCAACCAGGCCTCCAAGGCCATGCTAGCGCAAGCTCCGCTGGCGATTTTGGGCGGCATTCTCTCCGGGGGCGGCGGACTCCTCGGGCAACTGGCCCAGCTGGGCATCGCCTTCGGCGCGAACTCCGCGTTTCTGAAGTTCTCCCGCAGCGCGGAGTCGCAGGCCGACGAGCAGGGCGCGCAGATGCTTTACGATGCCGGGTACGATCCGCGTGCGATGGCCCAGTTCTTCGAAACCATCGAAGCCGAAAGCGGCGGCGGGGGCATTGAGTTTCTTTCGAGCCACCCCAATCCCGGCAACCGGCAGGATAACATCCTGGAGCTATTGCCGCGCCTCGGGCCGTCGAAGAGCTACACTTCAGACAATTCGGAATTCCAGCAGATGAAGCGGCGCGTGGCGAATCTAGCCCCGGCGGACCGGACCAACCGTCCTGCCGTATCGTCGGGCCGCACACAGCCGGATGTGCCGTCCCGGCGGTTCCGTGAGCTGAGCACCGAATGGGTGCGGCTTGGCCACCCGGACAACTGGGAGGTGTTTGGCCGAGGGACCTCGACGCTCACGGTGGTCCCACCAGAAGGGATCGTCCAAAGCGAAGGATCGCTGCCCGCCATCGCCTACGGAGTTTTGATCAGCGTCTATGAGCCGGTGCGCCAGCCGGGCCGGAGACTGCGGATCGGGAACGCAACCGAGCAGTTGATCCGGGACCTGCAGCAGAGCAATCCGAACCTGCGCGTGACGCGCCAAGGTCGTGGCCCCCGCATAGACGGCCAGCAAACCTATTCCGTGCTGGCGCGGGGCCAGTCCCCAGCCGGGAATCAAGCCGAGCTGAACTGGGTCGTTACCTCGTTCCGCCCCGAGGGACTTTGGTACGTGGTCTTCATTGCTCCCGAGAGGTCGTGGGACGTGTATGAGCCAACCTTCCGGCAGATGCTCGACACGGTGCGGTTTCCGCAGTAGGCGTCTCTCCGCAGCCCAGTATCCCGCTCAGTCCCCCTTGTGTCACGCTGGCCGATGCACCTAATAGTTACTGCGAGCGAAGTCCGCTTGACTCCAACCCTTCTGAACCAATCCTCGTAACTCCAACCGGGACGCTTGCTTCCCGGGACACGGGCATCGGTGTCTTTTTCGTGGCGCAAGTGTCACCTCGCAACGCCGTGTGCACTTTCGTCTTGACACAAGCGGCTCGTGACCCTTAGGCTGGATTTACACTGAGAAAGGAGGTGGTCCAATGACAGAAGGCTTATGTAATTTCCACAGTGAGGTGGCTGAGGCTTAGGCGCTTAGCTCATGCACTGGCTGGGTCATTATCTTGCGATGACCTCCGGCTGTTGTGAGTACGCCACCTGCAGGTTCGGCTTCATGAGTTGACCGCCTCAGGCAAATCTCCACAGCTTACCGGGAACGGGGAGCCGCAGGTTCAGGCTCCCCGTTTTGCTTGTTCTGAAACACGGCCTCTTTGTAGCTAGTTCTGTTACGTCTTACCAGCCATCGAAAACGCTTTCTCGATCACTCGTACTGTGTCGGGCCGGAACACGAAATCGCCGAGACGCGCACGCTGCACCCAGCGGGCCTCGCTGACGTCGCTGGCCGCTTCCAGCCGTCCGCCTTCGACGCGACAGAGGCAGTCCACCAGGATGTAATGAAATTGGATACGGCCCTGCTCATCGGGCAGGATGCGGTCCAGAACCTCCACTATCGGACCTACATGGACTTCGAGGCCGGTTTCCTCACGGATTTCCCGCCGAAGAGCCTCAATCAATGTCTCCCCCACCTCCACGAGCCCTCCGGGCAGCGACCATTCGCCGCGCAGCGGTTCGCGTCCGCGCCGTACCAACAGGACCCGATCCCAGTCCAGGACGACGCCTCCAACGCCCGCCAGGGGGCGCTCTGGATATTCCCGCGATGCCATGCAGTATGGCCCTCCCAACTTGTGCCCAGAGTTTCCTCCCCATAGTACACGGGAAGTCGAATCCCCCCGTTATCTTCCTGACCCTGGCACGATTTAAACAACGATACCAAGCCGGCTGTTCCAGGTCCCGACGATTTGCTCTTGCCAAGTCTTTGGACGGTACTATAATTTTTCTTAGGGCCTTTTTCCTCGTGCGGTGAATCTCACAGCGTGGAGGAGCCGGGCTCATGCGGCAGCAGGCGGTTCATGGCGCACTGTCTCGAATGCGAAGCGCTAGTGGATCTGGACACCGACGAAGTAGAAGAAGGCGAAGTCGTCTCCTGCCTGGAGTGCGGCATGGACCTCGCGGTGGTCAGTACCAATCCACTGGAACTCCGTCTGGCCGAGGAGGAAGATGATTTCAACAAAGACGAGGAAGAACATGACCTGCCGGATGAGGATGAGGACTATGACGAATAGCGACCGGCCTTCCCTGCGCCGGCCTTGGGGCTTTCCAGCAATCATTACACTCATGCTGCTTGGGGCTGTCCTGATGGGGACAGACCAGACGCTCCTCGTCTCTTCGAGTCTGGCTGCCTCGCCGCAAGTGCGCTTTCCCCGTCCCCCGGACACGCGCGTGGATCCCCGCGCTCCCAAGACGCTGACCGGCCAAGTCGTCGACAAAGACGGACGAGGACTCGCCCAGGCCGTCGTCTACCTCAAGAACGAGCGCACGCTAGAAGTCCGCACCCACATCGCCGATGGCGAGGGCAACTATCGCTTCAACGGCCTGAATCCCGAGATTGACTTCGCCGTCCACGCCGAACACAGCGGCGCCTCCAGCCGAACCCGCACCGTCAGTTCCTTCGACGCCAAGAAGGACGTCTACCTCGTGCTGGAAATCGACCCCAGCCGACAGTAGTAGCCCCCATAGAGCTACACTCTCGCCGTCCGTGCTATACTGAGATCTTCCACGGATAGTAAACGGCCGCACCCATGAAATTTGGAGTTGTTGTTTTTCCCGGCAGCAATTGTGATCACGATGCATTCTGCTCCGTGCAGGACGCGCTCGGCGAAGAGGCGGTGTTCCTCTGGCACGAGTCGCGAGACCTGGAAGGCTCGGACGTCGTGATTCTTCCCGGGGGTTTCTCCTATGGCGACTACCTCCGCACCGGAGCGATCGCCCACTTCGCGCCCATCATGAGCACGGTCAAGGACTTCGCAACCCAAGGCGGCTTGGTGCTCGGCATCTGCAACGGCTTTCAGATTCTGCTCGAAGCGGGGCTACTGCCCGGCGCGATGCTGCGCAACCGCAGGCTGAAATTCATTTGCCGGCCCGTCCACCTCCGCGTCGAGAACCCCCACACGCCGTTCACCGTCGCCTGCCGACCGAGCCAGGTCCTCGAAATCCCGATCGCGCACATGGAAGGTAACTACTACGCCAGCGAGACAACGATGGAAGAGCTCGAGCGCAATCACCAAGTTGTATTCCGCTACTCCACCCCCGACGGCGAGGTCACCGATGCCGCGAATCCTAACGGCTCGCTGCGGAATATCGCCGGCATATCGAATCGCGAGGGAAACGTTCTCGGCATGATGCCGCACCCGGAGCGCGCTAGCGACGCCTTGCTCGGGTCGCACGATGGTTTGCATATCTTCCAGTCGTTGGTCCAGTTTGGGGTCCGATCTGCGGTCCCTCGGGCGAGCCGTGCAGAGGCCGCGTCTGCTCTGCCGCAGACTACGGGGGCGGCCCACCACTAGTTCCGCGCTGCGGACTCTCGTTGGAATGCAGTAGGGAAGAGCCTGCGCTTGTCTGAAATCACCATACAGCTCGCCGCGGAACACAACCTTACGGCTGAGGAATACGAGCGAGTCCTCGAAATTCTGGGGCGCAAACCGACGATCGCCGAGCTCGGCATCTTCAGCGTGATGTGGAGCGAGCATTGCAGCTACAAGAGCTCGCGCCTGCATCTGAAGCGTCTGCCGACAAAGGGTCCTGCCGTGGTGCAGGGGCCGGGCGAGAACGCTGGCATCGTGGACATCGGCAACGGCTGGGTCTGTGCTTTCAAGATCGAATCGCACAACCACCCGAGTTTCGTGGAGCCGTTTCAGGGCGCCGCGACGGGTGTCGGCGGGATCCTGCGGGACATTTTCACGATGGGCGCGCGGCCGATTGCCGTGATGGATTCCCTGCGCTTCGGCCCAATCCAGGAGCGGAACGGAGAGAATCGCAAACCCGCATCCTGCAACACGGCCCGCAACCGGCGCATTGTGCGCGGTGTGGTCTCCGGGATCGCCTTCTATGGCAACTGTTTCGGCGTACCCACAGTGGGCGGCGAAACGGTCTTCGATCCGTGCTACGAGTCGAATCCTCTGGTAAACGTCTTCGCGCTGGGAATCGCACGCAAGGATGAGATCTTCTATGCCCGCGCGGCCGGCCCCGGAAATCCCGTTATCTATGTCGGCGCAAAAACGGGCCGCGACGGCATTCACGGCGCGTCGCTCCTTGCCTCGTCGGAGTTCTCTAGCGCCGACGGCCAGCAGAAGCGGCCGAACGTCCAGGTCGGCGATCCGTTTCTCGAAAAGCTGCTGCTCGAAGCCTGCCTGGAGGCCATGCGGACCGGCGCGGTCCGGGGCATTCAGGATATGGGCGCGGCGGGACTCACCTGCTCGACGTGCGAGATGGGCGGACGGGGTGGAGTCGGAATCGAGATCGAGCTCGAGCGCGTTCCGCAGCGCGAGACGGGCATGTCGCCCTACGAGATCATGCTGAGCGAATCACAGGAGCGGATGCTGCTGGTGGCCGAGCGCGGCCGGGAGCACGAGGTTGCTGCCGTCTTCCGCAAGTGGGGCCTCGACGCAGCCGAGATCGGAACCGTGATCCCGGAGCCTGTGCTGCGGGTCAAACAGCACGGCGAGATTGTCGCCGAGATTCCTAACCATGCGCTGACGGAAGAAGCGCCTACCTATGACCGTTCCCAGACCTTGGCCCGGAGTCCGGCGCCGCGCGAACCGTCGGCCCCGCTGGCGCCACGCAGCGGTGCCAAGCTGGGACAGGATTTGCTGGCGATTCTGGGAACTCCCAGCATCGCGTCCAAGCGATGGGTTTTCGAGCAATATGACAGCATGGTCCGCACCAACACAGTGATCGGCCCCGGCGGGGACGCCGCCTTGCTGCGGCTCAAAGAGACCGGTCAGGGACTGGCGATGGCGGTGGACGGAAATGGCCGGTACTGTTTTCTGAATCCCCAGCGGGGCGGGCAACTGGCAGTAGCGGAGGCCGCTCGCAACGTGAGCGTCACGGGAGCCCTTCCGCTCGCCGCCACCAACTGCCTGAACTTCGGTAACCCGGAGAAGCCAGCCGTCATGGGGCAGTTTCGCGAGGTGATCGAAGGGATCGCTGAAGCCTGCGAAGCGCTCGCGGTTCCGATTACAGGCGGGAACGTCAGTTTCTACAATGAGACGGAAGGCAGTCCCATCCATCCCACTCCGGTGATCGGAGTGGTCGGCCTGCTCGCAGAGGCCGAGCGGCATGTCCGGCCGTGGTTTGTCAGCGAAGGGAGCTCGCTCCTGATTCTGGGAGGTGTTCCGAGCTCGGTCCGGGAGTCTTCCGTTTCCTTCGGTTCCTCGCAGTATGCCGAAACAGTACTAGGAGAACTGTGGGGCCTGCCGCCGTTCATCGATCTGAAACACGAGCAGCGGGTTCAGGCCTGCTGCCGCCGCCTGATCGCGGAGCAAGTGGTAGAGTCCGCCCACGACGTAAGCGATGGCGGGCTGGCTGTCGCCCTGGCTGAGTGTTGCTTCGGCCGAAGCATCGGCGCCACTGTGGAACTTCCGCCCGACTCCGATCCGCGCTCGTGGTTGTTCGCCGAAGATCCTTCGCGCATACTCGTTTCCGTCAACGAAGAGCATCTTGCGGATGCAAAACGAATCGCTGAAGAATATAATGTAGCAGCGGAAGTCATTGGGACGACTAGAGGTACGAGGAAGGGAACGACCCTGCGGGTCATCCAGGAAGGGCATGTTGTGTTCGAAATTCCCATCGCTACGCTGCGGGTTCCCTACGAAACAGGGGTGGAACGGGAGATCGAATCCATCGACTCCAGCGAATTCGGGGGAGACTAGATGATTCGCCGAGGAACTTCACTCCGACATCCTCCACGGCTGCGAAGCGTCCGACTGCCACTCGACAAGTTCCACGACGAGTGCGGCCTGTTCGCGGTCCATGGCCACCCCGAGGCCGCGAAGCTCACCTACCTCGGCCTCTACGCGCAGCAGCATCGCGGACAGGAAAGCGCCGGGATCGTCTCCGGCAATGGCCGCAAGATCTTTCACCACAAGGGTATGGGACAAGTGGCCGAGGTCTTTACTGAGCCCGTGCTCAAAGCATTGCGCGGCTGGCTTGCCATCGGACATACGCGCTATTCGACTTCCGGGGATACGGTTCTGCTGAACGCCCAGCCGCTCACCGTCGGCTTCAACAAGGGCCTTGTCTCGATTGCCCACAACGGCAATCTCACCAACGCACGCCAACTCCGTAAACAACTGGAACAGAGCGGCTCGATCTTCCAAACCACCAGTGACACGGAAGTGATCATGCATTTGATTGCGCGCTCCGGGAACAAGAATTTCGAGGAGGCGCTGGCGGAGTCGTTGTTGCATCTGGAAGGGGCCTACTCTCTCACGATTCTCTATGGAGACCGCATTTACGCGATACGTGACCCGCGAGGCTTCCGGCCGTTGAACATCGGACTACTGTCCGATTCTCCAGCCGAACAGGGTTCTTTGCAGAACGTCCGGACCGAGGCGATTGCCTTCGCGTCGGAAACTTGCGCGTTCGACCTGATCGGCGCGCGACTGATCGGCGAAGTGAAACCCGGGGAGATCGTGCGCGTGGACCTCGGTGGACTTCACGCCACTCGGTTCGCCCCTGAAGCGCAGCATTCGTTCTGTATCTTCGAGCACGTCTATTTCTCGCGTCCGGACAGCATCATCTTCGGCCGGTCCGTCCACCAGTCGCGGGACAATCTGGGGCGACGCTTGGCGCGGGAGGCTCCCGCCGACGCAGACATTGTCGTTCCCGTGCCGGACTCGGGCGTCGCGGCGGCTATCGGCTACTCCGCCGAATCAGGGCTGCCGTTCAAGTTTGGATTGATCCGCAACCACTACGTCGGCCGGACGTTCATCGAGCCAGAACAGCATATCCGTGACTTCGGCGTGAAGTTGAAGCTGAACCCGGTCCGAAGCATTCTCAAAGGAAAGCGGATCGTGTTGGTGGACGACTCGCTGGTGCGCGGTACGACCAGCCGCAAGATCGTCCGCATTATGCGCGAGGCTGGCGCCCGCGAAATACACGTGCGCATCAGCTGCCCGCCGACGGTTTCCCCGTGCTTCTACGGGATTGACACGCCTACGGAGAAAGAGCTGATTGCCTCGCAGAATTCCGTCGACGAAATCCGCGAGTATATCGGATCCGACAGCCTAGCCTACCTGTCGCTCGATGGTTTGCGGAAAGCTGTCGATGACCCGCAGGGCGAGTTTTGCACGTCCTGCTACACGGGGCAGTACCCCACCAAGCTCCTGAATCTGCCGATGGAAGCCGCCAGCCGACGATGAGACTTCCTCGCGGATTGTCTCCCCAGCCCCGCGGGGGATCTACCCGTCGCGGTAAGCCCTCCCTGCCGAAAACTCCGGCAACGTATAGCCAAGCCGGTGTTGACATCGCCCAATCGGATCGTGCCAAGAAAAGAATCCAGGAACTTGCGAAGAGCACGCTGGGCCGAAACGTCCTGGGCGGCGCCGGCGGTTTCGGCGGGCTGTTCGCCCTCGACAAACGGCGGTGGAAGTCGCCGGTACTTGTTTCGAGTACGGACGGCATCGGCACGAAACTCAAAATCGCCTTCGCCACAAGGAGCCATCGGAGCGTCGCGGCGGATCTGGTGAACCACTGCGCAAACGACATCGCGGTTCAAGGTGCAACGCCTCTTTTCTTCCTCGACTACTTTGGCTGCAGCCGGCTGGAACCCATGGTGCTCGAACAAGTCGTCTTGGGGCTCTCGGAAGCCTGCCGCGCGCACCACTGCGCGCTGATTGGCGGTGAGACGGCAGAATTGCCGGGCTTCTACGGTGAGGGGGAATACGACCTCGCTGGCTTCATTGTCGGCGCCGTCGAGCGCAACCGGATCTTGGACGGCAGCAAGATCCGGGCCGGCGATATTGTGCTGGGCCTTCCATCCGTCGGACTGCACACCAACGGGTACTCACTGGCCCGGCGGCTGCTGCTCGAAACCGCAGGCTATGCTCTCGAAGATGAATTGCCGCGACTGGGAACGACCGTAGCAAAGGAATTGTTGAAACCGCACCGCAGCTACGCCGCGGTTCTCGACCGGCTGCACCGTGCGGGAGTGATTCTTGGCGCGGCGCACATCACCGGTGGTGGCATTCCCGGCAACCTGCCGCGCATCCTGCCGCGCGGCCTGCAGGCGCACATCGAAGCCGGAAGCTGGCCCGAGCCCCCTATTTTTTCCCTGTTGCGCGAAATCGGCAGTGTCGCCGAGGACGAGATGCGCCGCACCTTCAACCTCGGAACCGGCATGGCTCTGGTTGTTTCGCCCAAGAAGTTGGAGAAGGCGGCGGCGATCCTGAAGCAGGCCAAAGAGACGTTCTACCGCATCGGCTGGATTGCCCGGGGACGCCGCGGCGTAGTGTTCGAAGAGGCCCGTCCAGGCATTGTCGGATCGCTCACGGGATAATCCGGGCCGCCCGCAAGCAACGCTCAACAAGGAACTTCCGATGGCAATATCCCACCGCCTCGCCATTCTGCTTTCCGGGCGCGGATCGAATTTCATGGCGATTGCAGACAACGTGGCGGCTGGGCGCATTCTCGCTGAGATCGCTGTTGTGGTCAGCAACCGCCCAAACGCGCCGGGCCTCGATGAGGCCGCGCGGCGCGGTCTCCACACGCGCATGATTCCCTCGAAAGGCCTCGAGCGCGAGCAATACGACCGCCAGGTGGTCGAGGTTCTAAAAGAAAAGCAGGTAGACCTGGTCTGCTTGGCTGGCTTCATGCGACTGCTGAGCCCCTACTTCGTCTCTGCGTTTCCCAACCGCATCCTGAACATCCACCCCTCGCTGCTCCCGGCTTTTCCGGGTCTCGATGCGCAGCGGCAGGCGCTTGAATACGGGGTCAAGATGACCGGCTGTACGGTTCACTTTGTAGACGAGAATCTGGATGCCGGCCCAATCATCGTCCAAGAATCGATTCCGGTGTTGGACGAGGACACGCCGGAATCGCTCTCCGCCCGCATCCTGAACGAGGAGCACCGCATTTACTCCGAGGCGATCAACATCGTCCTCTCCGGCTGCTGGCGGATCGAGGGCCGGCGGGTCGTGCGAACGGCTGCGCCCTAGGAAACTTCTGTTCCGAACGTCCACTCCCGCAGCACGATCCGGCAGGTGCAGAACCGTCCGAGATGGCAGACGGTTGCGCGGCCTACGGTGAACGCGAACGGTCCACGGAACTCCTGCGGCGGGCCGGTGCCGACTGTAATGTGGGGATAGAAATTCCCGTAACTCGAATTCGTCCGGAAGCGGGTGACCCAGGCAACGTCGGTCTCGCGCGGAGGCTCACCGTCGGCATAGAATGCCTCTGAGCCCCCGCCTGCCTCCTCAAACGGTTGGACGGCATCCATGAGTTGCTCATGCAGCTTCCTGAGTCCGGGGTTCGGTTCGATGACAAGGTGAGCCGTCGTGTTGCCCGACCCGACACCGGAAACGCGCAGCGCAAGCGGCTGCACACTGCCCAAGACCGGGTCGATCCGGCCGATCAAGGCGGGTAGATTCACACGCTGCACAAACATCTGTACCAGGGTGATGTGCGGGAGGTGCGTGGCGTCAAAGCGCAAGCCCTCCGGCTTGGCGGCGAGCATGGCGGTGTTGACGGCCCGGGCGCGCTCGTTCGCTGCGTCGGGCAACAGCAGCGCAATGTCAATCGCAATGAACTTATGGTCCGGCACGGTCCCCCCTTGCAGTCTGGCCCAAACATTAGGATAATTGCGAGTTGCGGTTGAGGACAGCATAAGATCGAGGAGAGCTATGGCGACAAGGGCGGAGGGAGTTGCGGATCTCAAGAGTTTGGTGGGCAAGGCGGTGGAGGACTTGAACGTCGCCGACCGGCTGCAATTCGCCAACACATGGGTCGCGTTCCGTCTCTATACCCCGCCGCAGAAGACCCTGAAGGACGGCGTCGAGTACGTGGACGTGCGCCTGAAGCGCATCGAAGCCGCCGGCAAGAGTGTCGAAGAACTCATGTCGCAATTGAGCGCGCGCGGCCTCGACCCCAAGGAATTCGAATTCACCCCCCTGAAGCCACCGTATTAGAAGAAATCAGAGTCAGGAACCAGGAAATCAGGAGCGCGGAGAACATCCTCGCAGTTCACTGGGGAAGTCTTCGGGAAACCGGTGTTTGGTGTGCTGGCGCGGGTAGTGCTGCTACTGCTGGCTTGCGGCGGGATGCGCAGGCGCAGCTCGACCAGAGCACGCACAATTTCAGGCTAGGAGTGGGCTTCGGGTTCCGTTATTAGGCTGTTTGGGGCAAGTTAGATACATGGCCAAGGAACAAGTAGAGTCTGCGGAGGCAGTCGATACGGCAAGGGAGAAATACGAGCCGGTGATCGGGCTGGAAGTGCACGTGCAGCTCCTGACCCGGTCGAAGATCTTCTGCGGCTGCTCGACGCGATTCGGCGACCCGCCGAACACGCATACCTGCCCGGTGTGTCTGGGCCTGCCGGGAGCTCTGCCGGTGCTCAACCGCGAAGCCGTGGCCAAGGGCGTCAAGGCGGCGCTGGCGCTCAACTGCCGCATCAACCGGCTGTCGCGGTTCGCGCGCAAGAATTACTTCTATCCCGACCTGCCAAAGGGCTACCAGATATCGCAATACGATCAGCCGCTCGCCGAGCACGGCTGGATCGCGATTCTCGTCGGGGATGTGAGGCAGGAAAAACCCGAAAAGCGTATCGGCATCACACGGCTGCACCTGGAAGAAGACGCGGGCAAGAGCGTTCACGACGGGTTTCCGGACTCGAAGGAAAAGACATACGTGGACTTGAACCGGGCCGGGGTACCGTTGGCCGAGATTGTGAGCGAGCCGGACTTGTGCAGTCCAGAGGAAGCCTACGAATACGTGACGTGCCTGCGGCAGATTTTGCTCTACCTGGGCGTCTCGGACTGCAACATGGAGGAAGGCAGCCTGCGCTGCGATGCCAACGTCAGCGTGCGGCCGCGCGGGCAGCAGGAGCTCGGCGTCAAGACCGAGGTCAAGAACCTGAACTCGTTCCGGTTTCTGCAGAAGGCTCTCGAATACGAGATCGGACGGCAGGTGCGGGTGCTCGAAGAGGGCGGCAAGATCGAGCAGGAAACGCGTCTCTGGAACCCGCAGACGCAGCGCACAATGGGCATGCGGTCGAAGGAGTCCGCGCACGACTATCGCTACTTTCCGGAGCCCGATTTACTGCCGCTCATCGTCAGCGAGGAGTTCGAGGCGGAGGTCCGGCAAACGATTCCCGAGTTGCCAGAGGCCAAGCGGCGGCGGTTCATGGAACAGTTCCGGCTCTCGGACTACGATGCCGAGGTGCTCACGGCGACGCAGGAGCTGGCGGGCTATTACGAGTCTGTGGCCACGAAGGTAAGAGATGCCAAGATCGCCGCGAATTGGGTGATGGTGGAACTGTTCGGCGCGCTGAACGCGGCCGGGAAAACGCTCGCCGAGTCGCCCGTTTCGCCCGACGCTCTGGCAGACTTGCTCGCGCTCATCAACGACGGCACGGTTTCGGGCAAGATGGCCAAGATCGTTTTCGGACAAATGTTTGCGGAGGGCAGGAGCGCGCGGCAAGTGGTGGACGAGCTCGGCCTGAAGCAGATCACCGACGAGGGACAGCTGCGCGGGATCATCCAGAAGATCGTTTCCGCCAATCCGAAACAGGCGCATAACTATCGCTTGGGTAAGGCTTCGCTGTTGGGCTTCTTCGTGGGCCAGGTGATGCGCGAGACCAAGGGACAGGCCAATCCCCGGAAGGTGAACGAGCTGTTGCAGGAAGAGCTGCGTAAGGGCTAAGGGAGAAGTCATGCTGCAAGAGGGAAAACCCGCGCCGAAGTTCGAGTTGCAGGACGATCAGAGTCGAACGTTGAACCTCGGAGATTTCAAGGGGCAGACGTTCGTTCTCTATTTTTTCCCGAGGGCAGACACACCAGGCTGAACCGTGGAAGCAGGCGGGTTCCGCGATGCCATCAAACAATTCGATCAGCTCAAGGTACCAGTGGTCGGCATCAGCCCGGACACACCGGCAGCACAGGCGAAGTTCAAGAAGAAGTACAGCCTTCCGTTCACTCTGCTCTGCGACGTGGACAAGAAAGTCGCTGACGCCTACGGGGTGATCAAGGAAAAGAACATGTACGGCAAGAAGGTGTTTGGCGTCGAGCGCACTACCTTCATCATTGACGGGGCGGGAAAGATTCTGAAGATTTTCCCAAAGGTCAAAGCGGACGGCCATGCTGAAGAAGTGCTGGCGGCGCTCAAGGCCTGATTCTCACCGGGACGGCGCGCCGCTGACGGGCCGCTTCGAACAATACAATCCCGGAGGCGACGCTGACGTTGAGAGTGGCGATTTTTCCCGGTGCAGGGATGCGGACCAGGAAGTCGCATTTCTTCCGGAGGAGTTGGTGCAGGCCTTTGGCTTCGCCGCCGGCCACGAGCGCGCAACGGCCGCGATAGTCAGCTTTGTTGTACAACTTCTCGCCGTTCTCATCCAAACCGTAAATCCAGAAGGAGTGATTCTTCAACTCGTCCAGCGTACGGGCGAGATTGCCGACGCGGACGACGGGGATGTGCTCGATGGCTCCGCTGGCCGCCTGCACCACGGCTGGCGTGAGGCCCGCAGCCCGGCGTTCCGGGAGCACGACGGCCTGTGCTCCAGCGGCACAGGCGGTGCGGATCAGCGAGCCCAGGTTGTGCGTGTCCTGCACGCCATCCAGAATGACCAGCAGCGCGTTCTGTGTGGCCGACTCCAGGACTTCATCCAGGGAGGCATACCCCGAGCCGCCGGCGACAGCCACCACGCCTTGGTGATGCCCGCCGCGTGCCAGGCGGTCGAGCGTAGCGGCCAGCTCGAACCGTGCCGGGACCCCGCGCTCGCGGCAGAGCTGGGCAATCTCTCGCAGCCGCGGATTGCGAGTCCGCTGCCGGATGTGGACCCGTTCGACGGGCCGTGTGGCGCCTGCCAGCATCTCCCGTACCGCGTGAATACCGCAGATGGTTTCCATGGCCGTTCCATAGCATAGCACCGCACGCAGGCTTGCCAGCGACAGCAAATGGCAGCCTTACCCGTCCTTCACCTTAGGAGGGGTACGGCGATATAATAGGTCTTACGGGCTCCAGCGCTCTCGCGCTCGCCAAGGAAGGACCTCTTGTCCACCATCCATCCGGAACCTTCATGGAAGGCCATGCCGGCCATGCTGCCAGCGCAGCTCCGCGTGACAACGCGGGCCCTGCGGCATCGCAATTTCCGGCTGTTCATTGTGGGACAGGGAATCACCATGATCGGCACCTGGGTGCAGATGGTGGCGCAGGCTTGGCTGGTGTACCGGCTCTCGCAGTCCTCCGTAATGCTCGGCGTGGTGAGCTTCGCCAGCCTGATCCCGTACCTGGTCCTGGCCCCGGTCGCGGGTGTGGTGTGTGACCGCGTGGACCGCCGTAAGCTGATCCTCCTGATGCGGTTCCTCGCGATGTTCCAGGCCGCGCTGCTCGCCGTGCTCACGCTGGCAGAGATCGTCCAGGTCTGGCACGTCTTTTATATGGCCCTGGCACTCGGCGTGATCGGGGTTTTCGAGATGACGGCGAGGCAGTCGTTCCTGGTTGAGATGGTCGGCAAGGAAGACCTCATGAACGGCATCGCGCTCAATTCGAGCGTCTACAACAGTGGTCGCATCGTCGGTCCGGCTGTGGCGGGCGTGCTGGTAGCGGCGGTGGGAGAAGGATGGTGCTTCGCCGTCAACGCCGTCTCGTTTCTGGCGGTCATCGCCAGCCTGCTGATGATGCGCCTGCCGCCCTTCCCACGTCCGGCGGAGCGGTTCTCGCCGCTCGAACACTTCCGCGAAGGATGGGAGTTCGTGCGAGGGCACGCGCCGTCGCAGGCACTGTTGCTGCTGCTGGGGTTGACCAGTGCCATGAACTTCCCCTACCTCGTCCTCATGCCGATCTTCGCCGACACGATCCTTGCAGGCGGGCCGGAGGCCCTGGGGTTGCTCATGAGCGCCAGCGGCATCGGCGCCATCCTGGGGTCCCTCTACATGGCAACCCGCACGGAGCTGCTCGGCTTGAGCCGCACCATTACGGTTATGACCATTCTCTACGGCAGCGCGCTCGTGCTGTTTGCTCTTTCCCCCAACCTCTACCTTTCGATGCTGCTGCTGCTGCCCGTCGGCTTCGGCATGATGGTCGCAGTCGCTGCTACCAACACGGCTCTGCAAACGCTCTCCCCGGACCCCCTGCGGGGCCGCGTGCTGGGTTTCTACAGCATGATGTTCGTGGGCATGACACCCGTCGGGAGCCTGCTTGCGGGATGGGGCGGAGATTGGATCGGCGCGCCGCTGACCGTGATCACCGGAGCGGTTTTCTGCATCGCTGGGGCGCTCCTCTTCAACAGAAAACGGCACGTGATCCGTGCAGCGCTACGCGACTTTATCGATCGGCAAGCAGAAAGCTTTCCGGTGCCCGTACCGACGCTGGCCAAAGGAAAACAGTAGATGCTCAAAATCAGCGTGGCCGAGCGGAGAAACTTCTAGGAAGCCGCAAGCAGTTCGCGAGCGGTGATGAGCGAATGGAACGGGCAAAGCTTTTCGATGGCCTCGCGGCCGCCTTCTTCGCGATCCACGAGACAAATCGCCGCCACCACGTTGTATCCGGCAGCCTTGGCCTGCTCAATGGCCTGAATCGTTGAGCCGCCCGTGGTGCAAACGTCATCCACGATCACCACCGGATCACCCGCCACGCCTTTCCAGCCTTCGATGGATTGCCGTGCGCCGTGCTTCTTCGGCTCCTTGCGAACGAGGAACCCGGCGACCGGCGGCCCGCCCTGCTGGTGGCTCAGCGCGGCGACGACGGCGACGATCGGGTCGGCGCCCATCGTGAGGCCTCCGATGGCCTTGGGGTAAGGCTCAAGGGTCTTCAAGAACTCCAGCACCGCCATTCCTGAGCAGAGCGCGCCTTCAGCCTCGAGCGTGGTCCGACGCGCATCCAGATAGTAATTGCTGCGCTTCCCCGAAGTGAGGACAAATTCCCCGCGCTGGATAGACTTTTCGAGTAGGATTTGCTTGAGCCGGTCGCGATGCTCCGCTGTCATTCGACGGTCACGCTCTTCGCGAGGTGTCTCGGCTGGTCGACGTCGCAGCCGCGGCGGACGGCGATGTGGTAAGCGAGCAGTTGCAAGGGCACGACTTCGAGGATCGGGGCAAGCAGTTCGCTGACGGCAGGAATCTCAATCAAATAGTCGGCCGATTCCCGCGTGTCGCTGTCGCCCTCGGTTACCACGGCAATGACAATTCCTTCGCGCGCCTTGACCTCCTGTACATTGCTCAATACTTTTTCGTAGGACAGACGGCTCGCCTCGTCGTTGTCGTCGCGAGTCGCAATGACGCCCACGGGCATTTCGCCGTCAATCAGCGCGATCGGGCCGTGCTTCATCTCCCCTGCCGGGTATCCTTCGGCGTGGATGTAGGAAATCTCCTTGAGCTTCAATGCGCCTTCCATCGCGATGGGGTAGTGAATCCCCCGCCCCAGGAAGAGGAAATTCCGGCTCCGGTAAAACTCCCGGGACAGCCTCTCCACCTCCGGGTCACAATCGAGCACGTTCCGCAGTAATCCGGGCAGCCGAGCCAGCTCTTGCGCCAGTTGCAGGGACTGTTCCGCCGAAATCCGTCCGCGCACCTGCCCCAAGTGCATCGCCAGCAGGTAAAGCGCCGTGATCTGCGACGTGAACGCCTTGGTGCTGGCGACGCCGATCTCGGGTCCGGCGTGCGTGTAGAGCGTTCCGGCAGCCTCGCGCGTCACCATGCTCCCGACCACGTTGCAAACGGCGAGGGTTTTCGAGCCTTTCTTCTTGCTTTCACGCTGCGCCCCGAGCGTGTCCGCCGTTTCCCCCGACTGCGTGATGACCACCGTCAGGGTCTCCGGACCAACCATCGGATCACGATAGCGGAACTCCGAGCCGTAGTCCACCTCCACGGGGATGCGGGCCAGTCGCTCGATCAGATACTTGCCTACCAGTCCTGCGTAGAACGACGTGCCCATGGCAATGATCTTGATGTTCTCGAACCGGCGGAATTCCTCCAGTGTAAAGTTCCAATCGTCGAGCGTGACTTTGCCCGTCTCCAGGCTGACGCGACCCAGCGTTGTGTCGCCCACGGCCTGTGGCTGCTCATAGATTTCCTTGAGCATGAAATGCTTGTAGCCGCCCTTTTGCGCCTGGATGGGGTCCCAGGCAACACGCTGGGGTTCACGGGTGATTTCGCGGCCATCGAAATCCATGAACTGTGCTCCGTCCGGAGTCAGAATCGTCATGTCTCCATCGGCAAGAGACACCATGTCGCGTGTGTGAAACAAAATCGCGGGAATGTCGGAAGCGACGAAGTACTCTTTCTCTCCCAGGCCCACAACGGCCGGTGGGCCGATCCGCGCTGCCACAATCTTGTTTGGGTCGCGCGAGGAAACCACCACGAAAGTGTACACTCCACGTAGCTCGGCGATGGCCTTGCGCACCGCCGCCGCAAGATCCGCTTCGGGTGCGGCCATGTGTTTTTCGATCAGGTGGGCGATGATTTCGGTATCCGTCTCGGTCACGAAGCGGTGGCCTTCGCTGGTCAGGAGCCGCTTCAGGGCCAAGTAATTCTCGATGATGCCGTTCTGCACTACGACGATTTCGCTCTTGCAGTCGCGGTGTGGATGGGCGTTCTCCTCGGTGGGACGGCCGTGCGTGGCCCAGCGCGTGTGTCCGATGCCGTAGGTTCCCTCCAGCGGGTGCTCCCGCACGGCCTGTGCCAGGTTCACGAGCTTCCCGGAAGCGCGCCGCAGCTCCAGGCTCCCGCTGCCGTCACCGATGGCGATCCCGGCCGAGTCATAGCCCCGGTATTCGAGCCGCTGCAATCCCTCCAGGATCAGCGGCACCACCGGCTTGTTCCCGACGTACCCTACGATCCCGCACATGTTGACCTACTTTTCCAGTTGAATCCTGAATTCTTCGATAACAGGGTTGGTCAGAACCTCACGCGCGATGCGCTCAACCTCGGCGCGCGCCTGGTCTTCCGTCAGTCCCGGGGCCAGGCTGATCTCAAAATGCTTGCCTTGGCGCACCGCTTCAACGCTCCCGAATCCGAGACCGCGCAGTGCCGACCGGATCGTGTCGCCCTGCGGATCGAGCACCGTTTTCTTGAGACTCACGTAGACACTGGCTCTCATCGTCCGCCCTCAATCATAGCAAACACCGCGGCCAATTTCCTAGATTCACGCTCGTATGCGGCGCGCCATCGGCGGCTTGTGATAGAATCCTGCACCGAAAAACCCTTTGAAAATGTCTTCCTGCAAGCTCGTCTATTCCGACCTCTACAACCTGAACCTCGGTGAGCACGTCTTTCCCTCCACCAAGTATCGGCTCGTCCGGAAGAGGCTGCTCGAGACCGGGCTGGCGTGTGAGGCGGACTTCCTCGAGCCGCAGCCCGCCGAGGACACGGACGTTCTGCTCGTGCACACGGCCGACTGGGTACGGAAGCTCAAGACCGGCGAGCTGGAGCCGTGGGAGGTCTCCCGCATGGAGATTCCTTACTCGCGAGAGCTCGTCCGCGCTGTCTGGCTCGCCGCCGAAGGCTCTCTGCTCGCCGGGCGCTGCGCCCTTGCCGACGGCTCCGCGGTTAACATCGGCGGAGGGTTCCACCATGCCTTTCCCGGCCACGGCGAAGGCTTTTGTGCGATCCACGACGTTGCCGTAGCAATCCGCAAGCTGCAAACCGAACGAGCGATTGCGTGTGCCATGACCGTGGATCTCGATGTCCATCACGGCAACGGCACGGCGGCCATCTTCGCGCGCGACACCTCCGTGTTTACGTTTTCGATGCACCAGGAAAACAACTATCCGTTCGAGAAGCCGCCGGGCGATCTCGACGTTCCCCTGCCCGACGGTTGTTCGGATGGAATGTATCTCGGCCTGCTGCGCGAGAACCTTCGGAAAGCGCTGTCGGCCTTCCGCCCGGACCTCATCTACTACATCGCCGGCGCGGACCCCTATCGCGAAGACCAACTGGGCGGCCTCGCGCTCACGCTGGAAGGACTCCGCGAGCGCGACCGGACCGTCTTCTCTATAGCCCGCGAGCACAATGTTCCCGTTGCCGTGACTCTTGCCGGAGGTTACGCCCGCAACTTGGACGACACCATCGCCATTCATGTGGGGACAGTTCGGGAGGCGGCAAGTTTTACAGGGGAACAGTAATAGATTGCTCTCACGCGGTCGGCCGTATGTTCTGATTTCGGCGGAACAAGTTTTCGGGGTCGTACTGATTCTTTGCGGCGACGAGCCGCGAAATATTTTCGCCGTACGCCGCGCTCGGGTTTTGCGTTTCGGCGGCTGGAAAGTTCGCGTACGTCCGCCCGCCGGAGAATGCCTGCAGGGCGCTCCAGGTGTCATTCATCCATCCCAGAGACGCCGCCTCATCCGATGAGTCATCCCATCCCGCGATGATCCAGACGTGGATGGCGTGCGGCACGCGCAGTTGAAACGCCGTGGCATCGGGCGCAACGCGGCATACGGCGCCGTGCGTGTAGTGATCGAGGCCGATGGCGGGCCCGGGGCCGGGCGCTTGGGCGAAACGGTCCAGCACGACTTCGACGCTCTCCGCCGTGAGGCGCTCGAGATAGGAGCCCTTCACGGCATTCGCCGCAGGGGGGCGGGCGGACGCCATGCCAAACGTGTCGCGAAAGGCGCGCCGCTCCACCGTATCTTCCACCGGACTCGCGATGGAGCGCAGAGGCCTCACCATCGCATCGCCCTCGCTCGGATCCCCTGACCAGACCACTGTGATGTGGATCCGCGGCTCGCCTTCTTCCCGCCGCAACAGTGCTACCGCCTGGAACTCATCCGGCGCGCCAGCCATGTGTTCGCCAAAGCCACGGAGCACCGTGTGCGCATCGTCAAAGCGGTACGACAACCTTCCGGCAACTACTTCACCAATGGGGTGTAACTGGAGTGTTAGGGCAGTCGTCACGCCGAAGTTGCCTCCGCCACCACGGATCGCCCAGTAGAGTTCCGGGGTCTCCTCCGCGCTGGCCGTCACAGGTCGCCCATCCGCCGTCAAGAGTTCCGCCGACAGCAGGTTGTCGCACGCCGCTCCGTGCTTCCCGGCAAGCCATCCGAGCCCGCCTCCCTGCGTCAGGCCCGAAACGCCCACCGTGGGACACTCCGCCTGGACACATGCCAACCCGTGCTCGCTGGCTGCGGACACGAGCGCGAGTGTTAAGACACCGCCGCCCACTCGTGCCGTCCTGGCGACCGGATCAATCTCTATGGCATTGAGAAGCGTCGTGTCAATCACGATCCCGTCATCGCACGTTCCCCATCCCAGGAAGCTGTGGCCTCCACTCCGTACGGCCACTGGCAAGCCGTGCTCTACTGCGAACGCAACACACCGCGCAACATCCTCGGCCCGGGCACACTGCGCCACGACACCGGGTCGCATGTCTGTCATCGGGTTTCGCCAGAAGACCCGACGGGCACGGTCATAGCTTTGCTCGCCCGGCAGGATGAGTTGTCCCGAGAGCCCTGTCCGAAGCCGCTCGATGGCGGCGAAGTCGATCCCCGCATCCTCATTGCCACCGAACCGGCATGCGCCGGATAGAGCCAGCGCGGCCCCGGACATCAGGCTTTCTCGAATAAAATCCCGCCGCGTCTTCATTACACCCTTCTCCACACATCCGCTGGAACAGCGCGCAAGCAGTATGGCAACCGGCCTCAGAGCACCTCGTTCAACGACCCGGTTCGGTAGCCTTCGAGGTCCAGGGTAACGTACTGGAAGCCGAGCTTCTTGAAACGATCTGTGAAAATCTTCGCCATCCGTGGATCGAGGGCCCGGGCAAGCTCTTCGGGGTGAATCTCGATGCGTACCAGGTCGCCGTGGTGCCGCACGCGGAACTGGCGGAAGCCGAGTTGGCGCATGGCATCCTCGCCGTCCTCGACTTGTTTCAAATTGCGGATCGCCACGGGAGTTCCATAGGGGATGCGCGAGGAGAGGCATGCCGACGCCGGGCGGTCCCAGACCGCAAGTCCGGCCTCGCGCGCCAGTCCGCGGACCTCGGCCTTGGTCAGTCCGGCTTCGAGCAGTGGGCTGCGCACGCCATACTGTGACGCCGCGCGATGTCCGGGGCGAAAGTCGCGCGTGTCGTCGGCGTTTACTCCGTAGATGATCGAAGAAAACCCGTGCTTCTGCGCCATCTCCGTGAGCTTCCCGAACAATTCATCCTTGCAGTGAAAGCACCGGTCGGGAGAGTTCTTGGTGTACTCCGCGTTCTCGAACTCTTCCGTGCGGATGACTTCGAGCGGGATGCCGTAGTCTTCTGCGAACCGAATCGCATCGCGCTTCTGGAACTCCGCCAGGCTGGGCGAGTCGGCCAGCACTGCCAGCATCCGGTCACCCAGCGCCTGCCGCGCCGCCCAGGCCAGATACGCTGAATCCACACCGCCGGAGTAGGCCACCAGAGTGGAACCTAAGGAAACGAGTGATTTTGTTAGCACTGCTGCTTTTTGTGCAGTTGTGCCGCAGTTGCGTTGCAGTTGCGTTGTTGGTAACATGGAATCGGAAATTGGTGCGCTGTCCAAAAGATGGCGTCGCGGGCCGGGAGGCCGCCAGTTTCCATTTCTTATTTCTTGGGCTCTTCCCCCAAGGGCAGTCGTGGCGGTTCTGGCGGGATTTGTTGAAACCCCCAAAGAGTGAAATCCTCATCAGGATTTTCGTCGTTGTATGTTAATGCCCTAAACTGCCTGAAATACTCGTCTAGATAGCCGCCCTTTGCTACGTGCCGCTCATTTGCACAATACGCCAAAACATCAGCCAACTGAATTCCCGGTGAGACTTCTGAGTCGCAAAAGAACGGAGTTGGAATTATGTTTTGGTATTCTCTACCCCAGCGATGTCTTTGCATAAAATTGTTAAAGCTGATTGCAACCTTACGGTTTGTCGCCTGGTCAATCCCGTCAAAGAAAAAGACGGCCCGATCTTGAGAAAAGCTTTTTTGCATGAAGGTGTTGACACGCCATAGCAACGCTCTATAGAGATTGGGCAGGCGATTACTTTCGCTGGCAAGGGTAATTGTGCCGTCCTGCACGACTGCGAATAAAACCGTTCTGACTTCTTTGCACAGAAAAATCAATTGCGAGATAAACTCTCGATTCTTTGGCAAAGTAAGTGCCCGCTTACTAAGCAGGAGACGTCCCTTTAGCTCGAAATCGTAGGAGTTCTCAACTTTCCAAAAGGCACGCTTGAGTTGGAAAAGCTTTGTGTCGAAATCACGATAGATGTCTTCTTGAATGAGAACTGCTACAAATGTACTCTTGGCGTTTGGCTCCCCAGCCTTGCGATAACTTTCGTCAACGAATACCAACAATTTACACCTCTATCGGTACCCAAAACCGCAAACCTTCACTGCACCAGCGGCGGTTTTTCTTCCCCGCCGTTGCCGCTCTCTTCCGACTCAGGGATGAGACAGGCAGCGGCGATGCGGTCATTCTCGCCCTCTGTGATGCGGAGCAGACGCACGCCCTGGGTGCTGCGCCCGGCAGAGCGGATGTCGCTCGCCTCAAGCCGGATGAGCTTGCCCTGCTGTGTAATGATGATGACCTCGCTCTCGTCCGTGACATGGATAATCCCGACGACCTTGCCTTTACTGGTGGTGGTCTTGAGGTTGATGATTCCCTTGCCGCGGCGTGACTGGATGCGGTATTTGGTGAGTTTGGTGCGCTTGCCGAAGCCGTTCTCGGTTACAGTCAGAATCCAGCCGGCTTCCCCGGCGGCTCCCACCGCCGCCATGCCGATCAGGTAATCTTTCTTCCCGAGTGTCATGGCGCGAACGCCGCGCGCTTGGCGGCCCATCGGCCGCACGTCGGTCTCCGGGAAGCGGATGGCCTTGCCTTCGTGCGTGCCCAGGAAAATGAACTGTTCCCCGGTAGTCTCGCCGACCCAGATCAGCTCGTCACCTTCGTCGAGCGAGACGGCGATGATGCCGCGCGACATCGGATTGGAGAATTCCGACAGCCGGCACTTCTTGATGACGCCGTCGCGCGTGGCCATGACGGCGTAGCGGTCCTCGGCGAACTCTCTCACCGGCAGGAACGCGGCCACTTTCTCGCCATGGTCCAGCTTGATCAGGTTCACGATGTTCTTGCCCCGTCCCGCGGTCCCGACGTCGGGAATCTCATACACCTTGAGCCAGTGCACTCGTCCGCGGCTGGTGAAGATCAGAATGTAGGTGTGGGTCGAAGCGACGAAAATGCGCTCTACAAAGTCCTCTTCTCGCGTCCGCATCCCAATGCGTCCCTTGCCGCCGCGACCCTGCTGGCGATACGTGATCACCGGTGTCCGCTTCAGATAGCCATGGTGGCTCACGGTCACCGCCACGTCCTCGACTGGGATCAGGTCTTCGAGGCTGATCTCGGCCTGCTCCTGCACGATCTCGGTGCGCCGCTCGTCGCCGAAGGCTTTCTGCACCGCGCGCAGTTCCTGGATCATCACGTCTTTCAGCTTCCGCTCGCTCGCCAGAATCTCTTCCAGTCCCTGAATCTTCTTCCGGATTTCCCGCAGCTCTTCAGCGATCTTTTCCTGTTCGAGCGCTGTCAGACGCTGCAGCTGCATGTCAAGAATGGCCCGGGCCTGTATCTCGCTGAGCGTGAACCGCGTCATCAAGCCCTGGCGCGCTTCCGCCGGGCTCTTCGACGCCCGGATCAGTTGGATCACGGCGTCCAGGTTCTGCAGCGCTTCTTGGTAGCCCTCCAGGATGTGTTCCCGCTCGCGCGCTTTCCTCAAGTCATACTGCGTGCGGCGGCGCACGACGTCGGCGCGGTGATCAATGAAGACCTGCAGGGCTTTCGACAGCCCCATTTCGATCGGCTGCCCGTTGTGCACCGCCAGCAGGATCATCCCAAAACTGGTCTGCATCTGCGTGTGCTTGTACAGATTGTTCAGGATCACTTCGGCCTGCTCTCCACGCTTCAACTCGAAGACAATCCGCATGCCATCGCGGTCGCTCTCGTCGCGGATGTCGGAGATCCCTTCGATCTTTTTGTCCTGTACCAGATCGGCGGCCCGTTCGATCAGCTTCGCCTTGTTGACCTGGTACGGGATTTCGGTCACAACGATCTGCTCGCGGTCCTTGCCCGAGGGCGAGATGTCCAAGGGCTCGATCGCGGTGCGTGCGCGCATGCGGTCCTTGCCCGAGGGCTCGATCGTGGCGCGCGCGCGCATCACGAAGGCGCCGCGGCCGTTGCGGTACGCTTCCAGAATTCCCGTCTTGCCGTAAATGAATCCGCCGGTCGGGAAGTCCGGCCCGGGGACCATCTCCACCAGATCTTCGAGCGGTGTGTTCGGATGCTTAATCAATTGGATCGTGGCGTCAATGATCTCTCTCAGATTGTGCGGCGGGATCTTCGTCGCCATGCCGACGGCAATGCCCTCCGCGCCGTTCACCAGCAGATTCGGCATGCGGTTCGGTAGGTACTCCGGCTCCTCCGTGCTCTCGTCGTAGTTGGGCCGGAAGTCCACCGTCTCGCGGTCAATGTCGTCCAGAAGGCGCTCGGCAATGGAATCGAGCCGCGCCTCCGTATAGCGCATCGCCGCCGGCGGGTCATTGTCCACCGATCCGAAGTTTCCCTGGCCGTCCACCAGCGGGTAGCGCATGCTGAAGTCCTGCGCCATGCGCACCAGCGCGTCGTAGATCGGCACGTCGCCATGCGGATGGAAGTTCCCCATCACCTCGCCGACGATCTTGGCGCACTTGCGGTAGGGGCGGTTGGCGCGCAGTCCGGCTTCGTACATGCCGTAGAGAATGCGCCGCTGCACCGGCTTCATGCCGTCGCGGGCGTCCGGCAGCGCTCGTCCGATGATCACGCTCATCGCGTAGTCGAGATACGAGCGCCGCATCTCGTCTTCAATGTTCACCGCAATCTGGTTCTTCGGCAGCGGCAGCTCAGGCTGCCGCGCTCCCGGCGGAAGGTTTGTCTGGTCGGCCATGCTCTTGCTTCAGTCCTTCGCTGGAATCGCTAACATCTTTCCTTATCAATCAATTCTATCCGTCCGAGGGAGTTTGTTTCGTGCCCTGGGAGACCCACCTTTGTTCCAATCTAAAGTTGCCTCGTCTGGCCGGAGCGGCTACACTCGGAGCGCCGCAGCTATGCCCCCCAACGCCTCGCAACGCCTCATTATCGCCCTCGACGTTCCCTCCGTGGACGACGCCAAGAGACTCATCTTGCAATTGGACGGCGTAGTCTCGTTCTACAAAGTCGGCCTGGAGCTCTACACAGCCTCTGGTCCGGACCTTGTCAAATGGCTCGTCTCGCAGGATACCCGCGTCTTTCTCGACCTAAAGCTTCTGGACATTGAACGAACCGTTCACCGCGCTACCGCGCAGGCCGCGGGCCTGGGGGTGTCGTTCTTCACCGTCCACGAAGCAGGCAAAGCTATCGCCTCGGCTGTCGAGGGCGCCCGTGGCTCGGACCTCAAAGTTCTGGCCGTCACCGTGCTTACCAGTTGGGACGCCGCAGATCTCAAAGACGCGGGTATCCATCTTCCGGTGGAAGACCTCGTCCTGCGTCGCGCGCGAAAAGCCCTCAGCGCAGGCGCGCACGGCGTAATCGCTTCCGGCCGGGAGGCCGCCTCGTTGCGCAAACAGCTCGGCAATGATTTCCTGATCGTAACGCCCGGCATCCGCCCCGCGGGCGCTTCCACCGCCGAGCAGAAGCGCGTCACGACGCCTGCCGAGGCCATCCGCGCCGGAGCCGATTACCTTGTCGTCGGCCGGCCCATCACGCAAGCGCCCAATCCGAAAGATGCCGCATTGCATATTGTGGAAGAAATGCAGAAGGCGTTCGATGCGCTGCAAACTTAGGCCCTTCCCCGGCCTCCTCGTTCCAGCATTGCCACACGAGTTTCCAGGACGGCAAATTCTTCGCGCCCGACCTTCTCTTTGAGGTCGTTGCGCATGACGGATAGTTCCATCTTGATGATCTGAATATCTTCCGTGTTCTTGGCCACCAACTCACGCAGAACTGTCAACTGTTCCTGGATGCCGGAGACTGCTTCGGCGACCAACTGAATCTGCAAGCGCAAACCCTCTACCTGCACGCCCATGTAGCGCTGGAGCTGCTCGCCCTGCTGATCCAGCGATTGCTGAAATTCTTCCCGCTCGCGACCGAGGGCGCGCTCGAATTTCTCCTCTTGGTCAACAAGGGCACCCTTGAATTTCTCATCCTGGCGATCGAGGGCCCGCTCAAACTTCTCTTCCTGGCGGTTGAGGATTTGCTCCAGCGTCTGCTCGTTCAATTCCATAGTGGATAGATCACACAGTGGCGACGAATTGCGGCGGCGGCGAACACAGCGTGCTACACGTCCAGGTTCTTCACATCCAGAGCGTTGTCTTCGATAAACTTGCGGCGGACCTCAACGTCTTCACCCATGAGGGTTGAGAAGATTTCCTCGCTCGCCGCAAAGTCTTCCAGGCGCACCTGCAGCAGCGAGCGCGTCTCGGCGTTCATGGTGGTTTCCCACAACTGCTCGGCCCGCATTTCGCCCAAACCCTTATAGCGCTGCACGTTCAGGTCCTTCCTCCCCTCGTTCAGGATGTATTCCATCAGCTCCGGCGTGGTCGAGTAGCCCTCGCTCTTGCCGTTGGCTCGGATGACGAACGGCGGCTTGTCGAACCCGAGTACTGTCTTCGCGAGCGCGCGCATGCGGCGCGCCTCCGGGAGCGCCACTACGTCCCAGCTAATCTGCCGCTCAGTCCCGGAGCCGTTCACAAACACCAACTTGTACAAGCTGTGCTCTTCGTCGAACTCCAGATGCGTCTGGAATCCGCGCGGCTTCAGGTTCTTCTCCAGATCCTTCAGCTTGTCCGGGGTGCCGAAGTCGGTCTTTCTTTCGAGATCCGCGCGCGCCAGCAAATCCACGACTGCGCGGTCCCGCAGCCGTTTTTCGAGCTTTTCGCACAACGCAAAATAGTCCGCCAGGTCGCCGAGGAACTTCGTGAGCGCACGCCCCTCGATGCTCTCGCCGGACTGGTTCGAAACCGATCGGCCCTCCGTGGCATGGCGCATCAGCTCGCGTGTGAACTCTTTCTCGCCCTTGATGTATTTTTCCGTCCGGCCTTTCTTGACCTTGTAAAGCGGGGGCTGCGCGATGTAAATGTGACCCCGTTTGATCAGCTCCTGCATCTGCCGGAAGAAGAACGTCAGCAGGAGTGTCCGGATGTGCGAGCCGTCCACGTCGGCATCGGTCATGATGATGATCTTGTGATAGCGGAGCCGCGCCAGCTGGAAATCATCCTTCCCGATGCCGGTCCCGATGGCCGTGATCATCGACCGGATTTCGTCGTGGTTGAGCATCTTGTCGTAGCGCGCCTTCTCGACGTTCAGAATCTTGCCCTTGAGCGGCAGGATCGCCTGATAGCGGCGGTCACGGCCCTGCTTGGCGGTGCCGCCGGCCGACTCGCCCTCCACCAAAAAGAGTTCGCAGCGCGCCGGATCGCGCTCCTGGCAGTCCGCCAGCTTGCCCGGCAGCGAGGCCGAGTCGAGCGCGCCTTTGCGCCGCGTCAGGTCGCGGGCTTTGCGCGCGGCATCGCGCGCGCGCGCGGCTTCGATTGCCTTCTGGATGATTCGTTTGGCGACTGCCGGTGTCTTCTCAAACGCTTCGCTTAGCTTTTCGTTGACGAACGCTTCGACGAGGCCTTTGATATCGCTGTTCAGTTTGCCTTTGGTTTGCCCTTCGAACTGCGGCTGTGGCAGTTTGACGCTGATGACCGCCACCAAGCCTTCGCGTACGTCGTCGCCCGAGAGGTTTTCCTTTACGTCCTTGAACAGGCCCGCCGCCGAGCCGTAATGGTTGATCGTGCGCGTCAGCGCCGACCGGAAACCCGAGATGTGCGCCCCGCCGTCCACAGTGTTGATGTTGTTGGCGAAGCTGAACACCGTCTCCGAATACGAATCGTTGTACTGAAGCGCCAACTCCATCTGCACATCCCCAAGAGCGCCGGCGTTGCGGACCGTTTCGAAATAGATCGGCTTATCGTGCAGGACGGATTTGCCCTTGTTCAGGTGCGTGATGAACTCCGCGATGCCGCCCGCGTAGCAGAACTTGTGCCCCTTGTCGGCCCGCTCGTCGAAGAGGTTGATCTTCAGGCCCTTGTTCAGGAAGGAGAGCTCGCGCAGGCGCTGTGAGAGCGTATCGAAGTGGAACTCGATGGTATCGAAGATCGTCGTGTCGGGTTTGAACGCGACTTTGGTTCCGCGCTTGTGGGTCTTGCCTGCGCGCTGGAGCGCACCGGCCGGGATGCCGCGCTCGTATGATTGCTCCCAGGTATAGCCTTCGCGCCAGATTTCGAGCTCCAGCCGCTCGCTCAGCGCGTTGACCACCGAGACGCCCACGCCGTGCAGTCCGCCGGAAACCTTGTAGCTGTTCGTGTCGAACTTGCCCCCGGAGTGGAGCACTGTCATCACAACTTCCGCGGCCGAGCGCTTCTCGCTCTCGTGCATGCCGACCGGAATGCCCCGGCCGTCGTCCACTACGGTGATGGAGTTGTCGGTGTGGATCGTCACGTGAATCTCGGTGCAGAAACCGGCCAGTGCCTCGTCCACGGAGTTGTCCACCACCTCGTACACGAGGTGGTGCAACCCCCCCTCGCCCGTCGACCCGATGTACATCGCCGGTCGCTTCCGTACGGCTTCGAGATCACCCAGTACCTTGATGCTGTCGGCTTCATACCGTTCCATCGGTGGTCCACTTAGAGGCGGTTTATGGCTCGCCGATCCCGGATTCAGTTCCTTGTCACCCATAGACTTTCCCTGCTTCTGCCGCACTGGGAGAAACGGCGCGGCGCAATCAGATTCTCATTGGCATCACGACGTAGCGGTACTGCAGGTTTTCTTCCGTCTCCGGCCTCATCTGCGCTGCGCTCTGCCCGTCCTTGAATTCAAACGTGATCGTTTCCGCCCCCGCGGCGCCCAGGAAGTCAATCAGATATTGCCAGTTGAATCCCATCTCCAGCGCCTCGCCGGCATAGCTGACGGCCAGCGTATCCTCTGCCCCTTCGCCGACCTCTGTCCCGGTGGAAGAGATCTTGACCTCGTCCTTGCTCAACTGCAGGCGGATGGCGTGCGAGCGTTCATCCGAGAACAAAGAGACCCGTCTCACTGCCGCTGTGAGCGCGTTTGCCGGCAGGTCGACCTTTTGATCATTGTTCTTCGGCATGACAGCTTCGTAGTTCGGGAATTGCCCGCTCAGCATCCGCGAGATGAGCAACCGTGTTCCGATCTGGAAAAACAGATGATTGTCATCCTTGGCGAATTCGATCGAGGCTCCTTCCTCCACGTCGCCCAGCAACCGCGAAAGCTCGGTCATCGCCTTCTTTGGAACTAGCACGCGCAACTCCCCGCTCACGCCGGTGTCGCTGTCTTTGGATGTCTCTGTTTCCACGTGCGCCAAGCGGTGCCCGTCCGTCGCCACCATAGTCATTGTTTCCGGTTTCAGCAGCAGCAAACCTGCATTGAGCGTGTAGCGCGATTCCTCATTCGAGATGGCGAATACCGTCCGCCGGATCATCTGCCCGAACAACTCCGGAGATATCCTCGCCAGTCTTCCGGGCATGTCGGGCAAAACCGGAAAGTTCTCCCGAGCCATGCCAGCCATCCTTACATGCGACCGTCCGCAGGTCACCTGCAGCACTCCTCCACCCGCAGATTCCACCGTCTTGAACTGGATCTCTAGTTCTTCGAGCTGCCGCACATAATCAAACAGCTTCTTGGCCGGTGCTGCCATAGAGCCGCCTTTCTTCACCTTGGCCGCGCACGAGCTGCGAATCCCCAGCTCCAGGTCGGTCGCCGTCATGCGCAATGACTCACCGGTTGCCTCCAGTAGGAGGTTTGAAAGGATCGGGATGGTAGTCTTTCGCTCGATTACTCCCTGCGAGAGCGTCAGTTCTTTCAGCAGATCCGTGCGTTGTACCGAGAACTCCATGCAGTCCACCCTGTGTAAATCCGATTTTTCGTTACTTCTATCTTATGATGATGATTGCGAGCCGACCGTGAAAAACCGAGCATGTTCCTGATTCCACAACAGGAACACTCTCGACCGGGGGTGGAAAACACCCCGCTCGCCCCCCGGACTTGTGGAAATTGACATAACCCCGGTTTGCACCCGGAACCTTCCCACACCGCATTCACAGCTTTTCCACAGCATTTGCACCGCCCCTGCACAGCCTGGTTTCTCGGAAGCTATCGCAGCGCATCGGATAGTTTATGAATCAACCTGCTCAGTTCCTTGTCGCGCTTGCGGCCTTCGCGAATCTTGTTAATCGAGTGGAGCACGGTCGTGTGATGTTTACCGCCAAATGCCCGCCCGATTTCGGGGAGTGAGGCGTCGGCAAGCTCCTTCGAGAGAAACATCGCAATTTGCCTTGGATGGACGACCTTTTTTGAATTGCTTCGCAGCTTCAGATCGGCAACCCGGAGGTGGAACTCCTCGGAGACCACTTGTTGAATCGCTTCGATATGGATATTCTTTCCTTCGCCGGCTAGGGTTCCCTTTAGGACCTGCTGGGCGAATCCGACGCTGATTTCGGTCCCCGTAAGGGAGGAGTAGGCCAGCAGGCGTGTCAGCGAACCCTCGAGCTCCCGGATGTTGCCATGCATCTTGCTGGCGATGAACAAAGCCACCTCATCGGAGAGCGTCGTTCCCTGGGACTCGGCCTTGCGAATCAGGATGGCAACCTTGGTTTCGAGGTCCGGCGGCTGGATGTCGGCCATCAAACCCCACTCGAATCGCGAACGCAGCCGGGCCTCGAGCTGCGGAATCTCCTTGGGGGTCCGGTCGCTGGTGAACACGATCTGCTTCTGCGACTCATAGAGAGCGTTGAACGTGTGGAAGAACTCTTCCTGCGTCCGCTCCTTGCTGCTGACGAAATGAATGTCGTCTACCAAGAGCACATCCAGGTTCCGGTACCGGTCATGGAAGGACGTCATTCGGTCGTACCGGATCGAGTTGATGACCTCGTGCAGAAACCGGTTCGTGGTTACGTAGCAGAGCCGCAGGCGCCGCTCGGCCAGCAGTGCGTGGCCGATAGCATGCAGCAGGTGCGTCTTTCCCATACCCACTCCGCCGTAGAGAAACAACGGGTTGTAGGCCTTCGCCGGCTCGCGGGCCACGCGGTCTGCTGCTGCGTGCGCAAACTGGTTGAACTGGCCTACCACAAATGTATCGAATGTATAGCGAGGGTTGAGTTGGGCGATCGGTGCGTCGAAGTCAAACGCTGCCTGCGAGGGTCCCACACGCGGCCTGCTCGGTGCCGGGCAGACCCACTCGATTCGGTTCACCCCCAACGCGAGCCGGTCCAGCGCCTCCTGCAGCAGCTTCGCGCAATTGCCGTCGTACCACGCTCGAAACGTCTCGTTCGGCACGCGCACGTACAGCACTCCACTGTCTTCGTGACTGAACCGCGCCGGCTGGAACCACGTGGTATAGCTCTGCGGGCTGATGTGGTTTTCGAGGTATTCTAGAATCTTTTCCCAGGAGTTCATTCGGCCTTTCGCTTTTCCCTGGCGTACCGCCGCTAGCAGGTAGAGCTTCCGCAAGGACGCAGGCTATCTAGCTAGTCCCGACCGATCTAGCAAGTGTTTTAGAGACAATGGTTTACACCAGACACACAACCCTCATTGATCCCCGCACTTTCGTTTCGGCCCGATTCAGGAGATGAGAACCTAAGGCAAGCTGTTCACGCCTGATTGCAAAGCAGAATTATATCATGTTAGGACTTCTTTCTCAACGGCCACGCGAACACGAATTCGGTCTCCGCACCGGCCGAATTGCGGGGCCTTCCAGTACCGTTTTGCGCCGCCGCACTCTCTCCCTGACCCGTTTCGGTAGTGTCTCAGTTTGAATCCAAGGGAGCATTGACAAAAAAATTTCATCCCGTTACGCTGGCTAGCGTAACGGGACAATAATAGCCCGCTGGGAGAAGATGCAGTAGATGCCAAAGGGTCCACACGGGCACAAGAGACCTGCCGACGTGATCGGGTGCGCCGTCGCGGTCGCCAAGATCACCACCGGAGAAATTGAGGATAGGCTGCCTTCCGCAAGGCGAAAAGGCGGCAAGGTGGGAGGCCGCGCCCGCGCCCGCAAGCTGAGCTCCAAGCGACGTTCTGAAATTGCCAGCCATGCTGCCCGGTCCAGGTGGGGCGGCTGATTATATCTGGTTACGATTCTTCAAGAAATCCAGGGATTAACGATGGGGCGAAAAAAGACACCTCCAATCGACATTCGCGATATTCCCGCCTACAGCATCGAAGAGGTGTCGAATTTTGTTCAGATTCCGAGAACGACGATTAAATACTGGATTGCTAGTAATGGCCATCCTCCAGTGATACATAGTCCATCTGTGACCCCCCCCCGCCTATCCTTCAACAATCTTGTTGAATTTCATATTTTGAGTGCGATTCGCGTGAAGGGAGTTAAGCTGCAAAATATAAGAATGGCTATTAGCTCCCTAGCAACAAAGTGGCCTGCTCATCCTCTTCTGCATGCAGTTTTATCCACGGATGGAGTGGATATATTTTCTGAAGCCCTCCCAGGGGATTTAGTAAACGAGTCTTTGGGTGGCCAGGGCGCATTTCGTGAGTTGCTGGAGATATATCTAGAAAGAATAGAGTGGGACTCTCAGCGATTTCCCATTACGTTATATCCATTCGTAAAAGAGCACACGCATACAGAACCTCGGTGGATTCAGATCGATCCGAGAATCGCTTTCGGAAAGCCCGTTATTGCGGGAACCGGAATTAGCACCTCCGTTGTAGCGGACCGATTCAATGCAAGGGAGTCCGTTTCCAGCTTGGCAAGCGAATATGCCCGCGCGGTCCAGGAAATCGAGGAAGCGATTAGGTGGGAACAAACAAAAGCCGCCTAAGAACTTTCAAATCTACCTTGATGAAAACCTCCAGCGGTGCGTACCAATCCTGTCAGTTTTAAGATCCCACGGCATCACCGTTCATCAGCATTTCAAATATTTCGATAATCCCGGAACGGAAGACTCGACCTGGTTGCCACTGGTAGGTAATAAACAGTGGATATTGCTCACCACCGACACCCGTTTACGCTTTAATGAAGTGGAACGTGTGGCCATAATTCGTTACCGAGTGCGGGTTTTCGAATTCAGTAGAAACACCAAGGGTAGTACAGTAATGGCTCAAGCCCTGGAAGCAGGCCTACATAAGATAATAAACTTGTCGCGTAACATCCGGCCACCGTTCGTTTGCACCATTAGTCCAAACGGTGATTCGCGGTTGCTATGGAAACCTAAACGTGGGGAAACAAGAAAAGTTGCTCGCATTCAATTGTTTGATGGCATATGAGCTCTACCCCTGTTTCCTTTCAATTGACACTCCAGTCTGATTATGTTACCAATTGCTCGGTTTCTCCTCTGTACTATTTCAAGCGGATGTCCCGGAACCGCAGCCTCCCTCCCACCGCCGATGCCCTCTACCAAATCGCCGTCCGGTCGCTGGCCCGCCGCGCCCGCTCGATCGCAGAGGTGCGCGCTCTGCTCCTCCGTCGCAAGGGTGCCCCGGCTGATGTCGAGGCCGCCATGCAGCGTCTCCGCGACCACGGCTACCTGGACGACGCGCGCTTCGCTCGTTCGTTTGTCGCCTCGCGTGTCGAGAACGACCTCCATGGCCGCCTGCGAGTCCGGCGCGACCTCGCCGCTCGTCGCGTCCATCCCGCCGTTGCCGATGAAGCCGTTCGCCGCGCTTTCGACGCCTTGGATGAGACGAAGCTCCTCCGTCAGCACCTCCGCCGCAAGGTTCGTTTCACCAAATCCTTGGACAAGCCCTCTTCCGTCCAGGCCCTTTACCGGCGGCTCTTGCGTGCCGGGTTTCGCTCTGACACAATTGTCGGCGAGTTGAAGCGGCTTCTGCGCGCCTCTTCCAAACGGGGAACGGACGACGCGAAACGGCATGGAGATGTCGTTTCGCTCCGCTGGGATGAGCTGTTGGACTCCCTCGCGGAGTTCGAGGAGCTGGAGTCCTAGCTCTTCACGCACTGAGGTGTCATCCCTGGCGGATTGTCCCGCCTGTCCCGAGATCGGCCGAGGGGAGCGAGGTCGAGGAAGCGCCGGGGGAAATAAATGACTGGCTCTTTCTGGGAGTGAGGGTTGCTTGACTGGCAGCGAAATCCGCAAGACGTTTCTTGACTACTTTGCCGCGCGCGGCCACCGCGTTGTCCGCAGCTCTTCGCTGGTGCCCGCGAGCGACCCCACGCTGCTCTTCACCAACGCTGGCATGAACCAGTTCAAGGATGTCTTCCTGGGCCGCGAGCTGCGCGACTACGCCCGCGCCACCTCCTCGCAGAGGTGCGTCCGCGCCGGGGGCAAGCACAACGACCTCGAAAACGTCGGCCGTACCCGCCGCCACCACACCTTTTTCGAGATGCTCGGCAACTTCTCCTTCGGCGACTACTTCAAGAAGGAAGCCGTCGAGTTCGCCTGGGAGTTGGTCACGAAAGAGTACGGATTGCCCAAGGAAAGACTCATCGTCACTGTATTTGGCGGCGGCACGGTCAAGCCAATCACACTCCCGAAAGACGAAGAAGCTCAGAAGTTTTGGGAGCATGTGGGTGTTCCCCGCAGCCGGATTTTCGATGGGGACGTGAAGGACAACTTCTGGCAGATGGGCGACACCGGCCCCTGTGGTCCCTGCTCGGAGATGTACTACGACCTCGGCCCCGGCGCAAGCGACGAAGGCCACGCGGACTGCGCGTTCCCCTGCGAGTGCGGCCGCTACGTCGAGATCTGGAACCTGGTCTTTATGCAATTCAACCGCTCATTGCGGGAATCCGAAGGACTGCGTCCCGAACTGTTGCCGTCAATGGCCGGGTCGCCGGAAATCGGTGCCGTGTCACCCTACGAGATAACCCCGCTGCCCCGGCCCTGCGTGGATACCGGCTTGGGCCTGGAGCGGCTTGCCTCGGTCCTCCAGGGCAAGCTCTCGAACTTTGATACCGACCTCCTCCGGCCCCTCATCGAGGCCGCAGCCGAGTTGGCTGGGCTCGAATACGGCGAAAAGCCCGAGACGGACGTTTCGCTGCGCATCCTGGCCGACCACGCTCGCGCCGGAGCTTTTCTCGTCCATGACGGCGTTCTGCCCTCGAACGAGGGCCGCGGTTACGTCCTGCGGAAGATCCTGCGCCGTGCGGCCCGTCACGGCAAGCTGCTCGGCTTGCACGAGCCCTTCCTGTACCAGCTCACCGGCAAAGTCGCTGAGATGATGTCGGACGCCTACCCGGAGTTGCTCGAATCCACCCGGCATGTCGCCGCCGTCGTCAAGTCCGAGGAGCAGCGCTTCGCCCGCACCATGACCATCGCATTGCAGGAGTTTGAGAAGGCTGCTCAGGATGTGACGAAGAAGCCGGGAACCCGGATTCTGCCTGGCGCCCAGCTCTTTCCACTGTATGACACCTTTGGAATGCCCTGGGACCTGATGGTGGAGCTCGCCAACGAGCGCGGCCTCATGCTGGACCGGGAAGGCTTTGAGCAAGCAATGGCCCGCCAGCGGGAGCGCGCCCGCGCGAGCTGGAAGGGCGGCGCCAAGGCCGTCCTGGGCCCCGCTTACGCCGAGCTGCTCCAGAAGGGCCCCGTCGTCTTCGAGGGCTACGCTCGCACCGAGTCGCAGGACTGCACCGTCCGCGCCCTCCTGCAGGACGCCCACCTGGTGCAGGAGCTTCCCGCCGGGGCGCGGGCCGAAGTCGTTCTCGACCACACTCCGTTCTACGCGGAAGCCGGTGGGCAGGTAGGCGACACGGGAGTTTTTCGAAGCCGCGAATCGAAGGAGCTGGTCGCCAGGGTGGAAGATACCTATAGTCCCGTGTCCGGGTTGATTGCCCACCGCGTGACCACCCGTGCCGCCATTCGAGTCGGTGACCGGCTGACGGTTGCTGCGGATGCGGAACGGCGCCGCTCGACCATGCGCAACCATACCGGGACCCACCTGTTGCACGCAGCTCTGCGCCAAGTGCTGGGCACGCACGTGAAGCAGGCTGGCTCGGTAGTTGACTCGGAAAGGCTCCGCTTTGACTTCTCCCACTTTGCCGGCGTCAGCGAGGATGAACTGCAAGAGATAGAAAGGCTTGCCAACGATTCCATCACGCGCAACGAAGCGGTCTCCACCGAAGTCGTGGAACTCGACCGGGCACTGGAATCAGGAGCACTGGCCTTCTTTGGTGAGAAATACCCTGACCGCGTTCGCGTTGTAACCGTCGGCGGCGAAAAGAACTTCTTCAGCAAGGAGCTGTGCGGGGGGACGCACGTTCGCCGTACCGGGGATATCGGTTTAATCAAAGTGACCTCCGAGGGAAGTATCTCGGCTGGGGTTCGCCGCGTGGAAGCCGTAACCGGCGAGCGAGCTTTGCGGGAGTTCCAGGCGGTCAGTGAGTTGGTCCAGCGTGTCGCCGCGACCCTCAAGACCTCCCCGGTGGAAGTCCCCGGCTTGGTCGAGCGGCTTGTGGAGAACCAGCGGCAGCTCGAAAAGCAGGTCGAATCCCTGAAGCTGAAGTCGGCTCAGGCGCAACTCTCCGACATCGAACAACAGGTCCGTTCGGTCAAGGATGTGCGCGTCCTGGCGCTTCGCCTGGAAGGCTTGGACCGGAGCCAGTTGAGATCGATGGCTGATGTTTTGCGCCATCGGCTCAAATCGGGAGTGGTTGTCCTCGCCGCTCCATCCGACGGCAAAGTGTCCATAATAGCTGCACTGACACCCGACCTTACCTCTCGTCTCCATGCTGGCAAGATCGCCCAGACCGTTGCCAGGCGACTGGGCGGCTCCGGCGGCGGTCGCCCCGAGATTGCCGAGGCAGGTGGCAAGAATGTAAACTTGCTTGACGCGGCCCTCAAGGATGTGCTTGCCGTCGTCGGCGCAATGCTAAAATAATTGCGTCTTCTTGCGAGTAGATTCCGTCCTCCCGGCTTCCGTTGTTGGGGGGGCGTGTCGTTATTGCTGCGCTTTGGTGCAGTCTTGAGGTTGCAACGCATGGTGCTCGCGCGATTCTATGGCAATCCGAAAGTCGGCAGCGTCTTGCTGGCCGCCTTGATCGCTTGCGCCGCTGCGCCGCTACACGCTCAGAGGATCGCCGCCCATATCGAAGACGGTAAGGTTGTTTTCGAGAACGGCCCGGTTCCGGTTCAGCCGCAGCGGTTCCGCCCTCGGCCGTCCAGTTCCTCGACGGATACCCGGGCCTACATCGCTGACCTGATCGGGCAGGCTGCGGCGCACCACCGTATGGAGCCGGATCTGATCCGTGCCGTCGTCCAGGTAGAGTCGGACTTCAACCCCATGGCGGTCTCGCCCCGCGGCGCGATGGGCCTGATGCAATTGATCCGCCCCACGGCGCTTCGCTTCGGGGTGCGGAACGTCTTCGACCCGGTTCAGAACCTGGACGGCGGAATCCGGTACTTGAAGTTCTTACTGGATATGTTCGGCGGAGACCTGGAGCTGTCGCTGGCAGCTTACAACGCGGGAGAAAACGCCGTTCTGCGCAGTGGAAGTGTCCCCCGGATCCTCGAAACGCAGAACTATCTGAGAAAGATTAACGGAATCTATCCGTTGCGGCGGGCCCAGGCCGGCAGGAACGCCGCGCTTCGTTCCCCCGAAGCGCGGAGGATCGTCCGCACGGTCGGCAGCGACGGGATCGTCCGCTTCACCAACACTGGCCGGCCGTGAACGGTAGAGTTATGCCGAGACGATGGTTGCAAAATTCGGTCAGCGGTTCCTTTGGCCTGAGCCGGAAGGGTCGCGGGTGCGCTCTCTGCATGAACCGCAGGGCCTTCGCCACCCTCCTGCTCGGGCTGCTTGCTCTCGGCTGCTTCCTGGCCCCATGGGCCAATGCCCAGCAGGGCGGAAGCGCTGCGGAAAAACGACGACTGGCGGTCAGCTACTTCCGCCAGGCTCTTGATGTCCAGAAATCCTTCGCGCAGATTCCCTACGAAGAGCGCGCCGCAGGAGATTACCAGCGAGTCATCCGGGCGTTCCGGCGCGTCTATTGGACCGATCCCTCGTACTCGAACGACACCATTTGCCTGATGGAGATCGGCGCTCTCTATGAGGAAATGGGTCGGCGCTGGGAGAACGAGCGGTCGCTGGAGTCGGCGGTCGAGACCTACCAGTTTCTGGTTCGCGAGTATCCGGGCAGCAAGTTCCGCCGCCAGGCCAGCCTCGCTGTCGCGCGTATCTATCGGAACGACCTGAAGCGGCCCGAAGAGGCCATCCGGCAATATGAGCGGTTCATCGCCGATAACCCGCGGGCGCCCGAACGCAAGAACGCCGTACAGGCCATCGCGGAGATCCTGGCTGCGTCAGCAGCTCCCGCCCCCCCCCCCGCGCCCCGGACGGACAGCCTGGCGCTCGTGGCCGGCGTCCGGCATTGGGTTACGCCGGAGTACGCCCGCGTTGTGATCGATGTCGAGCGAGACGTCCAATACGGTATAGGACGCGTCGGCAACCCTCCGCGCATCTACGTAGACCTGCAAGGGACGCGGCCGGTTCCGCGGATCAACAACCGCACGTTCCCCGTCGAGAACGGTCTGCTGCGAGGCGTCAAGACAGGCCGCCACACGCCGGACATAACGCGCGTGGTCCTCTACGTGGGGGACCTCACCGAGCACTCCGTCTTCGAACTGCCGAACCCGTATCGGGTGGTGGTGGACATACGGAACCGTGAGCGACCCGCGCCGCTGGCGCCGGAGCTCGTTTCCGGAACTGCCGCTCCGCGGCCGGAAGAATCCGGGCAGCCCCAGCCGCCTTCCGAAACGGTCGCAAACATCCCTTCCGCAGCCCCTTTTTCGTCTGTCGAAAGAACCGAAAGAACCGAAGGAACCGAACCTGCCGAAGAAGCGAGAGTCGCGGATGGACCGGTCTTTGAGAAAGTGGAAGCGGCGCAACCCAATGGCGACGGAACCCGGTCCCTCACGCGGGCCTTGGGGCTGAAGATCGGCAAGATCCTGCTGGATCCCGGCCATGGCGGCTCGGACACAGGTACCATCGGGACCTCCGGCTATCGGGAAAAGGACTTGGTGCTGGACATTGCCAAACGGCTCGGCCGGTTGATCGAGCAGGAACTCGGCAGCGAGGTGGTGTTTACGCGAACCGACGATTCCTTTGTGCCACTCGAAACGCGGACGGCGATCGCCAACCAGCAGGAAGCAGATTTGTTCCTTTCGATCCACGCGAATTCCAGTCGCAACCCTCGGGCGCGTGGTGTGGAGACCTATTACTTGAACTTCACGACCGACGCGGAAGCACTCGAAGTGGCGGCCCGTGAGAACGCGATTTCTCAAGAGCGAATCTCCCAATTGCAGGGCCTGGTTGAGAAGATTGCGATGGCCGAGAAGGTGGACGAGTCGAAGGAATTCGCCACTCACATCCAGTCCAAGGTTTGGAGGACGCAGGCCGTGCGGAACCGCAGGGTGGCGGATCGGGGCGTGAAGAAAGCTCCCTTCGTGGTTCTGATTGGCGCGAACATGCCGTCCGCTCTTTCCGAGATCGCTTTCCTGAGCAACCCTGCGGAAGAAATACTCCTGAAGACCGAGGGGCACCGGCAGAAAATCGCGGAGGCACTCTTTGCGGGGATCCTGGGTTACGTCGAATCGCTGAGCGTGGTCAAAGTATCCGAGCGGTAGCCCTGCCGCCGTCCCTACAGCGTTACATCTTTCTTCAATCCCGTTAGATTTTCTTGGCTTCACTCCGAGACGTCACGCGCCCGGCCACGGGCTGATCGACCCAGACTCTTCGTTTGTCAGAGAAACGCGGGATGCGCGTGACGGTTACTTTACTTCGAGTCCGATGAACAGCTACGTTCTTCAATCCGAACACGACCGGCTTTCTGTCGCTCGCCGCGCCTGGCCTCGAAACTGAGATTGCCAATGCGTTGCGATTGAGTTTGACGCGGCAGTGGCCGTGGTTTGGGCTAACTTCGTTGGCGTTGAACTGCCGGGGCCAATCCATCATACTGAAGGCTGAACGGCGAGCAGGCCGGGCGATCGCTCCGCCTTTCGGCGGGGAGGAAAGTCCGGACTCCGCAGGGCAGTGTGCTGGCTAACGGCCAGGACTGGTCGGGCCTCTCTAACCAACGCAGGGAGGGGTTGGACCGGTACGGATTAGTGCCACAGAAAAGATACCGCCTCGCCCTTTATCCACTACGGGAAACCGATGTGAGGGACGGGGTAAGGGTGAAAAGGTGCGGTCCCGCTGGACGGGGCTTAATGTAAGAGCGCACCGCCCGGACGGCGACGTCCGGGGCAGGGAAAACCCCACACGGAGCAAGACCAAATAGGAGAGCAGGAGTGGCCCGCTCCGCAACCTCGGCCCTTACGGGCTAAGGGGTACACTCTCGGGTAGGTCGCTAGAGCCAGGAAGCAATTCCGGGCCCAGAGGAATGATCGCCGCCCCGCTCGTGCAGGGCACAGAATCCGGCTTACAGGCCTGCTCGCCATTTGCTTTGCTGCCCAACACCTTCCCTTTGCACGGTATCCTCTCCCCGGCCTTCTGTTCGTCAGTCTTGACAGGCGTAGGTGCCTGACTCAAGGGGCGGCCTCCCTGCTGCGGAAAAGCCCCCATATTTATACGCGAAGGGAACCTGGCAAGCAGTCGTATACTGGAAATAGGAGGCTGCGATGAGCGCAGCAAGCGTCTTCGAAGCACACGGTCTGACCAAGCTGTACCGGATGGGCGAGCAGGAGGTGCACGCGCTGCGCGGCGTTGACCTGGAGCTGTACGGGGGGGAACTAGTTGTACTGCTGGGCCCCTCGGGCAGCGGGAAATCCACCCTGCTGAATATCCTGGGAGGTCTGGACACGGCCACCAGCGGGCGTGTGAGCTATGCGGGACGGGACCTGACCCGTGCAACGGACCGCGAGTTGACCGAGTACCGCCGCTATCACGTTGGGTTTGTGTTCCAGTTCTACAATCTGATTCCCAGCCTCACGGCGCTGGAAAACGTATCGGTGGTAACGGAAATTGCCCGCGATCCGATGGACCCGTCCGACGCACTTGCTCTGGTCGGGTTGAAAGATCGCAAGGATCACTTTCCCTCGCAGATGTCTGGGGGAGAACAACAGCGCGTGGCGATTGCCCGTGCCGTCGCGAAGAACCCGGCGGTGTTGCTCTGCGATGAACCGACCGGGGCGCTGGATTCGCAGACGGGGGTGGTGGTGTTGGAAGCATTGGAACGGGCCAACCGCGATCTGGGCACAACCACGGCGATCATTACTCACAATTCCGATATCGCGGCCATGGCGGATCGCGTTTTGCGCATGCACGACGGCCGCATCGCCTCAGCGGAGAAACAGGAACGAAGAAAGGCAGCCAGGGAGATCACCTGGTAGAGAAACATGACGGCGCTGCACCGCAAACTCGCGCGCGAACTGTGGTCTATGAAGGGCCAGGCACTGGCCATCGCCATGGTGATTGCCAGCGGGGTGGCAACCTTTGTCTTGTCACTGGCGACGCTGCACTCCTTGCAGGTGACGCAAGCCCATTTCTACCGGGAGTCCCGGTTCGCGGACGTGTTCGTTTCGCTGAAGCGGGCGCCGGAATCGGTTTCCGAGCAACTGGCGGAGATCGACGGCGTCCGGCATGTCCAAACGGAAGTGGTCGCCGCAGTCAATCTGGACATCGAGGGTTATCCGGATCCGGCCTCGGCACTACTGGTTTCTTACGATGAGGAAAGAACCGTTCTGAACCGGCTGTCCGTGCAGTCCGGGCGCTTAGTAAACCCGGTTCGAGACGATGAAGTGGTAGTGAGCGAAGCCTTCGCGGAAGCACAGCAGTTGGGTCCGGGCGATCCACTGACAGCCGTCATCAACGGCCGCAGGAAGACACTGACCATCGTCGGCGTGGCATTGTCCCCGGAGTACATCCTGCAAATCCGTCCGGGTTCCATGGTCCCGGACTTTGAGAGTTACGCGATCCTCTGGATGGCACGGGAACAGCTTGCCACGGCTTATGACATGGATGGCGCCTTCAATGCGGCCGCCATTGCCCTCGATGGGAATGCCAATGCTACGGACGTAATGGATCGGGTGGACAGTGTGCTGGCCCGCTATGGCGGACTCGGGGCCTATGCGAGAAAGGACCAATTCTCGAACCGGTATCTGAACGAGGAGCTCCGGCAGTTGCAAGCGATGGCAACAGTGTTCCCTGTCATATTCCTCGCCGTAGCCGCGTTCCTGCTGAACATTTTCTTTGCTCGGCTGATTCATACACAGCGGGAAGACGTAGCCACGCTGAAAGCATTCGGCTACTCGAACTTTGCGATCGGAGTTCATTACTCCCAGCTCGTCGCTCTCATTGCTGCGGGAGGTCTGGTGGTGGGGGCGATTGCGGGGGGATGGCTTGGCAGAGGGCTCAGCAACATGTATGTGGCCTTGTACCGATTCCCGTATTTGCGTTATGAACTCGACCCGCAGATATTCCTGCAAGCCGCGGGGATCACACTAGGAGCGGCTTTTGCGGGGACGCTGTACGCCCTCCGACGCGGAGCGCTGCAGCCCCCGGCGGAAGCCATGCGGCCGGAACCGCCGCCGTTCTATCGCCAAACTTGGCTGGAGCGAAAAGCATTCGGGCGGCTGCTTTCCGAGCCCAGCCGCCTCATCTGGCGCAACCTGCGGCGCCGACCCGGAAAAGCGTTCTTGACCTCCATCGGAATCGCCGCGGCGTATGCCATTCTGATGATGGGACTGTTCTTTCAGGATTCGCTCGACTACATGATGGACGTTCAGTTCCGTCTGTCGGAGCGCGACGACGTCGCGGTGACCTTTGTGGAGCCCACCTCTCGTCGGGCGAAGTTCGACCTGCTGCGAATTCCAGGAGTGGAGCACGTAGAGACGTTTCGCTCCGTGCCGGTGCGTATGCGCTTTCAGCAGCGAACCTATCGCACCTTCATCCAGGGCCTGGAGCCGGACGGTTCGCAGCGCCGGGTCTTGGACAAAGGCTTGCGTCCGGTGGCCATACCGGAAGAGGGTCTTTTGCTAACCGACTACCTGGCAGACTGGCTGGGCGCGCGGCCTGGAGATGAAATCACGCTGGAGGTCCTGGAAGGCTCCCGGCCGGTGCGTCAAGTTCCCCTGGTCGGTACCAGCAGGCAGTTTCTCGGAGTGTCCGGTACCATGCAAGTGAAGGCTTTGAACCGGCTTCTGCAGGAAGGCAACGCCATCTCCGGAGCATACCTCTTGATTGACGGCGCTCGGGAGAATGAAATCTACGCCGAACTCAAGGGAATGCCTCGTGTCGCCGGAGCGGAGGTCAAACGCAAGGCAATCCAGAACCTGTCCGAAACCATAGGAGAACAGATCCTGGTCTTTGCAACCATCGCCACGCTGCTAGCTGCCACGATCGCGTTTGGGGTGGTATACAACAGCTCCCGGATAGCGCTGTCGGAGCGGTCCCGCGAGTTGGCCAGTCTGCGGGTGCTGGGCTACACGCGGGGGGAAGCGTCGTTCATCCTGTTGGGGGAACTGGCCGTGCTGGCGGTGGCGGCGCTGCCCTTGGGGATGCTTCTCGGGAGACTGCTGTGCGGGCTCTTCGTATCCACTTGGCAGACCGATCTGTTCCGCCTTCCCTTGGTTGTGGAGCAGAGGACGTATGCCTACGCCGCATTAGTTGTGATGGTGTGTTCGGTGCTATCTGGCTTGCTGGTTCAGCACAGAATTGACCGTCTGGATCTGGTCGGAGTACTGAAGACCCGGGAGTAACAGGTCATGAATCGCAGTCGGTGGACCGTTCTGATTCTCGTAGGGGGTGGTATTGCCGCTTGGATTGCCTACGGTCTGGCGCCGCGAGCGGAGCTGGTGGAATCAGCACCGGTCGTGCGCGGCCCTTTGCAGGTCTCGATCATTGAGGAAGGCAAGACGCGGGTGATCGACCGCTACCGAATCTCAGCTCCGGTCGGAGGATATCTACGCCGGACGAACCTGGACGTGGGAGATGAGGTCGAGGCCGGCCAGGCGATCCTGCGAATGGACCCGGTCCCATCATCCGTGCTCGACCCCCGTAGCCGGGCGGAGATGCAGGCGCGGATTGCGGCCGCCAGCGCGGCGGTGGAGACCGCTCGGGAACAAACCGAATCGGCGGAAGCGGAACTAGGGTATCGGGAGACGGAACTAGCACGAATCCGCCAACTGGCAGCAGCTGGCATCGTGCCGGCGGACCGTCTGGATCAGACGGAAACTGAGGAGCGCAAGGCAGCCGCTGCGCTGCGGTCGGCGCGATTCCAGGTAGAGGTGGCGGAGCACGAATTGGATGCCGCTCGTGCAACACTGCGCTACTCAGCCGCGCAAGGCGCCGGCGTGCCGGCGGAAACTGTGGTCATGCTGGCGCCAGTTGCCGGCCGAGTCCTGAAGGTCTTTCAGGAGAGCGAAGGGATTGTGAATGCTGCCGATCCGTTGCTAGAAATCGGCAACCCGGCGGCGCTGGAAGTTGAGGTGGAGGTTCTCTCGTCGGATGCCGTGGCGATTGCCGAGGGGAGCCGCGTGCTGCTGGAGCGTTGGGGGGGCGAGGGGCCGCTGGAAGCACAGGTGCGCCGGATCGAGCCGGTGGCATTCACGAAGGTGTCTGCTCTGGGAGTGGAGGAGCAGCGAGTGCTCGCGATTCTGGGTATCGTTTCTCCTCCAGAGGTGTGGCGCTCGCTGGGAGACGGCTATCGCGTGGAGGCGCGCTTCATCGTATGGGAGGAGGAAAATGTCTTGAAGGTTCCCAATACCGCGCTTTTCCGAGTCGGAGCGGACTGGGCGGTATTCCGCATCGAGGCCGAACGGGCGGTGCTGTGCAGGGTAGAGATCGGACACCGCAGCAGCCTGGAATCGGAGATTCTCCGCGGCCTGCAAGAAGGTGATGAAATCGTCGCCCATCCCGGCGAAGGAGTCGAAGAAGGGAGCCGAATACAGCCGGCACGGTGATGGTCCACTACAGCAGGAAGAATTCATAATGCTTTGTTTCATTAACAAATCTTTCATTGTTTATTCATAATTCTGTAAGTGAGAAGGGACCATAATGTAAAAAGCATGTCATTTTCAGAAGATAACCAGATTGGCAGATCCATGAAGCGAATCTTGATCATCGAAGACGACGAAGACATCGTAGAACTCGTGCGATACAACCTGGAGAAGGAAGGATTTCAGGTGTTTTCTGAGGAAGATGGCCTGAACGGTTTGACCCGGGCGTGAGATTCAGATCACAACGATGCTATTCGATGTGCCCTTATAAAACGCGACAATTGATTTGCGACGCGGTCCTCGGACAGAGGTGTCTCAGCCATCCGTGGGCGACTCGGCCTCGACCTGGGTGGAGTAGCCGCCGCCGTTGATCTCGTGGCTGACGCGGGTGGCGATTCGACGACTGTTGACGCCGTTACGGAAGCCGGCAGAGCGCGCTCGTCGGCGCCGACAATGGATTCGAATCCGACAACAACGGCAACGACAACAACCTCCCTGCGGAAGATTTTTCCGCAGGGAGAGAATCCCCCCCCCCCGCCTGTCTCAAAGAAAAATCTCTCCAACTGTACGTCATGCAGGAAAGGGTCTGGAACCGCCCGTTCGGGCCGGTAGCGTGCTACTTTCAAAAGAGAAGAGCAGATCCCTCGGCCGATCTCGGGACAGGCCAGAGGCCTGTCGCTACTTGGGGGCAGGAATGCCTCGTGCTACCGGCATCGGAGGAAGAGCAGATCCCTCGTCGCTTCACTCCTCGGGATGACACATCGGTTTCTGGAGGCAAACCGGGGTAAAGTACTCATCTACCCTCGTTGAGGAGGAAGCAGGATGAGCATCCAGGGGAATCCACGCCTGTTTCTGCTGGACGCGATGAGTTACATCTTTCGCGCCTATCACGCCTTGCCGCGGCTGACGAACCGGCACGGCATGGCGACGCAAGCCGTCTACGGGCTGCAGAACATGCTGCGGAAGCTGGCAGCGGATTATCAGCCGGAGTACATGGCCGCGGCGTTCGATCTCGAAGGGCCAACGTTCCGTCACGAGTCCTATGCCGACTACAAGGCCAACCGGGTGGAGATGCCCGAGGAGCTGGCGCAGCAGTTGCCCTACATCCGGAAACTGCTGGACGCCAGGCGCGTCACCATCGTCGAGCATCCCGGCTACGAAGCCGATGACGTGATCGGGACCCTCGCGGGCCAGGCCGCCGAGCGCGGCCTGGATGTCCTGATCGTTTCCAGCGACAAGGACATGATGCAGCTCGTCGGGGGCCGCGTGGCGATGATCAACCCCATGAAGCAGGACCTGCTTTACGACCGTGAGCGCGTGATCGAGAAACTCGGAGTCGCTCCCGAGCAGGTCCCCGACCTCATGGCCTTGCAAGGCGACGCCGTGGACAACATTCCCGGCGCGCCCGGCATCGGCGAGAAGGGAGCGCGCGACCTGATCCAGAAATACGGCCGTGTGGAGGCTTGTCTGGAGCATGCCGCCGAGGTCTCACGCAAGACCTACCGCGAATCACTCGCCAATCACCGCGAGCAGATTCTGCTCAGCAAACAGCTCGCCACGATTGACACAGCCGTTCCCGTCGCGTTCCACCCTGAGGAGGCCGCATGCAAGGAGCCGGACCCGGAGATGCTGCGCGAGCTCTTCCTGGACCTCGGGTTTACTTCGCTACTGCGCGAGCTCGCCCCCGCCGCCGAGACCGTGGCTACGGATTACGCGGAACTCTCCGGCGAGACCGCGTTGCACGAGTACCTTGAGAACCTTGAGAACATTGCGCAGGACTGCGTCGTCGCGGTCGCCGTGGGCGCGCCGGAAACGAGCGGCATGCTCACCGCGATTTCTCAGGAAGCGGCGCTTTCGCCGAAGCCCGGCGTCGCACGAACGATTCCGGCAGACCTTCTGCCTGTGCTGAAACCCTGGCTTGAGAATCCCGCGATTCCCAAGGCAACCCACGATTCGAAAGCCGCCCGCCGGGCGCTCGCCCGGCAAGACGTTTCGCTGGAGGGCGTCCTGCACGATACGCTGCTCTACTCGTTCCTGCTGGACGCCACCGAAAGCAACCATTCTTTCGAGGCCGCCGTCGAGCGCCGGTTCGGGCAACGGCCTGGGGCCAGCCTTGCCGCGCAAGCCGACTGGGCAGGCCGGCTCGCCGCAGCGCTGGCGCCCGAGATTCGCGAAGCGGGGTTGGAGCGAGTCTATGAACAGATTGAACTGCCGCTCGCGCCGGTTCTCGCCGAGATGGAGTCGGACGGCATCCGGCTCGACGTTGCTCAGCTTGCCCGCCTCTCCGCGCAGATGGCGGCGGACCTCGACCAGCTACAAGCGCAAATCTACCAACTGACCGGAACGGAGTTCAACATCAACTCTCCGAAGCAACTGGGCGAGGTGCTGTACGAAAAGATGGGACTGCCGGCGCCGCGCCGGCGCGGCAAGAGCAAGTCGCTTTCCACCGCGGTGGATGTGCTCGAGGAGCTGGCCGTTGCCCATGAAGCGCCGCGCCGGGTGCTCGAATACCGCCAGCTCGCCAAGCTGAAGTCCACCTATGTGGACGCCCTCCCGGCGCTTGTGCATCCTTACACGGGACGCATTCATACTACCTACAACCAGGCCGGCGCGGCCACGGGCCGCCTCTCATCGAGCAATCCCAATCTTCAGAACATCCCGATCCGCACCGCATTGGGCCGCGAAATCCGCGCCGCCTTCGTCGCTGAGCCAGGCCGCGTCCTTTTGGCTGCGGACTATTCGCAGATTGAATTGCGGTTGCTGGCGCACTTCAGCGAGGACCAGCTTCTGATCGAGGCTTTCCGCCGCGGCGATGATATTCACGAACTGACGGCTTCCGCTGTTTTCGACGTCCCGCCCGAAGAACAAACTCCGGAACACCGCCGCCGCGCCAAGGCCATCAACTACGGCGTCGTTTACGGCATCAGCCCCTTCGGCCTGGCCCAGCAGATCGGCGCGCCGCAGAAAGAGGCCGAGGCCTTCATCCATCAATACTTCGATCGCTATCAGGGGGCGCGGCGATTCATTGACTCGACCATCGATGAAGTCCGCCGCACACTCGAAGTGCGGACCTTCTGCGGGCGTCGTCGCCGGATTCCGGATATCACCAGCAGGGATTACAACGCCCGATCGTTCGCCGAGCGGACCGCCATCAATACACCGCTGCAGGGCGGCGCCGCCGACCTCATCAAGCTCGCCATGCTCCGTGTGCATCACGACATCCGCAAGCATGGGCTCCGCTCCCGCATGATCCTTCAGGTACACGACGAACTGGTGCTGGAAGCTCCTCGCGAAGAAGTAGAGGAAGCCGCCGCCATCCTCCGGGAAGGTATGGAACAAGCCTGGCAACTGCGCGTCCCGCTGGTCGCCGAAGTCGCCATGGGGCCGAATTGGCGGGATATGGAAGAAGCAGCTAGCGGTTCACAGTCCTGACATTCCCCCGGAGCGGGAGACGGAACGTGCGGTCGGGGATGTTTGCATTGAGCTTCAGATTGGTGTAGCGGGCGATCATGTAATCGCCGCTCGGCTCCCAGAACTTTTGCTGCAGCGGCTGCCAGTTATCCGGAGAGAGCCAGAGTTCGATCTTGGTAAGCCGCGCCGCCGCTTGCCCGGATTTCGGAACGAGTTCCAGGTGGACCACGCGCTCTCCGTCGAGCGAGTCCTCGCCGTGCCAGGTGACCTGGTAGCTCTTCTGCAATTCGCTTCCCGGCGTGCCGAATCCCAGCAGCAGGAACTGCTCCACCAAACCCTGCCTGCTCCCGATTTCATACTCTTCCACTTCGGCGATGCGGGGACGGTAGAGCGAGACCTTGTTTCCTTCAAACAGAACGAACTTCTCAGCGGGTTCCTGGAAGGCAAGCATGACGCGCGACTCGCCGTTCTTCTTCGCAAACGCAACGGTTCCCCGGTCGGTCGAGTGGTCGTCCACGATGACAGTGACTTTGGTGTAATCGAGATCTGCTGTGACCCCCGTAAAGCCGGCCGCGGCTCGGTCCATGCCGGCCAGCGCGGCCTCGAGAGATCCGGCGGAACGGGTTCCGCTCTCCTCTGACTGCAGCGTTCCGGCCACGCCGGCCAGAAGGAATCCAAGCAGCAGCATCTGCATGGTTCGCTTTGGCCTTGGATCAGAAATCAGTTTGTTTGCGTACCGAGACCGCATAACTGATCACCTTTCCGAGCGAGTCCTTTGGGCCGGGCTCGACTCGGATCACCTCCATTGATTTTCCCGTATGCGTCTCCAGAACCCTCTCGGCGCTCCGGTCAAGCGAAGCTTCGGCGTCGAGTTCCATTAAGGAGATAGGAATCTGATACACCATTTGGGTGGGCTCGTTGAGCAACAAGACAATCTCTTGCGGTGGCAACGGCGAGACCGGCCGGTCGCCAAACCACGACCGCGGCGTGAGGAAGATGAAGGCAAGGATCAGGGCCACCATGACGTCGTACTGCCAAGTCCCCCGATCGTAGGTCCAGAACAGCCCCCGCCGGATCACCGTACCCAGCTTCTTCAGCATAGTACCAGTCTACGCCAACTGGGCAGCCCGTGGCAAAAGCCCCGCTGCGTTCGACCGGCCATGCATTCCGCCTGAACTGCGTTGTTCCTTGGTCGCATATGTCCAATATGCTCCCTCGTCACGCCTTGTCAGCCGGGTGCCTGACCGGTCTCGGCGCGACGCGGGGTTTCACCACGGACTGCCAGGCTGAAAGGGTAGTGCGACTACGAGCCGAAACGGCGCGAAAGTTTTCACCCTTCCAGCACGTGGCCGTCGCGCATGTTGACGATGCGGTCGGTGAAAGTGGCGACTTCGGGATTGTGGGTAATGAGGAGGATGGTCTGGCCCAGGCGGCGGTTGAGCTCAGTGAGCATGTTCATAACCAATTCGGAATTTTCCGTGTCGAGGTTGCCGGTCGGCTCGTCGGCCAGGATGATCTTCGGGCGGTTCACCACAGCGCGGGCGATCGCAACGCGCTGCTGCTCGCCGCCGGACATCTCCGCCGGCCGATGGTCCATGCGCGCTTCCAGGCCCAGCAGCTTGATGACCGACTGCATCTCGCTGCGCGTGGAGCCATTGCGATTTCCGGCGATGTGGCAGGCCAGCGCGATGTTCCCCCAAGCGGTAAGCGTCGGCAACAGATTGAAGCGCTGGAAAACGAACCCGATCTTCTGCTTGCGCATCCCGGTTCGCTGTGCCTCGGTCATCTGACCGAGGTCCATTCCGTCCACGATGACGCGTCCCGAGGTGGGAGGCGTCAAGCCGCCGATCACGTGCAGCAGCGTCGACTTGCCGCAGCCGGATGGCCCCACCAAACTCACGAAATCCCCTTCCTCGATTTGCAGATTGACGCCCCGCAGGGCAGGGACCTCGATTTTCCCGATCCGGAAGATCTTGTGCAGGGCCTCGACTTGAATGATTTCGTTCATTCGTATGCAATCGCTTGGATGGCGTCGAGCTTGCTGGCGCGGAAGGCTGGGTAGGTGGCCCCCAGCAGGCTCGCGCCGAAGGCAATCAGCCCGGCAAGCACCATCCATTCCACGGTCAACAGTATGGGGAGCGTCGGGAACACAACCTGCGTGAGCTGCCGCAGCAGAAACGCCAGCCCGATCCCTGCCACAATGCCGAGTACCGTCAGCAGCGCCGTCTCGCGCAGCACCACCCCCACGATGTAGCCGTTGGATGCCCCCATGGATTTCAGAATGCCGATCTCGCGTGTCCGTTCGACGATCGTCGAATACATGGTTATGAAGATGACCAAGAGGCCGATCGACACCGCCAGCGCGATCATGACAGTGATAAAGTTGTTCAGCCCCGGGATGTTTTCTGCCGTCATCAGAGTGATGAATTGTTCCATGTCGCGCAACTGGTAATTGGGCAGCAGCTCGCTCAGGCGTCCGAGGACGGGAGCGGTCTCCTCGGGAGTATCCACTTTGACAAAGAACAGGGATGCCCTTCCGGGCGCGCCGATCAGTTCCTGAAGCATGTCGATATTCATAAAGATACGGGCGCCTTTCCCGTGTTCCACGATACCGGCGAGCCGGAAGGTCTGGTTCAGCAGCTCGACATCCTGCCCCGCACGCAGGTTGCGGGCCCGCGCGTGGATATCGTCTACCAGAATCTCGTCCGCAGCCTGCATCGGGCCGCCTTCCAGGAACCGGAAGCCGCCACTGACGGTGTCGAAACGTTCGGGGTCAATCCCGTAGATGATCGTGACGCCGCCCTCCGAGCTCACTTGCGTCGCCACGGGCGCCACGGCCCGAACGCCCGGGATTTCTGCGATCCGTTCTCCGATTGCGACGGGCATAGGGGTGCCGCTTATACCCATCAGGAATGAGGTCGACTGCGGCTGCACCATGATCTCCGCGCCCACGCCCACCGTGCGGTCGGCCGATTCCCGGAGCATTCCATGCGTTAGTCCGACGACCAGGAGGATCAGGATCATCTCCACTGCCACGGCCGTCACGGAGAGAGCGGTCCGCACAGGCCGCGCCACCAGGTTCGCTACAATCAGCCGGTTAACCAACGTTGTTTGCCTGTTCTGCCTGGGAAGGTTCTTCCAGGTCCCGGAGTTCAGTCCCGGGCGGTTGCTCCAATAGGAACTTCTCGTCTTCCAACGGCAAGTTGAATTCCAGTTCGGTTACCGTCAGCGCCAGCCCATAGCGGTCCTTCGGACGGTCGATGGTGATCGTCTGCGGATAGGAAATTCCCGAAAACTCGCCATAGTCGAGGTACCGGGCATCCGTGAGTTCCTCGCCTGACGAGTCGAAAATCTGGAGACGCTCAAGCGAAAGGTTTCTCCGCTCGAACCACAGGTTGCGCGCCAGCAACAGTTCGTCTTCATTACCGGAGCGCAGCACATGAACAATGTAATAGCTCGTCGCTCCCTCATCGCTCACTTCGAGCACGGCCTGCTCCCGCTCCGGCTCCGGCGCTTCCCAGAGCAGTGCGTCCAGGATGTGCTGCGGCCGCAGGTTTTCCAGCGCCGACTCGGATCTTCTCCCCTCGCGGCTGCTGCCAATGATAAACCGATTGCGTGACGGTACATAGAGGCCAAACTTCTCGCCGTTCGACGCCATGTCGAACGCCGTCGTCCGCGCCACCGGATAGAGCCCGACCATCCGCATGTGCGCCGGGCGCCGGATCAGGATGAACGCGCGCACGTCCCGGTAGTGGACCACCTCCGCTTCGTTAATCCGCGTGACGGAAGGCTCCATCTCGACCGTCGCCTGGAATGACTCGATCGCATCCTGCTGCTCGCGCACCTGCTCGATCAGTTCCGCCAGAGTGGCCTCTTTCCACACGGGCGTGAGTTGCGTCGGCGGAATCGCTTCCCGCTGCCGCACGGCGCATCCAGCCGTCAGCAGCATGCCAACCAACAGCCCAATCCACCCGCTGATCCACGCGCGACGCACCCCAGCCTCCTCTGCCAAACTGTAACAGACCCCCGCATCCCGCTGCAACGTGACCTAATCGGTTGAAGAGAAAGCAGGTTACTATATGGAATCGGATGCTTCCTGAACCGGGGTCTACCGTGCCGCTCCCGCTGCACCCCGCAGGCGCACGCTTTGGCGGTAATCTCTTACGGCACGGTTGTGTTCGGCAAGCGTACGGGAGAAAGTGTGGCCGCCTTCCGCGTTGGCCACGAAGAAGAGGTAGTCGCTCTCGGCGGGGCGCAGCGCAGCGGCGAGCGAGGCACGTCCGGGGTTGGCAATCGGCCCGGGCGGCAATCCGGGGTGCAGGTAGGTGTTGTAAGGCGATGGGTGGTCGAGCTGCGACAGGCGGATCCGGCCGGTGTACTGGTTCTCGAGCATCAGCGCGTAGATCACTGTCGGGTCGCACTGCAGCAGAATTCCGCGTCGCAGCCGGTTATAGAATACCGCCGCCACCAACGGGCCTTCCGAGTCGAGCGAGGTTTCCTTTTCGACGAGCGATGCCATCGTGACAATGTCATGGTTGGTACGGCCCAACTCCGTTGGGTTCAGCTCTGTATACACTTCCCGGAAGCGTTCGACCATCGCCTCTACAATCTGCGCAGGGCGCGCATGCCGCGGAAAATGGTAGGTGTCCGGGAAGAGGTAGCCTTCCAAGCTCTTGGCGAGTGGGGCGAGGTCGGCTACCAGACTCACCTCCTCGGCGGCCCACAGGAACTCTTCGCGGGTCGAGAACCCCTGCCTTGCCACGGCATCGGCGATCTCCAGCAGGTTGTACCCTTCTGGGACCACCAGGACCTCATAGGAGACCTCGCCGCGGATCAGCTTGTCGAGCACCTCGAGCGGCGAGGTGGGCCCGTCGAAGGAGTACTCGCCGGCCTTGAGCGTATTGCCGGGACGCAGGTAATGCAGCCAGAGGAACGTGTTGCTGCTCCGGATCACGCCGGTTGCTTCCAACCTCCTTGCGATCGGGTGCGTTCCCGTCCCGCGTTCGATGTCCAACAGGACTGGATCGGTCGCATGGAAAAACGGGCGGGTGCCGTCCGCCAGCAGCCACAATCCCCAGATCGCCGCCACGGCGATCGCAGTCCAATATGCGCGGTGCCAGGCTGTCATGGAGTCGTCTCCTCGGCTGGCATTTCCACGCGGCGGGCATCCAGAAAACTCTGCAGGAGTACCGCGGCAGCCACACGGTCCACAGCTCCTCTGCGATCTCGCAAATCGGCGCCGGTTTCCGTGAGGATTTGATGTGCCTCGACGCTCGTGAGGCGCTCGTCCCAGAGTTCAACAGCGATGTTGAGCCGCCGCGCCAGTTCCTCCGCGAACGCCCGTGCCTGAGCCGACCGTGACCCTACGCTTCCGTCCAGGTTCAGCGGGTTTCCAACGAGAACGCGGGAGACACCGTGCCGACGAGTGACCACCTCCAGGTAGTTCAGATCCTGGCGTTTGTTTCGCCGCTCCGCCGTCGGCAAGCCTTTGGCCGTCACCCCAAACGGATCGCTCAGCGCGAGGCCCATGCGCCGCTCGCCGAGATCGATTGCCAAGATTCTTCCTGGGCGGGTTTCCTGCAACGATCTTGCCTCCCTGAGGATGAAATGGTCGCCGCGTACGGCGACCGAATCGAAAGTATGCTTGAACTCAGTTTACCACAGAACTCACGCAGACCGGTGCTACCCGGTGCCCTATCGGGTTCATGAAGCAACTGTTCTATCGCGGAGGGGAAAGAACAGCATAACAGGCCCCGTGATGCGCAACGCTATTCCGAGACCTTTCCTTTCCTCAGGTCGAGCCCCTGGGTCCGGACTCGCTCCGGGAGCACCTTGAAGATGACTCGGACTTCTCCAGGCGGGCGGCGTGGGTGCCGATCGACCCCGAGATACTTGTGCGCGAGCTTGTCGATGTGAGCATCGGCTCCGTCTTCAGTGATCTCAACGACCCGGCCCCGGACTTCGATATAGCGGTATGGGTTGTCAGCGTCGAAGATCTCGAATGCAACGCGCGGGTCGCGTCGGACGTTGCGATGTTTCTGACGTCCCTTGACGGAGTTGAAAATCACGTGTGTACCGTCGAACTCGCACCACACCGGCGTGACCTGCGGGCGGCCGTCGGGCATGATCGTCGCCAGGTTGGCAATCGCTGGCCGGCTGAACAGGTCTTGAAACTCGGATGGAATGATTGCTGCCAAAAGAGCCTCCGTGTCGTGGGGATCAGACTGGACCTCGTCCAGCCGTTCCAGCGCCACACTATAGCACGGACGGATGATCTCCCTTCCGTACAACCCTGTTGCCTCTCGATCCTCCGAAACGAACCGCCGCCGCCGGCGCTTTGGACGGCTTCCCGATCCATGTGCTTGCCTTTTGCCCTTGGGACGGGATGCAAGCCGTCTTGGCCGCCTAGCGGGAAAATGGAACCTTCCGCAACGGAGCTCTATCGGGGTTTGCCGCCCGAATAGTCCTTCGATAGAAGCTAATTGGTTGAATCCAAATAGTTAATCTCACTCATGCAGGATCACGCAAGAGCGGGTGCCTTTTTTCGGGCATGCTGTAAATCCATATCGTATAAGAGAAAATGCATATTTGATCTAATTTTACTGCAATTTTTTACAATTAACAATTTTATGAATATAATGCAACTAAATTACAGCATTTTTGTGAATTTTTGTATTGCAATTGATTCAAGGACATTCTAATATACCTGGATTGCGGCATCAGAGCCACAGGCCGAAAGGGAGACCACGAGGCTGGCAAGACCGCACGAAGAATTCTGAACGGAGAAACGCTCAGAACGCGTTCTTTGGAGCGATATCGAGATGAAACTGCTTCTTGTCAACAATTCTGGTGAGCCGGTAGCGTGCCTCCACGACGTGGAAGGGTACGACGAGCACGATCCGAGCAAAGTGTTTGCGATGCTGGATCTGCTTGAGTGCATGATTGCGACCGCGAAAGAGAACGAAACCGCGGCCGGACCATATCGGCCGATGCTTGCAATACGTTCCGGCGCACAAGTTGCCGCTTGACATTGGGGCATAGTTGAGCGAAGTGGCAGCAACACGGTGGTCGGAACGTGAATGTAAGGTGCTTCGGGCGTGTGGTGAGTTCTCAGGATGAACTCATGCAGGCCCGAAGATCGTTTGGAGTCTGATCCCAGGACCCGAAAATCAAGCCACGGAGGAGAGAGGAGAAGGGAGAGTATGGGGATTACACGTTGGATCTATAGAACGATACTGCTAGGCGTTCTAGCGGTATGCATGAGTTCGGGCGCACATGCCCAGGCCACAGGTGACGACGCCGTGTTCGTGGCGAACAACATCTGGATGATGGTGGCCACGTTTTTGGTGTTCATTATGCACCTGGGTTTCGCGACCCTCGAATCCGGCCTCGTCCAGACCAAGCACACGGTCAATATTCTGTACAAGAACACCATGATCGTGGCCATCGCCCTGCTGACGTATGCCATGTGGGGATTCAACCTGATGTATCCCGGCGATTTCAGCATTGGGAGTTGGTTTGGTTTCGCCGGCTTCGGGATCACTTCTCCTGAAGGCGCGGCCGGCCTGATCGAGTATGCCGGCGGCGGATACAGCTACTGGACCGATTTCCTGTTCCAGGCGATGTTTGCGGCCACGGGCGCCACGATTGTTTCGGGAGCGGTCGCAGGGCGCATCAAGCTCCACAGTTTCCTTCTCTTCACATTCTTCTTCGTGGGACTTGTCTATCCGTTTGTGGGCAGCTGGAAGTGGGGCGGCGGATGGCTGGATCAGATGGGGTTCTACGACTTTGCCGGATCCACGCTGGTCCATTCAGTTGGGGGCTGGGGCGCGCTGGCGGGAGCAATTCTGCTCGGGCCCCGGATCGGGAAGTATCAAAAGGGCAAGATCGGCGCGATTCCAGGCTCCAGCATGCCTTTGGCTACGATCGGCGTCTTTCTCCTGTGGCTCGGCTGGTTTGGATTCAATGGCGGTTCGGTGCTGTCGGGAGACCCGGGACAGGTGTCGTTCACGCTGGTGACGACCTGTCTGGCGGCGGCCTCCGGGATTGTTGCTGCGCACTTCACGTCCACGCTGATGCAGGGCAAACCAGATCTCTCGATGGTGTTGAACGGCTGCCTGGCCGGCTTGGTCGGCATCACGGCCGGCGCCGATACCGTGTCCCCGCTTTCAGCGGTGATCATCGGTTTGGTGGCAGGTGTACTGGTCGTGATGGCGGTGATTAGCATCGACACCAAACTCAAGATTGATGATCCGGTGGGGGCGGTTTCCGTTCACTTGGTCAGCGGCATCTGGGGGACTTTGGCTGTCGGCATCTTCAGCATGAACCCAGATCACAACTTCGTAACGCAGCTGATCGGGGTGGCGGCATACGGCGTGACCACGTTCGCAATAGCCCTGCTGCTGTTCGCGGGCTTGAAGGCTGTGATGGGTATTCGGGTCTCAGCCGACGAAGAAGTTCAAGGATTGGACAAGGGCGAACATGGGTTGGACGCCTATACCGGTTTCCAGCTGAAGTTCGACTAATTGTCTTCCAAGAGTGCGTAGCTCGGTAGATGCGGCACAGGATCGCGGCGGCGCCGAGCTACTCAGGCTCCCCGTTTAACTCCCAGCCTCCGGGGAGGTTTTCGGGAACCCGGGAACAAGGCCGTGTTCGGGCGGGAAGACGCAGCCCGCCCGGCGCGGCCCCCGGGTAAGCAAGATTGAAGATTGCAACCCGCGCAGTCAGATTTGCAAATCTTGTTACAAACGCAAGGCGAAGTCGAACAATTCCACTCCGAATCGAAGTAAATCGCTCTCGATTTCTGCCATACCGGACCCCTCCGGACGCAAAATCTTCGATTTTTTCTTGACAAGTTATTCCATCCTTCCTACGCTTGCTGAAAATTTAGAGAAGAGCGGATTGCTCGAGAGCTGTGCCGGAAGACCCTCTCGGGTAGATTCGCGAATCACTGAGGGCAGGAGGCTGGATCATGCAATCAAGACCACGGTATCTTCTGACCGGAGTGTGGCTGGTTTTTCTGCTGGCTCCGGTGATGGGCTGGGCTCAGGAGGAAGCGCCCACTACCGACCCTGGCGACACGGCCTGGGTCCTGACGTCGGCTGCCTTTGTCCTTCTGATGACTCCGGGTTTGGCGCTGTTTTACGGTGGGATGGTGCGCCGCAAGAACGTCCTCGGGACGATCATGCACAGCTTCATCATGATCGCGTGGGTGAGCATCATCTGGGCTTTGTACGGCTACAGCCTGGCGTTCCATGAAGGAACCTTCTGGGGCGGGTTCGACTGGGCGCTGTTGCGCGGCGTCGGAGCGGAGCCGGATCCGATCGGATATGCCGGGACAGTCCCGCATCAGGTGTTCATGGCGTTTCAGTTGATGTTTGCCATCATTACGCCGGCTCTGATCAGCGGTGCGTTTGCCGAGCGGATGAAGTTCAGCGCCATGCTGTTCTTCATGTGGCTCTGGTCAAGCCTGGTGTACAGCCCGCTCTGCCACTGGGTTTGGGGCAGCGGAGGGTACCTTCGGTACGGAGACGACGCAGCCATCTTCGGCGCGCTGGATTTTGCCGGCGGGACAGTGGTCCACATCAGCTCGGGGGTATCCGCCTTGGTGCTGGCGTTGCTGATCGGGAAACGGATCGGCTTCGGCAAACAGCCCATCATCCCCCACAACGTGACCATGACGGTGACCGGGGCGGGATTGCTCTGGTTCGGATGGTTTGGGTTTAACGCCGGAAGCGCCGTTTCTTCGGGCGGCCTTGCAGCGAGCGCTTTTGTCGCTACGCATTTGGCCGCTGCTGCCGCTACGTTGTCCTGGATGTTTGCCGAGTGGTGGGCGAAGGGAAAACCGAGCGCGCTCGGTGCGGCCTCTGGAGCAGTGGCCGGACTGGTGGCGATTACGCCGGCGTCTGGTTTTGTCGGCCCCATGTCGGGAGTCCTCATCGGTTTGGTTGCCGGGGTGGTCTGCTTCTGGGCTTGCACGGCGCTCAAGGCGAAGCTCGGCTACGACGACTCGCTCGACGTGTTCGGGATCCATGGAGTGGGTGGAACGGTGGGAGCGATTCTGACGGGAGTCTTCGCCGCAGAAGGACTGCTCGGCGGCAACCCGGGACAATTAGCTAACCAGTTAGGCGCCGTGGCGGTGACATGGATTTTCGTCATCGTCATGACCCTGATCATTGCCAAGGTCACGGATGCCGTGATCGGATTACGGGTCAGTCAGGAAGACGAAATGGCCGGCCTCGATCTGTCACAGCACGGGGAGAGCGGTTACAACCTGGAAGAGCTTCGGTAGAAAGGGACCCGAACAAGCTCGGGGTGGGGAAGTCCTATTCGACCGGCCGCGAAGCGTAATAGCCTTCGCGGTGACGAACCTTGTACTGGATTTCCCTCCCCTGCGGGTCGGTCATCTGCAGCGCTCTGCCGTCCGGCCCGACCATCTCCACTTTGATTTCCCTGAATTTACCGTCCTTGGCCTGGTTCGTCGAGCGGTAGGCAATCTGGTATTCGTTGCGCAGCGCGGCTGAGATGTCGCGATAGATTCCTGGAAACTCCGCTTCAAACTGCGGGAAGTAAGCGCGTCCGCCCGAGAGTCGGGCGAAGCTGCGGAGCTGGTTGTCGGCTTGCAGCAAAGTGAGATTGCTCAAACCTACGAAGAAAGACCCGGCTCCCGATCGTAGAGCGTGCCGGATCCCGATGGGGTAGATGGCCGTATCGGAGTTCTGCGATGCTCGGAGAGCTTGCTCGTAGAGCGTCTTGCTGAACGTGTCCACGCCGCTTGAGATCAGCACGATCGCTTTTTTCCCCTCGATCGCATCCATCCGGTCGATGGTTTCCGTCAAGGCGTCGAACAGGTTCGTTTCGCGGAACCTCGGAAATCGCATCGTGCTCAGGGCCACGAATGCCGACTGTTTGTTTCTCGTGAAATCCTGAAGTATCTGCGTTTTCAAATCGTACATCACCACCGCGACCCAGTCCTCAGGCCGCAACGAGCTGACAAATTCATAAGCAGTCTCCAGCGTTTCATAGAGAAACCACCAAGACTGGCTGCCGAATTCGATCACCATCGCGACGGTTACCGGCGCCTCGGAGGTTTCCAAGCTCAGGATCGTCTGCGGGACGCCGTCCTCCAAGATTCGGAAGTGCTCTTTCCTTAAGTCGGGAAGGAAACGACGGTCTTGATCCTGCACCACCACGCTCAGGTTCACCAGGTCTACTTCGGTGGCAAAGCGGACGGGCGGCGCGTCGGAGCGGGTTCTCTCGCTGATACCTTGTTGCTGTCGGGCCGAGGGTTGGTTGGGGCGACGGCGGGGAACCACGACAGTTTCGCCCACGTTTCGATTCGGGCCGCTTTGCGGAACGGGTATGGCTACGGGCGTGGAAGTCTCCGTCGGAGAGGGCTTCTCGTGCTCAGAGGAATACTGCGCCATTCCCTCCACCGGGCTGGTCAACAGCCACACGAACAGCCCGAGAAATAGCGGCGACAAGCAGATGGAAGGGCGTTTTCGCATGCAGGGTACAGCCTGGGAACAGGCTTGTGCGAATCGAATCGGAAAAGGCCCGGAAGAGTTCTTATTCGACTTCCCGTCGGGCGTAATAGCCCTCGCGGTAGCGAACCTCGTATTTGATTTCCTTGCCCTTGGGGTCCACGATCTTCAGATCCTTGCCATCCGGCCCGACGATTTCGACCTCGATTTCGCGGAACTTGCCGTCTTTAGTCGTGTTGGTGGGGCTGTAGGAGATCTGGTACTCGTTGCGCAGCGCAGCAGAAATGTCGCGATAGATTTCCCCGAACTGTCCCTCAAACCGGGGGAAGTATGCGCGTCCACCGGAGAGGCGGGAAAAGCTTCGCAGTTGGTTGTCAGCCTGCAAGAAGCCAATATTGGTCGATGAGGACATGTATCCCCGGGCGTCATACCACATCCGGACGGCCTGCCCGGTTCCGATGGCGTAGACGGGTGTGCTGGAGCCCTTGGCGGCGTCGAGCGCTTTGTTGTATCGCGTCTTGCTGAACGTATCCACGCCGCTCGAAATCAGCACAATCGCTTTCTTCCCCTCGATGTCCTCCATCCGGTCAATGGTTTCGGTCAGCGCGTCGAAGAGGTTGGTTTCGCGGAACGCCGGGTAGCGCATCTGGTTGAGGGCGGCGAAAGCGGCATTCTTGTTGCGGGTGAAATCCTGCAGAATATCCGTCTTCAGGTCGTAGATGACCACGGCTACCCAGTCCTCCTGTTGCAGCGAGCCAACGAAGCCATAGGATGCCTGCAGCGTTTGCCAAAGGAATTCCCAATACAGATCGCTGAACTCGATCAGCATGGCAACCGTCACGGGCGCCTCGGTCCGTTCTATGCGATGGATCGTCTGCGGTACATCCTCCTCCAGGATTCGAAAGTGCTCCCTCCGGAGCTCCGGGATGAAATTTCCGTTGCGGTCCTGAACGACGACGCTCAGCTCCACAAGGTCGACTTCCGTGCTGAACCGGAAGGTTTCATCCGGATTCACGCGCTCTGCTGCTCTCTCCTGAGCGCGCGGCGTAGGCTGGGAGGGTCGGTCTCGCGGGACGACCACGGTTTCGCCTACATTTCGGTTCGGGCCGCTCTGCGGAACGGCAGCGGGGCTTGATTGCTCGGAGCTTGGCTCGGCGCTGTCGGAGTACTGCGCCACAGCCTCCGGTCTTCCCGCTATCAGAAGCACTAGCCCCCCAAGGAGCAGAGTCGTCAAGAATACAGAAGCTCGTTTTCGCATTGGATTCTCCCGAAACGTATTTTCTGTGAAACCTGAGCGCCAGCGAATGCCGCCCATGAAGCGGCAAAAAGAAAGCCACTCGCCAGGGCCATTCTTTATAGCACCATCCCAAAGCGCCAGCGGTTTCATATTACTATGGATGCATCGAATTGTCACCAGGAAGCTAGACATTTCCATAACTAGCTTCGTTCGGGAGGAAGTGGATGGCCAGCAAGGAGTTAGGGCGTCGGACCAAGATTGTGTGCACCTTGGGGCCAGCCACTCGGAGCCTTCCGGTGATCCGGAACCTGATTCGGGCCGGAATGGACGTGGCCCGGTTGAACTTCTCGCATGGAACCCAGGAAGAACACGCCCAGACGGCCGCATGGGTGCGCCAAGCAGCCGAAGAAGCCCGCTGCCCCATCGCCATCCTGCAGGATTTGGCGGGGCCGAAGATTCGTACCGGCCGTCTCCGCGGCAGCCGGCCCATTACGTTGCGCACCGGGCAAAAGCTGCGCCTGACTCCCGAGCAGATCCCCGGACGGCCCCGGCTGATCTCGGTGACATATCCGACCCTGGCGCAGGAGGTGCGCGAGGGCGACCGCATCCTACTCGCCGATGGACTGATCGAACTGCGCGTCCTGGGAGCTTCGCAGGGTGAAGTCGAAACGGAAATTGTCAACGGCGGCGTCCTTGGCGAGCACAAGGGAGTAAACCTGCCGGGGTCGCGGCTGAGCGTGGAGTCAGTCACTCCAAAAGACGAAGACGACCTAGCCTTCGGAGTCGGCCTGGGAGTGGACTATGTGGCGATTTCGTTCGTGCGTCGGGCGCGTGACGTGCGCCGTGTGAAATCGCTGCTGGCAGAGAGGAAGGCGCAGATCCCGGTCATCGCAAAACTGGAAAAGCCGGAGGCAGTCCGGAATCTGGATTCGATTCTGGCGGCAGCCGACGGAATCATGGTTGCGCGCGGCGATCTCGGCGTCGAGACGCCCCTGGAATGGGTTCCGCTGATTCAGAAGGAGATGATCCAGAAAGCTGGCGCAGCCCGCATCCCCGTGATTACGGCGACGCAGATGCTTGAATCCATGACGCAGAACCCCCGGCCCACGCGTGCCGAGGCAAGCGACATTGCAAACGCCATCCTGGACGGGACCGACGCCGTGATGCTTTCGGCCGAGACCGCAACGGGGCGGTATCCGATCCAGGCTGTTGAGACCATGGCGCGGATTGCCCGGCACGCTGACCAGAAAAACGAACAGAACCTAGTCCGCCGCCGGATGCGGCGGCCCAGCATTGCTGAGACCATCAGCGAAAGCGTGGTTCACGCCGCGCATACGCTTGCGGCAAAGGCCATCGTCGTGTTCACGCGCAGCGGTTCGACAGCGCGGCTCATCTCGAAGTACCGCCCGCCGTGCCCCGTCTATGCCTTCTGCCACGACGAAACGGTAGCCAATCGCGCCGCCCTCTATTGGGGAGTGGCACCCATCCCGATGCCGCTCGAACTCGACCAGGAGGTGACCATCGCGCAGGCCGAAACCGTACTCGTGCGCCGGAAAAGGGTCTCCCCGGGCGACGTCGTTGCCATCGCAGCCGGCGCCCCCGGCCAGCCGGGGCAGACGAATCTGATGAAGCTGATCCGGGTGGGGGGCGGATAAGCGGATAAGATGACCCAGGTTTGTACAAGGAATCCGTTGAGCGTTACATGCAGATCGGGGAACAGCTCAACGTTCTGCACCGAAGCGTAGCGGGATGGTGTCCGAGTGTTTCGGTAAACGGAAGGGATTGTGTTGTCAATGAGAAGGCACTTGACTTTGGATATATACTAGCGTATATACTACATCATATGAAACGAGTTCGCGCCAAGCTGTTCCAGAACGGGGGAAGCCAGGCGGTGCGGTTGCCGAAGGATTGCCGCTTTCCTGAGCAGCGGGAAGTTCTGGCGCTCCGGGAGGGGCGGCGAGTGATTCTCGAACCGGCGGATGAGTGGCCGGATGACTTCCGCGCCTGTTTGGGCGTCTGGGCCGAGGAAATTCCGCGTCCACCGCAACGCTCGGTCGGCCGTCTTCGGAATCCCCTGGCCTGATTGGTCTGATGGTCAAGTACATGCTCGATACCGACACGGTGAGCTTCGCCTTGCGGGGCCTCGGGAATGTCGCAACACGCTTATTGGAGCACCGGCCGTCGGAGGTTTGCATCAGTTCCATCACCCTTGGGGAATTGCGCTTCGGAGCCGAGGCGCGACGGTCCCGCAAGCTACATCGGCTGATTGATACGTTCGTCGTTTCCGTAATCGTGATCCCGTTCGACCAGTCTGCAGCAGATCGTTTTGGGCTGGTTGCCCACGCTTTGGCCCGGCATGGCGAACCCATCGGCTCGTTCGACACGCTCATGGCAGCCCACGCCCTGTCGCGCGGACTGACGTTTGTAACGAACAACTCTAAGCACTTCCAGCGAGTGAAGGGATTGAAGGCGGAGAACTGGATTTGACTTGAAAGGCAACCCCCTCGCTTGCTGGAGCTTCCGCAAGTATTGTAGAATTTGGACCTAAACAAGTAAGAACCGCACTATCAACAGGAGGCTTGGGAATGGACAAGAAGATGAGGCTTGGCATCTTAGGGTTTGCCTTGGTGTGGCTGGCAGGGATCGGCTTGCCGCCGGCGTCGGCCCAGTTGGAGCAGCGCGAAGCGGAAGATTACATCAACCGCATGGAGCGCCCCGGGCGCGTCATCAACCTGAAGGTGGACGAGGTGATTGAGAGGCTGGAACTCAAGAATGGTGACATCGTGGCCGATATCGGCTCCGGCGCCGGGGCGTTTACCATTCCATTCGCGAAAGCGGTCGCCCCCGACGGGATCGTGTATGCCGTGGACATTGACCAGAAGATGCTCGACTACGTGGCCGGCAAGGCAAGAGAGGCCGGTGTAACCAACGTCCGCACGGTGCTCGGCGAATTCACCGATCCGAAGCTGCCGGTGCAAGACGTGGACGTAACCTTTTACCATCGCGTGCTGCACATGATCGAGAAGCGGCAGGCGCATCTGAATGCGACGGCGGAATACATGAAACCCGACGGGCGGATTGTGGTGATCGACCGCAACCGGGTGGATTCGCCGACTAGTTGGATGTGGCTGAACCAGTCGGACGTGGACACTTGGATGGCGGCGCTTAGCTTCTATCCTGCTCAGAAGTTCGGGGTTTATGACGACCGCTATTTCGTGGTTTATCAGCGGCCGTACGGCAACAGCGTGCTGCTGCAAGACCGGGATTAAGCCTAAGAGTTGCCCGAGTGTTGGGGGGCCGTTGGTTCTCCAAGAAAGGTGATCACCTGTACCTTTAGGCGGAGTGCTTCAGAGATTGGCTGGCGCTCCGCCAGGTTCGGTGTAAGTCCTGAGGGGGGGCTAAGAACGGCAAGAGCCAAGACCGCCGGCTGGTGACGACGTCCCGGTCTCGCTTACAGTCGGCGGAGTGATTTCCAACACGGTAACTATCGCTGAAGAGTAGTCCAGAAGGGATCTGGAATTCAATTTCCTTCGGCTATGTTTGCACGGCGCGCCCGTCTCCTGTGGCTGTTGCTCGTCGTCTCCGACGTCGTTCCCCTTCTTCTGTCCTTCGAAATAGCCTATCTCGCCCGGGCGAATTTCCCTGAGTTGCGCCTGTTTTTCCTGACACCGGGCGGCGCGGCGGGGTTGCTTGTGACGGCGGTCGTGCTGTGGACTGCGCTCGGTATAGGCTTGGCTGTGTATCGGCGTCCTGAGAGCTTTGAAGCTTGGGGGATGCTTCGCCTCACGTTTAGTCAGACGTTCTGGTTCGGAGTCGCCCTCACCACCGCCATTTACATTCTGAAACTGGGCGAAGTCAGCCGCCTGTTCATCGGTCTGTTTATCATCAGTAACTTTCTGTTACAGACCCTCTATCGGCTCGCCGCGCGCCGCATGCGCCGCATCGTCCTGGAAGGTTTTGCCGGGCGTCACTACTACCTGATTGTCGGGACGGGTACCAAGGCCGTCGAACTGGCGCGGCTGATCGAGAAGCACGAAGAGCACGGCAACGGTGTGGTCGGATTCATTCAGGAGCAGGAAGGGCAGGAGTTGGCGCCGGAGGGCCTGCGGGGCAAGTACCCCGTCTGGCCGCTTGAGCAGCTTCCCCGGATGATCGAAGAGCACATCGTGGACGAGATCATTTTCGCGGTCTCGAAGGCGCAGCTCGAAAGGATGGAGGAGTTCTTCCTGGCCTGCGAGGAGCAAGGGGTGAAGACCCGTGTGCTGGTGGATTTCTTTCCGCACCTGCGCTCGGAGATGGCGCTCGACCGGCTGGAAAACATGCCGCTGTTGAGCTTCAGCAATGCGCCGGAAAACGAGTACCTTCTGTTCCTCAAGCGGGCGCTCGATCTGATGCTGGCGTCGGTGTTGCTGATTCTGGCTGCGCCACTGCTGTTTCTGATAGCCCTGCTGGTGCGGCTGACGTCGACGGGCCCGGCGATCTACCGGCAACTGCGCTGCGGGTTGAATGGGCGCAAGTTTCGGCTGTACAAATTCCGGTCCATGTACCAAGACGCCGAACAGAGGCGTTCTTCGGTCGAGCATTTGAATGAAATGGACGGCCCCGTGTTCAAAAGCTCGCGCGATCCGCGCGTCACGCCCGTGGGGCGCATTCTGCGCAAGACCAGCCTGGACGAACTGCCCCAGCTCGTGAACATTCTGAAGGGAGATATGTCCTTTGTTGGTCCGCGGCCGCCGCTCCCGGACGAGGTGGCGCGCTATGAGAAGTGGCAGCGGCGCCGCCTGCGCATGAAGCCCGGCTTGACCTGCCTCTGGGCGCTGGCCGGTCGCAACCAGCTCAACTTCGCCCAGTGGATGCAGCTTGACATGGAGTACATCGACAACTGGTCGCTCGCCCTCGATTTCAAGATTCTGGTCCGTACCATCCCCCGCGTCCTCTCCGGTCGAGGGGCGAGCTAAGAAGTGCCATTTGCTGCACCGACGGAATCCGGAGGAGGCTCCAGCCCGCTCCTTGCGTTGCCGGTCGCTCCCCAGATTGCTTTTCGTTTTACATTATTGAACACCAAGATACCAAGGAATTCTGCAGCAAGCGGGCTGCCCCAAGGTACAATGGAATCAGCCTACAAAGCGGGAGGGGAACATGCGTTTTCGTGGCCAGCCGAACCATGGGAGAGGTTGTAGGAACGAGGAGAGCCAAGCCAATGTCGAAACGAACGAACGCCGGGGTGGCACGACAGTTCTGGCTTGGATGAAACCCCCTGCGATGATTCTCTGCCTGTTCACGGCGACCGCATGGGGTCTGCAAACCAACCTGGATCAGCAGCTCCAGGACCCCGACCCACGCGTCCGGGAAAGCGCCGTCAAGGAAATTGGAGAACAGGGGAATCCAGCTAGCGTCGCCACGCTGGCGCCCCATGTCCAGGATCCCGAGGAACGGGTGCGGGTGGCCGTGGTACGCGCTTTGATCCGCCTGGGTTCTCCTGCCAGCCTGGCTCCGCTAGCGCTCGCCTTAAGCGACGGGATCCCTGAGATTCGCTATCTGGCGATTGACGGGATCATCAACTTCTACCTGCCCGGCTATGTCGACACAGGGTTTGGCGGATTTTTCCGGTCCGTCAGCAGACGTGTGGAGAACATATTTTCCGATGTGGATACGGTGGTTGCCGACCCGGACATCAACGTGGACCCAGAGGTGCTGCGGACTTTTCGCCAGTCCATCACCGGCGCTCCTGATACGGAAACACGCATCCGGGTCGCCCGTGCCTTGGGCATCCTGCGGGTGCAAGAGGCCGTTCCGGACCTCGTCGAGGCCTGTTTCAGCGAACACACGGGTCTGATCCTGGAATCGCTGCGGGCCTTGCAGAAGATCAAGGATGTTTCCGCCGGGCCGCGCATCGCGTTCCTGTTGATGTATCCGCAGGAAGACGTTCAGATTCAGGCCGCCATGACGTTGGGCTTGCTGGGCGTTGAGGAAGCCATTGGAGAACTGCGCGTCACGCTCGAAAGCAGCGAGGATGAGGATGTCCGAGCGGCTGTGCTCGAAGCCCTTGCCTTCATGCCGAACGAAAGCACGGCGCTGCTATTTATGCGCCATCTGATGGATCGCGAAGAGAAACTGCGCATACCGGCGGCGCTGGGGCTCGGTCGGCTTCAGGACCCGGAACACTTGCCCCACGTCGAGTCGGTAAGGCAGCGGGAGCGGAACGCCAGCGTCAGGCTGGCCCTCGACTTCGCCCTGGTCTCGTATGGTCGCCTCGAATACGTGAGCGAGATTGTCTCGGAACTGGAATCCCGTGCGCGCCGTGGCGAGGCGCGCCCCTACCTGATCGAGCTCGCCCGCGAAGATGCCGTTCGCAACCAGCTCTATGCACACCTCTATTCCCGGAACACGGAAGTTCGCAGGAACCTCTGCATGGTCCTGGCCGCTTCCGGCGACAGCAACTCCATTGTGCAGTTGGAAAACCTGCTGCGTGACCGCGACGCGGAGGTCGCCCTCGAAGCCACCCGCGCCATCCGCGTTTTGCGGTCCCGGGGGTTTTAGACCATTTTCAGCATTGCTGTATAGCCCGCAGGTAGGGCAGGCATTTCCCTCGACTTCGCTCGGGACAGGCCTGCCTGCCCGTAAGAGGAAATGCCTGGAGGTCTGTCCCTACTTTGGCGGCTGCGCTACACCAACCCTGAAAATGGTCTAGAAGTCGTTCGGAGTGACTTCCGGCATCCTGCGCTGACGGCGAACGTGCGAATCATTCGGAACAGTAGTTTGATTCCGACTTGCCCTTATTTCCCGATGCAAAACGTCGAAAAGATGTTCGTGAGGATGTCCTCGACGGTGGTTTGGCCGGTGATGGCATCGAGCGGGCGCAGGGCGTTGTAGAGGTCAAGCAAAAGCATTTCGTGCGGAACGGTGTCAGCGAGGCCGCGGCGCACGGCAGCGAAGGCATTGAGAGACTCGCGCAGCAGGCGTTCCTGCCTCACGTTGGTCAAGAAGTGCGATTCGCGCTCGCCCGCCAGCGCCGGAGCCGCCGTGCGGCGGGCTGCCTGCCGCAACTCGGGAATCCCCTTGTGCTGCAAGGCCGAAACCAGGAGAACCGGAACCATGTCGCCCGGAGCATTCCCCTTCGCTTCGCGGATTTCCCGGATCACCGTCTCCCGCTCCGTGCGCCGTGGCAGATCACACTTGTTGAGGACCACCAGGAGCTTGCCGAGCGGCGCCAGCCGTGCCAGGAGATCGCGGTCTTCCCGCGCCAGTTCTTCCGCGCCGTCGAGCACAAGCAAAGCCAGGTCGCTATCGGCCGCTGCCTCATAGGATTTTCGGATACCGATCGCCTCGGCTTCGTCGAACGCTTCGCGGATGCCGGCCGTATCCACGAAGCGAAGCGGGATACCGCCGATCTCCACCGTCTCGGAAACCAGGTCGCGCGTGGTGCCTGGGGAAGCGGTGACGATGGCCCGTTCCTGTTCGAGCAAACAATTGAACAGGCTCGACTTGCCGACGTTCGGGCGACCCACGATGGCAAGCGTCAGTCCCTGGCGAATGAGCTTTCCGGCGCGGAAGCTGTCGGCCAATTGCGCAATCCCTTCCTCGACCGGAGCGAGGCGGGTTCCGATCTCCGGGGTTGCAAGCACGGAAACGTCGTCCTCGGCGAAGTCAATGCCGGCCTCGAGCAGGGAGATCAGGTCGACGAGCTGCCCCTTGAGCGGAGCGATGCGGCGCGAGACCGAGCCTTCCATCTGCTGGGCCGCTACCTGCGCCTGGTAGAGCGTCTGCGCTTCGATCAGATCACCGACGGCCTCGGCTTGGGTCAGATCCATCCGGCCGTTCAGAAAGGCGCGCATCGTGAACTCGCCCGGCTCGGCAAGGCGCGCGCCCCGTGCCAGGCAGCGGCCCAAGAGGAAATCGAGCACCACGGGCGAGCCGTGACAACTGATCTCAACCATGTCTTCCCCAGTGTAGGAGCGGGGTTTTTGGAAGTATGTGGCCAGGACACGGTCGATGACGTTACCCTGGTCGTCGGTAAGCTCCGCGAGACGCGCGCGCCAGGGCCGGAGGGTGAGCTCGTTGTCCTGAGAGCGTCTGAGGTTTCCTGGCAAGCACAGAAGTTTCCGGGTAATGCGGAGGGCGGCATCTCCGGACAGGCGTACCACTCCGATCCCGCCGCGCCCGGCGGGCGTCGAAATGGCGGCAATGGTTTCGTCGGAGTGCATCACGGCGCAGGAAGTCCCCTGGAAACACCTCAAAGCGGGACCGATCGGACCCGCTCATTATTTCTTGTCTGACGGGAAGATGACAACCTTGCGGTACGGGCCGCCGCCCTGGCTCTCGGTGCGGACAGACGGATTGTCCCGCAGGGCGAGGTGCACGATGCGGCGTTCGCGGGCGTCCATGGGATTCAAGGGGAAAGGCTGGCCGGTACGCTCGACACGTTCCGCGGCGGTGGCGGCTGTGAGGCGCAGTTCCTCGATGCGGATGCTCTTGAAATCGTCACAGTCAAACTCGAACAGGCTGCGCGCCTCGGGTTGCAGCCGCAGGAACTTGACGGCGATGTACTCCAGAGCGGAAAGCAATTCCCCGCCGCGTTGCAGCAGAAGGTCGGTCTCCGGGCCGGAGAAGTTCACGACGATTTCGGGTCTGCTTTCCTCCGCATCGTCCCGGTCCGCGGGCACAATCTCGAATCTCACGTTGCACCGAACCAGTCGGAGGAGCTCCTTCAAAAAAGGTTCGAGGTTCGTGCGTACGGATTCAATATCCAGTGTCGGCATGACAGTTCGAGGTTCTACTTTTTCTGCCCCGCCTTCTTCTTGCGCGCTGCGGCGGCCCGTTTCTCGGCGATCAGGTGCTGCATCTCCGTCCGGTTAATGTACCACTGCTGGGCGAGGCCGACCACGTTGCCCGTCAGCCAGTACAGCACCAAGCCGCTGGAAAGCCCCCAGAAAAGAAACAGGAACATGAGTGGCATATACATCATCAACTTCCGCTGCGTCGGGTCCGGCGAAGGCATGGGGCTCATGCGTTGCAGCAGGAACTGAGTCGCGCACAGCAGAAGTGGCAGCGTTTTGATTGGTAGTTGTTCCGGCGCCGAGAGGTCTTGCACCCAGAGAATCCACGGTGCGTGCCGCATCTCGATGCTCTGGATCAGGACCTGATAAAACCCGTAGAGGAATGGCATCTGGAGCAGCATCGGGAGACAGCCGCCGAGGGGGTTGACACCGTGCTTCTTGTAGAGCGCCATGGTCTCCTTGGTCATCTCCTGCCGCCGTGGGTCGTTCACCTTGAATTGTTTGTACTTGTCCTGAATGGTCTTCAGCTGCGGCTGGATGCGCTGCATCTTCATGGTCGAGCGCATGGTTTTGATCTTGAGTGGGAACAGGAGGAAATTGATCAGAATGGTGATCAGGACGATCACCCAACCATAGTTGCCGACGATGTTTTCATAGGTCCATCGCATAGCCAGAAACAGCGGTTGCGCGATGAACGAGAACCAGCCGTAATCCACCAGAAGGGGCAGCTGCGGCTCGACCGGCGCCAACACGTCGCGGTCCTTCGGGCCGAGGTAGAGCCGCAATCGGTTCACCGGCGCATCTCCGCTGCTCACTGCGATTCCGAGCGAAGATAATCTTCGAGTCTGTTCGGGCAGGCTGATTTCCTGTTCGAACGCGTTCACCCGCAACGGACCCTCTTGCGGCAGGAATGCGGCGCAGAAGAAATGATCCTCGATACCGGCGTACGGGAAAGACCCGAGAATGGAAACTTCCGTGACGTCTGCGCTCGGATCCAACAAGCCGAGCACCCCCTGAATGCCGTTGAGCATCCGTCGTCCAATGCCATTTCTCTCTACGTTTCCCGGGGAGAGCCGAACCATCTCCTGCTGGTCTCGGTAGAAAACCTGGATCGAGCCACCTAAGGAGAAGTCCTCTAAATTGCCGAGCGCTCCCAGCCAAGCCAGCGCGTGGGACATGGGCTGGCCGTCCTGCAACAGCTCGGAGGTGGCATTGACCACGTAGCTGTCCCTGGTGAAGACGAATTCTTTGCGCGCCGTGATCCGGGTGTCACTGTATTCGAGGGTCAAAGTGACCGGAGCCTGGAGAGTCCCGGTCGACGATGGGACGAAGAGGGCCGAGTTGATTTCTCTCCGGAGCGTTTCGTCCGAAACCCAGATCGAAAGCGGGTCGCCATATTCTTCCGCCGCAGCCGGATTGACCAACTCCAGTTGGTTTCCCGCCCGGTCGTCGTACTGTGTCAGCTTCCAGCTCTTGACCGCCGCGCCGCGCGTGGTGAACACCGCTCGGTAGAGGTCGGACTCCACGATAATCTCTTCTTCAGTAGCGCCCTGAACAGGCTGCGTAGCAGGAATCGCGGCCGCTGATTCCGCCGCAGCCTCAGCGGGCTGTGGTTCCGATTCTGAAGGCGGATCCGGGGTCGTGGCAGGCGGGCTGGGTGTGCTGCTGACCGCGTCGGATGGTGTTTCCGGCGGTGGCTCGGGTGGCGGTCCCACAAACAGGCGCGAGGAAACGAACAGAACTATAAAGGACAGGGCGAATGCCAGAAGGATCCGCGCTTGTGACGAGGGTTCTTTCTGTTCCATTTTGACGTTGTGTTCGATCCTTGCCCGGTCACCGAGACCGTCTTTCGACTGCTGTGGCCCAGGCCGTGTCGCGGCCTAAGAGGTCAGCAAACTGGGTCATATCCGCCGGGATGCAACGGCCGGCAGCGCAGCAGCCGTGCTACTGCTTTCCGGATTCCCCGTGCGGGACCGTGGAGTTGGATCGCCTCCGCCGCGTACGCCGAGCAGGTGGGGTAGAACTTGCAGAACGAGGGGAAGGCGGGTGAAATCGCTCGTTGATAAAATCCAATGAGGGCCAAGAGAAATGGTTTCATGAATCCGTTTTCCGTCCGCCTGCGCTCCTATCCAGGCCGCCGCTTGCTCTCGCGCAGGATGCGAAAAAGCTTTGAACCGCCGCCTCCAGCTCCGCGAATTCTACAGTTTTCGCTTTCGCGCGGGGATGGAAAACGATGTCCCAACCCGGCCCCAAGTCCGCCCGATGCTTGCGGACTGCCTCCCGCAACCGCCGCTTGAGCCGGTTCCGTTCGACGGCTCCGCCCAATGCTCGGGGCACCGTCATTCCTACCCTGCTGGGCTGCTCCCCGCTCGTCCGGGCAAACGCAACCAGGATGCCAAGATTGCGCCGGCGGCCTTCGGCATAGACCTTGCGATAGTCGGCGGTGCGCAACAACCGTAGGCTTTTCGGGAAACCATACTGGCGTTCGGAAGACGCGCCGTGACCGGATTGCGGGGCCTGATGGCGAATCGCCGCAGCGCCCTGCCGTCCTGAGCCTCCCTGTGCCATAGGTTTTGCTCACTGTAGGCTGAGCCTACAGGGCGGCGGGCTGTTGCAACAGGTTACTCCGAAGAGACGGTCAGGCGCTTGCGACCCCGCAGGCGCCGCCGGGAGAGAATTTTCCGTCCGCTCGGGGTCTTCATGCGTGCTCGAAACCCGTGTGTCTTTGCCCGCTTCCTTCTGTTCGGCTGGTATGTCCGCTTCGGCATGCCGCTCGCGCTACTTTCAAGAGAGTCCTTGGGCCAAAGCCCCAACAACGATCATATGATTGCCGCGCAAAGACTGTCAAGGCGCGCCGGTCTGCGTTTTCCTCCACCGCCGATAGAACAGCAGCCCGGAGAGAATCAACAACAATCCGACGGTGGAACGAACGGGAAGCTCCACCCAGAGGCTTACAGTCAGAGCAAGAGATCCGATCAGGAACAGGATTTGGGGCCAGGGGTAACCCCAGGCGCGGTAAGGCCGCTCCAGGCTCGGCTCAGTTCGGCGCAGTTGAAACATGGCTGCCACGGTCAATCCGTAGAAGATCCAGGCGGCAAAGATCACCAGAGAAAACAGTTCCTCAAACGTTCCGGTCAGTGCGAACAGGCAGCCCAGGCTGGCCTGGAACCAGAGTGAGTGCGCGGGAACGCGAAACGTCGGATGAATCTGCGCGGCGAAATCAAAGAACAGGCCGTGCCGTGCCATCGCATAGGGAATGCGTGCCCCGCTCAGGATTGTGGAGTTGAGCGTGCCCAGCGCGGAAACCACCATCGCCAGCGTGATCCACTGGGCTGCTTCGCGTCCGGCGAACCGTTCGACCACGTCGGAGGCTACGTGCTCGGACTGGGCCACACCCTCCAGTGAGAGAACGGAGAAATAGACGATGTTGGCGAGCACGTACACGCAACCGACGAACAGGACTCCCCACACCAGTGCTCGCGAGATATTCCGTTTGGGGTCTGCCACTTCCGACCCGACAAATGTCACTCCCGTCCATCCGTCATACGCCCAGAGCGCCGCCACCAGCGCCGTTAGGAAGCCGCCGAGTGCGGCAGCTTGGCCCCCCACGGTCTGGGACTCGATCGCACCGCCTCCGGCGCGTCCCAGAGTCAAACCCAGAACCACGATCGCCAGAATTGCCAGTGTCTTGATCACCGTGAGCACGACCTGGAAGCGCCCGCCGACCCGGACGCCAAAGTAATTGACGCCGGTTACGAGCAGAATCACCAGGGCGGCGAGAGGCTGCGCCAGGGTGAACTGAAACTCGTAGGGCTCCGCTTGAAGAGGCAGCGGAATCTGCCAGGCGAAGAGAGGCGTGGCGACGGCCGGCATCAGAAAACTCCAGAAAAGCAGCAGCCCGGCGGCGATGGCTGCAGCCGAGGCCGGCCGCTCCACCACGGTCATCATCCAGCCGAACAGGAAGCCCCAGGCGGGACCAAACGCGCGCCTCAAATACGCATAGGGGCCGCCCGTTTCAGGAAGCGCGGCCCCGAGTTCCGCGAAGGCAAAGGCGCCAAACAGAGTAAGTGTGCCCCCGGCGATCCAGGCCAAAAAAACCAGCCCCACGGAACCCGCCGCTTGCGCCATCTCGCTCGGTACCAGAAAGATGCCCGTGCCGATCATGGTGCCGGCCACGATGGCTGTCGCCGACCAGGGTCCCAATCCGCGCACCAACTCATGCGGCTTGCTGCTCACTGCACCTCCTGCGGATCGAATTCTTATTGTGTTGCCAAATTCTACAGGGAAAATCTCAAACCCCAATCGTCAGACAGCGAGACTCAGAGATTCTGAATTGCCCATCCCGCCGCCGCTCCTGCCGCTGCCACTTTTGCGAAACTGATCTTGTAGCGCATCATCGCCAGCACTGCGACGGCGAACAGCGCCAGGGGAATGGGTTGCAGCAGTGAGCGGTAGGAGAGCGTGAAGAACGACCCCAGGATGGCGCCGACCGCCGCGGCATTGACTGGTTTCAGGAACGCCTGGACGTAGGGTGAATGCTCGATCTTCTCGAGATACGCCGCACCCAGGAAGGTGAACAGAAACGAGGGCAAAAAGATCGCCGCCGTGGCAACCAGCGCACCTCCATAGGATGCCACCTTGTAGCCGATGAAGGTAGTGGTAATCACGACCGGGCCGGGCGTCATCTGACCGAGGGCGAGCCCGTCGAGGAATTCTTTCGGCGTGAGCCATCCCAGCGTATTCACCACTTCCTGTTCGATGAAGGGAACGATTACCAGCCCGCCGCCGTAGATCAGTGAGCCAACCTTGATGAAGAACCAAGCGATCTGCAGAAGCACAGCCGGCGGAGCCGCGGCCATGCACATCGCCGGCGATCCCCACCGAGGGCGTTCCGGGCCGTATACGAGGATTCCGAAAACGCCAGCCAGCACGAACAGCAGAATGATGTTCAAGGAGCCGAGCGCCACCAGCGCGCCGCTCGCAATGACTGTGCCGAGCAGTGTTCTGTCGGTCGAGACCGATTTCCCCAGCCGGTAGCCGGAAACCAGGATTACGGCGAGCACGACCGGCGTCACGCCGTAGAAAAGATCCTGCACCGCCGGGATCGCCTGAAACCGGAAATATAACCAGGAAAGCCCCAGCATGATGAGGAACGCCGGCAGGATGAAGGCGCAGCCGGAGACAATGGCTCCCCGGTATCGCCGCAGCCGGAATCCCACATAGATGGCCAGCTGACTTGATGCCGGGCCGGGCAGTGCCTGGCAAAGGGCGAGTCCCTGCAGCAGTTCCGCTTCCCGCAGCCACTTGTGCTTTTCGACGGCTTCGTCCTGAATCAGCGCAATGTGAGCGAGGGGTCCTCCGAAACCGATGCAACCCAGCTTTAGAAAGATGCGTCCGATGTCGGCAAGCGAAACGGTCGCCGTCCCCTCGGGCGACTCGGAAGAAAGCGGCATGGCTGCGTGTCCAAAGAGCCGAACCCAAATACTATACTCCAGTCGCGGCAGCCGCTCGAATAGCCCGCAAGAAGATTCGATCTCTCCAGGCAGAATCTTGGAATGGGTCCAAATTTTGGCACTCGAATCCGCTGGCGGGACTCATCTTCCACCAAGCCCTCCACAGCGGGCGCCGCTGCCCGCATGCGGATTTATGCTAACCTCGTAGATGCGGTGCCGCGGGAGGGCCGCGGCTCCCGGTATTGAGGCGCTGGTATCATGCAGGACTCCAACCGAATCGCGCTCAAGGAGTGGGCCGTCGTCGTCGCGGCTTTAGGCGAAGGGTTCCAGATCCTTCTGTTGCGGAAAGGCGGCATCGCGGAAGCAGCAGGAGAGTTCCGCCTGACGGCACGTGAGTTCTTCCTCTATCCCACTTGGGAACATCAGCAGGAAGATTCGCTGCAACCCGGCTGCGCCGCAAGATTGCGCTCGCACTTGTCGCCTCCAACGCCGGAGGATCAGTTGTCGTTCGAGCACTATGCAGTTGTGACAGATGCATGGCCTGCCCCGGGACTGTCGCGAATGAAGCAGTTCCCCGAAGAATTCATTTGGAATCAGGAGTTTCTCGAAAAGCGGTACGCTTACAAACCGCAACTTCCCCTTTCGGTGCTGGTGCTGCGGATATACCGCCTGCCACATCCTCTCCGGCTTCCGTTGTGCGATCGGTATGCCGGATGCCGGTCGTGGGTGGAACTGGAAGAACCCCTTCCGACGCAAGGGGCAGTTTCGGTATTGGATGATTCTGCGTTCGAGCGGAGAAGGGAGGCGTTGCGAGAACGCCTCGCCGAACGTGCCGTGGCTTGATTATGCCTGAGCCCTCCACCGCGATTATCGTTTTTGCCCACGGCTCGGCGGTGCCAGAAGCCAACAGAGAAGTGACGCGTCTCGCCGAGGAAGTGTCCCGGCACGCCCAGTGCCCGGCCCGCTCCGCTTTTCTCGAACTGGCCCAGCCGGACCTTGCCGCCGCCGTCGCCGAATCCGTTTCTGCCGGGGCGCGCCGCATCGTTGTGATTCCTTACTTCCTGACGATGGGCGTTCACGTCCGGCGCGATTTGCCCCGCTTAATCGCCGAGCAGCAGGCGCGGTTTCCCGAGGTGGACCTCCGCGCCGGGCAGTCGCTCGAAGGCTATCCCGGCATGGCCGATGTACTCCTCCATCGGGCGCGGGAAGCGTTGCAAGACAGTGGATAGTGTTTTCCAGGGACTGATTCGGTTCCTTCGGTTCTCTCGGTTCCTTCCGTTCCTTCGGAATTCTCGATTGCGCGGAATTAGGCATATTCGACCCGAAAAGCGGAGACAACTCGCTTTGGACAGGCAGTCGGGAAGCTCCGAGCCAACAGTTAACGACATGATGAAGGGATGAATGAGCGGAGGCAACACATGAGTGAAGCAGCGTCGGCCCCCTCAGCGCAGACTGAAACTCCGCCGCCCGTTGTCCCGATCGACCAGATCGCCCGCTGGGAGGGCCGGCAGGTTACGATTCGCGGCTGGCTCTACAATCTGCGCGCATCGGGCAAAATCCTGTTTCCGATCTTCCGCGACGGCACCGGACTGCTCCAGGGTGTCATCGCCAAGAACGCCGTCTCGCCCGAGGTCTTCGAGCGGGCTAAGGCGCTGACCCAGGAGTCTTCGCTCATCGCCACCGGCACGGTCCGCGCCGACCAGCGCGCGCATGGCGGTTATGAGCTGGATGTCTCCGGTCTGGAAGTGCTCCAGTCGGTCCCCATCGACGACCCTTTCCCGATCACGCCCAAAGAGCACGGCGTGGACTTTTTGATGGAGCGCCGGCACCTCTGGCTGCGCTCGCAGCGCCAGAACGCCATCCTGCGCATCCGCCATGAGATCGTCAAAGCCTGCCGCGACTTCCTCGACCAGGACGGCTACCTGCTCGTAGACGCGCCCATCTTGACCCCCGCAGCCTGTGAAGGCACCACCACGCTCTTCGAGACGAATTATTTCGACGACGAGAAGGCGTACCTCACGCAGTCCGGCCAGCTCTATAGCGAAGCTACCGCCGCCGCCTTCGGCAAGGTCTATTGCTTCGGGCCGACCTTCCGCGCCGAGAAATCGAAAACGCGCCGCCACCTGACCGAGTTCTGGATGGTCGAGCCCGAGGCGGCTTTCGCTACGCTCGACGACATGATGGACCTCGCCGAGCGCATGGTCACTTACATCGTCCAGCAGGTCCTCGCCCGCCGCCGCCAGGAACTGGCCACGCTGGAGCGCGACGTGTCGAAGCTCGAAGCAATCGCGCCGCCCTTCCCGCGCATCACGTACGACGAAGCTGTGGAGATCGCGCGCCGCAAAGGCAGCGAGATTCCATGGGGCGGCGATTTCGGCGGAACGGATGAGACGCTGATCGGCGAGGAGTTCTCCAAACCCGTCCTCATCCACCGCTTTCCTGCCGCGATCAAGGCGTTCTACATGGAGCCGGACCCCGAGCGCCCGGAACTCGCACTGGGCGTCGACATGCTCGCGCCCGAGGGCTATGGCGAGATCATCGGCGGCGGCCAGCGGGCGTCGGACCTGAACCTGCTGCTGCGCCGCATCGAAGAGCACAAGCTCCCCAAAGAGGCCTTCGATTGGTACCTCGACCTGCGCAAGTACGGCTCGGTCCCGCACGCCGGCTTCGGCATGGGCATCGAGCGTGTCGTCGCCTGGATCTGCAAACTCGACCACGTCCGCGAAACGATCCCGTTTCCCAGGATGCTGTACCGGTTGCGGCCGTAACACAAGTAAAGAAACACTCGCTTCTGGACACGCAGATGGGTAAACTATGCGGCTATAAGAACCGAATTCGGGCGAGGTTTTAATGCCAGACCCTTGGACCAATTGGATTCCTGGAGTCTTGAACAAGAGGCAGATCAAGGAATTGTGTGACGGGGAATACCTCATCACAAACGGGCCGGTCAGGAAGGGTGCACTCGACAATTCCTCTTTAGACCTCTCGCTTGCGGACGAGGGTTATAAAATGGTGGAGGGTTCGGTCAAGCCCTCGACTGGTGAGGCGTACAACCGCGTATTGCAGAAGAAGAGACTGGTAGCAAGAGTGCAAAAGAATGATGAAGGCACGTACATTTTGAAGGCAAGGCACACGTATGTGTTCAAGTTGCGCGAAAGCCTTGGAAAAGACTTAGCCAGAGAAGGTTTTTATGGTCAAGCAACTGCTAAGAGTTCCGTGGGGCGAGTTGATGTGCTCGCCAGGCTGATTGTTGACGGAATGAACACATATGAGTGTTTTGACACTAACCAAATGCGCGGAACGCAATATCCAAAGAAGATGTATCTGGAAATTACTCCTATGACCTTTGATGTGCAAGTCAAGGAAGGGGTCTCTCTCTCGCAATTACGAATCTTTTATGGCGACCCCAAAAGCGTCGAAGTTGAGTCAAGAGAATTGTTCAGAACAATTCTGGGGGATGATGCAAAAGATGGCAGTCTCTCGGTTGACTTGAGTAATGAGAAGATCGGAGGACTGCCTGTTGCAGCCTTTTGTGCTCGCGATGACACTGAATATCCCATTCCCCTTTGGAAGAAAAGGAACAAACTTTCCCCTTGGCAATACTGGAAGTTCGTCCCTATAGGCCGGACTCGTCGGCTGCAAGTGAAGAAGGGCCTTTTTTATATTCTTCGCTCTAAAGAAAAGATATCCGTTCCAAGGGGAATTGCAGTTTACTGTCGGGCAAGTGATGAAACCATCGGAGAAATGCGCATCCACTACGCGGGATTTGTCCACCCACTCTTTGGTCAAAAACGTTCAGATGACCAGCGAGGTACGCCGTTGATATTCGAACTCCGAGGCCACCAGGTTGACGTGAGCCTTGCACATAATGAAAAAATGGCCAACCTGATTTTTTATCGCATGTCGGAAGACTGTCAGGAAAAGGGGAAAGCGAGTTCGTATCAGAACCAAGCCCTTCAGCTATCGAAACCCTTTTTCATGGACTGGCCGGAAAAGTTGAGGAAGATTAATGAAGATGGTATTGTCGAACCAGCTTAATGACCGCGCAACAACCACTTTGTTTCCGTTGAAGGGCGAATTCTGTATCAAGGAACTCAGAGGTCCTGACGCCCCAATCTTCGGCGACCATCTGACGGCGTTGCGGAACCTCATTGTCGCGAACGAAGAAATGTATCCCAATATCGCGAAATGGTTTGACTCGAAGGTTGTTCCCGGGATCAAGTCATCCAGCCGAGTGGCTTACGTGGCCTACGAAGGAAACGATCCCATTGCTTCAGCGGTTTTGAAAATCGGTGACCAGTCCAAGTTCTGCCACCTTCGGATCAAGGAAGATTTGCAGGATTTGAGCCTGGGCGAGATATTCTTTACCCAGATGACACAAGAAGTTCGCCGTTATGCCAAGGAGGTCCATTTCACCCTTCCCGAAAGCCTCTGGGCGAAGAAGAAGTCTTTTTTTGCGAACTTTGGTTTTGGAACTGCGCAGAAAGCCAAGAGACAATATCGGAAAGGGGACGAAGAGCTAATTTGCTCAGCCCCGATGGCGGAAGTGTGGTCGGCCATGCTAAAGCGCCTTCCCCGTGTGATGAAGAAATTCACTGTTGCGGGATATTCTCTCGACAACGGGATGCTGCTCAGCATCAGAGCGCAGTACGCTGACCGTATCTTGCAGGGAACGAAATTGATTGAAATCCGCCGAAAGTTCTCAAAGGCGTGGTTGGGGAAAAGGGCCTTCCTCTACGCGGCGCGCCCAGTGAGCGCGTTGGTTGGAGAAGCTACGATGAGTGCTATTGCTACTGCCTCGCCTACGGAAATTTGGGCGGAGTATGGGCCCGCAATTGGTTGCGAGAAGCCAGAATTCGACCTCTATACGCAAGGTTGCGATCAGGTCCATGCTATCGAACTGAAAGAGGTGCATCCGTTTCAGGACCGCATTTCCTTAGCTCAACTGTCGCACTTACTAAAGGAGGATTTGCGCCCTCCTCAATCCTATTGCCACTTTAACCTTGATGAAGACAGCCCTTGGGCGCGTGCTGCCTGCATAGCCGTATTTCTCCACGGAGGCTTTGGATTTGTGAATCGGAACCTGACTGTCTGCGACAAGAATGAAAAGGATACTCATACCGCGCTTGCAAAATAGCGAATCAGATCCGCATGCTCCTCAACGCCTGCGCTAAGCCATTCCATCTTCCAACTCCCAGCTTCTATCTTCCATGAAGAGCGCAGGCCAACGTTTCCCTCCGCTTTCCGAACACCTGTATCTGCGTTTCAGCGCCTTCACGGCACTCTACGCGGCGCAAGGACTTCCCTATGGCTTGCTTTCGGTTGCGATCCCGGCTTACATGGCCGAGCAGGGCATCAGCCCCGCCGCGATCGGCTCCTTTCTGGCGATCACCATCCTCCCTTGGAGTCTGAAACTCATCAACGGTCCCATCATGGACCGCTGGAGTTTTCTCCCGATGGGGCGTCGCCGGCCCTGGGTCCTGGGCGCGCAAGCGGGCATGGTGGCCAGTTCCCTGGCGATTGCCGTCCTCCCGGACCCGCTCGCTCACTTCGCCTGGCTGACGGCGCTGGGCTTCGTACTGAATGTCTTCACCGCCTTCCAGGACGTCGCCGTGGACGGCATGGCCATTGAGATCGTTCCCGTCGAGCAGCAGCCGCGGGCCAACGGCTTCATGTGGGGAGGGAAGACGCTCGGCGTGGCAGGCGCCACGGCAGGCGGCGCGTGGATCATCAACGGGTACGGGTTCGGGGCGGCCTGGGTCGTTCACGCGCTGCTGATTGCGATGGTCATGCTGATTCCGCTGCTGGCGCGGGAGCGGCGAGGAGAGCGCATCCTGCCCTGGACCGCAGGTCAGCCTGCTGCGGAAGCCCGCCGCTTGCAGCTCGAAGGCTGGCGGGACATCGGCGGGAGTTTATTTCGCGTGTTCCTGTTGCCGGTCAGCATTGCGGGGGCGATTGCCATCTTTGTCCAAAATCTGGGCAGAGGCCTCTTTAGCGCCATGATGCCCGTGCTGTCGGTACAGGAACTCGGATGGACCGACGTCGAATACTCCCAGCTCTATGCGACCGCGTCGCTTGTGGCGGGTATCGTGGGGATGGTTGCGGGGGGGCTGCTGGCGGAGCGCCTCGGACCCCGCAAGGCCATCGCGTTCGGCTCGCTCCTGCTCGCCGCCGCCTCCGTAGCCATGGGACTGTTGCCGGGGTTCTGGCAGCTTCGACTCTCGGTCCAGGTCTATGTGTTCGCTTTCACCCTCCTGGACACTCTGATCACGATCGCTTTCTTCGCTATTCTGATGGCGGTATGCTGGAAGCGAGTGGCGGCGACGCAGTTTTCTCTGTATATGGCCATCGCAAACATGGGGCTCTCCGGCGGCGCGGCGCTGCTGGGGCCTCTCGAACAGCGGCTCGGATACGCTGCGCTATTTTTCGTCCTCGCCTCGTATGCTTTCGCGGTCGTTTTCCTGGTTCGGTTTGTCAGCGTGAGTCGTCACCTCCAACAGGTGAGCGGCCTCGACGCGCGCGAGAGTTTGCGCGATACCGGCCTGGCTTCAGAAGCAGGAGGTTAACAGCCCGTGGCAAAAGCCCCGCTGCGTTCGACCGGCCATGCATCCCGCCGGGACTGCGTTGTTCCGGCATTGTTCCTGGGGCGCATATGTCCAATATGCTCCCGCGTCACGCCTTGTCAGGCGGGCGCCTGACCGGTCTCGGCGCGACGCGGGGTTTCACCACGGACTGTTAAAGGACAGGAGTTGGCGCGCAGATGACCACGACGTCGCCGCAACGCTCGACATGGATTTCGTCGACCCGACGGAAGCTCCCGGTGTCGGCACGCCGGTGCGCGGCGGCGCCACCTACCGGGAAGCGCACCTCGTGATGGAGATGATTGCCGACTCGAAGCGCATGCTCTCGCTCGAAGTCGCCGAAGTCAATCCCGTCATTGACGTCTCCAACCGGACCGCAGCGCTGGCCGTGGAACTCGCCTGCTCCGCGCTCGGCAAGAAGATTCTGTGACCCGTATTTCCCTCCGGTCATCTAAAGCTCACCAATTCCTCCTCGCAGCCGATCTCCTGGAAGCTTCATGGATTCTGTTGGACAATGGCAGTGGAACCTGTTTCCAAGGAGTGGCGAACGAGATCGGAGCGCGGATCGTCGCGCCGATTGCGGATCGCTACTACGGCTTGTGCGATTTCACGATCGCCGATGCGGACGGCTTCGGTGTCCGCTTCGTGAGTGAGTGGAAGACTGGAAACTGATCTATGGCAAAAAGACTGCGCGTTGGAATCCTCTTCGGCGGCCGTTCGGCCGAGCACGAAATCTCCATTCGTTCGGCGGCGAACGTCATGGCCGCAGCCGACCCGAAGAAATACGAAGTCGTTCCCATTGCCATCACCAAAGACGGCCGATGGTACGTCGGCATGCTGCCGGGCGGCTCCACGAGTCGTCCTCGTCTCGACGCGGCGGGCGGGAAGAGTCTGGAAGTGGTTCCGGCTGCCAGCCCCGCCGGTCCGGAGCCGCTTGTGCCGGTTCGGAAATCCAAGAGCAATACGCAATTCGGTCGCCTCGACGTAATATTCCCGATTCTGCACGGGACCTTCGGCGAGGACGGTACCGTGCAGGGTCTGCTCGAACTCGCCGGAATCCCCTACGTTGGCGCGGGCGTGCTTGGCTCCGCAGCGGGCATGGACAAGGAAGTCATGAAGCGCCTGTTCCGCGAGCGCAGCTTGCCGATTGCTCCGTATCTTGCTATCCGCCGCACCGACTGGGAAGCCGCCCCGCGCAAGACCTGTCTTGCAATCGAGAAAAAATTCCGCTATCCCGTCTTCGTCAAACCAGCCAATCTCGGTTCTTCGGTCGGCATCACCAAGGTCCACCACCGGAAGGAGCTGGACAAGGCCCTCAAAACCGCCGCCGACTTCGACCGCAAGATTCTGGTCGAGAAAGCGATCGTGGGCAGGGAGATCGAATGCGCCGTCCTCGGCAACGACGATCCGGCCGCATCCCTGCCGGGCGAGGTCATTCCGGGCCGTGAATTCTACGACTATGCCGACAAGTATCTCGAGGACAGCGCGCAACTGATCGTTCCCGCGCCACTCCGAGCCGCACAGACGAGGCGAGTTCAGCGGCTGGCCGTCGAAGCCTTTCAAGCGACCGACTGTGCCGGGATGGCGCGAGTCGATTGCTTCCTGGAAAAGAGCACCGGCAAAATTTTTCTCAACGAGATCAACACAATCCCCGGTTTCACTTCCATCAGCATGTACCCGCGCCTGTGGGCGGCCAGCGGCATGCCGTATTCCAAACTCATCGACCGCCTGATCGAGCTTGCCCTCGAACGCCACCGCGAGAAGACCCGCACCCGCTACAGCCTGCGGTGATCGGGCCGCGCAACTTGCTCTCGATTTGACTGGGATGTTAGTCTGCCGGTGGAGCGTTTTCCATTCTCTGAACTGGTTCCGGGAAGAGCAATGCCCGAGGCAAGCACAAAGCATCTGCGTCCGCTCGGCAGCACGGGGCTTTCGTGCCATCCGCTGGGTTTCGGCTGCTATCGCATCATGGAAGAGAACTCCCAGCACGAAGCCGCGCTGCGCGCCTACCTCGACCGCGGCGGCAACCTCATCGACACCAGCGCCAACTACGGCGACGGCCGATCCGAGGCGCTCGTCGGCCGCGTGCTTCGGGATTATTCCCGCGACCGCGTCATCGTCGTGACCAAGGGCGGCTATATTCAGGGACGGAATATGACGCTCGCGCGCCGCCGGGAGTTCCCCGAAGTGGTGCGTTACGGCGACGGCATCTGGCATTCCATCCACCCGGACTTTCTCGAAACGCAGATCGAGATGAGCCTGGACCGCATGCAGCTCGGCACGGCAGACGTCTACCTGCTCCACAACCCGGAGTATTTCCTGGAAGACCAGGCCCACCACAAGCCCGTCGGCGCCGCCGAGCACAACGAATTCTACCGGCGCGTGCGCGAGGCGTTCCGGTATCTGGAAGACCAGGTGTCCAAGGGCCGCATTCGCTGGTACGGGATCAGCTCCAACAATTTCCCCGCGCCGGCCTCGGCCCCTACCCGCACCAGCGTCGAGCGCTGCTGGCAAGCGGCCGAGTCCGTCTCGCCCGATCATCACTTCCGCGTTGTGCAACTGCCGCTCAACTTGTACGAAAGCGGCGGCGCACTGGAGCGCAACAACGGCGGCAAGACGGTGCTGGAGTTCGCCAAAGAGAAGGGCCTCGGCGTGCTCCTGAACCGGCCGCTCAATGCCTTCTTCAGCAACCGCATGTTCCGCCTGGCCGATTTCTTGCCCGTTGGACAGCCGCCTCCGGGCGTGGAGCAGTTGCAGAAAGTTCTCGAACCGGTGTGGCAAATGGAAAAGGAACTGGAGCAGCGCGGCATTCCGCTGCTCTACGGCGAGGGCAAAGGAATCGCCCATTACCTCGGAACGATCGTCCCGCAGGTCAAGTCCCCGGCGCAGTGGGAGCAGGCGTTCTACGAATACGTAGTGATGCCCATCGAGCGCTGGGCCACCGAGTGCCAGCAGCTTTACGGTGACGGCCCGGAGGGAAAGGAGTGGTCTTCCTGGTGGGAGCGTTTCTCGAAGACCTTGCCTGCGGCCCTGGAAGGCGTCGGGCGCTACGTCGGCAGCTCCCAACAGGCCGTCTCGGATGGAATCCGGGCGCAGGTCGAGCGCGCGGGCTACCCGTCCACCAGCGAATCGCTCAGCCGCATGACCGGCAACGTTCTACTGCATCTCGACGGCGTTTCCTGCGTCCTGGTCGGCATGCGCCGCCCCGAGTACGTCGAAGACGCCATGGGGGCCGTCGATCTGGACCCTGTCGACTCGATCTCCATCCTCACCCGATTCCGCCATATAGTCGCGCCGGAATCGAAGGCGCCCATCCAATAGGAACAACTACGGCACGTTCCTTGATGGATTCTTATCTTCACAATCCTCAGAAGATCTCCGGAAACGAATAGGTCATGACGGCGTTCAGGCGCTTGTCGCTGATCAGGATCGTCTTGTTGGCTACGTCGACGTCTATACCGCGCGGCTGTTTGAGCATCTGGAACGGTCCCCCGATGGTCCAGCGCGGCGGTACGTTGCCGTTGTCGCGGAAGCTCCAGACGCCCACAAACGACCCGTCATAAGCGAACGAATAATCCGGTCCGGAATTCGCCAGCAGGATCCACCCTCTCGGCGCGTATGTCTGAATCCCGAACGTTCCGTTGATGCCCGTGCGCGGCCCGCGAATCACGCCGCGCGGCCTCGCGTTGCCGTTGTCGGTGCGGTTGAACACCAGGATAAATGAATCGCCATCCGTGCGCCGCCCGGCGTATCCGGTCACGGCGAGAATGTCATTGACCTCATCGACCGCCGCCGCCTCCGCCCCGAGCATCGTGTCGGGGCCTTCGATCACCCGGATCGGCGCCACATTCCCGTTCGCCGTTCTCGGATAGACCAGGATCTTGTCGCCGTCGGGCACGATGATCTCGTTGTTCACCGGGTCCACGTCCGCCTTGTCCGGGTTTTCCAGGCGTGTCAGCGGCCCCTGAATCGTGCGGATCGGTGCCACTTCCCCGGAGGAATCTCCGCGAAACACCAGCACCGCCTGCGAAAACGGCTGCGTCACCATGAACTCGTCGTGGATGGCGTCATAGGAGATCGAATGCATCGTCCGCCCGAGGCGTGTCGTCTGCCCTTCGATCTTCCGAACCGGTGGGGTGTTGCCGTCCGCCAACCTGGCGAACACCGCAATCTGCGGGTGCGCAACTCAGTTCGGCACCAGGATTTCTTCGCGTTTGGTGTCGTATGCCACCGCGCCGGGGTTGCCGATCATCAGCGCAGGCTGGCCTTGCGGGCCGGCGCGTATGGTTCGCAGCGGCGGCGCATCGCCCGAGGCCGTGGGCCGGTAGACGGTTGCCGAGTGGTTGCCGAAGTTCGACACCCACAGTTCGTCGTTTTCAGTATCCAGGAAGATTCCGGTGGGATTCTTAATCCCGCTGCGGGGGCCGCCGATGGTGCGGATGGGGGCCACGTCGCCGTCGGCCGTCGAGGCACGGAACACCAGGATGCTGTCGGCGGCATCGTTCGCCACATAAAGCTCGTCCCGTTCCGGGTCGATGACGATTCCGGCGGGCCAGTTGAGCTGTGTCCTGGGGCCCTGGATCACCCGTACCGGAGGAGTATCACCCTGTGCATCGATTGGATAGACCGTGATCGAAGACGGCAGGCTGCGGCCCGATCCCGGAACCACGGCCCGGGTGGGCTCGCCAATCTGGCCGGGCACGGTCGTGTCGCCTTCGACCAAGGTTCTGTAATTGCCGTGATTTACGACGTACATCAGGTCGTTTACGGTGTCGAGCGTAATACCGTGCGGATCAGCCAGTTGCGTCCGGTTGCCCTGCAGAAAGCGAATGGGCTCATCGCGTCCCTGCGCCATCTTATGGAAGACAAAGACCGAACTCGAGTGCTGCGCCGTCAGGAACATCTCCTGCCGACGCTCGTCTACGGCGATGCCGAAGGTCCCGTGCGGCGTGGCCAGCTCGCGTGTCGGCGGCGTGTCGCCCCGGGCGTCTCGGTCAAAGACCACCAGCGTGTCAACGGTGTCGTTGTTCACCGCGTAGATGTCGCCCGACTCGGGGTCAATGTAGAGGCCGCATTGGAACTCGATCTTGGTCCGCTCGCCGCGAATGATCCGCTTCGGCTCAGTCATGGTAGCTGTCGGCGGGGTGTTGGCCAGCCGGTCATACGTCAGCACCTGGAAGAGGTTCTCGTCCGTCATGACGACTTCGTTGTTCCGGATGTCCACTGCAACGGAGCTGTAGGAGGGATATGGATCGAGGATCACACGCAACGGCTCGCGGGTTGCCGGGTCGGCGCCGCCTGCGGTTGCGCCTGCTTCCTGCCACAATGAGCCCGCCAGCGGCTCGCTGGCGCTCGCTGGCATCCATTCGCAATACTCGCCGTCGTACATCGCTCCAGCGGGGCCTAACGGCGTGATCGAAACCAGCCGTGCCGTGCTTGCTTCCCGCAGACCCCCTCCGAAGCCGCTCAGCACGATCCAACCGGCGAGCAACACGGCTGCCGCCAGCGCCAGCGCTAGCGCAATGGGTTTGGTTCGCCCCCGCAGGCTGGTTTGCGAATCCTTCTGGAAATCCTTCTCCTGGCGTTGAGCCTTCGGAATTCCGTTCATAGGACCCTCCTCGTATGCCCTGAATCCGCCTAGTGGCTGTGGTGGCCTTGTCGACTCCACGCGGGCTTGCAGGATGGTCTTAATTCTCAATTGAGCTGATGCTGACTGTCAAGGGTCACAGCATCTCGCAACGGAATGGGTCAGTTTGGTCTGTTTCGATTAGCCAGACCCGTGTTGGGTCGGAAAACATCGCCGTATCTCGGGAGTTAGCCGGGCGATCAATCGAAAGCCACTTGGAAGCTTCGGATGGACGATGATCTACAATGTGCGGTTTAATGAATTGTGATGAAAGGGCCATCGAAAGAAACCGTCCGCGCAAACAGGTTCGTCCGCTCCGAACGCCATTAAGGCCTCATCGAGCGAAGCCCTTTCTCCGTTGGGCTGGCAGCAAACGTCAACAACTCTCCCGATCGTATCCTAGAAGGTCCACTGATTACGAACGGTATGTGGAGCCGTTCGCTGGATCAGCATGATTGTTTTTTGAACTTCAGCCCAAAGCTGCCGTCCTTGGCGACGTTAATAAAGAGCTGCCTCGAGGTGAATCTTCGTGCGGGATGAACCGGAACGACTCTATCGACGACTCTGCCGTATGCAGGATGTATCGATATATCACAAGTGGCGCAATATGAAGCCGGACTCTCTCGACCAGGAGACGCGAGCACTTCGATTCCTATACTTAAACCGAAACTGCTTCAATCTATTTATCGGACGAACATGAGAGGCGAATTCGCAACGTGCCAATGGGAAGGCGTCCTGGTGAATACTTCAGTAGGGAGGATTTGCTTAACTGTTCTGACGCGCTTCAGAGTACGGTCCTAGTCATCGGGGACTTTGAGGAGACCTTGAAAAGAGTGAAGGCAGGCGACTTTGTATATCTCGATCCTCCGTACGCGGTGAATTCCCGTCGCATCGTTAGAGAGTACGGCAAAGAGACGTTCGACGTGACGGATATTTCTCGACTTTCAACACCGCCTTAGAGCGATCGTAAAACCCTAGGTGCGGATTTTCTAGTCTCCTATGCTGACTGCACCGAGGCGAGAGCGTTGATGCTTGAATGGGATTCCATTCGCCTACCGACCCGAAGGCACGTTGCTGGGTTTTCTCGGACATTCCACAGGGTTTACGAATGGTTCATAAGTGAACCGGCCGAGGACTGGCTGCTAATGCGCAAGTCGATTATGCCAGCGAAGAAAAGAATACGGTGTAAGAGCGATTGGGGTGAGGAGCTTGACCCCCGCTCAGTTACGACCGAACCCCCATAATCCGAGGCTGCTCTTTGATCGCGAGGACCTTCATGTGCTTCGTGAGTCGATCAATCGAGTAGAAGTATCCTTGTGCCTTTAACGGTCTACAAGGAAAGCGCCACAGGTAACTTCGTCATTCTCGATGGGCAACGACGTTGGATGTGCGCTCAAGAAGTGGGACAGAAGCTCCATTCCTGTGAACGAGGAAGCCGAGCCAAATCTAGTCCAGAACATCGTTGACGATGTTCCAGATCCACAGGCTTCAAGAAGGATTGGGAACTGATCGCCTACGGCGCTCAAACTTGAGCTCAATGCGAGAACTTCCACGAAAAGCCGAGCGACTTGCCGAATTGACCGGCCTCGATGAGGCGCGTCGTGGTTCGGTGCAAGAAGTTGCTCTCTTTCAGGGCGGTATCAAGACCTCATGCTGGACTCGGACCCCAAGAAACGAGTAAAGGCCGACTTCTTTATCGAGCTATACGCTGTCCGAAACGACCGCGAAGTCAACAAATTCCCATGGTTCAGGAAGGACAAGTTCACTGACGGCATGCTCGCGAAGGCCGAGGCGAAGGGCATTAAGGCCGTCACCGATTTTCGCATTGTGAAGCAACATATCAATAATGCTGTCGAAAGCCGGCAAGATCGCAGTGATCTCCATGCGACTTCAGGAGTTTGCCGAGCAACCCTCCTTGACACCGGATCACCTAAATATCGAGTCGGCCAAGATCGCCGCGGATGCGAAGAAGGTTCTGAAAGCGATCGAAAAGCTGTACGCCCAGGTCAACGCAATCGGTGGACCAGTATTATGGTGAGGAAAAGATGTGGTCCCGTTTGGAATCCTTGGCGCAACTCATCCGAGAAAAGCTCCGGGCACTCGGCCGGAGGGGAAGCCAATGAGACGGCCTCTCGCACCGGGTATCCCAATTGACGCTAAACGGTACAAGAGGTGGATCACTTGCTTCGGCTCCTATCGGTTAGGGGTCATCAATCCCACAATTCAGAGCGCCGGTTGGAACAGTTCACCAAATCAGATCGGGATTTGGCCGCACGTATTCTTGATACTGTGGAATTCTACGGGCAGAGCCAGATCCACGCCGCGTACCGGCAAGCATTAATGTCGTTAGACGGCTGGCACGCAAACCCAGCAAAGCGAAAAGGTCGCTGGCGATTTGCCTCTATGTCTGGCAGTGCGGGCGAAAGCCGCGTCATGCTCGGCTTCATCGTATTCCGTAATTGCGAACACTGACCATTACCGATACCCAAGGCAAGCCGGAATGATTTCGGATTAGTTTCGCGAAGTGAACTCCTTTCGATGAACCACTTTGTTAGCACCCGATGTTCCGAAAAAACTAGGGAATGAACGACGTGCGTACGTTCCCTCGAAAACCCTAGTGGAGGCTGGAACTCGGTTTGCGACCTTGCAACGTTCCAGCAGTCTTTCGGTGCACTGCTCGCGGGCGTGGCAAAGTTATCGTACGCGCCTTGTAGCGCTCCAGGCCGCACGAAGGAGAATATCAGAGGAAACTGCGATCCAACGTTCTGCCTGCGATGAACCACGAGCGCGACATAGGGTTTCTATTCGCTGCAGGCATTTCCAACGACGTCATAACCGTTCAGGCTAGCTCTGCAAAAGGGTGCAGAATTGCAGACAAAAAGAATCCAAAGGGATTCGGGGAATGGGAATGTATTGTATTCAGACAATCATTCCCAAAGTCAGTGGAAAAGCCTGCAATCCACGATCACAGCGATGCAAAGGCAAACATTTGTTCTTCGTGAAGGACTGAAGGACCGGAAGCCGTCTGGTCGGTTTGGGGCGTTCACCGAACCCTGTGAAGGTTTCCGTGGCCATGTTTACCCACAGTCCCCTAGTATTTTCCAACCGTCTCTTGGCAAGAACTGCTCCACTCCCATCTCCCGCTTCCGCCGTGCAACCTCTTCCAAGATGTGTTTTAATTTCTGGTTGCAATGCAGGAGGCAGGAGACAGGAGAAGAGCAGGTCGCTGGCGCTCCTCGGGATGACGGCGAATTTGTTAGAAAATTCCAAGTGAGGACTTATGGCGGTAGAGAAAGTGGCGGTGATTGGATCGGGGTTGATGGGGCGCGGGATCGCGCACGTGGCGGCGCTGGGCGGCTACCAGACGACGATGGTGGACGTCTCCACAGAAATTCTTGAAAAGGCGATGGGCAACATCCGCAAAGAGATGGAGAAGGGCGTTTCGATCGGGAAGCTGGCGGCGGATGCCAAAGACGCGGCGCTCGGGCGCCTGGTCGTCGAGACGAATCTGGAAGAAGCGGCGCAGGATGCCGATCTGGTGATCGAAGCGATCCCGGAGGACATGAAGCTCAAAGCCGAGACGTTCACGCGTCTCGACCAGGCGGCGCCGGCGAGCGCGATTCTGGCGACCAACACATCCTCGCTCAGCATCACCGAGATGGCGGCCGTGACGAAGCGTCCGAAGCAGTTCCTGGGGATGCATTTTTTCAACCCGGTGCACAAGATGAAGCTGCTCGAAATCGTGGTGGGTCTGGAGACCTCGGAGGGCACGGTGAAGCTCGCCGAGGAAGTGGGCCGCAAGATGGGCAAGGAGACGATCGTCATCAAGGAATCGCCGGGGTTCATCACCAGCCGCATCAACGCCATCATCGGCAACGAGGCGTTTTGGATGTTGCAGGAGGGCGTGGCGTCGGCCACTGACATCGACAAGGCCGTGAAGCTCGGCCTCAACCACCCGATGGGGCCGTTCGAGATGGTGGACCTGGTGGGACTCGACACCCGGCTGCACATCCTGGAGTACCTGCAGAAGACGCTCGGCGACAAGTTCCGTCCCGCCCCGCTGATGGTGCAGTACGTGCGCGCCGGGCGGCTGGGACGCAAAGTGGGACGCGGCGTCCACGACTATCCTCCGCCCGGGAAGAAGTAGGGCAGACATTCCTGTCCCGGAAGCACAGGCGTGGACGCCTGTATCTACTGAAGGAGACCACCGTGGAGTGGAAGAACATCCAGCTCGAAAATGACGGCGCGTTATGGACGCTGACCATCCATCGGCCTGCAGTGCGCAACGCGCTCGACACGCCGACGGTGAAGGAGATGCACCAGGCGCTGGATTCGCTCGACGTGACGCAGCCCGGCGTGCTGATCGTCACCGGCTCGGGCGAGAAGGCGTTCGTCTCCGGGGCCGACATCGCCGACCTCCGCGCACGCACCAAGAAGCAGGCTCTGGAGGGCATCAACCCCGTCCTGTTCGGCCGGATGGAGAGTTTCGCCTGGCCGTTGATTGGCGCGATCAACGGCTACGCCCTCGGAGGCGGGTGCGAGCTGGCGCTGGCCTGCGACATCCGCGTGGCCAGCGAGAATGCCAAGTTCGGGTTGCCGGAGGCGAGTCTCGGCATCATCCCGGCCGCGGGCGGCACGCAGCGCCTGCCGCGCCTGATCGGACTGTCGCGGGCCAAAGAATGGGTTCTGACCGGGGATATTTACGACGCCCAGGAAGCACTGCGCATCGGACTGGTTAGCCGCGTCGTGCCGATTGACAAACTCATGGAGACGGCACGGGAGATCGCGAAGAAAATTCTGGCGCGCTCGCCGCTCGCCGTGCGTCTCGCCAAGATCGCCCTGAACGCCTCGTCGCGAGTGCCGCTCGACAGCGGCATCGAGATGGAGATGCTTGCCCAGGGCATCCTGTACGAATCCAAAGACAAGTACGAGGGCATGACCGCCTTCCTTGAAAAACGCAAGGCGCAGTTTACCGGGGAGTGACCGGCCTGGGAATCGGAGCTCCTCTTACCTGCCCTTGGGCGGGCGGTAGCCTGCCGCAGGAGCTTTCTTCATGGCGGCGAGCCCGTCTTCCGGCGGCAGCAGGACCGTGATCTTGGTGCTCCGGACGGCGCCGCCCGCCGCGATGGCCATAGACAGGGCTGCTGCGCTGACGTTGTCCGGCATCTCGACGATCAGGACCACGTCGTATTCGCCGAAGCTGAAAAAGGCATTGCGAAGCTTTCCGCCGAGCCGTTCGACCGTGCGCCGCACGACCTGCATGCGGTTCTGCGGTTTCTCGGTCAAGGCCGCCCAAGCTTCCGCATTGTACGCTGCCTGCCACATGTACAAAGGCATTTCCGTTCTCCTTGAGGGGCTAAAGAGGAGCTAGACTTTTGCAGTCGTTTCCACTACCGCCGAATGTGAGGCCTCGTAGTTGCGGATATGCTCTTCCTGTTTGAGGACGTAGCCGAGTTGATCCACGCCCGCGAGGAGACATTGCTTCGAGAAGCTGTCAATCGGGAAGGACGCCTTCTGCCCGCCGGGCAGTGAGAGCGTTTGCGCGGCGAGATCAATCGTCACCTCGGCGTCGGTGTGGCGCTCCACCAACTGGAACAGCCCGGCGTGCGTTTCGGCTGGAATCACAACCGGCAGCAGGCCGTTCTTCAGCGCGTTGCCGTTGAAGATATCGGCGAAGGAGGTGCTGATGACGGCGCGGAAGCCGAACGCCAACAGGGCCCACGGGGCATGTTCGCGCGAGCTGCCGGAACCGAAATTCTTTCCCGCCAGAAGAATCTGCGCGCCCTTCGCGCGCGGCTGGTTCAAGATGAAGTCCGGACGCGGTGTGCCGTCCGAATCAAAGCGCCAGTCCCGGAACAGGTACTGATCCATTCCGGCCTTGTCGGTGACTTTCAAGAACCGCGCCGGGACGATGATGTCCGTGTCGATGTTGTCAATCGGCAACGGGACCATGCGGCTGGTGAGTGTTGTAAAGGATTTCATGTGTTCCTACGCTTCTGGAGTTCCATGCGGCAGGCCGATCAGAAAACATTTCAGCATAGCACTCCCGGTCCAGAAAAGGAACGCCGCCTCCCAAAGCCCGAATTTCCGCACTCCCTTGGTTCACTCCCTTGGTTTTTCTGGGGTAGACTGGATTGAGGCGGCGTATGGAAGCGAACTCCACCCCAGAACATCGCGAAAACCCTTCTTCTCAGGCTGGCCCGAGCCCGGTAGCGGTCCTTGCGATTATCGCCGGGTTGATCTTGCTGATCGGAACGCTGCTGAAGCCGGTGACGGAGATTCAGCAGCCGCAGCAGCAGCCGGTTTCGCAGACCGAGCTGGTGCGACTGCGCCGTGCGGGACAACGCACCACGCTCGAAAACATGGCGCTCTACTTCTCGGAAGTGGCCGGCGAATTCGCGGCCCAAGTGGTCCGCCTGCCCCGCCTCGAGTCCAGCGGAGTAGTCTGGGACGACTACGGAGGAATCGTAGCGGCGGCTCGGGGCGGCTGGTTGCCGTCCGCTCTGGACCTGGTTGTTCCGCCCAATGCTGTGATTCCGGTAGTCACGCGGGTCGGCGGCCCGCACCTGCCAGTCGTTTTCCTGCAAGCCCCCGTAAACACCCCACTGCCGGAGCCAGACCACCGCTCCCCCGAAACCCTCGCCGTGGGCGAATGGGTCTTGGCGGTAGCGCGCCAGCCGAACGGTGAATTTGTTTTCACTCCTGGCTGGTACGCAGGACGCGTCGCCACCCGCTGCGGAGAGGTTACGCTGCAGCGTGTTTCCACCGACCAGTCCTATTCGGCTGGGATGCTAGGTGGCGGATTGTTCGACATGGATGGCCGCCTGCTGGCGCTCATTGTCCAGTGCGGCGATTCCTATGTGGCGATTTCGATTGACGACATCACCACCACCCTGGGCGCCGAGAACTCGTTCACGAGCCAGCTTTTGTATCGCTACGGCATGAGAATCGAGCCGCTCCTCGATGACGCCTTCCAAACGATTTTCCAGGCTGAGCAGGCCCTTTGGGTGAGCGAGGTGTGGAAGGACTATCCGGCCCACGCCGCCGGGCTCATGCCGGGCGACCTGATCCTCTCGCTCGACGGATTCCCGGTCACCATTCTCCAGGACCTGGAGCGGCTCACGCGTCCGGGCCCCGATGCCGTATTCGACTTGCAGGTCCGGCGTGGGGAGGAGAACCTCTCCATCTTGATTCCCGTCAGCGAAAGCCGTGCTGTGGTTACCGACGGGGATGCGGCCGTCGCCGGCATTTTCCTGGGAGAGACGGAACCCGGCTACCGGGTCGGCTTCGTGGAGCCCCAAAGCCCGGCCGCACTCGCCGGCCTCCGCCCCGGCGACCGCCTGCTCCGGATGGGGGACACCGTCGTAGATGAGCCGGATGTACTGCGGGAGCTGCTCACCGACCCGGACCGTCCGCCGCTGCTCGCCGTGGCAGACCGCGGCAGGAAGCTGGTGGCTCTGCTGATCCGAATGGAATGAACGGGACTCCATGAACGAGCTTTCCTCCCTGGGACTTATTCTCCTGCTAGCCCTCCTGGCGGGCCACTTGGTCAAATTTCTGCACCTACCCGAAGTCAGCGGCTACATTCTCGCCGGGGTGGCGTTGGGCCCCTCCGTTCTGGGCTGGATCAGTCACGAGAACCTGACCACGCTCGGCATCTTCAGCGAAGTCACGCTCGGCCTGATCCTTTTCTCGGTAGGAGCGGTCTTTGAGTTGAAGCGCTTTCGGAAAATCGGTAGGCGCCTAGTCTTGTTGACGCTGTTCGAATCCACGTTGGCGGCGGTAATGGTGATCGCAGGCATTCTCTGGTATGGCGCTCCCTGGCAAGTGGCGCTGCTGCTGGGCGCCATCGCTGTCGAGACCGCCGTGGCTTCGACCTTGATGGTCATGCGGGAATCGAGTGCCTCCGGCCCCTTGAGTGAAACGTTGCTCGGCATCATCGCCGTCAACAACGTTTTCTGCCTGGTCGGCTACAGCCTGGTCGCTTCCTTCATCGAGCTGACGGGTAGCATTGGAACGGACCCGTTGTTGCAGTCGCTCTTCCAATCCATTTTCCCGCTGGTCTGGCAGGTGGTGGGCTCGGCGGCGCTCGGCTACCTGATGGGGATTCTGCTGGCCTCCTGGGGTTCGAAGGTCGTCGAACAAGGCGAGATGCTGATCTTGCTGGTCGGGTGCGTGCTGCTCTGCGTCGGGCTGGCCGTGCTGCTGGATCTCTCGCCGCTGCTTGCCAGCCTCATGGTCGGCGCCACCATGGCCAACCTTTCAAACCGCAGCCGCAGTCTGTTCACGGCTATCGGACAAACCGACCCGCCGCTCTACGCCATCTTTTTCGTCATCGCCGGTGCCGACCTGGATGTGTCCCTGCTCGGCTCGATCGGCGCCATCGGCGCCACCTACATCCTCTGCCGCTCCGCCGGAAAATTCATCGGCGCGCAGGTCGGCGCTTGGCGGCTTGGCTTCGAGCGCAACGTGCAGCGCCTGCTCGGCTTCGGCATGTTGACCCAGGCCGGCCTCGCCATCGGGCTCACGCTCGCCATCAACCGCCGCTTCCCGGATTTCGCCCCCACCATCACCACCGTGGTGCTCTCTTCCATCATCATCTTTGAAATGATCGGCCCGATCTTGACGCGCTTCGCCATCATCCGTAGCGGCGAAGCCAAACGCGAGCAGCAGCGCTTTCCGTTTAAGGAAGTGTTTGACGAGCCGCAACTGTGAAGGAGCGTCACCGGCATCGGTATTGGTGGAATGAATCCGGAAAACAGTTGAGAGATGCCGGCTGGTGCTCGCTCGGTTACCCTCGCGGCTCGGATAAGAACTGACGGCCTACAGCAGTGTCCGAATATCCGTGATGGTCCCGTGAATCGCGGTCGCGGCTGCGGTGAGCGGGCTGGCGAGGAACGTCCGCCCGCCCTTGCCCTGGCGGCCTTCAAAGTTGCGGTTCGAAGTCGAGACGGCGTACTGCCCGGGCTTCAATTCGTCGCCGTTCATGGCGATGCACATGCTGCAACCCGGCTCGCGCCACTCGCAGCCGGCGGCGCGGAAGATCTCGTGCAAGCCTTCCTGCTCGGCCTGTTTCTTCACCTGCCGTGATCCTGGCACCACCATCACGCGAGCCTTCTGGCTGACTTTCCGTCCCTTCAGTACGCCGGCGGCAGCGCGCAGGTCGGAGATGCGCGAATTGGTGCAGCTTCCGATGAAGACCACGTCCACGGCGTGCCCCAGCAAGGGCTTGCCCGGTTCGAGCGCCATGTATTCGAGCGCGTGCGCCAGCGTCTTGCGGCTGGACTCGTCGGCGAGCGATTCCGGGCGCGGCACTTCGCCCGTGATCGGCACGCCCATGCCGGGATTCGTCCCGTAGGTGATCATCGGTTCAAGCTGCGCCGCGTCGAGCGTGACGCTTTTGTCGTGGCGTGCCCCCGGGTCGCTGGGCAGGCTCTTCCAGTACGCCAGCGCCTGGTCCCAAGCAGCGTTCTGGGGCGCCAGCGGCCGTCCGGCCATGTACTCGATCGTCGTGTCGTCGGGCGCCATCAGCCCTGCCTTGGCTCCGCCCTCGATCGACATGTTGCAGATCGTCATGCGTTCTTCCATCGAGAGCGCCCGGATGGCGCTGCCGGTGTATTCGAGCACGCTCCCGACGCCCCCTCCGACGCCGATCTGAGCGATCAGCGCCAGGATGATGTCCTTGGCCGTGACGCCGGGACGGAGCTGTCCGCCGACGCACACTTCGAACGTCTTGGGTTTGCGCTGCAACAGGCACTGCGTTGCCAGCACGTGCTCGACCTCTGTGGTTCCGATGCCGAACGCCAGGGCGCCAAACGCGCCGTGCGTGGCCGTGTGGCTGTCGCCGCAGACGATGGTCATGCCGGGCTGCGTGGCGCCGACCTCGGGGCCGATCACGTGCACGATGCCCTGGAACGGGCTGTCCAAGCCGTAGAGCGGGATGCCGAACTCCTTGCAGTTCGTGCCGAGCTGCGCCACCTGTTTCGCCGCCAGCAGATCCACAATGGGAAGCGAGCGGTCGTGCGTCGGCACGCTGTGGTCCGCCGTGGCGAGCGTCCTCGCCGGCTGACGTACCTTGAGCTTCTTGTCCCGCAAGGCCTGAAACGCCTGCGGCGAGGTTACCTCATGGACCAGATGCAGGTCGATGTAGAGCACAGCCGGGTACTCCGGCTCTTCGACCACCACGTGCCGGTCCCAGATTTTTTCAAACAGCGTTTTCCCGTGATCCGCCATAGTTCCTTCGCCGCCTTTTTCGTTGTTCTCGGGGAGCACACCATTCTAACCCGCACCAAACCGCCGCGCCAATTTTGAGCAAGAGAATATGGGAAGGGCAGAGAGATTCAGCTCGTCAGGTCCTGCACCTTCGGCTCGAGGTTGTCCGGTTCCTCGGGGGACATTTCGTAGACCGAGAGCTCGCCGTCGCGAGCGGCGTAGAAGCGGTTGTCGTGGCGCGCGAAGACGACGGTTTCTTCCTGGTTGTCCTCGCCATACGTGACCTTGACGCGCATCCAGGGCTCGTTCAAGCCGTACTGCGCAAGCTGCCCCGCCCGGTCCGTGGTGAATTGCTGCACGCGCAGGGCGTGCACGCCGTTCAGAAACGTCTCGACCTTCGCGGTTTCGACCATCTGTTCGGGCGTCCCCGCGCGGAACCATTCTTCGCCGCGCTTGTCGAGGCGCATCTCGCCCTCGGACCACAGAATTTCGACACGCCGCGCGTTGCTGGTCTCGAAGTCGAACAAGTAGCGGTTGCGGTAGTTGTCGAGCTGCTGGTTGAGCTGATCGTGGGTGAACTGGTTGATCTGGAATACTTGCGGCCAGACCGAGTTCTGTGCGTAGTAGGCGGATTCGGTCCCGGCCTGGTCGCCGACCCTCAGGTTCGTGGAACTGCCGTCCGGCATCTGCACCGTCAGGCGAATGGCGGGCTGGTCGAGCCCGTAGCGGCCGATCGCCCCGGGAGCCTCCTCTTCCACCGAACTCATCACCGCGCCGCTCAGCGTGGTCACGAAATAATTGCTGCTGCCGAAGTCGGTTCGCACCGCCGGCTCGGTCAAGTGCCAGTTGCCGTCTTGCTGCCTGGTCAGCACCAGGCGGTCAGCCTGCGTACTCTCCTGGAACTCCACCTCGATCTGCTGCGCCTGGTCCACGGCCACCGGAATCGCCCGCTTGTCGCGCAGGTCGAACAGCGTCTTGTCCAGAAAAGCCGCCCCCGCCGTTTCGATCAGGAAGACTTCCGGCGACGAATCCAGCTTGCCATACTTCGACGACCCGGTGATATTCTCGTCGCCGAGCGAAAGCGCCACGGTCTGACCGTCGCGCAGCTGGAACCGGAAGGTCTTCTGCGGTGAATCGAGACCATACTCGGAAAGTTCGACCCCGTCCCCTTCGACCGTGGTGCTTTGGAGATTGGGAATCTCGCTCAGGAAGGAGCCGATTTCATCATTGTCGGGAGCGATCTCTGCCGGGGCCACGATCTCCCATCCCCCGGCGGCCGCCTGCGAGGTCGCTTCCTCTCCGGCCGGTTCCGCTGCCCCGGCGCGCCGCACCGTCACCGGCTCCTCGCCTTGCACCTCCATCGTGAACTCTTCCACTTGCTCGGCGTCGAAACTGAAAACGTCCTGCCTGGCAAGCTCGTCTTCAGACGGCTGCTCCGGCTGCTGCTCCAGGTAGTAGAACACGCCTCCCAGTAGCGCCAGAATTACGACTGCGATGATGGTATGCGATACCTTCATGGCAAACACCCCGAAACACTTGAAGTCAAGGAGTCAGAAATCAGATCGAAAGCCGAAGAGCGAATCCTTCTACCCTCTCCGTTTCCACCAGACGCCCAAGCCGCTCAGCACAACCACCGCAGGCACTGCGATGAGCAGGTAGAAAATCAGCGCCATCTGCTCCGGTTGCAGGTCGACGCGGCGGTCCTCCATTTCCTTGGGCCGGATCGAGATCAAGTCCTCATCCGACGCCAGCCAGTTCACGGCGTTCACGAACAGGTCGCGGTTGCCGTTGAATCCGATGATGGCGTTGGCGGGAAACTCGGTGCTGCCCGCCACGATGAAGCGGCCCTCGGGGGAGGAGGCTTCTTCCTCGGCGTCACTCCCGGGAAATCCCGGCGGCATGGCGGAGGGCTGATTAAAGGTGCCTGCGCCGAACAGCGCGATCGGCCCCTGGGTATCCTGGCCCTCCCGGAAGCTCACCTCGTTGGACTCCACGTCGGTCGTGGCCCAACTCCTGTCCGTGGTTCGCGCGATCGGCTGGAACATGGCGCCAGGCATCCCTTCCGGAACAGTATCCACCGCTGCCGAGAACGGGAACAGCGTCGCGATGTTGGTCATGTCCCGCGTCACGGGATGTTCGTCGTAATCCACTGCCAGCGGCATCAGCTCATCGGTGCCGAACAGCCGCCCGATCCCGCTGGTATCGACCACCAGGCTGTTCTTTGCGTCGGCGCCGAACTCCGCCAGCAGATCCACCACCGTCTGCGGCGCGTGCGGGTGCAGCAGGAAGAACGCGCGCCCACCGCCCATGATGAAGTCCTTGATCGCTGCGACTTCCGGCTCCAGCAGGTCGTTCTGCGTCCCGGCGATGATCAGTGCGCTGCAATCGTCCGGAACCCGCGGGTTTTCCTCGAGCAGTGACAGCGTCTCGATGGCGTAGTTGCTCTCTTCGAGCGCCGTCTTGGCGGCGCTGTAGCCCAGCCGTTCGGTCGAGTCGATGTCGCGCTCGCCGTGCCCTGTCAGGAAGTAGATTTTCTTCGGCCCGCCTTTGAGCACCTTGATGATGGCGTTGGTGATGTCCTCTTCCGCGATGTTGGTCACCTGCTCCGTACGCCCGGAAGCCGCGATCACCAGCGTGCCGTAACTGCGGATGTTGTGCTGCTCGGCCAGTCCGCGCTCGCGGTCCGGGTCCACGTAAGTCACGTCCAGGTTCGGGGACCGCGTCGAGTACATCGCCAGGCGGTCCTCCACGTTGCCGAAGTTCGCGCGCCGGTCGAAGTACAGAAACTCCACCTCGGCCGTCAGGTCGTCCAGAATCTGCCCGCTCTGCGGCGAAAGCGTGTACCGCTGGTTCGCCGTCAGATCCACTTGCCGCACGAACCGGTTGGCGATCAAGTTCGCCATCACCACAATCGCCAGCGCCACCAGCGTATAGATAGCCGTGTTTAGCCCGTACTTGGCCTGTCGGCTCGTGAGGCGCTGTTTCATATCTGTAGACATTGTGTCAAGCCCTCCATCGCACTGATTCCACTGACCGGGCCGTCAGGAACAGCCCCAGCCCGATCGCGGACAGGTAGTACACGGTGTCTTTGAGATCAATCACGCCTTTGGAAAAGTTTTCGATGTGCGTCGTCAGCGACATATATCGCGCTATCTGCCCCACCTGGCTGGTCGAATACTCGCCCACCCAATCGACTACCCACAGCAGCAGGAACAACGTGAAGGTGAGCAGCCCGGCGGCGATTTGGTTGCGCGTGAAGCTCGACAACAGCAGGCCCAGCGCCAGAAACGTCCCGCCCATCAGAAGCTGCCCCATATACGCCGCCACCAGCGGCTTCCAGTCCGGATCTCCGTACCGGAACAGAAACGCGATGTAGAGCACGGTCAGCCCCAGCAGCGAGGCGTAGAGCAGGAACGCCCCCAGAAATTTCCCGAAGATCAACTGCAGGTCGGTTACCGGTGAGGTCATCAGCAACTCGATCGTTCCCGTCTTTTTCTCTTCAGCGAACAGCCGCATTGTGATCATCGGCACCAGGAACAGGCACACCACGCTCACGTTCATAAGCAGCGGCCGGATCACCATCTCGTTCACGTTTACAGGGGGGGTCTGTCCGTACATCTGCGCGTACTGCGCAAACATGAACGTCTGCCGCAGGAACACCGACAGGATGCTGTAGTAGAAGAACCCGAAAATCACCGCAAAGACCGCCAGCACGATGTAGGCGATCGGCGAGCGGAAATAGGAGTTGAGTTCTTTGCGGGCAATGGCCCAGATATTCCTCATACGGTCTTCTCCTCCTCGCTGGACGATTCCTCCGTAGGCCCTGCCACAGCTTCGACTGGCTCCGCTCCCGGCTCCGCCTCTGATTCCGCCCCGGCTTCCGACGGTTCGTCCGAGTCCTCCGTGGTGGTCAGTTTCAGGAACACGTCTTCCAGACTCAGGCCGACCGGCCTCATCTCGAGTAGCCCCCAGCCCGATTCCACCACGGCACGCGCCAGTTCCTTGCGCGCGTCCTGGCCCTTTTCCATCTGGACCGAGAATTCCACGCGCACGTCGCCATCCGCGGTCGCGCTTACGCCGCTCACGCCGGCCATTGCGGTCAGCCGCGCACTCACTGCCTCCTCCGGCCCTTCCACCACCAACCGCATCGTCTCGAAGCCCTGCAGCCGCGCCGTCAGGTTTTTCGGAGTATCCTCGGCCACCAGTTTTCCCCGATTGATAATCATCACCCGGCTGCACGTGTTCGCCGCTTCGGGCAGGATGTGCGTGCTCAGGATGATCGTGTGATCGCCTGCCAGGCCCTTGATGAGCCGTCGCGTCTCGATGATCTGTTTCGGATCGAGTCCCGCCGTGGGTTCATCGAGCACCAGGACTTCCGGGTTGTGAATCAGCGCTACGGCCAGTCCCACACGCTGCCGGTAGCCCTTCGAGAGGTGCCCCACAATCCTTTTCAGGACGTCGGCGATCGCCGTTTTCTCCGCCGCTTCCGCGATGCGCTCTTTCAGGTCCCGGCGAGCAACGCCTTTGATCCGCCCCGCGAACGCCAGCATCTCGTCCACGCGCATGTCCGTGTAGAGCGGCGGCGTTTCCGGCAGATATCCTGTGCGCCGCTTCACTTCGAGCGGCTCATCCATAACATCGTAGCCGGCAACGGTCACCTTTCCGATCGTGGGCGGCAGGAACCCTGTGATCACCCGCATCGTCGTCGTCTTGCCCGCCCCGTTCGGCCCGAGAAATCCCAGGATCTCGCCCTTTTGCACGGAAAAGTGGAGATTCTCCACCGCAGTCGTTGGCCCGTACCGTTTCGTCAGTCCCTGAACCTCAATCACCGCTTCCTCCCGAAACCCGCCCTTCCCGAATCAGCGCGCTCTGTGGCGCGCACCCATCGTCATCCGCTCCGCCGAGAAGAGTTGAACGCCCAAAGTTTGTCCAATCCGCCAATCCAAATTTTGTGAGACAGCCTCAAGGGCCGTTGAAAAGAAAATGAATTTTACCACAAACGTGCCTCCCCGATTCGGCAACCCGGTGTCCAGAACTCTATTCTGGAGCAAGGCCGGAAAACTGTTCCAGCCGGACTTCCCAGCTCGCACCCTATATCTTCCCCTCCGTGCCAGGCATGCGCCTGGCAATTGTAACAAGAGATGCAAGTCATCCGCCGTCAGGTTGCCAGGGCTTTGCAACCTCATCAAAAAATGCTGTAGGGCCTCTAACAGATTATTGTACAGCCGCTTAGCCTTTTTCTCCGGAGCGGCAGCCCGTGCTGGCATGGCGCTACCTCATACTCCCCCTCTTCCTGGCTCGAATTGGTTGAGCTGTCCAACGTCATCTTTTCTCTTGCGGCCCCCACAAGGGGTTTTGGCTTTCGCCCGGCTCTCTGATGCGCTACAATTCAAACAGATTCGGAACAAGCTGCCGGGCTTGGCGGCCTACATTCTTCAGAGGCAGCAAGGGGGAAATGATGCGGCAATCCAAATGGCTCCGATCCTTTATTTTGCTGGCCGGTCTGGCGGCCTTGCTCACCACGCCGCTTTGGCCGCAGCGCAGCCGCGACCCATGGGGCAACCGCCGCGATCCCTGGGGCTTCCGCGGGCCTTCGTTCCCGAGTCGCGCCACCCTCACCCGGATGCGCGTGAAGGCCAGCCACGAGCGGTTGCAGAAGGAAGTCGCCGAGTTGGCACAGATGTCCGCGGAGTTGCAGGAACAGATCAGCAAGACCACCGAGGACGTCCTGCCCCTCGACGCACTCAAGAAGGCCGAGGAAATCGAGAAGCTCGCCAAGAAGATTCAAGGCCGCATCAAGAACCTGTAGAGGTCCGGCCGCTCTGATTCCAAGGAGTGGGAAGAAGAAACCGCTCGTCCCACGGAACTTCCCCGTTGCGCCGTACGAATCCGGTATAATGAAAGTTTCTGTATGTCCCGATTGGCGTGCTGTCGGCGCGCCTGCTGAATTTTCCATGGGGGTTGCCATGAACCAAAGACGAACACTGCTTGCCTTTTTTCTGATTGCGATGCTAGGTGCGGGTGCGCAGCCGCTGGCGGCCCAGGATTCCACAGCCGACGAACTGCGCCAGCAGTGGGCCTCTTCCAGACGTCAGATGGTGTCCATCGCCGAGGCCATGCCCGCCGATAAATATGACTATCGCCCCACCGCGGAAGTCCGCAGTTTCGGCCAGATCCTCGCGCACATCGCGGGGGAGGGCCGAATGGAAATGGAGGCCGTGGCCGGCGATCCGCTCGGAGCCTCCGACCGCTATGAATCACTCAGCGGCCGGACCGAGATCGTCCGTGCCCTCTCCGAGTTCTTCGACTACGGGACCTCGGTTCTTGCCGACGTAAGCAATGAGCAGGCTTTCGAACCGGTCACCCTCCGTAACAGCGAGCGTCCTCGCTGGCTGGTCGTCATGTTGGCCGTCGGACACAACAAGGAGCACTACGGCAACCTGGTCACCTACTTACGGATGAACGGCCTCGTGCCCCCGGCCAGCCAATAGGCCGCATCCGAACAACCCGATTTCGGACGTCCTCAGGAGGATCGCCATGACCCATCGCATGCGGCTCGGACTACTACTGGTTTGTTTGGTCATGTGGGGCGGCGCGCTCGCCCAGGCTCAAGACAGCGCTTTGCTCGGCCCGCTGAAGCAGCAGTGGGAGAACATCCGCCGCAACGTGGTCGGCACCGCCGAGGTTGTCCCCGAGGACATGTATAGTTTCCGGCCCACTCCCGAGGTCCGCAGCCTGCGCGAGCAGCTCATCCACATCGTCGAGGAGAATTATTTCTTCATGGGCATGGTTTCGGGCGAGCGGGAGCAGCCCCCCGGCAATCTGCAAACCAAGGTCCAGATCATCCAGGCGCTGAATGACAGTTATGACTACGGCGCACAAGTCCTCGACGGGCTCAACGAAAGCACGGCTATGGAGACGGTTCCTTTGATGGGTAACCGCCAGGGCCCCCGCTGGTCGGCGGCCCTCATGAACATCGCGGACAACCAGAATCACTACGGAAATCTGGTCGTTTATATGCGGATGAACGGCATCGTCCCGCCGTCCAGCCGGCCGCGGTAGAGCCGGGTTGTCCCATCGGACTCCGGAATTTTATCTGCTGACTCTTGCGCTTTGAAAGGAGGCTTCCATGCGTGGGTTCTTCTTGTTTGTTGCGGGTCTGCTGGTGGGACTCGCCGTCCAGGCTGCCATCGCCCAGAGCCTGACCCCCAACCGGGGAGTGGATGCCATGAATCACGTCGGCATCGTCGTCCCCGACCTCGACGCCGCCGTTGAGTACTACACCGGGACCCTCGGATTCCCGGAGGCTTTCCGCAACTACGACGCCGATGGAAACACGACGCTCGTTTACGTCCAGATCAGCCGCAATACCTTCGTCGAGTTGCAGCCCGTCCGCGACGGCCGGCAGCCAGGCTTCACCCACTTCGGGATCATCGTGGACGACATGAACGCGGCCACGGAGATGTTCAGGCAGCGTGGCGCCCAAGTGGACCCGATCCGCCTCAGCGGCACCAAAGCCATTCTGTCGAACGTCCACGATCCCTACGGCAACCGCATGGAGCTGTTGGAGCTCCCGCCCGAGTCGCTGCATGCTCAGGCCGTGGCCCGCTGGCGATAAGGGTAACCGCAAGCACGCCTGTGCCGTGCGTTGGTTACGCAGGAACGGATGATGTCCGCCGCTCGCCTCGCCCAAATCGCAGCCGCATACCGCGCCGGGACGATCAGCCGCCGGACTTTCATCGAGCGTCTGGTCTCCGTCATGGGCGGCACTGCGCTTGCCGGCCACTATCTTGAAATCAGCGGTTGGGCACAGGACCTTGCTTCACTTCAGGAAGCAGATTCGGAATCGAAGACCCGGAACGTCGCCATCGAGTCGGCCTCGGTCATCTTCCCTGCCGCGGGTGCCACGCTGCTCGGCTACCTGAGTCGCCCACAACCCGCAGCGAGTGCCGCGCCCTTCCCCGGTCTGCTGCTGATCCATGAAGACCACGGTTTGAACGAGCAACTCCGCGGCGTCGCCCGCCGCCTGGCTGCCGAAGGATTCTTCGTCCTGGCCATAGATCATCTATCCCGCCAGGGCGGCGTTGCCTCGTTTGCTTCGCCCGAAGCGGTCGTGGCGGCGTTTGAGGACGTCGCCGACGAAGACGTGGTGCAAGATCTGGAGGCCGCTACCAGCTATCTCCGCTCGCATCCTTTGGTCGAGCCCAACCGCATCGGCATCCTGGGGTTTCGCTGGGGTGGGGAACGGGCGTTTCTCTATGCCACGGTGAACCCCACCCTCAAAGCCGCCGTGGTGTTCTGCGGCGGGCCGCCGCCCGAGGACGCGCTCTCGGCCTTGCAGACCCCCATCTTGGGGCATTACGCCGAGTACGACACCCTCGTCACTTCCACCGTCGCCGCCACGCGAGCCGCCATGCAGCAGCTCGGCAAGTCCTACGATGCAAAGGTCTATCCCGCGGCCAAGCCTGCGTTCTTCAATGACACCGGCCCGCACTACAACGAAGCCGCCGCACAGGATTCCTGGTCCCGCACCCTCGACTTCCTCAAGAAGCACCTCGCCTCGGAATCCTTCTGATCGAATGCTCGTTGCAATAGCGTCCGATAGTATGTGAGGCCCGGTTCGTCCTGTGTTCTGGTGGATCTGATGGAACCTTTTCACCGCGCGAAGAGGACGGGCAGAATCGCATGAATACACGTTCCTCTCACCTCACCGTTGCTCTCGCTTTGCACTTGTGCGGGGAAAAGCGATTCGAACTGCAGCGTGAGAATGCGGCGAACTTCGAGAGTCGGACAATCGAAGGTGGATCTGTGGATAACGCTTCCGCAGGTTCTTCCCACCAACCCAGTTTCGGTGGCGGGGATAGACGAGGAAGCGGTGGTTGCCGGCCGCGGGGACGGTTTGGCAACAGTGGCCAGTAAACCGGTCCGCCCCTAGAAAATCCGCAACTGAATCGTCAGGAATTCCCGCGGGTTCCGCCGGAAATCGGCGACCAACTCCCGCACTTCGACGCTGGTTGCATTCAGGCTCTCGTACATCGTCGGGTCATTTAGCAGCCGCGCGATGGTCCCATCGCCTTGACGCACGTCGATCAGCAGCGCATCCAGATTCTCCACCGCGCTGTTGACCCGCTGGTGCAGCGTGTCGTCCGTCACCAGCTTCCCCAGCGTGCCCTGGCCCTGGTTGATATTGTCCACCAGCGCTGTGCCTCGCGCGATCAACTGGTCCGCGTCTTCGAACAGCGACGGATCGCGCAGCAGCCGCCCCACCGTGCCCTCTCCGTTTTCAATCCGGTTCGCCACCGACTGCAGCCGCACCGTCGTCTCGTTCAGGTTGTCGTAGAGTTCCCGCGAGCGGACCAACTGCCACAGCGTTCCGTCTCCCTCCGAGACTTGCTCCACCAATCGCTCGGCGTTCGCCACGGTGGCATCAATGCGGTCGTAGAGCGTGTTGTCGTTGATCAGCCGCCCCACGGTTCCCTGGCCGGTCTCGATTGTTTCGATCACGTCGTTCAGCCGCGTTGTGAGCACGTTCAGGTTGTCGAGCAGATCGCGGCTTCCGCCCACCAGTTCCCTGAATTCCGCCGTCTGCCGGAACCGGATGGTCCCGCCCGGCGGAATCGGCTCGTCCGTCGTTCCCCGCGTGATGTTGATGTAGCGGTCTCCCAGCACGCCTTCCGTCCCGAGCAGAATTTCCGAATCCGTCCGGATGTCCGGCGCGTACCGCGCGTTGATCTCCATGACGATTTCCACCGTCTCATCCAGCCCGGGTCGTCCGGAGAGCTGCACCTGCCGCACGTTCCCCACGTCCACGCCCGCCAGCCGCACTACCGCCCCGGTCCGCAGTCCCCCGGCGTCCGGCGTGTAGGTGTTCAGAGTGATCGTTTCCGCGAAGAACCCGGTCTGTCCGGTAATCAGGAACACCGCGACGGCGAACAACGTGATTCCGGTTATCGCCACCATTCCTACCTTCAGTTGGGACCAGCGAATTTCCTTGCGTTGCGGCATAGCTCCTCCCCTGTTTCCTGTTCCTGACTTTCTGTTCCCCGCGCCTCAGGCCACAAACTTCTGCAAGTACGGGTCACGTTGCTCGCACAATTCTTCGAGTGACCCGTGAAACGCCGTTTCCCCTTCCCGCAGCACCAGAAACCGCGTGTGCGCGAAGGTCCATCCCGGCGGAGTTTCCTCCATCGAGCCCTCTTCGTGCGCCACCACCAGTTTTTCCAGGCGGGTGTCGTAATAGGACCGCGCCATCAGCACGGCGTCCTGCACTCGGTGGGTCACCAGCAGCGAGCTGACCTGCCGCGCTTCCCGCTGCCGCACGATCAGTGCCATGATCCGCGCCGCCGTTATCGGGTCCAGACCCGCCGTCGGTGAGTCGTAGAGTACCAGGTCCGGCTGCCCAACCAAGGCCCGCGCAATCGCCACCCGCCGTCGCATTCCTCCCGAAAGCTGCGACGGAAACTGGTCGTACGTGTGCCCGAGTTCCACAAACTCGAGCGCTTCCCGCACCCGCCGCTCCACCTCCTCCGCCGATACTTCCTTCATGCGGTCGAACACGTAACCGACGTTTTCTCCCACCGTCAGCGAATCGAACAGCGCCCCCTCCTGGAACACCATACCGATATTGCGGCGCAGCTCGAACAAGGCCTCTTCGTTCTGATGGGTGATCTCTGTTCCCAGCACTCGGATCTGCCCTTCGTCCGCCCGCAGCAGGCCCATCGTCAGCTTCAGCAGCACCGACTTGCCCGACCCGGCCGCTCCCAGCACGATCTTCGTCTCGCCCCGTTCCAGCTGGAAGGAAACGTCGCGGAGCGCCACTTCGTCCCCAAATCGTAGCGTCACTCGCTCGAACTCTGCCACCAGTTCCTGTGTCCTCGGTTCCATCTCCGCAACAGTTGCGCTGGACCCTGGCACGTTCATCCTGCCTGTTCCGGGCGAGGGAAGGGCCGGAGTGACGAAAAATCTGCTCGTTTCGCATGCCTTCTTCTCATACGAGCACCCACAGCAGCACCTTCGTCAGGAAAAAGTCGCAGATCAGAATCAGCACCGACGCTGCCACCACAGCCTGCGTCGTGGACCGTCCCACTCCCTGCGTCCCGCCGCTCGTCTTCAAACCGTAGTAGCATCCCACCAGCGCCACGATGAACGCGAACACCAGCGGCTTCGCGAGTCCCTGGAACATGTCCTCGAACGACAGCGCATGGTAAGCGCTGTACCAGTACTGCGAAGGGTTCATCTGGATGATGAAAAACGACGTCGTGAATCCGCCCAGCAAACCCATGAAGTCCGCGATCACCGTCAGCAGCGGTAGCATCAACACCACTGCCACCAGCCGCGGCGTCACGAGTTTCTTGCTCGGGTCCGTGCCCAGCGCCCGCATGGCGTCGATCTGTTGGCTCACCACCATCGACCCCAGCTCCGACGCGATCCCCGAGCTGTTCCGCCCCGCCACCATCAGCGACGTCAGCACTGGCCCCAACTCGCGCACCAGCGACAGCATCACCAACTGGCCCGTCAGCGACGTTTCGCCGAACGTCGCCAGCGTGCTCGCCGTTTGCAATGCCAGTACCGCGCCCGTGAAGAATCCCGTCAGGACCACAATCGGCAGAGACCCGAACCCGATGAAGTCCATTTGCCGGACGATGTCAGCGCCATAGTGGGGGGAACGGAAAATGTTCCCCACCGCCCGCGTCGTCAGCAGCGTAAAGTCCTGGACCGCGAGGACCCGTTCTTTGGCAATGTCTACGAGTAGGCCCAAGAATCTTCCCGCCTGTCAAACTTCTTGCTTGTCAATCCGAGGAACGTAGCGAAGAGGAATCGGCACTTCTCTAACGCCTGACAGCTCGCGCCGGAAACGCCATTGCTATAGCGTTTCCCCTGCTCTTTAGATCCCGATCAGCCGCTCGCTGCGCGGCGGTGGATCGGGCCGCTCCGTCGCCAGTTGAAAGCGTTCGATCCGCCACGTCCCGCCTTCCCGCACCAGCAGGTAGCGCACCGGGTAGCGGTGTCCCAGTTCGTCCTCGAACCGGCCCCACAACAGCGCCGTCTGCCCCCACACCGAGCGCCCCCAGAACTGCAGGTGCTGCAAGTTCGCCAACCCTTCCTGCCGCCTCAGCCACCTGCGAAACATCGGCAGGCTGGTTGCCCTGCGGTAGCGGCGCGAAAACAGCTCGTAGGCTTCTTCCACCTGCCCACCACGGATTGCCTCGATCTGCGCCTCCACTACGTGCACGGCTCTTTGCGAACGCACCCATGACGTACCCAGCAGGAAGATCACCGTCGCTACTGCGATCAGCACCGCCGTCGCCAGCACGCCCAGCGCCCGTCCCGAAGACCGTCTTGGCTGCCTCGTCCTCCGTTGCGGCTGCGGAAACCCTGCCGGAAAGTCTGTTCCTTCACGATTCACTGTATTTTCTCACCGGTCCTGCACCGGTTTGCGCTTTTCGATTGCGGCCCGCAATCCTTCCTGGGTGTCCTCCAGGTCCATCATCTGGTCCAATGAGGAGCGAAGCTGCGAGGGGTCTGCTCTTCCAAACCACTCACCACTTCACTGCCTGCCTTAGACCTTCTCCAGCGCCATCGCCATGCCCAACCCGCCGCTCACGCACAGCGTCGCCAAGCCGCGTTCCACTCCCCGCTGTCGCATGGCGTGCAGCAGCGTCACCACGATCCGCGTCCCGCTGCACCCGATCGGATGCCCCAGCGCGATGGCTCCGCCGTTCACGTTTAGCTTGTCGCGGTCGAAGTGTAGATGCCGGTCGCATGCCAGCACCTGCGCCGCAAATGCTTCATTCAGTTCGATTAGTCCGAAGTTGTCGAGCGTCCGGCCGAGCCGCTCCAGCAGCTTCCGCACCGCTGGCACCGGCCCAATGCCCATGATGGATGGGTCCACCCCCACCGAGGTCCAGTCCACCACACGCGCCAAGGGCCGCAAACCCCACTCGTTCGCCTTGCGTTCCGAAACCAGCACCGTCGCCGCTGCGCCATCCGTGATCCCCGAGGAATTCCCCGCCGTCACCGTTCCCGTCTTCGAGAACACCGGCGGCAGCTTTGCCATCCCTTCCAGCGTGGCTCCGAAGCGCACGTGCTCGTCATGGTCGAACTGCACGACGCCTTTCTTCGTCTTCACTTTCACCGGCACCATCTCGTCACGGAAGCGGCCTTCTTTCTTCGCCGCCTCGGCCCGCATCTGCGACGACTGCGCGTAGCAGTCCTGCTCTTCGCGCGTGATCTGCTCGAGGCCGGCCAGTTTCTCTGCCGTCTCCCCCATCAGCAGCTTCGACAGCGGGTCCAGGAACCCGTCGCGGTACATGGCATCCACCAGCGTCTGATCACCCAGCCGCATGCCCCACCGCGCGCCTTCCACCAGGTACGGCAGCCGGCTCATCGACTCGGTTCCTCCGGCCAGCACGCAGTCCATGTTCCCCTGATGGATTTCCTGCACGCCCAGCGCAATCGCTTTGATCCCGCTCGCACACGCCATGTTGACGGTATACGCCGGGACCGTCTCGGGGATCCCTGCCCGGAAGCTGATCTGCCGCGCCACGTTGGGTCCGCCGCCCGCCTGCCGCGCGTTCCCGATGATCGTCTCTTCGACCTGTTCCGGCTGGACCCCGGCGCGGTCCAGCGCCGCCTTGGCCGCAATCTCTCCCATCTCCGCCGCCGTATGATTCATCAGCGTCCCGCCGAACTTCCCGATCGGCGTCCGCACGGCGGATACGATGTAAACTGCTTCCACAAGACCTCCCCTGGCTTTCCAAAGACCCCTTAAGACCCAATACTAGCACACCGATTTGCAGCGGCGGTAACGTCCTGAGTATGCGTTGGCTGAGTGCGGGATTCTTGCTGGATCAATGGGCCAGCGGAATAACAATGGTGACGATTCTCAGAAGTAAGCGCCTCATCTCATCCCGTCGGTCCCGCTGACCGTTTTGCGGAATGCCGAAAACATCGGAGTGAGCCCTGTTTCTGGGTTCTGGGAGGTGACCCGCACGTGCAAGCACGTGTGGCCTCGACCTTTCCTCCCTACTCCCCCGCATTCCCCCACCCCCGGATGCCCTTCCGGCAGGGGCATTCCGCCTTCCGGGGAGCCGCCCGGATGCGGCGACCCCACGGCCGTCGGCCGTCCGCTTTCCACCTGCCAGCGCCCGTTCTCGCGCCGCAATTCGTAGTGGAAGTTCATGCGCGATTCCGGCGTATCGCGGCTGCTAAAGATCACCTCGGCCTCGGCTTGGTCGCCCTGCACGCTCACTGTTTCGACCTCGATCGTCATCCGGCTCGCATCGATATCCCCCCGGTTCGCCAGATGCTCCGCGATCGCCTCATGCACTTGCTCGTTAATGCTGGTAGCTTGCTGGCACCCTGCCAGCAACACTCCGAACGCCACCACCCATGCCGCCCGCACCGCCGTTTTCATGGAATCCTCCATTCCCCTTTCATTTGCGTTTCCACTATAACGCCTTTCCGCCAACTTCGGCTAGAATCAGAGCAGCCGCTCCGGGCAGGTCGCGGAAGCTCCTTGCGCATTTTCTTTCCTGGAGACAACGCCTCATCGGCTTGCAAGCGCAGCAACGAAGGAGGAATCGCCTTCTATGAAACCGGGCACGCAGAGTCGTTTAGTAGCAGCCGTCGCCATCCTGGCGCTCCTGGCTGTCGTCGTGGCGCGTCCCGACATGGTGGCCGCCATCGCCGGCCTCTTTGGTGAAACGGCTCAGGTGCTCTGGTCCACTCCCTATTTCTTTATCGGAGATCTGGCGGTCACTCCGGCGTTTCTGCTCACGGTCTTCGTCTTCCTGGCGTCGCTCATGATCCTGACGCACCTGACCCGCCGTTTCGTCCGGCTTCAGGTCCTCGCCCGCACGGGGCTCGACTCCGGCCTGAAGTTCGCCATCGAGAAGGGGATCGGCTATTTCGTTTTCGGTGTCGGCCTGCTCATCGGGTTGCAGGCTACCGGCCTCGACCTCACCAGCCTGGCTTTTCTCGGCGGCGCCTTCGGCATCGTCATCGGCTTCGGCCTGCAGAACATTTCCAGCAACTTTGTTTCCGGCCTCATCCTGCTCGTCGAGCGCCCCATCAAGGTCGGCGACCGCATCGAGGTCGGCAGCCTGTTTGGCGACGTCATCCGCATCGGCACTCGCAGCACCTGGATTCGCACCAACGACAACTTCATCATCATCGTCCCCAACTCCGACTTCATCTCCAACCGCGTCACCAACTGGACCGCCAACGACCGCCAGGTCCGTTTTTCGATGCCCGTCGGCGTTTCCTACGGCAGCGACGTGCTCCAGGTCCGGGATATCCTGCTGGAGGTTGCCTCCGCTCACTCCGATATCATGCAGGACCCCCCGCCCGAAGCCCTGTTTGTCGCTTTCGGAGAAAGCTCGCTCGACTTCGAGCTGCGATTCTGGACTGCCACTCGCGTCCAGACTCCAGTGCTCCTCAAGAGCGACCTCTATTTTGAGATTTTCCGGAGATTCAAGGAGGCGGACATCGAGATTCCGTTCCCGCAGCGTGATCTGCACCTCCGCTCGGTCGACCCCGACGCGCGCCTCCCGCTCGAGTCCCCTTCGGCCGCCCTGCCGCAAACTGCTCCCGCCGCACCGCCACCCTCCCAGGCCCGCCTCAAGAATTCCTAGGTCGCTCTTGTGGATGGTGTATATCGTTGCGGCCCGGCGCCGTTAGCCCGCAGGGGCGCAAGGCTCTAGCTCAGGGCGTAAGCCCTGGCCTTTCCAAGCCGACTATGCCAACACCCGGTTGACCCTTTGGACCCCCTCTGCCAGAATAGATTCCGAATAGACTGCAGTACTTGGTTCCGTAGTGGATCGTTTCGAAAAGGAGTTTCCCATGAAGAAATCAAAGAAATCACGTGGTACGGCGATTTTGGCTGCGTTGCTGATTGCGGTATCTGCGACTTCGGCTCTGGCCCAATCCAGCACTGAGGATTACCGCGCGCGCTACGGCCGCGCCGAGATGAACATCTCCTGCGCCGACGCCGCCCAAGCCCCCTTTGAGCGGGGCCTGTTGCTGATGCACTCCTTTGCCTGGGAGCAGGCCCGCGAAGGCTTCGAGGAAGCCACCCAGGCCGATCCCGACTGTGCCATTGCCTATTGGGGCGTCGCCATGAGTTACTATGACAGCCTCCACGAGCCTCCCTCCGCCGAAGAGGTGGAAGCAGCCCGCGCCGCCCTGGCCAAGGCTCACGCTTCTTCCACCGCCACTGACCGCGAACGCGCCTATGTTGCCGCTGCCGATCAGATTTTCCGCGGCTACCCGGACGTCCCGCGCCGCGACCGTGACCGCGCCTACAATCAGGCCCTGGGCGAGATGCACCGCAACTTTCCCCAGGACCCCGAAGCCGCCATTTTCTATTCTCTTTCCAAGCTGGCGCTCGCCCGCCGCGGCGTTGAGAACGCGAACGAACTGCAAGCCGAAGCCGCCGAAATCATGGAGCCTCTGTTCGACGAGATGCCCGAGCACCCCGGCTTGGCCCACTACCTGATCCATGACTATGACGACTCCGCCCGGCGCGAGTTGGGTCGCGCCGCCGCGCTGCGCTACTCCAGGATCGCCCCTGCGCTCACCCACGCTCAGCACATGCCCTCGCACATCTTTGCCGGCGTCGGCATGTGGGATGAGAGCAACACTTCGAACCGCGGCTCCCTGGAAGTCCGTCCCGACTACTATCACGCCCTGATGTATCTCGTTTACGGCCACCTGCAAAAGGGCCAGCGCGCCAGGGCGCGCGAGTTGATGGAGGAGCTGCGCCCCGTCGCTACTTCGCCCCAGGGTACCAACGCCCAGCGCCGTGGTCTGCACTCCGTCAGCACCTGGGTGTTGCTCGAAACCCGCGACTGGGCCGCCGCCGCGCTGGCTGAGGAGTTTTCCGCCAGTGCCCGCGATCGCGCCGAGACGCTCTATGTCCGCGGCATCGGCGCCGCCCGCAGCGGCAATCTGGATCTCGCCCGCAACGTCCTCGTTGTGTTCCAGAACGCCGTTTCCGAGCTCGGTCGGGCCAATCAAACCGGTGGCGTCGCCGCCCGCTATGGAGCGCTGCTGATACAGGTCAAGCAGGTCGAAGCCGCCATCCGCCTCGCCGAGGGCCGCGGCGACGATGCGGTCGCTCTGATGCGTGAAGCCGTCCAGATTGCCGACGCCCCCGGCGTGAGTTGGGCCCCGCCCGATTCCGGCACCGGCTTGCCCGCTCACGAATTTTTCGGCGAGGTATTGATGGAGCTCGCCCGCTACCAGGAAGCACAGCAGGAATTCCGGAAAGCTGTCGAAGCGACTCCGAACCGCTTGTATTCGGTGTACGGCCTCGCCAAGTCCGCCGCTCTGGCCGGCGACCAGGCCACCGCCGAAGCCCAGTTCCAGGCTTTGTCCGAGCTGCTTTCTGAAGCCGACCCTGGCCTTCCGGAAGCCACCGAAGCTCGCCAGTATTTGACCCGCTACGACACTGCCCGCCTGCGCCGGTAGCTCGTCGTATCGGGACATCGACAGGCCCCCGGCCTGCACTGATTCTTCGAGTCCTGTAGCCACGGCACGCTTGTTGTGCCGTGGGTCTGTTCTTTAGCTAGCGACAGGCCAGGCCCGGCCTGCACGGCCTGCACTGATTCTTCGAGTCCTGTAGCCACGGCACGCTTGTTGTGCCGTGGGTCTGTTCTTTAGCTTGTCCCCGTAGCGCCGCCGTCCCGGCGGCATCTTGCTTCCCGCCACTCCAGCAACAAGAGCTTGCGCCGGAATACTCCAAAGGGTGTATAGTTTTCTGCAGTTGTGAGCCAATCGGGAGGTTCCGATGAGAACAATCCTTGCCGCCTTGAGTCTGGTCGTTTGCGCCGCTGGCGCCGCTGCGCAAACCACCCTGTTCAACACCGAGGATTACCGTCAGGACCGCGAGCACTGGACGGACCCCGCGTATTACCTCCACAACACCGCCCGCCAGCTCACCGACATGCAGGAACAGCACCGCTTCGGCGAAGAGGGGTCTGGCGAAGATGAGTACGACATCCGCAGTCCCTACCCGTTCACTGATTCCTGGGAGCATTACCAGGCCTGGCTGCAGCAGGCCAACGGCGGTACCCGTCACACCCTGGAAACGCTTCCCGACTGGGACGGCCGCTGGTCGGGGAGTGACACCTGGCTCAACAGCGAGCGGATTCAGGCCGGCACCATCGCCTCCGCCCTCACCTTGCAATACCAGGAGTATTATGTGCAGCAGGCCAAGGCCGAGGCCGAAGGCCGTCACTGGTGGCCCGCGTCGTTCTGCCTGCCGGACGGCTTCATGCGCGGCGTGTGGGGCGCCGATGAATTCCTCATCCGCCCCAACCAGGTCATCATACTCAACGGCAGGTTCCACGAAACCCAGGTCCGCTGGATCTTCACCGACGGCCGCGGCCACCAGCCCGAAGACCTGCAGTTCCCGCAGTGGCAGGGCGAGTCCGTCGCCTTCTGGGACGGAGACGCGCTCGTCATCCACACCAACCAGATTCGCCAATGGAATGCCTCGCATTCCATGTTTGAGTGGAGCGACCAGTTGACGGCGGTCGAGCGCTACGAGCGGATCGGTGACGAGATTGCCGGGGAGGTCACCCTGTACGATCCGGTTGCCTTTCGGTACCCGCTGCACGCCAAGCTCCGTTTCGCCCCCGCTGACCCGGCGGACCGTCCCATCTACAACACCTGCACGGACACCAACGGACCTTCCGGCAATGTCTTCATCGGGGCCGACGGCCTTCTCAACGAGCGCCTGCCCGGCGATCCGCAGTACTGGGACCCCACCGACCCCCGCCCCTGGGCCGCACTGTATGCAATCGGCGAACGCTAGAAGTAGCGACCAGCCTAGCCTCCCTGGGAGCGCAGGCATCTTGCCCGCCGTTGCCGACTCTCGTTTCGTGTGCTTTCCTGCCCCGAAGGGGCTTCCCGTGAATAGCCGCAGGTTTCAACCTGCGGAACCAGGCCGCAACAGAAGGGATCAACCCCGCAGGGGTTGACTGGCTCTGCGAGTCCCGAGTCGCGAATCGCAAGTCCCGAATCACAGCCCGCCACGGCCTGTGCTCCACCTTCCCCTGTAGCAGCCCTCTCCCAAGACTGTGTCATCCCGAGGAGCGCAGCGACGAGGGCCCTGCTCTTCGCCCTTCCCCGCCTAGGCACTCTTTCCCCGTCTCGTCCCTCCTGCCTCCTCGATCGCACCTCTCCGCCGCAGGCCCGCTTTTCGTAAGGGCACGGTTTCAACCGTGCCGCAAAGAGCTTGTGGGAATAAAAGCACCTCACTGCCGTAGGCCCGTTTTTCCTGGAACGGCTCCCCGCTCGCTCTCAGACTCCCCGATTCATCGGAAAGCATGGATGTGTCATCCCGAGCACACGAAACGACATATTGATGTCGTTTCGGACATATCGATGTCGTTTCGCCCGAGGGATCTGCTCGTCACCTTTCCCGCGTCCACTGGTCACTCATCACTGCTTCTATTTCACACCGCTGCCGGGAGGTCCATTCTCGAAAAGTCTTTCCCTTTGAAGAGCAGCGGCTCGCCCGTTACCTTGGCCAGTGCGTACGCAAAGCAATCTCCAAGGTTCAAGCCGGCGGCGTGATGACCCTTCCCGAAATCCGTATAGGCTTGCCGTGCCGTGTGCGCTTGTTCTTCTGTGACCTCTTCAATCACAATACCTGCGCGCCGGACGAAGGCGTCGAACTGGCGGCTCCCCGGATGCCGGGTCTGCATCTCGACCACGATCGCCGCTTCCGCGAAATTGACCGCCGACATGCGCAGCGAATCCGCTTCGCTCATGGCCTGTGCGTAGGTTGCCGCGTCCGGTTCCCCGAACAGGATGGCGAGCACGGCTGAGGTGTCCACGATCATCGCGGCAACCCCCGTTTGTCATATAGCAGTTTCCCATGCGCGGCGGCAGGCGCTTTCAGCCGGCTCGCGCAACGCCGCCCGATCGCCAGCAGTTCGCCGGCCTTCACTTCCGGCTCCTGACGGCTCCGCACCCGCTCCAGCCGTTCCCGCAGCGCTTCGGTTACCGCCTCCGTCATCGTCTCGCCCGTTTCCTGCGCCAACTCTTGCGCCAGTTTGTGCGCCTCATCCTGCTTGATGTTGAGACTCATTTCTACCTCAGCAGAGAATCATCTACCTTTCTTTAACTATACTCCCTGTCAACCGCTCTGTCAGCAGCCCGAAGTAGCGACAGGCCTCCGGGCCTGTACAAGGCCGTCGCGCGGGTGCGGGAGCCTCGAGCTTGCGGAATCAAAGTACCTCACTGCCGTAGGCCCGTTTTTCCTGGAACGGCTCCCCGCTCGCTCTCAGACTCCCCGATTCATCGGAAAGCATGGATGTGTCATCCCGAGCACGAAACGACATATCGATGTCGTTTCGCCCGAGGGATCTGCTCGTCGCTTGTCCCAGGTAGCGACAGGCCTCCGGCCTGTGCTCCATTCCTCCGCTGTCCCCACGTAGCTAAAGCAGCGCCGGCGTCCCGGCGGCCTTCTTTCTTCTCCCCGCGCCGCTGGCGCTGCATCGGCGGCAAATCCCCCGTCACTGTCCCCCGCATCCGAGCCGCGACCCGAAACCCCATATTGATGGCGCGAAACGCCATATCGATGGCGTTTCGGGAGCGGTGGTTTCTCCCGTCTCGCGCCTCTTGTCTACTCGGACGCGCCTCACTGCCGCAGGCCCGCTTTTCGTAAGGGCACGGTTTCAACCGTGCCGCAAAGAGCTTGTGGGAATTAAAGTACCTCACTGCCGTAGGCTGCGGTTGGGGCTTACCCCGAAGGGGAAACAGATGAAAGCCGACACAACACATTTGCGTTTATCCGCAGAACGGAATTTGGTATGATCCTCAAAAGTCTGACCATTTAGAGATTGACGTTGAAACCCATTCGGACTATTTCACTATTCAGCGGCTGCGGCGGCTCCGATCTTGCTCTATGCGAACTTGGGTACAATGTCGTTTGGGCCAATGACATTGACGAAGTCGCTTGCAAGACATACGAAGACAACATCGGGCCGGTTATCTACGCGGGCAACATCGCTGATTTTTCCGTTGCCGATTTTCCCAATGCTGATTTCCTAGTCGGCTGCTATCCGTGCCAGGGCTTCACTCAGGGAGGAAGACGCGACTCTAAAGCCTCGGTCAATCTCCTGTACCGGCAGTTTGACCGGGTACTGCGAGAAGTACTTCCACGGGCGTTCCTCGTCGAGAACGTCAATGGGATGCACTACGGTCACAACTTCCGGTTGCTTCAGAACCAGCTTTTCCGCTACAGAATGGCTGGTTACCGTGTGAAATGGAAGGTGCTTGACGCGCAAGATTTTGGGGTTGCACAACAGCGGCGCCGCATCTTTATCGTTGGCATCCGGTCAGACCTGGATTTCGAGTACACATTCCCTGACCCACTCTCCGGGGGCGAAACCGGTCGCCGCCCCGTTTCGCAGAGGAAAGTCTTGTCCGGTATGCCAAGATGGCCGGAAGGGGACTTCAACGACGAACCGTTCCATTGGTATTACCTGTCTCGGAGGAGGCGGCACGATTGGGATGAACCTAGCCCTTGCATCGTGGGCCACTGGCGGCACGTTCCTCTTCACCCAATGAGCCCTCGACTGAAAAGAATCCATACGGACAAGTGGGTGTTCTCTCGCAAAGGGCGGGCACGCAGATTATCTTACCTGGAGTGTGCTGCCCTCCAAGGATTCCCCAAACGCTTCAGTTGGAAGAGAGGAACCGTCCGGGAACGGTTCCAGTTGATCGGTAACGCTGTCCCGCCGCCGTTGTTTAGGGCTGTGGCAGGTGCTCTGGACGGACTTTGGTCTGTGGACTAATTGAGGGGAATGTCGGTCGCGTGCTCACGCTGTTCCTCTATCCAGGCCGTTATCCCAGACATTAGCGTTAGCGGTGCGTGCTCGCAGATTCTAAAGCGGTCCAGCGTTAGGTTTGTGGAACTTAGTTTTCTGAGCCGAGCGTTCTCATCCATCACAAAAGGGACAGCAAAGAATGTGACAAGGACACTCATATGCTGACTTTGGAAGTAATTCCAGAAAAGAGTTGGCTGGGTTTCCATGCCTTTTCTCTTCCAATCGGTTCGTCCAGTGGCACAGTTCCCAAGGGCGATAAAACGAGGGAACTGATTGTCCCTGAAGTTCTTAACGATCAATACATCCCAACCCGCATCTCCGCCATCGGGTGCTGTCGTCTGGAGTTTCCCTCCCAGGTTGGGAATTAGGTCTATCACCCTATCAAGAAGAACCGTATACTCGGGAATTTCCTTAGAACGCCACGGAGCACCGATTCGTATTGCATCACCACCAAAGAAACTCTTTGCTGCCTGCATGACAACTGTTTCGAACTGACCGCATCTCTGTTCATTCTGTATCTCCAGTGCAGGCAACAAACTAAGACCCAAGCAGAAAAGATACGTTGTCTTCGCAGGTTCTTGGTGGGAAACTTCAAGCTTTGCGCCATCGGTCGTGAATGGGTACGCTTCTCCTAACAGCCTTTGCCGGTTCTGCATTTCATCCATCACGTGCTGGGCGATCTCTTCAGCTTGCTGCTTATCTTCCTCGTCGAAAGAGCTTTGTAGTTGGTCTATCAATCCGCTGACAGTCGCAGGGTGTCCACTTCCCCACGTTCTGAGTTCGATGATGTCGGCTATTTCTTCGATCTGCTTCATCGGTTTTGTCTTGACTCGTGCACTGTTCTTTCTGGTCGATCTTCAGTGTTGACTTTTAGCTTCCGATAGGCTCGGTCAAGATTTACTATGGCCGAGATGACCTTGGGATCGCCTTTGACATCGAATATCTTCGGAAGGCATTCTTCGATCGTGTACGCGGCATTCAGCAGCTTTTCAGCAATTTTGCCCGAATTGAACTCTGTATATAGAAGTGCCCCCTCGAGATTTCTCTTCGCGCGGAAATACTGGAGTGCACTTGGGCTAGATAGGACAGCACCAAGTTTCTGCTGTGCTCGGCTGTTCACGACAGGAGGATTTTTCTTTGTTCCTATAACCCAGCTTATGAATTCTCCAAGGTGCTTCAAACGGTCTTCCGCTACCGGCCTTCTAGTGATGGGAGTGGACTGCAAGGAAAGGAAGTTTTGGACTTCCTGACTCCCCAGCAACGTATAGAAAGTGCCGAAATACCGTTTCGCGTACGCCTGGGCTGGATCGAATTTTCCAACAGCCTCTGCTTGCTTCAGTGTCAGATACGCGACAACCCACCGGCGGAGGGTCGGCAGGGTAGTTCCCAAGCGCTTGGCAAATTTCAACAGATTTTCGTCAGAGAAGTTGTTCTCACATCTGGTTAGAACAAATTTAGCCTTTGCTTCCGGTGCCCATTGGCGTGCGGCAGTTACATGCTTGTATCCGAGATATGCATCAAGTTTATCCTGGTCCCAACCCGATTGAACGCGCACTTTCTTCAGAGTTTCAGCAATGTCTGGTGTAACCTCGGGAATGGCCCGTTCCGGCTTTCCGTCTCCGATCTCTTCGCCGTTGAGCAGTTTCAGCGCGGCTAGTCTGCGGTTGCCTTCGATTACGTAGTAGTTGCCTTCTCTTTCAGCCGGGCGCACGACTATTGGATCGCCCTCAATCATGCCCGAGGCTGCCATTGAGTTAAGCAAATCTTCGACGCCGATGTCATCCACGAGGAACCGAAAAAGCTTACGCTGATCTTTGAGGTCTTCCGGCAGGCGAGGATTCTGCGTGTCGAAAAGGAGACATTTGATTTCGACGGACTTGGTTTCTAGTGCCATAGGTAACCGCCCGATTCTACACTACTTGCCGCATCACAAAAGCTTGAACACGGCCTATTGTGTGATCTTTCGATTTCTTCAACTCATGCTCCCAAATGCGCAGGATTCTCCAGCCCATTGCTCCTAGCTGTCGCCGAGTCTTCTTGTCCCTTGCCCGATTGCGCTTGATCTTTTCTCGCCAGTAAACCGAGTTGTTCCTGACCGGAGCGTGATAACAATGGGGGCAGCCGTGCCAGAAACAGCCGTCCGTAAAGATGGCAAGTTTCCTTTTTGGAAACACAAAGTCCGGGTTTCCTGGCAGACCGCCCGGACGCACCTTCCAGCCGCGCAATCCTGCCCTTACAAGAGCGAGGCGCAACTGGCGTTCCGTGGTAACATTACCGTTCCCCTTTATGGCCCGCATGTTTTCGGAACGCTGTTTCGACACATTCCGAAAACAGGCAACTTGAAACTTTCGACCTAAACCTTCTTTCTGCATTTCAACGCAATCTTAGCATCCTTCTTAACGTTCTCCCCCCCTCCGTTGACCCCGCCCTCTCCCTTTTGCGAGAATTGAAGTTTGCATGCCGCCCAATGACAACCAATTCGACGTCATCGTGGTCGGCGCGGGCCACGCCGGATGCGAGGCGGCGCGCGCCGCCGCTCGCATGGGATTGCGCACGGCACTCTGCACCATGAACCTGGACCTGATCGCGCAGATGTCCTGCAACCCCGCCGTCGGCGGCATCGCCAAGGGGCATCTCGTCCGCGAGGTTGACGCCCTCGGCGGCGTCATGGGCGAAGTCATCGACGCCACCGGCATCCAGTTCCGTCTGCTCAACACCAGCCGCGGTCCCGCCGTCTGGTCGCCCCGCGCCCAGGCCGACAAGAAGCTCTACCGCATCCGCATGCGCCAGGTCCTCGAATCCGAGCCTAATCTCAAGATTAAGCAGGCAGAAGTCGTCGATTTGGTGCTGAACGGCGCTGTCGAAGGAACCGAAAGAACCGACAATACCGAACGCCCCCGCCGCCGCGTCCGGGGAGTCACCCTCCGCGACGGTCGCACCATTTTGGGCCGCGCCGTCATCGTCACCACCGGCACCTTTCTGAACGGCCTGATCCATTGCGGTGAAAGCACTTATCCGGCCGGCCGCAGCGGCGAGCCGGCCTCGGTCTATCTCGGCGAGAGCCTCAAGAGCCTCGGTTTTCGTTGCGGCCGCCTCAAGACCGGCACCCCCCCGCGCCTCGACTCGCGGACCATTGACTGGAGCCGCTTCGAGGTCCAGCCCGGCGATCCGGTCCCCACTACTTTCTCCTTTCGTACCAAGGAGTTACCGCAGACTCAGGTGGTCTGCCACATCGCCCATACGAACGCCGAAACCCACCGCATCCTGGCCGAAAACCTCCACCGCTCGCCTCTCTATAGCGGCCAGATTCAGGGCATCGGTCCACGCTATTGTCCTTCCATCGAAGACAAGATCAAGAAGTTCCCGGACAAGCCGCAGCACCAGATCTTCCTGGAACCAGAGGGCTTAGACACCAACGAGATCTATGTCAACGGCATGTCTACCAGCATGCCCATCGACGTCCAGCAGGCCATGGTCGCTTCCATCCCGGGTCTGGAAAACGCCGAGATGATCCGCCCCGGCTACGCCATCGAATACGACTTCGTGGACCCCACCGAGCTCAGCCATGCGCTGGAAACGAAAGCAATTGCAGGCCTGTTCCTGGCCGGGCAGATCAACGGCACCACCGGCTACGAGGAAGCCGCCTGCCAGGGCCTGATGGCTGCCATCAACGCTGCTCTGGCGGTCCAGGGCAAGCCCCCCATCACGCTCGACCGCACCCAGGCCTACATCGGCATCCTCGTCGACGACCTCGTAACCAAAGGCACCGACGAGCCGTACCGCATGTTCACCTCGCGCGCCGAGTTCCGCCTGCACCTGCGGATTGACAACGCCGACCTGCGCCTCACGCCCATCGGCCACGCCGCCGGATTGATCTCGGAGGAGCACTACCGCGAGTTCGTGGAGAAGTACGACCGTGTGCGCCGGTTGAAGGAATTCCTCGAGCGCCATCGCCCCGACCCGGCGACCCCCGAAGGAGAAGCCGTTTACCGCAAGCTCGCGCAACCTCCCCCCGGCCGTCCCACTCTGGCGCAGTTGCTTCGCCGTCCCGGCTTCACGATCGGCGACTGCGAATCCGTCGTGCGGCAAAACTCTTCCTTTGAACCGTCTCGTGTAGAGTTGAAGATCGCCGAGACCGACATCAAGTACGGCGGCTACCTTGCCCAGCAACGTCAGCAGATGGAGCGCCTCAAGAAATCCGAGAGCCGGATCATTCCTGCGTGGTTCGAGTACCAGGGCGTTCCGGGTCTCTCGCGCGAGATGGTCGAGAAACTCACGCGCGTTCGCCCCCGCACGCTCGGCCAAGCCTCGCGCATCCCCGGCGTCACCCCCGCCGCCATCGCGATCGTAAACGTCTACGTCGAGATGCAGCAGCGCGGGGCATAGAGCAGCAACAGTTCTCGGAGCAGTCCAGCGGCGTCCTCACACCCATGCCGATCCAAGCCCGGTACATCCACACCAATCTGATCGCCAAAGACTGGCGGCGTCTTGCCGATTTCTACCAATCGGTCTTCGGCTGTGTGCCGGTTCTGCCCGAGCGTGATCTGGCCGGTGAGTGGCTGGAGCGTGGTTCCGGTGTTCCCGGTGCGCGGCTTCAGGGCGTGCATCTCCGGCTTCCCGGTGACGCCGAGTCCGGCCCCACTCTGGAAATCTTCCAATACTCGGAATCCGTAGACGCTCCGCCTGCTCCCGCCAACCGCGTCGGGTTTGGCCACATTGCCTTCGCGGTGGACAACGTCGCAGCCGCTCGCGACGCGGTGCTCGCGGCGGGCGGGAGCGCGGTCGGCACGGTCGAATCCGTCGTCATTGCCGGAGCCTACAGGATCACCTGGGTCTATGTCCGCGACCCGGAGGGCAACATCATCGAGCTCCAGCGCCGCGATCCGGAGCAGAGACCCGACTGACACTACCCTTGTGGAGAGCTGACATTTCTACGCCTGCTGCAGCCGAATACGAAGAGTTGGTGAAGAATGTTGCATCCGCCCTCAACCTGCCCTTGACCGGGCCCCAGACCGCCCAGCTCGCCATACACTTCTCGGTGCTGGTTCACTGGAACCGCCGGATCAACCTGACCGCAGTGCGGCGTTCCGAAGAAATCGCGGTGCGGCACTTCGGCGAGTCGCTGTTCCTGGTCAAGCTCTTGCGCCCGACAACCGGTTTGCTGGTGGACGTTGGCTCCGGGGCCGGTTTCCCTGGCCTCCCCGTCAAGATCGCCTGCCCCGCCATCAAGGCCGTCTTGCTGGAGCCGACCAGGAAGAAGGCAGTCTTCCTGAAGGAGGTCATCCGCCACTGCGGGCTTGATGGCATCGAAGCCCGCGCCGAGCGCCTGGAGGAGGCCGCCAAGGGCGGCCTCGTGGGCCGCGCTTCCCTCGTCACCCTGCGCGCCGTCGCCCTCACGCCCGACTTGCTTTCTGATTTGAAGAAGCTTCTCGCTCCCGAGGGCCGCCTGGCATTATTCCTCGGCGAGCAGGATGCCCTCGCCCTCAAGGCGTATGATGACCTGCATTGGGAATCTCCCGTGCCCATCCCCCACTCTGAGCGCCGGGTAGTCCTGATCGGACGGTGCGCTGCTCGCGAGGGGGAGGAAACCGGCGTGCCCGTTTAGCACTTCTCCCGCGCCTCGAATTCCTCCCGCAGAATGCCGTAGCTGCACAAATCCTCGAACGTTCCCCACTTCAGGACGTGCTGCCGCCAAGTCCCTTCATAGGTCATGCCCAGTTTTTTCATCACCTGTCCGGAGGCTGGATTGCTTCCGAAATGCGCCGCCCAGATGCGGTTCAGTCTCAGCGTTTCGAACCCGAAGCGCAGCACCGCCTCCGCTGCCTCGGTAACGTAGCCCCGATTCCAGTACGGTTTACCGATCCAGAAACCGATCTCAGCCATGCAGTGCTCTTCCGCAAGTTCCAGGCCGATCATGCCGATCAGTTGTTTGCGGTTCCGCCGCGCAATGGCGAAGGTGACGTTCTGCCCCGCGCGGTAGGCTTCTCGCTGCTTCCGGATCCAGCGTTCCGCCACCTCTTTTGCACCGTAAGGATGTGGAATCTGCTCTGTATTCTGGGCGACGGCGCGATCCCCCGCCAGTTGCCGAATCCGCCCGGCGTCGTCCAGCCGCAGCCCCCGCAGCGTCAGCCGTCGGGTTCTGATCTGCGGCAGCCTGCTCGACTTCCGAGGGGGTGCCTTTGTATACAACGCCCCCGTTTTTCGTCCCGTCTCTGCCATGAAAAACTCCTTCCATCCGGATCCATTTTACTGATATAATCTTCTTTCAAGAAAGCCCGAAAGCCTAAGCGTCCAACACCGCTGGAGTCTTTCTGTGCCTTTTTTGTTTGGTACTCCAGGGGAAGTTTGCGCTTGCGACAGGGCTTCAATTCTATTAGACTGGCTGGCTTTGCACTATGGATACGATGAACACGCAACCGTTGGATACAGTAAACACCCTCCGACCCGGGCTCGCGGGTCACGTACCTTCCGAACTGGACGGCATCTCCCCGCAGCGCGAAGCTGCGTTTTTCTACGGCCTGTTTTTGCGCGGACATTCGCTCGAAAGCCTGCGCCGCGACATTGACGTCTCTCCGGAAACCGTCGCTCGCTGGGAATTGCTGCGCGGCACAGACCCCTGGTACCACGAGGCACTCGAAGTCATCCTCCCGTTCCGCAAGAAGGTCCTCGCCATCTTTGAGTCGCTCATTACTTCCGAGTACAACCAGCCCCGCAGCCAGTAGATACTTCCGTTTCCAATCGGCGCCCTGCATCCTTGCTTCTCGTCTCCGGGTGTGGTGCGCCGACTGTGCTATATTCCTTTGGAGGAGCGCCTCCGCCTGTGATTCAAACTCTATTCGGTCCGCCGCCGCCAACCCTGCGCGAACGCTTCCAGGAAGCGGTGGAGACAACGCGCAGCACTTTCACGGCCAACGTCGAGGACCTGGTCCAGGGGAAGGTCACCATCGATCCGGCTTTGCTCGAAGGCCTGGAGGAAGTCCTGATCCGCGGCGACGTCGGCGTCGGCACCGCCCGGCAAGTCCTGGAATCCGTCCGCGCGAAGATCACCCGCGGGCAGTTGGCTGAACCCTCGGGCCTCAAGTCCGCAGTTAAGGACGAATTGCTCAACATTCTGAAGCAGACCTCGGAAGGCGCCGCCCGCTCGGCTGAGCCTCCTCTGGTCATTCTCGTCGTCGGCGTCAACGGCACCGGCAAGACCACCACCGTCGGCAAGCTCGCATGGCAGTTCCGCTCCGGTGCTGAAGACGACCGCAAAGTCTTGCTCTGCGCTGGGGACACCTTCCGCGCCGCCGCTGTCGAGCAGTTGGAAATCTGGGGCCGTCGCACCGGCTGCGAAGTCATCAAGCAGCGTCCCGGTGCCGACCCCAGCGCCGTGCTCTTTGATGCATTGAACGCCGCCAAGGCCCGCCGCTGCGATTGCGTCATCGCCGACACAGCCGGCCGCTTGCACACCAAGGTCAACCTCATGTCGGAGCTGGAGAAGATGCGCCGCACCTGCGCCCGTATCATTCCCGGTTCGCCCCACGAAGTGCTGCTCGTCCTCGACTCCACCACCGGCCAGAACGGTCTGCAGCAGGCCCGCCAGTTCACCCAGGCTTCCGGCGTCACCGGCCTTGTACTGACCAAGCTCGACGGCACGGCCAAAGGCGGCATCGTCATTGCCATCGCCCGCGAACTGAAGCTCCCCATCCGCTTCGTCGGCGTCGGCGAGCAGAAGGAGGACCTGCTCCCCTTCCAGCCCGAGCAGTTCATCGACTCGCTGTTCAGTTAGGTGTACAGGATCACCTATTCACGAACTATCGCAGATGACCTCGGACGTCTGCCCTCTCACTACCGAACCGAGATTCTGGACCGGATTGAAGTACAATTGAGATATGAACCGGCCGTCCAACGCGCAATCGAAAGATCATACCGGGCTTGGTTCCTCCCTGGAACCATTTGGAGCCGGTTTGGGAGCTACGGATCGGGGAATATCGAGCTTTCTACGACGTGAATGAAGAGGAGCGGGTCGTTACCATCCGCGCCATCCGGCACAAACCGCCGCACAAGAAGACGGAGGAGGTTTTATGAAGCAGATGAGCGTTGACAAAACGGACCTTGCTTCCTGTGTCAGGCAGGCTCAGAACGGGCGCGTGGTCATCACTCGCAAAGGGAAGCCAGTAGCACTCGTTGTCGGAATCGAAGGACTGGACCGGGAGCAGATTGAGCTGGGGTCCAGTGACAAGTTCTGGAAACTCATCTCCAAGCGACGCAAACAAAAAACCCTCAGTCGAGCGGCCCTGGAAAGAAAGATCGCCAACGGAAAGTAGCTCTGGTTGCTCCGTTTACTTCATGAGCATTCCGCTGTCCTTTGGCAAACCAGACCTGTCTCGAAGTCCTGAGACCCTCGCTGCTCAGACGAGTCTCACCATGACGGTAGGTAATGAATCTAACCTATACATGTCCCACGCCCTCGCGCTCGCCGAGCGAGGCACGGCCCTTGCTTCGCCCAACCCCTTGGTCGGCGCGGTGCTGGTGCAGGACGGCAACATCGTCGGCGAAGGCTTCCACACCTACGACGGCCGCAGGCACGCCGAGATCCTTGCCATCGAGCAAGCCGGCGATGCCGCCCGCGGCGCCACGCTCTACACCAATCTCGAACCCTGCTGCCACGCCGGCCGCACCGGCCCCTGCACCGGCGCGATCCTCGCGGCCGGGATCAAGGAAGTCGTTTCTGCCATGCCCGACCCCAACCCGCTAGTCTCCGGCAAGGGATTGGGAATACTCCGTAAAGCCGGCCTCGAAGTCGAAGTCGGCGTCTGCGAAGACCAAGCCAAGCGCCTGAACGATAGCTTTGCCCGCTACATCCGCTCGGGCCTTCCGTTCGTCACCCTCAAGACGGCCATGACGCTCGACGGCAAGATCGCCGCCCCCGATGACAACAGCGGCCTGTCCCGAGCGCAGTCGAGGGGTTGGGTCACCAGCGAAGCCGCCCGCGCCTACGTCCAGCGCCAGCGCCATGCTCATGACGCCATCCTCACCGGCATCGGCACCGTCCTGGCCGACGACCCGCTGCTCACCGACCGCTCCGGCCTCCCGCGCCGCCGCCCGTTGCTGCGCGTCGTCATGGATTCGCGGCTGCGGATTCTGTCTTCGGCACGTTTACTCACGGAGATCAACGACGACCTTTTGATCTTCACTCTGTCCTCCGCCGACCCTGCCAAGCGCCGCAACCTCGAACGCCGCGGGGTCCAGGTCTGCGCCATGGACAGCGAAACGTGGGTACAGGCCTCCAGGCCTGTACAAGAACCGGCAGGAATGCCTGTCCCACGCCCCGACCTCCGCAAAGTTCTCGAAGACCTCGGCCGCCGCGAGTTGACCAGTGTCCTGCTCGAAGCCGGCGCCGGGTTGAACGGTGCTGCCCTCGACGCGCGCCTGGTGGACAAGGTCTTCTTGTACTACGCGCCAAAGATCTTGGGCGGTGCCGACTCGCTTCCCATGGCCACTGGCCGTGGCGTCCGCGCCATGCCTGACGCCCGCCCCGTCACCGGCATCCGCCGCTACGACTTCGGCCCCGATTTCGCCGTGGAAGGATATCTGCGCAACGTTTATGAGGAGTAATGCCTAGCCACGGCACGTCCTTTTGTGCCGCAGGTTCTTTCAGGAGCAAACAATGTTCACCGGCATCATTGAAGAACTCGGCACGGTCGCCGAATTCCACAAAGGCTCTGACCCCGCGGGAGGTGCCAAGCTCGTTCTCAGCGTAACGAAGGCACTCTCGAATGACGGCGGCCCGCGTCTGCAAGAAGGCGAGAGCATAGCCGTCAACGGCGTCTGCCTTACCGCCCGCGAGATCACCTCCAAAACCTTCGCCGCCGACCTGTCGCCCGAAACTTTGGACCGCTCCAGCCTGCGCTCTCTCTCGCCCGGCTCGCGCGTCAACCTGGAGCGCGCCATGATGCCCTCGTCGCGCTTCGGCGGCCACATTGTGCAGGGTCACGTGGACGGCGTCGGCACGCTCGCCGCGCTCGATCCGCTCCCCGACGGCAACTACTGGCTCTCGGTGGACATCCCGCCCGACCTCGTGCGCTACGTCGTCTGGAAGGGCTCCATTGCTCTGAACGGCATCAGCCTGACCGTGGCCCGTCTCGACGGCGTCCGCGTCGGCGTCGCCATTATCCCCCACACCTACGAGAACACCTCGCTCAACGATCTACGTCCGGATGACCCGGTCAACGTCGAGTGTGACGTCCTCGCCAAGTACGCCGAGAAACTCCTTGCCAATCTGCAACCCCCCGGGTTGCACCCCTCCGACGCATCCTCTTCCCTCACCCTGGAACGGCTCACGGAAGAAGGATTCTAGGTCAAGTTCGATGTTAACGAGGGAAGTGGCGGTGGCATCGCCCGCCGAACAGTTCGGTAGGGAATTCTATCTGTGTCTGAATCGCCCCAGGCTTTCCGAATACGGCGGCAGAGCCGCTCCCTGTTCCGTGATGATGGCCGAAACGTAAACGTGTGGCGTCACGTCGAATGCCGGATTCTTCACCGCGATTCCCTCCGGTGCAATCGCAACACCTTGAATCGCCGTTACTTCCTGCGCCGGCCGCTGCTCGATCGGGATCGCGGCGCCGTCCGGCGTGGCCAGGTCCACCGTCGACAGCGGCGCCGCCACGTAGAACGGCACTCCGTTTTCTTTCGCCAGCACCGCCACCGCGTATGTCCCGATCTTGTTCGCCACGTCTCCGTTCGCCGCGATGCGGTCCGCCCCCACCACCACGCATCCCACTCGTCCGGAATGCAGAAAATGCCCGGCCATATTATCGGTAATCAGGGTGGTCGGTATCTTGTCTTTTTGCAGCTCCCACGCCGTCAGCCGCGCCCCCTGCAGGAAAGGACGCGTCTCCAGCGCCAGTACGTCCACGTTTTTTCCTGCACGCACCGCCGACCGGATCACTCCCAACGCCGTTCCATACCCCGCCGTCGCCAGCGCCCCGGCGTTGCACACCGTCATCACCGTCTTGCCCGAAGCCACGAACGCCGCTCCGAAGTCTCCCAACGCGCGGTTCGCGGCGATGTCTTCCTCCTTCATGATCTTCGCTTCCGCTTGCAGCCGCTCCCGGATCGCGTTCAGATCCGCTCCCGCGTCCGCCAGTTCGTCAAACAGCGTTCGCATCCGCCCGATGGCCCAGAACAGATTCACGGCGGTGGGCCGTGTCGCCGCCATCTCGTCGCACATCCGCGCCACCTCTTGCCGCAGTGCTGACACACTCGCCGCCCGTGACTGCCGCACGCCCAGCGCAATCCCCATGGCCGCGGCCACTCCGATCGCCGGCGCTCCCCGCACCACCATCGTCCGGATCGCCTCCGCCACTTCCCCGTGTGTCCGGCAGACGCAGTATTCCTCCTGCCGCGGCAGCTTCCGCTGGTCGATCAGGCGCACGCCCTCCGCTGTCCACTCGATCGTTTGCCACTCACCGTGCATCGCTCACCCGCTCAGGGTCTGGAACCCTTCCGTTGACAGATACAACGAAACAAACAGTGCTGTGTTGTAGCCTACGTGCATCAGGTACGACGGCGCCAGCGATCCGGTCTTTCCCCGGGCGTAGGAGAACGCCACTCCCACCACGAAGATCGCTGCGATCTCTTCCCATCCGCCCCACAGTTGCGACGCATGGATCACGGCAAACAACGTCGCCGTCAGCAGCACCGCCGCCGCCAGGCCCCATCTCCGCTCCAACACCGGGTAGACGAATCCGCGAAACACCACTTCCTCAACAAACGGCGCCACCAGAATGCCGAAAATCGCCAGCGCGTACCCTGCTCCCGGACTAGAGAAGAGCTCCTCGATCGGCAGGTCGTTTTCCGTCGGGGAGATGTAGAAGTAAAGCTGCGCTGCCAGTGCCAGGCCTGCCCCTGCCGCCATCCAGTTCCGCGGCCTGTGCCTCCCCAACCGCCACCGCACCGCCTCCCAGAACCGCCGCCGGTACTTCACCGTCACTGTGAAATAGATGAACGCCAGCCACAAGGCTTCCCATCCCGTCTGCATCCCCACAATCAGCGGCGTCCGGGTGAACGCCTCCGTTACCGTTGACTCCCAGCCGAAAACTTCCCGCAGCGCCAGGAACGCTCCCGCCGTTCCCAGGAATGCCGCCGGCAGCGCGACCACGAACACGAACAGCAAGAACGCTCCCAGGTCCGTCAGCGACCACGGCGCCTCTCCCGGGCCCGGTGTGCCTTCGTCCCGTCTGTCCCGAGCGGAGTCGAGGGAAGCAACGGAGTGACGAGGGATCTGCTCTCTTGTTCCCTGTTCCTTGATCCCCGGCGCAGGCTCCCCTCTTCCTGCCGGCCACAGCGAAAGCTGTGACCCGCCGTCGACTCGCTCTTCTTCCCCGGCCTGTTCTTCCCCGCGCCGCTCCGATTCACTCATGCTCGTTGGTGCCAGTCGCAAACACTTGCGTCGTCCCGGTTCATGTGTCATGCCGAAGGCGAACGGATTCCGCCTTGCGGGATCTGTTCCGACGAGGCATCTGCTTTTCTTCTGTCTCCTGCTTCACTCCTGCTCCACCAGCGCCGCCGCCAGCAACGGCAGCAGAATCTCATGATGTCCCGTCAGCGCGTATCCCTTGCCCCCGCCCATCGTCGGGCGCCGCACCACGTTCTCAAGCGGCCGGTAGTGTTGCAGAAAGTCCAGGTTCACCGTCGTGAACTGGTCGAGCTCGTGCTCCAGATTGCGCGCCGCCGTCACCGCTTTCAGAAACACCTCCGGCAGCACCACCGCCGACCCCACGTTCAGGTAGACACCGCCGTGCCCCAGCTTCGCCACCATCCCGGAGAAGAGCAGGAAGTCCCGATGCGACGCCCCGCCGATCGCCCGCCCGTCCGCCAGCGGATGATTGTGCGGCGTGTCCGTCCCCACCGCCACGTGCACCGTCACCGGAATGCGCTGCCGGTACGCCTGCAGCAGGATGCTCGCGTCCGGAAACTGCACGTTCTGTTTCCCCGGTTCGCCCTGTTCTTCCACTTTCTTGAGCAGAAATTCGCCCAGCGCTTCCCCGATCCCGATATCTTTCGCGTCGCCCTCGCTGATGGCCTGATTCATCCACGCGCCCGTTTCTTCCGCCATCCCGAACTTGCCACCGGGCAGCATGGCGTCCACTTCCTCGGAAGTTGACCCCACCAGCGCCACCTCGAAGTCATGGATCGCCGTCGAACCGTTCATCGCCACGCCGTTCACGTAGCCCCGCTCCATCAGGTCGATCAGCGTCGGCCCCAGCCCGACTTTCACCACGTGCCCACCCAGGCCCCACAGGATCGGCTTCTCCATGTCCCGCGCCCGCCGTAGCGCTTCCACCACTGCCCGAAAGCTCTCGCCCGCCAGGATGCGCGGCATCGACTCGATCATCCCCAGCACCCCTTCGCCTTTAGCGTACGGCTTCGCAAACTGGCTCAGCGACACCTTGGCCGGTCGCTCCCTCAGCGGAATCGTCTTCAGCCCTTTCCGGTCCAGCGGCTTTTCCTTGTAAATGCTCATGCTGTCTTATAGATTACGCCCCACGCTCTCGCAAGCAGGGTGGAATCACCGTAAGGGCAGGGCTTCAAGCCGTGCCGCAAGTTGTTCGTAAAATCCAAACACCTGCGCGCGTAAGCGAGCGGTGGCCTTATTGTCTCCAGGCCTGCACTCTGTTCTGCGCCACGAACCCGAAGTGTCAGACTCCCGACTCATTGAAAGTACTAAAGGTGTCATCCCGAGCCCGAAACGACATATCGATGTCGTTTCGCGAGCCGCAGGTAAGGGGCGACGAGGGATCTGCTCGTCGCTCGTCCTGACGTAACAGCAACTAGCTGCCCCCCAGCCCGCACCGATTCTGCGAGTCCCGAGTCCCAGCTTCTAGCTTACCAGTTTGCGAATATTTTTCTTTGTGACAAGGACGGACATGTAGCGCAGCCCTGGGAGCGCGGGCATCTGCCCGCCGTTGCGGACTCTCGTTTCGTGTGCTTTCCTGCCCCGAAGGGGCTTCCCGTGAATAGCCGCAGGTTTCAACCTGCGGAACCAGGCCGCAACAGAAGGGATCAACCCCGCAGGGGTTGACTGATTCTGCTCCGTTCCATCCGCCATCGCCACTGCGTTCCCGCCTCCCAGGCACAGCGCCGCGATGCCCTTCTTCGCTTTCCGTGCGATCATCTCGTGAAGCAGTGTCACCAGAATCCGCGCCCCGCTCGCCCCCAGCGGATGCCCCAGCGCCACCGCCCCGCCGTTCACATTCACTTTCGCCGGATCGAGTTTCAGTTCCCGGATCAGCGCCACCGACTGCACCGCAAACGCCTCATTCAATTCGTAAAGGTCCACCGCGTCGCGATCCCACCCAAGTTTCTGGAGCAGTTTCTCAACCGCCTCTACCGGCGCCATCATCACCAGCGCTGGCTCGATCCCGCTTACGGCCTGCCCCGCGATGCGCGCCATCGGCTCCTTGCCGAGCCGCTGCGCCGTTTTCTCCGACGCCACCACCAGCGCGGCCGCACCGTCGTTCATGGTCGAAGCGTTGCCCGCCGTCACGGTTCCGTTTTCGCGGAACACCGGCTTGAGCTTTTGCAACGCTTCGAGGCTGGTGTCGGCACGCGGCCCTTCGTCCCGCTGGAATCGGAGCGGCTCGCGCTTCCGCTGTGGGATTTCCACGGCAACAATCTGCGACTCGAACCGGCACGCCTCCATCGCCGCCACCGCTTTACGATGACTGCCGAGCGCGTACTCGTCCTGCTCTTCGCGCGTCACGTGGTATTTGTCGGCCACTACTTCGCCCATGCATCCCATGTGGTAGTCCTCGTAGGCGTCCCACAACCCGTCATGCACCATGGAGTCGGTCAGTTTGCCGTTTCCCAGCCGCAGTCCGTCGCGCCCCTTCTGCAGCAGGAACGGCGCGTTCGTCATGGACTCCATTCCCCCCGCCACCGCAATCTCGAGCTCGCCCACCTGAATCGCCTGCCCCGCCAGCGCCACCGACTTCAACCCCGAGCCGCAGACTTTGTTGATCGTCATCGCTGCCACTTTCGGCGGCAGCCCTGCTCCCAGCGCCGCCTGCCGCGCCGGATTCTGTCCCAACCCTGCTTGCACCACGTTTCCCAGGATCACTTCTTCCACTTGGCCCGGCTCGACGCCGGCCCGCGCCGCCGCCTCGCGCACCACCACCGCTCCCAACTTGGTTGCCGCAAACGGTGCCAGTGCTCCCATGAATTTCCCGATCCCGGTCCGCACCGCACTCAAAATCACCGCCTGTTCCATTTCTTCTCTCCTGGTTCATTGAAAGTATAGAGGTGTCATCCCGAGTGAGGAAAGCGACACGAAACGACATATTGATGTCGTTTCGCAAACCGCAGGCACTTTCCGACGAGGGATCTGCTCTTCGCTTGAATCCGAGCCGCGCGCGCTGGGGTAGCCACGGCACGGTTTCTGTGCCGTGGGTTTTTGCTGAAACAACCCGGAACAGGCCCACGGCATGAACAACATGCCGTAGCTATTCACTTTTTGCCTCCGGCCTGTCCCCAATAGCACAAACCACCCCTCCAGACTGTGTCATCCTGAGCGGGAGCGAGGGATCTGCTCGTCACCTTTCCTGCCTTCCGTCGCATCCCGTAAGGGCACGGCTTCAGCCGTGCCACAAAGGGCTTGCGGAATCAAAGTACCTCACTGCCGTAGGCTCGTTTTTCCTGGAACGGCTCCCCGCTCGCCCTCTGACTCCCCGATTCATTGAAAGTATAGAGGTGTCATCCCGAGCGAGGAAAGCGCCCTGAAGGTAGCGACAGCCCTCCGGTCTGTCCCCAATAGTGCAGGCCACCCCTCAAGACTGTGTCATCCTGAGCGGGAGCGAGGGATCTGCTCTTCACCTTTCCTGCCTTCCGTCGCATCCCGTAAGGGCACGGCTTCAGCCGTGCCGAGATGCTCCGGCATTCTCAGGGGTTTTAACCCCTGAGGTGGCTTGTCCATTGAACAACACGCCCCCCTTTTCTCAGATGAACTCGTAAGGGCACGGCTTCAGCCGTGCCGCAAAGAGCTTGCGGAATCAAAGTACCTCACTGCCGTAGGCCGTCGCGGAGCGCGAGCGCAGCGACAAGAAAATTTGCCTTTCTTCTGACTCTTTTCTCCTCACGCAATGCCATTCCCGTCCGTTGCCCTGCAAGGGCAACCCATGAATAGCCGGGGGCAACGCCCCCGGAACAATGCAGTTGAAGAAGACAGTACCTCACTGCCGTAGGCCCGCTTTTCCTGGACTCCCCGCGCCCTCTCTGACTCCCCGATTCATCGAAAGCGTTTGAAGTGTCATCCCGAGCGGCCTGTTCCGAGCGCAGTCGAGCGGAAGCGAGGGATCTGCTCGTCACCTTTCCCGCCTTCCACCCCTTTTTGTAAGGGCACGGTTTCAACCGTGCCGCAAAGAGCTTGCGGAATCAAAGTACCTCACTGCCGTAGGCCCAAGCGGAGCGCGAGCGCAGCGACTTTTGAATCAAATTTTCCACTGTTCCTGAAGTAGCATCTGTCCTGCCCTGTAGCGCCGCCCTCTCCCCCCTCGTCGCTTCTCGCCGCTTTCCATTCACTCCATCGGCCAGCGCGGAATCGCCCCGTCGATTGCCCCCATCAGCCGGATGGTTTCTGCGAGTGCCGTTACGATCTTGCAGTAATGCTCCAGGTCCTCGTAGCGCAACTCCCGCCCCCGCCGGTCTTTCAGCCACTTCTCGCACACCTGGTACCCGCCGATATGGAACTCCCACACCTCTGGCGGCACCCCTTCGAAGTACTGCCCCTCTTTCCCGGCCTTCGCGTCCCCCTTGCTGATGTACACCCGTCCTGCGGCAACCTTCTTCCCCGTCCCCGGCTCCGGCTCGCCCGGCGCCACGTATTTCGGGTAGCCCTTCTCTACAACGTTCGCCCCCTTCACCGGAAACCGCGCCATTGGCTTCGCCAGCTTCGGCGATTCCAGCAGGTGCAGCGATGCCAGCTCGCTCCCCAGCCCGCACAGCCTCCGGAACAGCTTCACGTCCGACGTCAGCGGCACCCGTGGAAAATCGCTCTTCAGAAACTCCGCGTACCGCCTCCGGTACGTCGGCGCGTGCAGCACTGCATAGATGTAATGGAACACATCCTCCGGCCCGAACGTCTTTCTCAAGTCCCCCTTGCCGTCCGGGACGAACGACAGCCTGACCCGCTTTTCCAGGTCCGCCACAAACTTCGGGTTCAGATTCGGCTGTCGCCCGCCCGGCCCGGAAGCCCAACTAAATTTCTTGATTCGAAGTTCCCTCTGCCCGGTGTAGTTCTGTTTGCCAGTAGGGTAAACGTAAACTGGAAAGTTAAGACTACTGCCCCGATAGAACAGGTTGTGATCACACGTTTGCTTTGTCAAAAAAACTATGTCCCATGTTCCACTTGCAACTAATCCTGCCCGGCCCACGCACAATGCACGATTTTCTTTTCTCATTTGGCGCATAACCTTTTCCCTGGGCCAGTCCACCATAGACTTGCTGTAGAGGACAAAGCGTTCGTCGAATGGCCGGTATAAGTAGGGGATTATGTCCTCACGCCAGCGAGGAGTTTTTTGTAGAGCTGAACGAGCTTCTTCTAACTTCCACTCACGTGTGTCACCAGGGGCATAATTATTGACAGCTTTGTTCCCAAAAAATTCGAACCGAATCTCTTCAATGCTTCTATTTTCATCAATAAACAGTTCAATGGAGTTGGCAAGCGATTGATTGTCAAGAGCGACTACAAGCGAGTCTCTGGAGGTCTGCACACCGTTAGATCCCAAGGAAAAGATTTCGTTAACCTTCCAGCCCACCGCATATTCAGGTTCCAATGTGCTCTCAACCGGAACAAACTGGAAGAGGGGTGAGTGGGGTACAATTTTCTCCCAACGAGTGTTTGAAACGTCAAGTTCCATTAGGGTTGAGTATTTCTCCTCCCTCAGTCCCCATAAATCCGCGTAATGGATAACTTGCTTTCCCGGTCGCTTAACGAAAAGTGCAATTGCTACTCCCTGAGTAATATCAAAAACGTTTTGGTCTGCGGTACCATCCGGCGATTCCTCTCTCCTTTTGGAATTCCCGTGCAGGTTTAGTATGTAAATTTCCCCAAAGGTTTTCAGAAGGTGCTGACGCATCCCTCTAAAGGTCGGACTGTCTAGATAGCTGTGATCCGTAATGAAAGCTAGTATTCCGCTCCCAGTAGACTCTATTCGCCATTGACCAAAGCGAACAAATTTTATGTAATCATTTTTCAACCAAACTTTCTTTTCCCCAAGTGGCTGTCCATTTACCTCTCGATAGCATTTGATAAGGTCTGTGATCCATTCACTACGATTAGCGGAGATACCTGAATATGGTGGGTTACCCATAATAATCATGATCGGCAAATCATGCTTAATTGCTGCGGCCGCGATCGCCTCCTGCGTAATCACACGCAGCGGACCGAATAGTGTTTCCGCTCGTCGTTCGGCCTCTTCCAGCGTGTTGGTAAGGTACACTCCCAGCCGCTCGTTCCCCGCGAAGTCGCACGACCACGTCTCCCGTTCCGCCTCGCTCATGTCCTGCCCTGCTAGCTGCATCCCCAGCTTGAAGTGCGCCACTGCATAGGGCGCCATCAGCAGCTCGAACCCGAAGATGCGCGGCAGCAAGTGGTTCCGCACGTACCCCGACCACATCCCGGCGTTTCCCTGCCGCATGAATTCATTGCGGATATGGTCAATCACCGCGTAGAGAAACGTTCCTGTTCCGCACGCCGGGTCCAGAATCAGCACCCGATGCGAAGTCGCTTGGACCTTCTTTCGCTTTCCTCCGCTCTCTTCCTCCCGTTCGTATTCCACCCTCCCCGTGTCCGCCAGCCCGTTCGGGCATCCAAACCGCGTCTTGAGCAGAGAATCCACCGACCGCACGATGTAGGACACCACCGGCTCCGGCGTGTAATACACTCCCCGTGCCTCGCGCAGCTTCGGGTCGTACGCCGCCAGGAACGTCTCGTAGAAGTGCACCACCGGGTCCTGCCGCGCCGTCCGCTTCCCGAAGTCCGCCAGCACTCCATCCGGTCCCTCGATCACCGTGTCGGCCAGCAATTGCGCCAGGTCGTCCACGAATCCCACGAACGGCTCCTCATCCAATGCCGTGCCCGTGATCGTCTCGAACAGTTGCCGCAGAAACGGATTCGTCTTCGGAATTTCCTGCGCCGCCCCCAGCCGCCGGAACGACCCCGCCGGTCCCTGGTGATTGCACCGTGCCGCGAACAGCCCGTAGGCCAGCGTCTGCGCGAACATGTCCGCGAACTGTTTTTCCGGCAAATCCGGGATCAGTGCCTTCTCGAACGCTCCGTGCAGGTCCTGCAGCGTCGCCGACGCCGACTGATTCTTAAACGCCGCGACGATCATGTCCCGGATCAGGTGCGCCAGCCGCGCCATGCGCAGCGCCAGTTCCTTCGGCTTCCGGGTCGGTTCCGGCTCCTGCGATAGAAATGCCGTCAGCAGTTCTGTGACCGCTTTCTCTCCATCCTTTTCCCGCGCCAGCTTCCCGCCTTTCGAAACGCGAGCCACTCGCGCCGTTTGCCTGTGCTTTCCTTCCACGTACCAGCGGAATTCCAGATAGTCGGTCAGAATGAAATTGCGGTTGGGCAAGTGGGTGAGATACCGCTGGATCTGTTCGTCTCGCTCAACTTCATCCAGCGGTTTGTCAACGTCCTTGGCTTCCATGTAGCCGAGCGTGACCGGACCGTGCTGTGCATTCCGGCTGACCGCGAAATCCGGTGCGCCGCAGGCCTCCCGCTTCGGTTCGTTGGTTGCAGTGATCCCCGCCGCCAGAGATTCCACCAGCGTCTTCAACGCCGGCCGGTGCGTGTGCTCCGTCGCGTTCTGCGCTTGCAGAGCTTTCTCGATTTGTCGGTGGTACGGTTCAATCGGATGAAGAGTCATGGAGATTTTTCGAGCCGTATGATACACCCAAACCCCGCCACCGTGCGGGGAAGTTCCGAGGATGAAGATGCTAACGCCCCCGGACGATTCACTCGCCCCCCTCGCTCGGCTCCCCCGCCTTGCCAGCCACGACGCACGGGCGCAACATGACCGCCGACGACTTCGCGCTGACGGCGGGATGGGGACATTACGACAAAAAGGATGCCGTGATGCCGGGCCAGGGCCGCGTCGTCGAACGCGCCTACACGCCCAAGGAGCGCGCCGCGCTAGGCGACGCTCTGCCCGCTCTCGGCGAGACTACCCTTGACATCCACCTGAACGCCCGCGCCTTCTGGCGCAACGTCCCCGCCGCCGTCTGGAGCTACAAGCTCGGCGGCTACCAAGTCCTCAAGAAATGGCTCTCCTACCACCACCCGCATTGGTGACAGCATCGTCGGGGATCTGGAGGCTGAAGAGGATGCCAGCAGTAGTGCGAACGCTCGATTGGTCCGAGGTGTATTACGACATCATCAGAGCGTCTATATCACGGCCACCATAAAGAATTCTGAGGAACGTCACCGTATCCGCCCCGACATGGAAAGCGAGGGTCACCCTACGCTCGAAACCGACTACCCGCAGGCCAGGAAATAGATCGTCTCGTCGCATACCCCGTTCCGGAAAGTTCGCGAATCCTCTGCAATAGGTTTCGATGCGTTCGACATAAGCCATAGCACGATCACCATCGGCACGCTCAGCGATGAACAGATAAAGCTCCTGGAGATCGTCGCGGGCTTCCGGTGCGAAGGCGATCTTATGCATCGCTGGCAGGATTTTTCAGCCGCCTGGTGTGAAGGGCGCGAATTTCACGGAAGACCCTATCGGCGGAGATCGCGCGTCCGGGCTCGGCCTGCATTGCGGCCGCGACCGGCACGACTTCCTCGCGCAACCAGCGCTCGACAGCAGCGTCGCGTTCTTGCAAAGCCCGCAGGCCTGCGCGGATCACTTCGCTACTCGTGGCATAGGTGCCGGAGGCGACGAGATTATCGATATAACTTGCCTGTTCGCTGGGCAGACTGAATGATCGTTTATGAGATGCTGCCATCGTGAAAACCCTCCGAGGTGAGATGATCTCTAGTACGGTATGATATTATCATACTCGATTTCAGTACTGCGTGCCCCCTTTAAACAGCCCGCAGAGACAGAGACGGGTGCTGCGCGCCGTCCTGCCCCTCGACCGCGGCGGCGAGCAGCGAAGCCAGCAACACAACAGTGACCATCACGATGAACCACACGCATCTCGGCGATGGCCGCCGCGATCCGTTCCTGATCCTTACGCGGAACCCTTGTGAGCTTTTTTGCGGCGTGTTTTGCGATCCGTAGCTGTCAGGCCATTGAGGAGTTCGTCCAGCGTCACGTACTCACCGTTCTCGATCTCGGCCCGCCCACGGCGGATAGCCGCGAGTTCCGCCTTCGTAGCCGCAACGACGGGAACGCGTTTGTTCAGATATGCGCGGAGCGCCTCCCGCACGAGTTCCGAGCGCGTCCGCTGTTCTGCTTTCATGGCTTTCTCGACCTGTTTGGCCATGGGTTCGGGGAGGGATATGGTAAATGTCTGTCGTGTTCTCATGGGACCCTTGTATTATTTGGTGTTACCTTTTCTTACATCTTCTTACATCTTAGCAGACGGATACCTGGTGTCAACCCTCCCTCCGGACGGATCAGCAAGCACTGCCAAGTAGCGACAGGCCTCCGGCCTGTCCCCTTCGAGCACAGCCCGCCAGGGCCTGTGCTCCATTCCTCCGCTTGCTTTGCCACGCTCGGGCACGGCAATGACGAGATGCGGCGGTACGTTTCAATCGGATGAAGAGTCAGGGAGATTTTTCGAGCCGTATGATACACCCAAACCCCGCCACCGTGCGGGGAAGTTCCCGGGAACGCCCCCGGAGATTCACTCGCCCCCCTCGCTCGGCTCCCCCGCCTTGCCAGCCTCAGTCAGAATAGTATCAGGGGTAGTATCACTAACTACTGTCCTGAGTGGATATCTTCTCCTGCCCTCCCAAACCGGAGATTTTCTTCGATTCGATGCCGGAACGAGCACCGTTTTTGTCTGACGAAGGAACCGAGAGAACCGAACGAACCGAGCATATTGGTCCTATAAGTATTGGTACTTAATTCAGATGTTTCACGTGAAACCATGCGGATGCCAACTCCCCCGGCCAGACAAATGTTTCACGTGAAACGTTGGCCGGCTCCCTTCCCGAGAGAGTACCAAATGGTTTCACGTGAAACATTCTACCCTTTTGCCTCCCATTTCCCTTTACTCTTCCCATTTCTCTTGCTAGATTCTTTACCTGCCAGCGATTCAGGAATCCCGGCGGTTTCAGTTGGCCAGAACAATCGCAATCGCCAATCAAAAAGGCGGAGTCGGCAAAACCACCACTGCCATCAACCTCGCTGCCTCGCTCGCTGCGGCCGAGGTCCGGGTCATCCTTGTGGACTGCGATCCCCAAGCCAACGCCACAGCCAGCCTCGGATTTCCCCACGATCACTCCAGGATGTCGCTCCACCATCTCCTGGTTGGAGCCGTCGAGCCTGCCAATATTGAACCTGCCAATGAAGGGCCTTCCGCTTCCGTGCCGCTTGCCGGATTGAGGCGGGAGCTTGCTGCTGCGCTTTTCCCGACTTGCTTGGACGGCTTGCTCCTGCTGCCCTCTGACCACAATCTGGCTGGAGCAGACCTGGAGCTGATGCCCGAGGCGAATCGAGAGTTCTGGCTGCGCGACCTTCTCAAGCCGCTTGGGGAGCATTGCCAGTTCATGCTGCTCGACTGCCCCCCGGCGCTCAATCTGCTGACTGTGAATGCGCTGGCAGCCGCCGATTCCGTTCTGGTGCCCGTGCAGTGCGAATATCTGGCCCTGGAAGGCGTCTCCGCCTTGCTCGATACCGTGCAGCGGATACGTGCTACCTTGAACCCGGGCCTTGAGTTGGAAGGTATTGTCCTGACGATGTTTGACGAGCGGACTACCCTCGCCAAACAGGTTGCCGAGGAGCTACGCAGCCACTTCCAGGAGCAGGTGTTTGAGACAACCATTCCGCGCAACGTCCGCTTGGCCGAAGCCCCCAGCCACGGCCAGCCCGTCCTGCTGTACGACGTGCGTTCCCGGGGGGCTGAAGCCTACATCCGCCTCGCTAAGGAATTGATCGCGAGGCGTCACTTGAATGATACAAGAAAGCCAATGACTGTACAGGACACGAAACGCTACGGAGGATCAGCCGATGAATGATACCCCGCCCCCCACTGGAAAAACCACCCCCTCGACTGGAAAGCGTCGAGCCTTGGGTCGAGGACTGGACGCCCTCATTCCCTCGGTCCCTGTTTCTATCGCTGCAGGCAAAGACGCTGTTCAGTATATTGAACTGTCGAGAATTGACCCGAACCCGTACCAGTCCCGGCGAAAATTTGACCAGGCCCGGCTCCAGGAATTATCACAAAGCATTAAGAATCATGGAGTTATACAGCCAATTGTGGTCCGCAGGAAGGGTGATCGCTGTGTGCTGATAGCAGGGGAAAGGCGCTGGCGGGCGGCGTCTTTGGCAGATCTGGCAAAGATCCCGGCCATCGTCCGGGACGCATCGGATCGAGAGGTCCTAGAGCTTACACTCATCGAAAACATTCAACGGGAAGACCTGAATCCGATCGAGACCGCCGAAGCGTACGCACGTCTTGCGAATGAGGCCGGACTGACCCATGAACAGATCGCCAACCGTACCGGCAAGGATCGGGCAACCGTGACGAACCTGTTGCGGCTGTTGCGGTTGCCGAAAGAAATCCAGGAAAAAATCGAGACGGGCGAATTGTCTCCCGGGCACGCACGCGCGATTCTGAAACTCCCGACAGAGTCGTCGCAGATTTCCATGGCGAATCGGGTCGTGACGCAAAGGCTTTCCGTACGCCAGGTGGAGGAGATGGTCAAAGGGACTTCCGAGAAACCGAACGTCATTACCCTCAAGAGGATTGAGGAACGGCCCATCGAGGACCCGAACGTGCGAGCGGCGATTGAGGTTCTGGAGCGGGCGCTCGGGACCCGAGTGCGGCTCAGGGGGAACAACATCCGGGGAAAGATCATCATTGAGTACTACACCTCGGAGGACTTGCAGCGGATCTACGACGCCCTCGCTGGAAAAAGGTGAAAGGCGGCTGCAGGATTTCGCCCGAGAACCCCCGACCAAGGTCCGCAAGCCAAGAAAGTCAAGGCGCTCCGCCTAATCCCAACATAGTCTTTCAGAGATGTGACAATCTCTGAAAATAGGCGTCCGTGCGCCGTATATCGCTGAGGATTTGGGACTTGAGTTGTTCGGCCGAGTCGAACTTGCGCTCGTCGCGGAGGCGGAAGAGAAAGCTCACTTCGATGCGCGCGGGTGGGGCGCCGGCCCACGGCTCCAGCAGGTGAGTTTCGACGCCGAGAGAGCGTTCGACAAAGGTGGGGCGGTAGCCGACGTTGGTGACAGAACGCAGCAGGGGCGAAGGCGCTGCGTTTGGCGTGGCCACTTCGTTGCGAGCTTCTCCCTCGCTCTGTGGCCTCCCTGTCTTCCGGGTTTCGATGATCCGAGTCTGCGTGACGTAGACGCCGGTGGCGGGCAGCAGGCCGACATAAGGAGCGAGATTCAGCGTTGGAACGGTCTGGGAGTGGCCGATGCCGAGGCCGGACTCGATAGATTGGCGTACGCTGAAGGGGCGTCCGAGCAGACGATTGGCGTGGGAAACGTCCCCTTGTTCCAGCAACGAGCGGATTTGGGAGCTACTGACGGGCATGCGGCGGATGTGAACTGCCGGCAGCACCTGGGTTTCGAAATCCCACTGCTTTCCTAGTTCAGCCAGCAGGTTCGCGTCGCCTGCGGCGCCGTAGCCGAAGCGGAAATTATCCCCCACGATGACGGCGACGGCGCGGAGAGCCTTTCTGAGGGCTTCTTTAACGAATTTTTCCGGTGGCCAGAGCGAAAAGTCGCGAGTGAAGGGCAGAACGAGCAGGCGGTCTATTCCGCTTTCAGCAAGCAGTTCGAGCTTAACTGGCTGGAGCGTGAGGAGCTTGGGAGACTTTTGCGGCGCGAGGACGCTAAGAGGGTGCGGGTCAAAGGTGATGACCACGGAAACGGCGCCCATCTGTGCGGCGCGCTCGCGCACCAATCGCAAGAGCTCACGGTGGGCAAGGTGGATGCCGTCAAAAGCGCCGATGGTGACGACACTGGGAGCGTGGTTGGAAGCGGCTTGTTCGAGCGAGTGGAAGAGTTGCATGCGATGTGGCTAGCGGATCGTCAATAGCGTTAGCGAAAGCTCCCCTCAGTCGCGGGTCGGGCACAAACATCAAGGCACGTCGAATAGGAGTTGCATCTCGTCATAGCAAAGCTGCACGGTCTCGGGCAGGGTGGCGTTGGTTTCCTCGTGGCCGAGATCGTGGGCGATGTGCGTAAAATAGGTCTGGCGCGGCCGGATGCGTTTGACCTCAAGCAGGGCCTCGGCGACAGTCATGTGTGCCGGATGCGGCTCGTGCCGCAGAGCATCGAGAAAAGCGATCTCGAGCCCGCGCAGCAGCTCCAGCGAGGAATCCGGGATCAGGCTGTAGTCGGTCAGATAGGCCACTGGGCCGAAGCGAAAGCCAAGGACCTCAAGGCGGCCGTGAATCACCAGAATGGGAACAAATTCCAAGCCAAACAGATGGAGCGGGCCGGTAATGAGATGATCCTTGATGGACGGGATCCCACCAAAGGGAGCGAAGCCGTCAAAGGCATACTGAAAGATGCGCCGGATGCCCCGAAGCGCCGGCCGGTTACCGTAGATCGGAATGGTGTGATCCTGGTTGAGCGTAAATGCGCGGGTGTCGTCAAGGCCAAGGACATGGTCGGCATGGCCGTGGGTAAAGACAACAGCGTCCAGGCGGTCGAGGCCCGCGCGCAGGGCCTGAAAGCGGAAATCAGGGCCGGTGTCGATGACTACGGCGCGGCCGTTGTAACGGAGCAGGATGGAGGGGCGGGTTCGCTTGTCGCGCGGGTCCGACGAGGTGCAAACACGACAGCGGCAGCCGATGGTCGGAACACCGAGTGAAGTGCCAGAACCGAGAACCGTGAGTTCAACCTGCATCGTTAGCCGCCCTGTTACCCGACGGGGCGGCCCATGCGGCGGGTGAGTTCGACGAAAGCCATGCGCAGCTCGTAGAGGCCGCCGGTGAGCATGTCAGATTCCGCCATGGTGAGATTCCCTTTGGTCTTCTCCTGCAATGTGGTGAGCAGGTCAATGGTTTCCTGAGCCGCAGCAAAGTCAGGGGGAGTGGGCTGTTCACCTGGACGGGCGGCTAGCCCCATCTGGTACATGGCGGTGGTTAGCAAGGACATGACCAACTGCTCGAAATGTCCGGCGGACTTTTCGCCCGGTCGATTCGCCGAGGCTTGCGCTGACGCAGACTCTTGCGACCTTATGGGCTCGACGGCAGGAGGTTTTGGCGGCGCCTTCCGGGCAGAATCCCGGGCGGGCGAAGGGGGCTGAGGGAGCTCTGCCCCGGCGTCAGGACGACGCAGGCCGTCTTGAGTGAACAGGCGGCGGTCCACTACTTTGAATTCAGCCTGTTTCTCTTCCTTTTGTTCTGGCTTCGGTTGCGGCATGGACGGGAATTCGTCTGACTTCCAGTTGGCGTTCAGCTTGCAATAATAGAGTGTACCCCCGGGGCGTCGAAGCAGGCAAGTAGAGCGGGGAGCTTCATGACGCCAGGGGCGGATCCGGTTAGGATGATGTCGAGGGTGTGAGTACGGCATGCAGATGTTCAACCAGTCTCAACGAGATTAGCAAGTACTCGCACGACTCTCGTTCGGCTGTATAATAGAACACGGGCTGAACAACGGATTGATCCCGTTTGCCAGAGCTCCTGAAAACGATCCTCCCACGCCCAGAACCGTTCAAAGTGCGAGAGGAGCAGATGTCCTATGGTAAAGCGAATCAGCACAACGCATGTTGTGAAGATGAAGAGCCGGGCGGAGAAGATCGTCATGGTGACCGCCTATGACTATCCGACGGCTTGCCTGGTGGACGAAGCTGGGGTGGACGTGGTGCTGGTAGGCGACTCCCTGGGCATGGTGGTGCTCGGGCATAGTACGACTCTTCCGGTTACGCTGGACGATATGATCCACCACGCCAAGGCCGTCGTGCGGGGAGTGAAGCGCGCGCTGGTGGCTGTGGATATGCCCTTCCTGACCTATCAGACCGGCACGGGGGACGCGCTACGCGGGGCGGGACGCATCCTGCAGGAGACGGGGGCGGCGGCGGTCAAACTCGAGGGAGGCGTTGACATTTGCCCGCAGGTGCGGTCGCTGGTCTCTGCCGGGATTCCCGTGATCGGCCATCTGGGACTTACGCCGCAGTCTGTCAACGCCTTCGGAGGCTATAAACCGCAAGGGCGCGACGAGGAGTCGGCGCAGCGCATCCTTTCCGATGCCCAGGCACTGGAGCATTCGGGCGCGTTCTCGATCGTCCTGGAATGCATCCCGGAGGACCTTGCGGAAAAGATCACTGCCACGGTTTCGATCCCCACAGTCGGCATCGGTGCCGGGGCTCATTGCGACGGCCAGGTGCTGGTGCTGCACGACCTGCTCGGAATTGCGGGCAACGTCCAGCCACGGTTTGTGAAGCGCTACGCCCGGGTTGGCGAGGTCATCCGGGGAGCCGTGGAAGATTACGCCCGGGAAGTGCGGGAATCGAAATTCCCCGGCCCGGAGCATTCCTTCGGTTCCGGAGAGCGTAGCTCCGAAGAGCGAACTGTCCCTTACTCGACCACAACCAATAAGTCATGACCGTTGTTTTGGAAACGATTGCGGCCGCCCGTCAGTGGGTGCGGAGGGAGCGGTCCGCCGGGAAGTCGATTGGTTTGGTCCCGACCATGGGCGCCTTCCACGAAGGGCACCTGAGCTTGATTCGGCGAGCCCGCGAACGGTGCGACCGGGTGGTGGTTTCCGTCTTCGTGAATCCCCTGCAATTCAGTGAGGGAGAAGATTTTGAGCGCTATCCGCGCGATTTTCGGCGGGACTTGGCGCTGGCGAAACAGGAAAGGGTTGACGCGCTGTTCCATCCCGCTGCAGAGGAGATGTATCCCGAAGCACAGCGCATTACAATCCAAGCGGGGAGGCTGGGAGAAGCCTTGTGCAGTCCCGCTCGGCCAGGGCACTTTACAGGCGTGGCGACGGTTGTCGCCACGCTGCTGAACGTCCTCCAGCCGGATCACGTTTTCTTTGGGCAGAAGGATGCGCAGCAGGCCGTGATCATCCAGCGGATGATCGCCGAGCTGGGGTTCCCGGTCCAGATGGAAGTCTGTCCTACGGTGCGGGAATCGGACGGGTTGGCGATGAGCTCGCGGAACGCCTACCTAAGCACAGAGGAGAGGACGAATGCTACGGTGCTTTACCGTGCGCTGTGCCGTGCAGCGTCTTTGATTCGGTCCGGTGAGCGAGATGCACCGCGCGTGGAGCTCGAGATGCGTGACTTGATCGAGAGAGTTCCCGGAGCGGTGCTGGACTACGCCAGCGTAGTGGACCGGCAGACCCTGGAAGGCGTTTCGACGATCGACCGGGAAGTGCTCGTTGCGGTGGCGGTTCGGTTCGGCAAAGCGCGGCTGATTGATAATATTGCGGTAGAGCCGGGCAAGTAGGATCGCATTTCGAATCTCATAACCCCAAACCAATTTCATCGGAAGCAGATCCCAGCCGTGGCGTCTGCATTCGGTTTTCTGGAAAGTGTCCACTCCTTGCAGGCGAAGCCAGAGGAGGAGCGGCATGGCAGACGAAAGGGTAATTCACTCGGCAGGCATCCCCGTGGAGGAATCCGCTATTGAGAAATTTCGGGAAAGTCTGCGAGGAAAATGCTCCGGCCCGACAACGAGGGCTGACTTACCGGGGAAGCGCCTCTTCCGGCAATGCGCTTTCCGGGTCGCGTTGCAGGACTGGCGCAAGAAGCTGGCCCTCTTGTTCCTTTCCGAGATACTGAATGGTCGAGTCGGCTGCGACGAGGAAATGGTGGTACTCGCGATAGGTGCAGCCGGCGGGACAATCCCCCGCTCCCAAGCCAAAGGTTAACCGCCACCGGCCGTCCTCTTCCTGCACTGCAACAGGCATGACGCCGCCCACAAGCACCTTGTTGTCCTGGGCTGAGGTAACCCCCGCTGCAGCGCTATACATCCGCGTAAGAGACGGGACATGGAGCGGGCGGGGAAAGTTCACGACGACATAGGTGCCGAGAGAGACCCCGCGGCCCTGGCAGGTGACCTCATACGAGCCGCTGAATCGTTCGGTGATGGCATCGATCTCCGGAATATCCATCGCTGCCTGGCGGGCCTGCGAATAACCCGACCAGCCGGTGCAGAAGCTGTTGAGCTTCGGCCGGAATACGGGTCCTAATCCGACGATGACGGATGTACTCGTGGTCATCTGCGTGGGGACGCGCAGGCTCTCGACGGCGGGGAACTGGCTGCGGATTTCGCGGAGCATCCGCGCGATCCGGATGGCAGGCCCGGGAAGGGCGGTGAGAGTTTGCTCGTCAAACAGTCCCGCTTGCAGGGCCACATACTGCGCCTCCCGGATTTCCGGGGTCAGGTCAGCAACCTGCTGAGCCAGCAATTCTACCGAGAAAAGCAGGAACCAAAATGCAATCCCTACCGGCGCCTTTAGCATAGGAAAGCCTCGGGTCAATTCTAGCACAGGGGGGCTGTACTCATTACGGTTGGATCAGTTGACTTCGAGATGATGGGAGCCTATCGTAAGTTCAATGAGGAGTCGAGGAGCAGCCACAAAGGAGACGGAAATGACGGACAAAGGCGGCCGCAAGAAGGGTCCCGTTACGGAGTCGCGCCGGAAGTTCGTGAAGCAGTTGGGCGGAGGAGCGGCTCTGGCTGCTGCGACGGGTTTGGGGAGTGCTGCATGCCAGACGGGCGGTGCAGTGAACTGGGCGGAGACGTTCGACTGGATTTGTGTCGGTTCCGGGTTCGCGGGTTGCTCGGCGGCAGTCTTCGGGCATGACAAAAGATTCCGGACGCTGCTGCTTGAAAAGGACGACCGTGCCGGAGGACTGACGACGCAGTCTGCCGGGACTCTGTGGGTGCCGATGAATCCGTGGATGCGAGAGGCCGGCATCGAGGATTCGCGCGAGGCGGCGATCAGCTATCTGCGCTACATTGGCGGGGGCTACAGCCAGCAGGAGTACATGGAAGCCTACGTGGACAACGTCAACCGGGCGATCGGTTACCTGCAGGAAAAGGCAAACGTCCAGCTGACGCAAGGAACCGGCCCGGATTTTTATCAGACTGCGGGAGCGGTGGAGCGCGGACGGCGACTGGTCCCGGAGCGCTTTCCGGCGGAGTCGCTGGGAGAATGGCGGGACAAGGTTCATCCGTCACCTTACTACATGGGGTTCGAGACGAGGTCGGATGGAGACGGAGCGGCGGGCCTGGCCGCGCCGGCACGGTCGAAACCCGAGAGTCTCGCGGCTTGGCGGGAGGTGCTTGGGGCGAAGCTGGATGAAATCCTGAAGGAAGATGCCGAATATCGGGTGGCTGGGGCGGCACTGGGGGCGTATGCGTTTCGGGGCGTGATTCAAAGAGGCATCGATGTGCGAACCGGGACCGCTGTGGATCGCGTGGTGCTGGAAGGAGACCGCGTGGCGGGCGTGATGATCCCGCGCGACGGGCAGGAACACTACATCCGGGCGAATCGGGGCGTGGTGCTGGCGACGGGCGGAATTCATTCGCGCATACTGCCGGGCTATGACATCGGCTGGACGCTCGCGGGGGAGGCGGGTGCGGCGATCCATTCCGAGCCGGTCACCGTGCCGCAGATTTACGTCGAGGTTCCGGGCGAGGACTTCCAGATCGGTACACCGGCTGGGAGGTCGAACTACGAGATGCGCATGGCGCACAGCCTGGCGGTGAACCGCTTCGGCGAACGGTTCGGGAACGAGGCGTTCTTCCAGGACATCGGGTCGAAGATCTGCCACTTCGACAACTATGGCGAGCACCGGTTCGTCAACGTTCCGTTGTACCTGATCTTCGATCACACGCTGGTCGAGACGAACGGCTTTGGGGGGCTGCCGCCGGGGTATACGAAGGGTCTCGAATGGGTAAGCCAGGGGAACACCCTGGCGGAAGTGGCCCAGAAACTGGACTTCCCCTCCGGGAAACTCGAGGCGACCGTACGGCGGTTCAACGAACTGGCGCGGCAGCGGCGTGACACCGATTTCGGCCGCAGTCCGGCGACGCTCGGCACGGTCGAGACGCCGCCGTTTTACGGGGTCGAGCTCAAGACGGTTGATCCATTCCACACCGTCTCGCGGGTTGGCATCAACGCAAGAGGTCAGGTGCTCGGATGGCGGAACGAAGAGCCGATCCCCGGGTTCTACGCATGCGGCGGGATCAGCGCCACGGGAAGAGTCTGGGGGATCGGATATCAGGGCGGGCTGGACTTGGCCGGTGGAGCCACGTTCGGAATGCTGGCCGCAGAGCACGCGGCGGGGGAAAGTGCGTGAGCGAGGTTCCTCCATCAGGGCGCCTCGTTCGCCGCAGAATCCAACACCACCTGGTCTCTACTCTTGCACAATCCAGGGTCCATCGCGCTCTGCAACCGTGACACGCGCCTGCACTTCCTTTCCTTCAGCGTCGAGAACCTTCACGGCCAGGGAACAGAGGTCCTGAACGTGAGCCACTCCGACGAACAAAAGCAAACCGGAGAGCACAAGAAAGCTCTCATTGCACACCTCCGCTAATGCAGCTCGCCGTAAGGGTACTTGCGGACAAGGAGGTCGGTGGGGTAGGGGACTGTTTTCCGAGCGGCAATGTTCTGCGAAGAAAGGAATTCGAGGAGCTTCGCCTGGGCGGGGAAGACGGGCGCGCGGCCATCTCGGGCGCCGTAGCCAGGGCGGTTCGATTCGGCGGGGCCGCCGGGGCTACCGACGACGATGCGGCCGACCATGCCGAGCGGCTCGTGGTGGAGACTGAAATAGTCGTAGGTTCCTTCGACGTCAAATGTCCATTCAAACCGGTTGTAGCGGATGCTGTCTTCGCCGATGAGCCCCGAGTTAAAAGGCCGTGCGTTTTCCGGAATGCGCAGCTCGTGGTTGGCGTTCGAGGGATGGAAGGCGGTAACGGTCGCTCCCCACTTGGTCGGCACCCAGCGGACGGTGGTTCCAGGCTCAATGTAGAGGCCCGCCGGGTCATAGAACCATTGGCCGCGGATGTAGACGCTGTTGATGGTGATCTCAACCGCGTCACCGCTTTGGCCCAGGACTTCGATCTTGAAGCCCGGGACGTGGAGGGCGGCGATACCCAGGGCGGAGGTTTTCAAGAGGTGGCGGCGGGTGAGTTTGGGGGTCATGCTTGGTTCTCCTTCTCTAAAACGACATTGCCTTTGCCGGGCGGGCAAGCAGGCGGCGGTAATGTGAAAATCCGGCTTCCGAGACGATTCCGCAGAAACGGTCACGCAAATACCCTCGCTGTATCATTGGCCGTCCACCGTAAAACAATAGAGGGAATGCTTGTAGGGCAACGACTGGCCGGACCAGGACGTGGGCTCGCCGTTGCTGGTGTAGATAGCGCCGTTGGCGACGGCGACGCCGCCGCGGTAGGCGCTGGGCATCTGGTACTGCCAGAGGCGGCGGCCGTTGCTGGCGTCGAGGGCCTCGACGAGGCCGTTGTTCATGCCCTGATAGAGCACGCCGTTGGCGACCGCGATCGGCGCCGAGTTCATCGCCGGGTTCGGAACGATCCATTCGATGGCGCCGTTGTAGGCGTGCAACGCGGCGGTAACGGCCATCTGCGGATTGCTGACGGAGGAAGCATACTGGCAGTACACCGTGTTGCCAGCGGTGGCGATGGCGTCAATTAACGGACCGCAGCCAGCGCAGGCCGCGCCGAGCATCACTTTCCAGTACAACTCGCCGGTAAAGCGGTTCAGGCAATAGATGCCCGCCTTGTTGCCGGCGACGACGCAGGGCCGGACGTCGCCCCGGAAGCGGCCGGGTGAAACGGCGTCGAGCACCATCGGGTGGGCGCAGAAGTCCAGGTCGAAGGCGTCCTGCGGGTGGGCCTGATAATACCAAAGCAGCTCGCCGGTATCCATGTCATGCGCCACGACGCTGGTGGTGTAGAGATTCAGGTTGGGCATGAAGGCTTTGTTGCTGCCGGTGGCGTTGTAGATGATGTTGTGTTCGGCGTCAATGGCGCCGGAGGTCCAGAGGGAACCGCCGCCGGTTTTCCAATCCTCGGGGACGTCCTGTGCGACGCGCCACTGCCAGCGGATGTTGCCGGTCTCGGCGTCGAGGCAGAAAATTTTCGCGTCGCCGCCGCTGTAGGCCATGAAGACCTTGCCGTTGTAGACGACGGGCGAATAGAAACTCTGCGGTTCGACGAGCTCTTCGGTGGTGAGGTGGCGGCGCCAGATTTCGGTTCCGGTGGCGGCGTCCACGCAGTAGACGGCGGTCGAGCCGGAGCCGAAATAAATGCGGCCGTTCTCGTAGTGCGGGGAGGAGCGAGTGCCGCGGTTCTTGAGCGAATTAAAGGCGGTTCGTTCCCACTCGCCACCGGTGGCCCACTCGAACCGCCACTTGAGTCTTCCGGTGGCGCTGTCAATGGCGTAGTGATACCGGCCGGAGCCAATAAAAACAGTGTCTCCGATTACAGCGGGAGTCTGCTGGATCACGAAGTTCTCTTCCGTGTCAAACTGCCACTTGAGTTTCAGGCGCTCGACGTTGTTCGAGCCGATGACGGTTTCCTTGGAGTTGAAGCGGGTGTTGTGAATGTCATATCCGAAACGCGGCCAGTCGGCAGGACCGGGTCGCGGCAGGTTTCCTGATTGCAGAACCGGAAATGCACGGGAGGGGCCGAGTAGCCCCAAGGCAGCCGCTCCACCAGCAGCGTGCAGAAATCGTCTCCGCGTGATGTTGTCGCGTACCATCAGCGCCTCCTTTCCAGGGACAGGCCAAGCAGGTTCTTCGCTACGACCGGAATGACCGCTCAAGATAGTCTTTCCGCGATCATTCATTTGACAACTTGTTCTGAAACCAGCGGACGATCATGCCTTCGAGCTCGTCCTTGAATTCGAGCATCTCAGAGCCGCGTCCGGCATCGTCGAAGAGAATCAGCTCGGTGAATTTGTTCTTCGCAATGCGATGGGCTTCGACCGTGAAGTCGCCCAAGCCGCCCAGTTCGGTGTTTCGATCCTCCAAACTGGCGATAAAGAAAATCGGAATGTCGGTGGTGGTCAGGAATTGGCGGTCGGCGTCGTCGATGGCGTATTGCGACAGCATGACCATGGTCTTGACGCGGTCGTCGCCGACGGAGCCTTTGATGGCGTAACTGGTGCCCCGGGTCGCCGCTACGAGTCCGGTCCGGTCCGGGATAATGCCGTCCTGCCCCGCCAGGAAGTTAATCGCCGCCTTTACATCCAGGTGCGTCTTGTCCTGCTCCTCCCTCGGGAAGTTCACGCCGTAATGGCCGCGGGTTTCGCTGAGTTCGCGGTTCTTGCCGCGCCAGTCGAAGGATAGACTGGCGACGCCTCTCTTGGCCAGAGCACGACTCAGGCTATAGTAGGTCTCCTGGTCATGTTGCGCGCCATGGACCAGGACCACACTCGGAACCCGTACCCCCGGCTCCACGTTCCCTGGACGGCGCAGCTTTCCATGCAGGGACCAGCCGTCTTCTGTCTTGAAAGAAATCTCAATCTCCGGGCCGAGGCCCTTGATGTTCTCGACGATCCATGCGGTGACCCGATCCGCCAGGCCTGCGGTGCGGCTGAAAATAGTGGTTCCGTGGCCGGTAGACAGGATAATGTTGCTGGCTTTGTTTTCGGAGAGGTAAAAGGCTTCCGACATCTCCCGGAAGCCTTCCTTGTCATCCGTGCCGGCAATGCAGAGAATCGGAATGTCGCTGCGGGTGCGGATGTAATTTCGGGCGGACTCGCTGAGTGCGCCCGAAATCAGCACCACGCCCTGAACTCCGGGGCTTTCCGCCGCTTCACGCAGGACATAGTCGGCTCCGACGCCTACGCCCACGAGGGCAATGCGATGCGGGTCAACGCCGTCCTGGTCAGAGAGAAACCGAATGGCCCCACGGACGTCAAGTTGCAGACCGTCCCGTTCGCGCGGGGAAAACGTTTGGAACATTCGTCCCTCGAGGAGATTCCCAGCCGTACCGCGAAAATCCACAGTCAGTACCGCCATACCGTAGTTCTCGGCGAGGTCGCGGGCGATGTTCGAGGTGTCATAGGTCGAGCGGACAATCCATTCTGGCTCGGCGAACAGTACGGCTCCCGCAAACGGTGGCCGGGGATTCACCGGCATATGCAGAGTGGCGTAGAGCATCATGCCGTCTTCGGTCGGGAAGCGCACGACGGTTTGCGCGCGCGCGCTTGCGACGAACAACGCCAGAAAGCCGACGCCCAACAGAACAGAGGTTAAGAACCATGTGGCCAAGTCTGTGCTTCGATTCATTTCCTCCTCCTCTCACTCCACGCATGGAGTCATGACAACGGAATCGTCCCGATCCGGCAACCCTACCGAAGACCAAATTGTGACATGGATTTCCCCAGATCGGACAATCTTTTCAGCGGCCGGCCGGGCGCCAGGAGGGGGATTCCATGAACTCTTGGAAGTTCAGGCGTAGGCCCATCCGGACAAAACGCGGGGCGAGCATGGTGGCAAAGCCCGTCCCGCATGGGCGTAGACTTCAGTTCATCCATTGCGCACAGATAGATCCGCTGATTCGCGGCATAAACGAGATGGGTGCCGTCAGGCGAAAGAGCCATGAGACGCCGGCAGAGCCCAAGTCAGCCGGACTGCTCTGATCGCTCGGCAGGCTGATTCGGCATTCCAATGCTCTCGCCCGGCAAAATCCTGGTTGACAAAATCCAGGGTTGCGCTACATTCAAGAGGTCAGGCGCCTGCATGCTCACCGCCTCATGCAGTATAGAACGGAGCGCGGGGGCGGGGAGCAAGAGACGCAGCGATGCCGATTGGAGGATCCCATAGCCCGACTCATCTCAAAACCCGCCATCGCCGGGATCGCGTTTGCGGCCCTGCTGTTTGGGGCAATCGTGTATCAGACGTTCTCCATTCGCCAGGTGGAGTGCAACGTCTGCGTGGAATTCGAAGGGCGCACCAAGTGCCTGACGGTCCGCGGTGAAGACGAGGCGCAGGTGATCCAGACGGGGAAGGACAATGCCTGCTCGTTCGTAACGGTGGGCCGGGCGGAAGCGTTCCGGTGCGCGGGCATGCTTCCCTCGAGTACGCAGTGTCGGCCGCTGTAATCCCGCCGCATTCCTTCCAATTCAAGAATCATCTCGGGGGCCAGTATGCTTCCCGGTAAGTCCCCATCCGCAGGTAGTCCTCGCAGGTGACGTGGTCCAGATTCTCCGGGGCGGGCATGTAGGTTATGGTGGATTCCCAGGGGCGGCTATACGATTTGGGGTCTTCGAAACGGAACTGAATCTCGAGGCGGTCCTGCGCTGCGCGGCGGATGCGCTCGACCATGTGGAGCGCGTCGCTATACGGAGTTCCCGAGAAATCGAGCCAGGGAATGCCGTTCAGACTGACAGTATCCACGATCAGGGTCTCGTCCTCGTACCTCCCAATGGAGTGGCCCATCCAGCCGAAGGGCCAGCCCGGAGGATGCTCCCGGCCATCGGTATAGACGTGGCGGACGAGCGAGTCCCACTCGGTCAGGATATAGGTCTTCTGCGGCGTCTGCACGATCTGGAACTGGCGCAGGACCATGGCCCGCGCCGGACCAATCGGATAGCACCACGTGGCGGGGTCCAGTTCGTCCAGGCCCTGTTCGGTGGGGTCGGTCAAACCCTGGCGGTTGCGGGCACGTATGGCGGCAGCCTCGGGGGTGAGCGGAGGATTCTGGCTGAAGATGGAGCTCACACCGCCGGAGGTCCAATAGCCGGTCAAATCGGGCTGGCCTGGTCCGGGGCCCATCACGGGAGGGCCTTGAGCGAGCGCCACGGCCGAGGCCAACAGACAGGCAACACCTGCCAGCATGGTTCCTACAGATTCTTTTGTCAGCTGACGCATAGAAAATCTCCTCACTAGGGATTGCCTATCCGCAATGTTTCCTCGCAGGTCACGTGTTCGAGGATTTCGAGATCTATACGCAACGGATAGGTTCGGGTCGCATTCCACGGGCGGGTGAACGTCTGGGGGTCCTCGAAGCGGAAGTCCACCGTCAGCGTTTCCCTGTTGGGACGCCGGAAGCGCTCGATGACGTGCAACTCGGTGCTATGGGGAGTGCCGGCGCGGTCGAACCAGGTAATGTCATTGAAACCGGTGGTATCCACAACAAGCGTGTCACCGTCATAGTGGCCCACGGAGTGACCCATCCAGCCGAAAGGCCAGCCGTCCGGGCGCTCGCGGCCGTCCAGGTGGATGCGCCGCACCTCGCTGTTGAACTCGTGCAGCAGCAGGACTTCCTGGGGGGCTTGCACGAGCTCGAACTGGCGCAGCAGCATCTGGCGCACCCCACCGACCGGATAGCAGAAGGTCAATGGGTCGAGCGGGTCAAGGCCGGTGGCGGTGAATTCGAGGCCTTCACGGTTGCGCCGGAAGATTTCCAGAGCCTGGGGCTGCAGCGGCGGGTCCTCGCGCGTGAACCGGCCGCCAAACTCCGTAAAGTCCGCGAACCAGATTCCGGAAAGGTTCGGAATGGACTCGCCCGCGGCCGTTTGGGCCTGGGCGGGGGGTGAGACGGCTACAGCAGCCAGCACCACCGTGATGAAACAGATGAAGCGATTGCGCATAGAACCTTCCTTCCATCCTTCTTTCGCGACCCGTTGTCACGCGACGGGTTCGACCAGGGCGGTCATTGAGCCGACGGAGCGCTCCAGCCGCCAGTCGGGGCCGTAGGAGTGGATGCGGTCCCGCTTGTGCTCGGCTTCCTCCAGAGCGTAGGAGGCCAAAATGGTCGTGCCGCGCGTGTCCACCTCGACGGCGTGCGAGAACGCCTTGGCCGCAGAAAACCGGAAGATCTTCTGCAGCATCTCGATAACGTAGTCGTAGGTGTGGTCGTCGTCGTTGAGCAGAATGACTTGGTACAAGGGCTCAAGCCGGTCCCTTGTCTCGTCTTCGATTTCGGGCAGTACGGCCGACGAAGAACTCATGGGATTCATCCAACCAATCCAGGAAAAGTGTACCTCTTCACCGAGGTTCCTTCAATCGGGCTTTATGCTTCGGTTTTTTCGGTTCGTTCGGTTCTCTCGGTTCCTTCGTCAGACAAAAAATGGCCCAAAGCTTTTAGCCAATGGCGCTTTGGGGCTTCCTCGCGTCTTGTGGCTGCTGTTAGAATGAGATATTCCATAAAGGCGGGAATGGCCTCGCGGAGGAACCTATCATGAAGCGGAATCTTTTTGTCTTGATCCCGGCACTGGCTCTGGTGCTGGCGGCGGGTTGCAGCTCAGGGGGAGGCCCGGAAGGTTCGGGGTTGTCCGGGGTCCAGGAGCGGACCGGACCGGTGTCGATGGACAAGAACGACTACCCGGTCTTTCCGGACGCCGACGCCGGGGCCGATCCGGCGGTTTCTGCTGCAGAAGGAGGCGCCGGCTTCACGGGCGGAGGCTGGGAAACGAACACGGATTTCGACCTGATCGGGGACCCGCATGCTCTGAAAGGCGGAGTCTTCCGCGACCATCTTCCCAGTTTCCCCGGCACGCTGCGGGTGCAAGGGCCGGAATCGAACACGGCGTTCAATTACGGGGTCACCGCGATGGCCTATGAGACCCTGCTGGGCCTGCATCCGACGACGCTCGAATTCCTTCCCGCACTGGCAACGCATTGGCAGGTATCGGACGACAAGATGACGTTCCGGTTCCGGATCAATCCGAACGCACGGTTTTCGGACGGCCAGCCCGTCACCAGCGAAGACGTGGTGGCGTCGTACGACTTCCGCATGGACCCGACGCTGCAATCTCCGTCCAACCAACTGACATTCGGGAAGCTCGAACGCCCGGTGGCGGAGAGTAAGTACATTGTCAGCGTGCGGGCCAAGGAACTGAACTGGAGGAACTTCCTGTATTTTTCCGGGATGCAGATCTTCCCGGCGTACATCCTGAAGGACGTCAACGGCGAGACGTATCTGCAGGAGTATAACTACAATTTGATGCCGGGTTCCGGACCGTACACGATTCTGGAGGCCGACGTGGACCGCGGCCGGTCCATCACGGCGCGGCGGCGCCAGAATTACTGGGCCGAGAAAGCGCGAGCGAACGTCGGTACTGGAAACTTCGACGAGTTGCGGTTCGTGGTGGTGCGGGACGAGAATCTCGCCTTCGAGATGTTCAAGAAGGGCGAGCTGGACGCATTCCCGGTCGGACGAGCCCGCCAGTGGGTAGAGGAACTTAATTTCGAGGAGATTCAGAGGGGGCTGACCCAAAAGCGCAAGATTTACAACAACGCGCCGGGGGGGTTCGCGGGCTTCGCGCTGAACACGCGGCGGCCACCCTTCGACGATATTCGCGTCCGCAAGGCGCTGGCGCTGCTGTTTAACCGGCCGCAGTTGATCGAGAAGATCATGTACAACGAGTACGAGCCAGCGAATTCCTACTACGCCTACACCTCTTATGAAAACCCCGACAATCCAAAGAATGAGTACAACCCGGAGGAGGGGCTGCAACTCCTGGCCGAAGCCGGATGGGACAGCCGCGATGCCCAGGGCCGACTGGTCAAGAATGGGATTCCATTGCAACTGGAGCTCCTGTACCGGAGCCAGACGTTCGAGCCGCACCTGACGGTGTATCAGGAGGACTTGCGGCGGGTGGGGATTACGATGAATCTCCGCTTGATTACCCCGGAAACACAGTTCCAGATGGTCAACGAGCGGCGGTTCCAGATGGCGAACCTGGCCTGGGGCGGGCTGCTGTTCCCGAATCCGGAGACGAGCTGGCATTCCCGGCTCGCCGACGTCGAGAATACGAATAACATCACCGGCTTCAAGAGCGAGCGCGTGGATGAGCTGCTGGAGGAATACGATCTGATGTTCGATCCCGAGGATCGCGAGCGCGTGATCCGAGAAGTCGACGGGATTCTAGCCGACTCCTACCAATACATCCTGCTCTGGTCCGCCCCGTTCACGCGCGTGGTGTACTGGAACAAGTTCGGAGCGCCGCCGGGATATCTTTCGCGGATCGGCGACTACAGCGCCGTGTGGACGATGTGGTGGATCGAGCCGCAGAACGAGCGGGAGCTACAAGAGGCGCGGCGCGATGGATCGAAACAGCTCGAGGTAGGGCCGACCGAGGACCGCTACTGGCTGGAGTATGCCGAGCGGGAGCAGCGTTCGTCGTTGTAAGGCCATCCGTCGGATTGGGCAACAAACAGATCCTTTGGGAAACGACACCGATACGCCATTTCCCTGCTCAAGATGACCACGTAAGTATTCATCTCCCATGACCGGATATTTTATCCGCCGATTCCTGCTGATCATACCGACCTTCATCGGCATCACGCTGGCGGTGTTTGTGGTGATGCATTTCGTTCCCGGGGGTCCGGTCGAGCGGCAGATCATGCAGTACAAGATGGCAATGGCGAGCGAAAGCGGAGCCGGCGCCGCAGGGGCGGTCACCGTGGACATACCGGAAGACGCCCTCGAAGAGATGCGACGGTATTACGGGTTCGACAAGCCGGTGCACATCCGCTACGCGCAATGGCTCTGGAACCTGCTGCATCTCGATCTGGGGAACTCGTACATCTATCAGGACCCGGTCTGGGACGTGATCAAGTCGCGGTTCCCGGTCTCGATTTTCCTGGGGCTGACCGGCTTCTTCCTGAGCTACCTCGTCTGCGTTCCGCTGGGCGTCTGGAAAGCGATCCGGCACGGGTCGCGGTTTGACTTCGCGTCGAGCGTAATGGTGTTCCTGGGATATTCGATTCCGGGGTGGGCGCTGGGGACGGCGCTGCTGGTGGTGTTCGGCGGGGGAAGTTTCTGGAACGTCTTTCCGCTGGGGGGCTTCCGTCCCGGCAACTGGGAGTTCCTGGGGTTCTTCGAGAAGATCGTGGTGCAGCTCCACCACATGTTTCTGCCCGTGCTGTGCTACATGATCGGATCGTTTGCCACGCTGACCATCCTGATGAAAAACTCGCTGCTCGAAAATCTCGGGCAGGACTACGTGCGGACGGCGTTCGCCAAGGGCTTGAGCGAGCGCCGCGTGATCTTCGTGCACGCGCTGCGCAATTCCCTGATCCCGATCGCGACCGGCCTGGGCCACATCATCAGCCTGATCCTGGCCGGATCATTCCTGATCGAGAAGGTATTCAACATTGACGGCATGGGTTACCTGGGCTACACGTCCATCCTGCAGCGGGATTATCCCGTGGCGCTCGGCATCCTGGTGATCTCGAGCCTCCTGATGCTGGTGGGCAACATTCTTTCCGACATGATCTACGTGGTGGTGGACCCGCGGATTCGGTTCCAGTGAATCAACGCCGTGTTCCGTGAATAGTGGTTAGGAATTCGGATGGCGCAAAACGTTACTGCCCAGCTCGACGAAGCTTCGCTCCCACCGCCAGCGGGAACGCCAGCCGCGCGGCCATCGGTTTCGCTCTTCCGGAAGCGCATCCGCAAATTTCGGAGTCTGAAGCGCGGATATTACTCCTTCGTGATTCTGAGCATTGTCTATGTGCTCTCGTTTTTCCTGCCGGCCCTGATCAACAACCAGCCGCTGCTGGTGCGCTATGAAGGCCAGTTCTACTCCCCTTTGCTCCGATATTATCCGGCTTCCGAATTCGGGCAGGAGGCGTTCGGGGAGCCGGACTATCGGGAGCTGGCGGAGACTTTCCGCGAGCAGGACGGCGGCAACTGGGTGATCCTGTCGCTCTACCCGTACAGCCCCACGGAATCGCTGCTCGACCTGCCGGGATTTCCGCCGCATCCTCCCTCCTGGGAGCATTTTTTCGGGACCGATGACCGGGGCCGGGATATCTTCGCGCGGCTGACGTACGGGTTCAACGTTTCGATGACGTTTGCGCTACTGGTGCTGGTGCTGAGCTACGTGATCGGCATCACCGTGGGAGCGACGCTCGGGTACTTCGGTGGCAAAGTGGACATCCTGGGGCAGCGGCTGATTGAAATCTGGTCCTCGCTGCCGTTCCTCTACACGATCATCATCGTCAGCTCGATCGTGGTACCGATTTATCTGCCCGGGCGGAACCTCCTGTTACAACCATCATTTTGGCTGCTGATCATGATCCTGATGGTGTTCGGGTGGATGGGGATTACCTACTACGTGCGGGGAGAGTTCTACCGCGAGAAGGCCAAGGATTACGTCGGGGCGGCGATTGCCATGGGAGCGTCCGACAGGACCATCATGTTCAAGCACATTCTGCCGAATTCGCTTACGCCGGTGGTTTCGTTTGCGCCGTTCGTGGTGGTGGCCAACATCGGGGCGCTGGTGGCTCTGGACTTCCTTGGCTTCGGCCTGCCCGCACCGACGCCGAGCTGGGGCGAGCTGATTGGCCAGGGCATGGAAAACCTGACGAAGTGGTGGCTGGTCTTCTTCCCCCTGATGGCGATGTTCGCAACCCTCCTGCTCATCGTGTTCATTGGTGAAGCGGTGCGCGAAGCTTTCGATCCCAAGCAGTTTTCGAGGCTGCGGTGACCACGACGTCCCAATCCCCCCGCCCCCTTGTCCAAATCCGGAACCTCAAGACCTATTTCGAGACCGAGGCCGGTACGGCCCGCGCGGTTGACGGCGTGGATTTCGACGTCTATCAGGGCGAAGTCCTGGGGCTGGTGGGCGAGTCCGGCTCCGGCAAGAGCGTCACGGCGCTCAGCATCCTGCGGCTGATCCCGGAGCCGCCGGGAAAAATCGTCGAAGGGTCCGTCATGTTCCAGGGGAGAGATTTGCTGCGGCTTTCCTGGGATGAGATGCGCGCAGTGCGGGGGAATGAGATCAGCATGATCTTCCAGGAGCCGATGACCTCGCTCAACCCGGTGTTTACGGTGGGGATGCAGCTCAAGGAAGCGGTGCTGGAGCACGAGCGTGTGTCGGACCAGGAAGCTCTCGACCGCGCGGTCAGGATGCTGGACTTGGTGGGCATTCCGGAGCCGGCCACGCGCCTGAACGACTACCCGCACCAGTTCTCGGGAGGCATGCGGCAGCGGGTGATGATCGCGATGGCGCTGGCCTGCAACCCGGCACTGCTGATCGCGGACGAGCCGACGACGGCGCTCGACGTGACGATCCAGGCGCAGATTCTGGAGTTGATGCTGCAGATCAAAGACAAGCGCAAAGAAGCGGCGATCCTGCTCATTACGCACAACCTGGCCGTGGTGGCCGAGACCTGCCACCGCGTGATCGTGATGTACGGCGGAAAGATTCAGGAAGTCGCTCCGGTCGAGGAATTGTTCAAAAAGCCGCAGCACCCTTACACGCGCGGCTTGCTGGCGTCGCTGCCGTCGGTGGAGGGCGAGAAGCGCGAGCGGCTGCCGGCGATTCCGGGCAACGTTCCGGGAATCTTCGATCTGCCGGCTGGTTGCAAGTTCGTGACGCGCTGCGCGGAGCGGATGGAGCGATGCTCGCAGGTCGAGCCGGAGCTGCTGGAATCTGCGCCCGGCCGCTGGACGCGCTGCCACTTGGTGAATCCGTGAAAATCCTCGCAGTGGAGAATCTGTGCGTGAGCTTTCCCGTGGTGGGAGGTGTCTTCGCGCGCAAGATCGCGGAAGTCCGGGCGGTGGATGGCGTGAGCTTCCACCTCGAACAGGGAGAAGCCCTGGGCTTGGTGGGCGAATCCGGGTGCGGCAAGAGCACAGTGGGGCGGGCCATCGTCAACATTCTGCGCGCCATGGTCTATGGGGTCGAGATCAGCGGGAAGATCATGTATCACCATGCTTCGGGCCCCGTGGACCTGGCGTCGCTGAGCCGGAATAAAATGCGCCCGTATCGCATGGACATTCAGATGATCTTTCAAGATCCCTATTCGTCGCTGAATCCGCGCATGACGGTCGGGCAGATTGTAGAAGAGCCGCTGAAACTCCACACCAAATCCTCCCCGCAGGAGCGCAAGGAGCACGTTGGGTGGCTGCTCGGGAAAGTGGGCCTTTCACGCGAACAGACGAACCGATACCCACACGAATTTTCAGGTGGGCAGCGTCAGCGCATCGGGATTGCCCGGGCGCTCGCCACCCGTCCCAAGATCGTCATCGCGGACGAGCCCGTCAGCGCGCTGGACGTCTCGATTCAGGCCCAGGTAGTGAACCTGATGCAGGATTTGCAGAGCGAGTTCCACCTCTCCTACCTGTTCATCGCCCACGATCTGTCGGTGGTGCGGCACATCTCGAAGCGGATTGCGGTGATGTACCTGGGGCACATCGTCGAAATCGGACCGGGCGAGACAATCTACAAAACGCCGCTGCACCCGTATTCACGGGCGCTGCTCTCGGCAGTCCCGCGTCCCGATCCGGACGCCCCGCACGACCGGCGCATTCGGCTTTCAGGGGACATCCCGAACCCGATCCACAAGCCCTCCGGCTGCGCGTTTCGCACACGATGCCCCATCGCCAAGCCGGAGTGCGCGGAGGTTGTCCCGCCGCTCGAATTCAAAGAGGGCCGCTGGGTGGCCTGCGTTCGGGTGTAGCCGCGGCAGGCGAATCGAGTGATGGATGATCAACCATGTCGGAAGACCTGATTTTCTCGCGCACTGCTTCGGTGGCTGAGCGGATCGTGGGCTTGATGGGGGAGTGCACTGAGAGCGTTGACGCTGCCCTGTACCGCCTGAACAACCCGCGCCTGGCGGAGTCGCTGGTCGAAAGCAGGCAACGCGGAGTGCCAATGCGCCTGCTGGTTGACGGAGGAAAATACAAAGAGGACTCCGTCACCCGGCGGCTGCTGGCAGCGGGGCGTGTGCCTTTCAAGCTGACTCACGGACGCGCCGGGCCAAGCTCCAAGATGCACCACAAATTTGCTATTCTGGACCGCCGGACGGTTCTCACGGGAAGCTATAACTGGACCAGAGAGTCTGAAGAGCAAAACTACGAGCATCTGGTGGTTTTGCGCTACCCGGAGCAGGTCCGGGCGTACCAGGAAGAATTCGAAGCGTTGTGGAAAGAAGCGGGATTCTGCGCATGAAAGGAGCGAAACGGACGTCTCCGAAGCGTCTGTCCTTCCAGATGGAGGACGAGTCGGGGGCGTACCAACTGTTTATCATGCGGCACGGCATCGCCCTGGACCGCAATTCGCCGCTCGCTGTCAACGACGCCATGCGGCCGCTGACACCCAAGGGGCGGAGCCGGGTGGAGCGCATCGCCACGGAACTGCACAAGATGGGGTACGCGTTCGACTGGATCGTCACCAGCCCACTGGTTCGCGCCGCGGAAACGGCGGAGGTCGTGGCAGCCTCGCAGGAACCAGCCCCGCCCGTGGACGTATGCCAAGCCCTGCGGCCGGGCGCTTCCCAGGAAGACGTCCTGGCGTTTCTGGCGAAGAATCCGGACCGCAGGAGCGTGATGCTTGTGGGGCATGAGCCGGACTTGAGTACGCTGGCGGGCCGGCTCATCGGAGCAGGACGCGAAGCCAACCTGGAATTTAGGAAGGGGGGGTGCTGTCTGATAGAATATAGCAGCATTCCCACCCAGTACTCCGGGCGGCTGGTCTGGTGGCTCACGCCGCGAGCCTTGCGAGCGAACAAGTAGCCTGGGAACAGGAAGGGCGTGCCCTGGGGGTCCGTGCGGGGATTGGATGCAGAAACAATCGGCCATGCACATCCCAGTGAAACGGATGGAAGGGGCGTGGGACGCGCCTCGGAGGATCGCCTCGGTCCCGCCGCCAGGAAACACAGGGGAACCCGCCAAGCTTTGGGCCTGGAACCGCGTCCTGGACGGGGCCAGGCGCCAGCTCGATCACTATATTTCGCTCGAACCGAAAGTGTTGAAGGGCCGCGATCCGGAAGCGATTCATGACATCCGGGTGGCCAGCCGGCGGCTGCAGCAGGTGCTCGATCTGATCTATCCGCCTCCGGGACCGTCCAAGGTCCAGAAGATTCGCCGCAGGATTCGCCGCTCCCGCCGGGCGCTTTCGGAAGTCCGAAACTGCGATGTGCTGCTGGAACGAGCCCGGCGCATCCTGGCGCGAAAACGGGCTTCCCGACGGGACGTCTGGAGCGCATTCCAGGATTACGTCGAAGAGCGCCGGGAGCAGAGCTTTCGCAAAGCGTCCCGCCGGCTGAGCAAACTGAACCTGCCTGGGGTGTGCCTGCGGCTTCAGGAAAGCCTGGCACTGCCCATCGCGCTGGCAGGCCAGGAAGAATCATCAGGCGAGGAAGCGAATCTCCAACCCAGGCTGGCCAAATCGCTGCAGGAGACGTGGTCGGCTTTTGAAGGCTGCGTGAAGCAGGCGCGCGAGATGCCGGACGCGGCCTCGCTCCATACCGTGCGCATCGCGGCGAAGAAGGTCCGCTACCTGATTGAAGTGATCCACACGCTGGAAGTTCCCGGAAGCGGAGATGCCGTGGCGAGCCTGCGCCGCTTGCAGAGGCATCTAGGCGACTGGCACGATCTGGAAGTCCTGGATGAGATGATGCTCGAAATGGTGGCCCAGCCGAGATTTCTGACGGAGCGGCTGGAGCTGGCGGTGGATGTCGAACGCCTGGTGCTGCGAAATCGCAAGAGCATGTCCGCGTATGTGGAGCAGTTTCTTCACATGACGAGCGGTTCGGAAGAGTGGCTGGGGCTGGAGGGCTGGGTCCGGGAGTACTTGGCGAGCAATGACATCTCCGCGCAAGCGGAGGCAGAGGAATCTCAGTCTCCGGCTTTAGCGCCCTCCCCGGACTGATCGGCTGAAAACTGCCCGACGGACTCTTTCTCGGCGATCCCTTCCGGGAGCTTTCTGGCGGGAACATTGTTGACGGACGGCTTCTCTTCTTCCATCACACGCTGAATTCTGCCGCGTAAGTCGCGAAACACATCCTCGACGGATTGCGAGGCGTCCACCACCTCAAATCCATACTGCTCCGCCAAGCCGTCAAATTGCGTCATGAGGGCCGTCTGGTACTTGCAGAAACTCTCATACATGCCTTCGCTGGAGTGCAGGTCCATGCCAGATTCCCAGTAGTCGAATCCATGCGAGAAAACGACCCGAGGAATCAGGTCGTCTACCCCGATCCGCATGTAGAAAACGGCGTCCGGCTTCAGGGCAAACGCGTACAGGGTGCGAACCCAGGCCGGGTCCATGCCGCGCACCAGTGCGCGAGCCATCAGCGAATAAATGTAGCGGTCCGTCAGCACCACGAAGCCCGCTCGCAGTGCCGGCATGATTTCGTTTTCCAGACGGTCGGCGAAGTCGGTAGCGTAGAACAGCGTGAGCGTGGTTCGGCCGAGGGTGTTGCCCTCCTTGGCACGCTTAATGGCTTTGCCGGCCAAAGTCGAGCGGCTCACGCCGGTGACCAGCACCGCGCGACCTTCCTGCTCCAGCCACGGCTTCAATAGGTTGATCTCCGTCGAGCGTCCGACGCCGTCCGTGCCTTCGATCACAATCAGCTTGCCCGGCAGGATGTCCAGATCCATCCCGGGCAGCGTTACGCCGTAGGTTTCCCTCATGAGACCACCATCAGCCGTTTCGCCTGGTCGAGCTTCGCTTTCACAGCCTGCCGCATCTGCTTCTGTTGCGCCTCGATCGGCAGCGTCGCGTCAATCACCTGGAGATCAAACTCCGGGACCATTTTCTCGTATTCATCCAGGATCCGGTCCTGAAAGAGACGGAAGCTCTCTTCCGGGTCGTCGCTCAGTTCGAGGTCCATGCCCGCCTCGTAAAATTTGATTCTGCTGCGCCCGGTGAGGATGCGCTGCATGGCCACCTCAAGCGGCACTCGGAAATAGAACGCGATGGTTGGCTTGACCGCGAAGCTGTAAAGCTCCCGCAGCCACTCCGGGTTCATCCCGCGCACGCCGTCGCGCGCGAACGCCGTATAGATATATCGGTCGCAGAGGACCACGGCCCCGGTTTTGAGCAGGGCGATGATGTTGCGCTCGATCCGGTCCGCGAAGTCGGTGGCGTGGATCAGGCTGAACGTCGAGGGAGTCAGCATCTGTTTGCGTTTTCCGCGCTTGGTCGTGTCGCGCACCAGCAACGAGGAGTTCCACTCGCTGTACACCACGCCGTAGCCTTCGCCGCGCAGCCACTGGTGCAGCAACTGTAACTGGGTGGATTTGCCCGACCCGTCCAGTCCTTCCACGACAAAAAGTTTTCCGGGAAAACGATGCTCGCCGTACCGTTTCATAAAGCCCGTTTAAATCTCCACGCAGCAGGGGGCTCTGCAAGAGAGCCCAATAGTTTACCATGAACCTTCCGATGGAACATTACCAAGCCGAAAAGATTGAATTGTCCGCATATTGCTGCTGCAAAGCCACTTGCTCGGCTCAGGCGACCCGTTCCACGCCGACTTTCACGCCGTATTCCTCTTCGAATAGCCCGATGCTACCCTCGACGCTCCAGAGGATGAGGTCCGAAGCACGCTTCATCTTGAGTCCCAGAAACACGCCGCGCGGGGTGAGCCGGGCACTGACGCCGGAAACAGTTTGCCGGTGATCGCTGTCCAGGCGATCGGCGATGCGCAGCAGCGATACCAGGCCCCGGACCTCGCGGCGCTTTGCGGGCGGAAGAGAAGCATACACCTTGTGGTCGGTGTTCGGGCCGGATTCGCTGTGGTAGCGCACGACGCAGGCGACGACGTCGCGATCCCTTCCCCTCAGGCCTGGTACGTCGGCGTTGCGGACCAGGAATTCGCCAATCTTATTATGGGATTCGCGGTGAATCGAATGCCCGATGTCATGCAGCAGCGCGCTTACTTGCAAGAGATCGCGGGAATGGTTTCCCATGCCGTGAATCGGCTGCAGTTGGTCGAACAGCGTGACGGCCAGCCCGCAGACCTGTTCGCAGTGCGGGGCGTCGTAGCCGAGGCGCGCTGCGAAACGCCGGGCAAAGGAGACCACATCGATCTCCTGCAAGCCGACAGCGTCTGCGCCGTACACGGACCGCAGCACGTCCTCGAGCACCCCCTCTTTGACACCCACGCCCGGAACGACGGCCCGCTTGAGGTTCAGGCAGCGGCCGAGCGCCACCAGAACGATCGCGGCAATCGCTATTACGTCGGCGCGGTCCCTGCGGACCAGAAACGCATTCATGCGCTCGGGCACGTCCATGCGAGTGATGCGCCGCAGCCTGCGCTGCAGGGCAGCCAGATCAATCGTTGGGATGCCGTGCACGGGCGCCCCCGGAGCAATCAGCGAGAGCGCCTCGGCGTTGCCGCCACACCAGACCGCCGGCCAGGCGAAGTCGCGCCGCCCTTGCGGCAGGAATCTTCGGAACACGGTCAGCGTCCGTTCGCGGATCAGATTGACCTGCTGCTCGGTCATGGCGCCCTGGACGCCGTATTTCTCCATCAGGCGCACAGTCCCCAGCGAGAGGCTGGCGGCATTCTGGAGAGAGCCGTCTTTCAGAAAGTTGATCTGCAGGCTGCCGCCGCCTAGGTCCGCGACCAAGCGCGGAGTAATGTGGTGTCCGACGGCCACCACCACGGCCGAGCGGACCAGGCGCACCTCCTCGGGGCTGTCGATGACCTCCAGGCGGATTCCGGAAGTGCGGTAGATGCGGTCTACTAGCACCTTGCGGTTGCGGGCGTCCCGGGCGGCGCTGGTGGCGACGGCGCGGTAGCGCTGCACGTTGTGCTGGTTCATGCGGGACTTGAAGCGCCGGAACACCTCCACGGCCTGGTCGATGGTCTGGCCATCAAAGCGGCGCTGCGTGAACGCATGATGCCCCAGGCGAAGCGTTGAGCGCTCGTTCTTCACTTCGTGATACGCCTGCGGAGAATCGGCCCGGGCGATCACCAGTCGGATGGCGTTCGATCCGGCGTCGATGGCGGCGATGTGGATCGTCTCGTGACGTTGCGCCATGCAAGATAGAGTACAACGTAGATGCACGGCAGGGCGCTATGGGAGGTTGACAATTCGCTTTTTATTCGCCTATAGTGGGGCTGCCCTTTTGTTGATCCCGGAGCGGCCTTATGTCGAACGCGATCCTGCTGTCTGCGGCGCCTGTGGCTAAGGAGGCCCTGGCAAAACCGGCCACGGGCCTGTCCTACGGGCACGTGCAGACGCAGTTGGCAGTTGGGTTGAACTGGATCGTCGGCAAGCCACAGGCGACACCGCTGGCCTTGCCGTTCTGCGCGCCATGGCTCCAACGGGGCGAAACCGTGGTTGCCGTGGACGGGGCCAACTGCTTCAACCTGTACCGGCTGACCGAATGGGCCAAACGGAAGCAGCTCGATTCCCCGGCGCTGCTCCAGCGACTGCGGATCGCCCGCGCGTTCACTCCCTTCCAGATGGCTACGATCCTGCGCCACATCGGCGCGGAGATGACTCGCTACCGGGCGCGGCGGCTGGTGATCACCGGCCTGCCCGACTGTCTTTACGACGCGGAGTTGAGCGAGCAGGAAGCCCGCAGCACGTTTACTCGTTGCCGCAGAAACCTTCTGCGGTTGGCCGAGCGGCACACCGTGCTGGCCTTTTCCGACGCGCCGGTGCATTTGGCAGAGCGTCCGATGTCGGGGCGGCGGGTTTTCCTTGACGCGCTGGTTGCGCAGGCGAGGCTGGTACTCGAAGCTAGCCAGACCAAACCGGAAACGACATCCATCCATCGTTTCTCGTTTGTCCCGCTGAAAGCGCCGGGCTTGCTGACGATACCGAAGGAGGAAGCGAGCGATGGGTAGAACCATCCCGACCGTGAACCAGGTGCTGGAGCAGAACCGCGAGCAGTGGCGGCGCTTCTACCGCGCGCTGCGGCGCGAGGACCGCGAGCTGCTGGACCGGCTGTTTGACGGCGCCAAGTACTTCACTGCCGCTTGCGTCTACCAGATCCATGCCACGCCATCGGAGAGCATCTTTTTGGCCATGCTCCTGCATTTGCAAAAAGAAATTGAGATGTTAAAAACTCAGTTGGGTGTTGCGGAACCTGCGCCGCAACAAGAACGTTTTCTGCTGCCCCAAAGATCGAAGGAATAATCGTGTTTACTACGTCAGGATGGATCGGAGATTGCCATACTCTCGGCAACGAAACTCCTGGAGGGTTACATGGAATCAGGCAGAACAGAATGGACGGCGGTGATGAACCGTCTGGAGCAGTTGGAAAAACAAAACCGCAGGTTCAAACAGATCGGCGCATTGGCCTTGATTCTCGCTGGCTCCGTTCTGTTGATGGGCCAGGCTCCCGCTACCCGAACCGTGGAGGCGAATGAATTTGTCCTGAGAGATGAAAGCGGGAGGGTGCGGGGACGGTTGTCAATGACAGACTCCGGACCGGCATTATCCCTTTATGACCAGAACGGGCATATACGAATCATGCTGGACGTATTGGCGTCGGGACCTGGTCTTAGCTTGCTCGATGCAAATGGCAAGATTCGGCTTGTGCTAACTGTGGAGGCAAGTGGGCCGGGACTAGCTTTGGTGGATGAAAATGGAAGGAAGCGAGCCACGTTTAACTTGGGTAGCTGAGGGACCAGGCGTGTATCTTCACGACGCTGCCGAGAAGGGCCGAGCAGCATTGTTCCTTTTAAACGATGAACCAAGGCTTTCCTTTCGAGACGGAAATGAGCGCGTGCGAGCCTCTTTGGCTGGAACGACGTTAGAACTCTTGGATGAAGCCGGATTTCAGACTACGATTGGCAGCACTGACCTGATTACCACGCGAACGGGTGAAAGCCGCAGGACTTCTGCTGCTTCCTTGGTGCTTCTGGACAAAGACAAGAGGGTGCTCTGGAGAGCTCCATAGGAGTCATCTCGCAAATGAAAAAGGCTAACCTTGGTGCGCATTACGGTGTCATAAGAAATCGCATGACGTTTGTACAAGCCTACGCTTATGTGCTCGCCCACCCGCACATGGTGTTGCACACGACGGGCAACGGAACGCCTTTCACCGCAACGGCGAGTCTAACCACAAAGGGGCGTCATGTTGGGGAGAAAGTGATCCGCTTCCATTCGAGTGGCCAAGAGAGAGCGCGAGCATACCACTGTTGTTGGGGGCACAAGACCAACTGCTCAAAAACGCACATTGATTGCTACACGCTGGCAATGAAGTGCGCAATTTAGGCTATGCGCGTTCCTCTCGCAGCAGCGCTTCGTGCAGCAGCGTTTTAACGAGTGTTTGGTATCCCAGACCCTTGCGGCCGGCCAGGCGTTTGGCCCGCGCCACGTCTTCGATCGGCAGCCGCATGGTGACGGCTCGCGTTGGCGGGCGCTTGAGTTTGTGGTCTTCCTCCAGAACGCGCTGCACTGCCTCTCTGCCATAGGCCCGCTCAAAGGCTTTCACGATGACTTCCGGATGCGCATCCCACCAGGCCGCTTCCTCCGCCTCGTTGCGGAACTTCGGTACACGCAGACGCACTTGCGGGATTTTTCTATTGCGGTTCATAAAGCCTCCGTTTCTTGCGGCTCACCGGGTACGCGGTGATGATCCTGATCTTCTCGTTCCGCATGGTATACACGACCAGCAGTGCCCTTCCGGCTTCCGTGCGGCCGAGACAAACGGTCCGGAGTTCGCCCTGATGCTCCCTGCTTTCAATCTCAAGCGGATTGCTGGCCAGCACCTGCTCCGCTTCTTCCGGGGTCACGCCGTGGCGGCCGATGTGCTCCCGGTTCGCCTCGTCCCAATCGAACTGCGGCCGCTTGTGCAAGTATTGACATTGTACATATCAGAAGCTCGCAAGGCAAGGGAAACTGCGTGCCGCATGGGGAGCGTGCTGTGAGATGTCATCCAGGCTGGCTGCTCGATCTTTACCCGGCGCCCGCGGGGATGGCCCTGTGGATGCTGGGGCGGGATGGAAGCCGCCGCTGCTTCTTCGATAAGAATTTCCGGCCCGCGTTGTACGTTCACGGACCGCTCGGGAACCTGCGCCTGCTGGCTCGAACCCTGCCTCGGCGTTTCGCGGGATTGCACGCCGAGTTTGCGGACAAGCTCGACCTCTGGAGCCGTGAGCAGGTTCGTGTGCTCGCCGTGACGCCGTCCTCCCCGGCTGCCTTTCCGATTGTCGTGAAATGCATTCGGCAGGACGCGCCGGAGACGGACCTCTACAATGCCGATCTGCTGCCCGAGCAGGTGTACTGCTACGACCGGCAGGTGTTTCCTCTGGCGTATTGCGAGCTGGAAGCCGGCGGCCCCGAGGGAGACGAGCTGCGGGCGATCCGTTGCCTCGACGATCCCTGGGCGACCGAGTATGAATTGCCGCCCCTGCGAGTGCTGGAAATGCGCCCCGAGTGCGAGACCGGCAATCCGAACCACGGCGGGCGGTTCAACGTCGTGGTGAAAATCGAAGGTGCCGCCTTGGTGCTCAACGAAGCGGAGTCCGGCGAGCCGCTGGCGCAGTCGTTGGCGGAGGCGCTTCACCGTTACGATCCCGACCTGATTCTTTCCGAGTGGGGTGACTCCTACCTGCTGCCGCGTCTGTTGCGGCAGGCGGCTGCGCTGAAAATTTCCCTGCCGCTCAACCGCGACCCGCGCCGGGAGCCGTTTCGGAAGCGCGAGCGGTCTTACTTCAGCTACGGGCGGATCGTCTTCAAGGACTCGGCCACGTGCCTGTTCGGCCGCCTGCACGTGGACTTGCGGAACTCGTTCGTCTGCGGCGAAAGCGGCCTGGATGGCCTCTACGAGCTGGCGCGCCTGACCAAGCTTCCGGTGCAGTATTGCGCCCGCACCACGACGGGAACCGGCATCACCTCGATGCAACTGGACCTGGCGTACCGCGAAGGCATCCTGATCCCCAGCCAGAAGGCGCAGCCGGAGCGCGCCAAATCAGGCCTCGAGCTGATCGTCGCCGATCGCGGAGGGCTGGTCTTCCACCCGAAACCGGGCTTGCATGAAAACGTCGCGGAACTCGACTTCGCGTCCATGTTCCCGTCGATCATGGCGCGCTTCAACGTCTCACCCGAGACGATCAACTGCGGCTGCTGCCAGAACGCGCTGGTCCCGGAGCTTGGCTACTCGATCTGTCAACGCTGGCCGGGGATCGTGTCGCGCACCGTGGGACCGATCATCGAGAAGCGGGAGCAATACAAAGCGCTGATCAAAAGTTCGCCGGATCGTTTCCGACGAGCAGTCTGCGACGCCCGCAAGACTGCGCTCAAGTGGATGCTCGTGACCTGCTTCGGGTACCAGGGGTTCAAGAACGCCCGCTTCGGCCGCATCGAGGCGCACGAGGCGATCAACTGCTTTGGCCGGGACCGCCTGCTCATGGCCAAAGACCTGGCGGAGAGCCAGGGCTACGAAGTGCTGCACGCGCTGGTGGACTCGCTCTATCTGTGGAAGAGAGGCACGACCATGGCCGACTATCAAAAACTGGCCCGGGAGATTGCCGCCGCCACGGGCCTGCCGATGGACGTCGAGGGTGTCTACCGCTGGATCGTCTTCGTGCCGTCGAAGACCAGCCCCCGCATCGGCGTTCCCAACCGGTTCTTCGGCGTGATGCAGAACGGCAAGCTCAAGGTGCGCGGCATCGAGATGCGGCGGCACGACTGTGTTCCGCTGGCGGCCCGGATGCAGGAAGAAATCCTGGCGGCTCTCGCGCAGGCCGCGGGCCGGACGGAATATATGCGCCTGCTGGAGACCCGCGTTGCGCCGATTCTCGATTCTTATGTCACTCGCGTGCGGGACGGGGACGTCACCGCCGCCGATCTGACGATTTCCAAGCGCCTGACGCAGTACCCGGAGCAGTATGCGCACGCGACGCACAACGCGATTGCGGCGCAGAGCCTCCAGGCGCGGGGCGTGCGGCTGCGGCCCGGCGAAACGGTGGAATACGTGATCGCCGACGCCGGCGCGAAAGTTCCGTGCGAGCGTGTGCGCCCGCTGGCGCTGCTCGGGGAAAATTTGCTCTACGACCGCAATGAGTATGAGCGGTTTCTGCGGGAGGCGTTCCAAGTGTTTGTCCCGCAGTAGGGTCCGCAGCCGGCCCGGTGTTTCCTTCGCCCGCGGCTCCCGGGAAGCAATTGTGGCTGTCGGGCCTCGGGCTGGTGTTTGCCGGGTTCGGCCTCCTCCTGCTTTATGTAGTATCCCGCGCCTGGAAGGAGCAGGCGGAGACGGGATCATCTCCGTGCCCCCCACCCGGAGGAACCCTGGATGCTCCGTGTTGCCTTCTGTACGGACTCCGCCGGGGACTTTTGCCGGGGTTCCCCTTATACTGGAAGCTCGCGAACGAAGCCGGCAGTGGAGCCATCGCACGTTGACGCGCGTTGAAATCATCCAGGGCGACATCACCGAAGCCGACGTAGAAGCGATAGTGAACGCCGCAAACAACGACCTGGAGCTGGGCGGTGGCGTGGCGGGAGCGATCCGGCGCAAAGGCGGGCCATCGATCCAGGAGGAGTGCTGCCGCATCGGAACGATCCCGCTCGGCGAGGCGGCCATCACCGGCGCCGGGAATTTGAAAGCAAAGTACGTGATCCACGCCGCGAGCATGCGGCTCGGCGGCCGGACCACGGCCGAGAACCTGGAAGCCTCGACGCGCAACAGCCTGCGCCGGGCGGAAGAAAAGGGTATCCGAAGCATTGCGTTTCCGGCGGTCGGGACCGGGATTGCGGGCTTCGATACGAAGCGCTGCGCCGAGATCATGCTGGGAATGGCCGCGGAGCACCGCAAGGGCCAGACGTCGCTCGAACGGATTGTGTTTGTCCTGTTCGACCGTAGCAGCCTCGAAATCTTCCAGCAGAGATGGGCTGCGTTGGAACAGAGAGAGCAATAGTAGTTCTGGTCCGCCCGTTTGGAATGGCCATGCCAACGAATCTCGAAAAAGTTCTCACGGAGCTTGCCAAGTACGAGCATCCGCTCTTCGATCTGTCGGCGCGGGAGAAGGGCGAGGCGGTCGAAGTCATTATCGAGTCCCGCGTCAAGGACCTCGGCATCCACACCTACTATTATGAGATTCACCCGCGCGACCTGGAGCATGTGCAGTTCCCCTGGACGTTCCAGCGCCAGCTCTTCGACTGTATGCACGACTACATGATGGAGATGTTTACGCGCACGCCGCAGGAGCGGTAGCCTGCCATTCGCGTCATGCCATCCGAATCCCCGCTGTTGCCGCTGCTGAAGCAGGAAATTCGCGCGCGCGGCCCGCTGTCGTTTGCGCGCTTCATGGAAACGTGTCTCTGCCATCCGGAGTTCGGATACTACAACTCGGAGAGGACGAAGCTCGGCAAGTCGGGAGATTTCTATACGAGCGCCCATCTGGCGCCTGTGCTGGCGCGGATTCTGGCTCAGCATTTCGAAGCGCTCTGGCGGCGGCTCGGCAGGCCCGGGCGCTTTGACCTCGTGGAGCTCGGACCCGGCGACGGCTCGCTCGCCGTGGAGTTGCTGGCCTGGGTGAGGCAACGGTATGCGGAGTTCTCTGCCGCTCTGCGCTACAAGGGTGTGGAGCAGAGCGCGCGTTTGCGGGACCGGACGAAGGAAGCGTTGCGGGAGTTCGCTGGCCAGGTGCGGATCGCCGGCCGGTTTTCCGGTGGCGAAGGTGATGAGCCAGCTGGGATTTGCGGCTGCGTCTTTGCGAATGAATTCTTCGACGCGCTGCCCATCCACATTCTGGTTTGGCGCCGGAGGCGCTGGCGGGAGAGGCTGGTGGGCCTCCAGCGCGACAGATTGGTTTGGTTCGAACAGGACCCCGGCAAACCGGAACTGTCCCGGCAGGCCGAGCTGTGCTTCGACCCGACGCTCGCGAGGGACGGCCGGCCTGACGGATGGATCGCAGAGGTCAGGCCTCAGGCCGCCGAACGGATGCAAGAGATCGGAGCGCGCTTGATGCGGGGCGAGATTCTGATCGTGGATTACGGCTATACGCTTGTTCAGTGGCGCGGCGGGCGGTTCCCGGAAGGAAGCGCGCTGGCGTATCGCGGCCATCAGGTGGAAGAGGACTTGCTGGGACGCCCGGGTGAGCAGGACTTGACCGCGCATGTCAACTTCACCGAATTGGTGGAAGCCGGCACATCGGCGGAGTTGAGGCTTGTCAGCCTCGAATCGCAGGCACGGTTCCTGCTGTCAATCGGCGAGCAGGACGAATTCGCCGACGTCTTCGCCGATTGCCCCTCCGAGGCTGAGCGCCAGCGCCGGGCGCAGTTGCTCAAGACACTACTGGTGCCGCAAGCCATGGGCGAGGCATTCCGAGTGCTGCGGATGGAGAAGTAGCTGCCTCCGTACAGGGGAAAGTAGACCCATCCCGCAACCAAACCGATTGGTGTATACTCAGCGGCAAGCAGAAGTCTTGGAAGTGCAACAGAACTGCCCTTTTTTTGGGTGAATTTGGTATTCCGAAGGAACCGAAAGAACCGCATCTACCGAAAGAACCGAAAAACAGAATTAGACTGATTGACTCGCGGATTATGCCAGATTTCGTGGCTTCCTCGACTAGGGCGTTTGAACTCACAACCGAGTGCCCGTAGCTTGCGCGTCAGTTCCCTATACTTCATGCGGGAACAATCATCCTACCAGACATCTTACGGCACCGGCAGCATCGGCGCCTGTCCAGGGCGGAGCTGTTGGTCGAAGGTCGTCAGCAGGACGGCGGTGGCTGAATAGTGGCCCATCAGGGAAACGATATTGACGAGTCCCTGCCGTCCGAAGAGGCGCAGCGCACGGGCGAAGGTTTCCCGCTCTACTCTGTGGCGGCCGAAGGCTTCGCGGCCCAACTGGATAATGGCGGCTTCTTGCTCGCCGAGTCCGGCAAGCGGACGGCGGTGCTTGACGACGTCAATGATGCTCTGTTCCAGCCCTACCCGAAGGCCGGCCGGTTCATGGGCGCTCCACTCGAACTGGCTGTCCATTTCCCGCGCGACGGTCAGGATGGCTAGCTCCATCAAGCGCGGCTCGATGCCGGCTTCGAACCGCAGATACAGGTTTCCCATGCTCATGTACTCGCTGACGCGAGGGCTGTGCATGCGAATTCCGCTGGGTCCGGCGAGGCCCAACCGCCGGCCGTCGGCCACAATCGCGTCGAAAAGCTCCTTTCCCCGGTCATCCAGGTCTTCGCGCCGGACCCTCGGCAGCCGGTTCCGCGACTCCGGATCTATATCGGGAGGGAGTATCTCGGCAGACGCGGAGGACGACGCGCCGCTCTGTTGCGGCGCAGCCGCGAGATGAGCGTTCATTCCGCTCGTCAAAACGGCGAGCAACACAAACCATCGCATGAGAAACCTCCTGAACAAGGGAATTCCAAATTACACAGTGCCGAACAACTGCCATCATTTATGGAATCGGCAGCAGCGGTGTCTGGTTGGGGCGCACCTGCTGATCGAACGTATTGAGCAGCGTCCCGCTCAGCGCGTAGTGAAGCATCAGGGAGACGTAACTCACGAGGTCGTGCGGATTGAAGAATCTTGCGGCTTGGGCGTAGGTTTCCGGGCTGACCTTGTGCCGGCCAAGCGCCTCGCGGCCGAGTTGGATCAATGCCACTTCCTTTTCTCCCATTCCGGTCAGCGGCCTGTGGTGTTTGATCGCGTCTATGATGGTTTCTTCCAGCCCGGCACGGCGGGCTGCCGGTTCGTGCGCGGTCCAGATATACTGCCCGTCCACTGCGCGCGCGCCGACCAGAATCACCATCTCCGCGAGCCGCGGATCGAGCCCCGACTGGGTTCGCAGATAGTTGTTCGCCTGGTTCATATGACTGGCGAACACGGGGTTGTGCATGCGGATTCCCGTCGGTCCGGTCGCGCCGATCGCATCGAAGATCCTCTGGCCGTCGGCATCGAGATCTTCCCGGCGCACTTGCGGCAAGCGGTTCCGAGACTCTGCGTTTACGTCGGGCGGCAGTGCCTGTGCAGCGGCCTGGAGTGGCGCTGCGCCCGCACCCGGAGCGGCAGAGAAATGCGCCCCCATTACAATCAGCATGGCAAGCAGCACCGTGTATCGCATGACGGACCTCCCCAGGATGGAATCCAAGCTCACAACATAACTGCTGGCACTTCTACGGAATCGGCAGCAGAGGCTCCCAGCCTGCGTGCAACTGCTGATCGAACGTGTTCAGCATCATCCCAATCATGGTGTAGTGCGCCATCAGGGCGGAGAGATTAACGACCCCCTGGACCCCAAACAGCCGCACGGCCTCGGCGTAGGTTCCCGAACTCACCTTTTTCTGCCGGAACAGTTCCCGCCCCATGCGGATAATGACGGTTTCCTTTTCTCCCAGCCCCATAGGTTCCCGGCGGTACTTGACGATGTCAATGATGTGCGGCTCCAAGCCGTCGCGGAGCGCGGCGGGCTCATGCGCGGTCCATTCGAACTGATTGTCCAACTCCCGCGCAACCACCAGAGTAGCCAGTTCGATCAGGCGGCGGTCGAGATCGGTCTGATAGCGGAGATGCTGGCTCGCGGCCAGCAATTTCTCGGCCAGCAGAGGGCTGTGGAGCCATATCCCGTACGGTCCCTGCAACCCGGCGAGCGTCCGGGTCTGCGGGCCCATCAGCATGTCATAGACCCGCTTCCCGTCTTCGTCCATCTCTTCACGCTGGACCAGCGGAACGCGCGATAGCGACTCGGGATGGACATCGTCCGGAAGCGGCCGTACGGTTTGCGAGGATGCTGGCTGGGGCGCAGAACTTTCGGATTGAGCGGTCATGATACGGACTCCCGGCATCAAGGTTAGAGAGAGCAACAATAGAATGGATCGCACCGAGACCTCCTGGATAGGATACATGGAGATGTATTCCGCGGGATCGGCCCGCATCGTTCACGGGATCGGCAGCCGCGGCGTCACGCCGGGATTCATCTGCTGGTCAAACGTGTTCAGCAGGATGGCGTTCGCCGCGTAATTGCCCATCAGCGCAACGACGTTCACGAGTCCCTGGCGGCCGAGCAGCTCCAGCGCGCGGTCAAACGTCTCCGAGCGAACCTTATGGTCCCCGACAGCCTCCCGGCCGAGCTGGATGATGATCGATTCCTTTTCAGTTAGCCCTGTAAGCGGCCGACGGTACTTGATGGCGTCAATCGCCTCTTGGGAGACCCCCGCGCTCCGTGCCTGGGGTTCGTGTGAGGTCCAGACGTACTGCGAGTCGAGTTCGCGCACGGTGATCAGGATCGCCAGTTCCTTGATCTGCGGGTCCATCCCGGATTCGATGCGTAGATAATCGTTCTGCGTGCGCAGCGCCCGGGCCACCTGAGGACTGTAAAGGCGGATGCTCGACGGACCGCCCCGAAAGTTCGGGGGCATGGCGTCAAACAGCCCTTTCCCGAGATCGTCCAGATCTTCGCGTTTGACTTTCGGAAAGCGGTTGCCGGTTTCCGGGTGGACGTCCGAGGGCAGCGACGCCGCGTACTCCTCCGGTGACGGAATCGGCTGGTCGGGTTGCGTCTGCGCGGCAGCGTGAATCGCAACCGAGCTAAGCCAGACGCCCGCGACAGCGAGGGTGACGATTCTCAGAAGCAAAGACGTCATTTCGAAACCTCCCGCGATCTGAGTTGAGAACGGATGATGCGGAACTATTCTACCGTCTTGGTGGTTTGAGAGGAAACAGTGCGGCGAAAATTCCTATTTCCGGTGGCTTCTTGCTCGGCTCCCCGCGCCATCAGCACACCGGAGGCCAAGCACAGGAAATCGAGCACCCCGATCCAACGGCAAATACCCGGCGTGCCGAGCAGATAGAGGCCTACCGGGAAGAAGGACGCGCTGCACGAGTGAGAACGGCCCTAGCCGCCTTCCTGGGTGCGTTCGTACGGGGTTTCGAGATATTGGTTGGCTAGTTCCAGGGCGCCCTGGGACTCATCGCGGGTACGCAGCGCCTGTTGGTACTCGTTGATGGCGCGGTCGCGCTGGCCGGTCACGTCGAAGATCTTTCCCAGGCTGATGTGGCTCCAGACCTCGGTCCAGGTCGGTTCGAGGTCGCCGTTCAGGGCCTCCCGGAAGGAATTGGCAGCGGATTGGTAGTTGCGCAGGATGAAGAATACCTCCGCAACCCGGTAGTGTGCCAGGGAGCTGGTGCGGTTGATGTCAAGGGCCCTTTGGTATTCCTCGAGAGCGAGCGAATAATCCCGCGCCGCGACGGCCTGCTCGCCACGGGCCACGGCCACGCGCAAACGGATGTCGTCGTTATACTTCAAAACCCGGTTATTCGGATCCACAATCACACGCCGTGGCCGACCGAGCGTTTCAACGGCGAAGTCGGAGGCGCGGCCCGTCACCTGCACGCGCCGCAGCACCGGCTCGCTGTCCGTCTGTACTTCGATCTCGACCGGCATGCTGAAGACGTCCATATCCTGCTCGACACGTCCGGAAACCCGGAATCCGTCTTGAATCCGGTAGACCACGTACTCGGCGGTAAAGTTCGAGGCGCCGGTCGAATCCATCCACTGAATAAAGAACGGCCCAAGATCCTGTCCGGAGATTTCCGTGGCGAGATTCTCGAAATCCTCGGTCGTCACGGTCTGGAAGGCGTTCTGGTTAGCCAGTTCCCGGAGCGCGGAGAAGAACGAGTCGTCTCCAATCACCCAGCGGAGCATGTGCAGGGCGGCGCCGCTCTTGTCGTAGAGCAGGGACTTATACGGCGCAGTGAATTCGGTAAATCGGCTGCCCGCCGCCCGAATGGGAACCGTGTCATGTATCAAGGCCTCGGTGTTCATTTCCCGCATGCGCTCTTCGAGGGCCGGTTCCCCTCCCAGATATTCCAGAAACATCGCCTCGGAATAAGTCGCCAGGCCGTGGTCCATCCACAGATCCGCTGTCGAGGCTGGACTCACCAATACGCGCCACCATTGCTGTGCGACTTCCAGGGCCAGCAGGCGCGTGTTCACCTGGCTTCCGATGGCGCGCGAGGAAAGAAACAGCACGGAGGGTCCCGCGTACCCACCCAGCGAACGGTCGTCAATCTCGACGATCGAAAGGTTGGCCACCGGCGGCGGACCGAACTTGCTGCTGAAGAACCTGACCATCTGCGCCGCCGCTTCCCCGTAGGGAAGAATCATTCCCCTGCGGTCGTCGGAGAAGAAGACCTTCATGTTCAGTCCCTCGGACTGGACGATGTCGGGCGACTGCGGTACAACGGCTACGCTTCCCGGAAACGTTGGCTGGTTGAAGACAAACGTATGCTGCACCTTGTCTCCGGCCAGGACGGGCGCTTCGGCCCGCCCTCCGGAGACTACCGAATATCCTGCCGGAACCAGAAATCGCATCTCCGCCGTGTAGCGGTTGATTCCGTATCCTACCACCGGAAACCAGCGTGCCGGATACAGCAGGTACGAACGTTCCTCGCCGATGTATGCGAGTTCGACTCCCGGCACGGGGCTGTATTCGGCGTCTGCGAACAGGCCTTCGAGCTCCATCGAAATGGTGATGGTTTCATCCCTTCGCAAGGAGCGCCCCAGGCTGACCCGCAGGCCCAGGCCGGATGAGTCACGCTGCGCCGAAAGAAAGCTTCCGTCCGCGCTCGACACGCTGGTCGGGAAGAGGTTCTCATTCAGTTCGAATGTGATTTCGCTTACGGTCTCCAGGGCTCGCAGCCGCATCTCCACCTTGGACCGGATCTCGTGATACGTCAGGTCGAGGTCCGCTTCGATGTCGTAGTGCTCGACCGCGACCGGCTCGCGGCGCACCTCGATCGTAAAGTCATCTGCGGTCAACAACGGTCGGGAATCTTCCTGCTCGCTGTACTGTGCTTTGCCGGGTGCCGCCAGCAAGAGTGCCAGCAGGGCGAGCGCCGCCGCTCGAATCCCTTTCCCGTTCGGTTTCGCCCCCCAATTTGCCATGGATGCCATGCGTCGCCTCGTCTTGGTCAAAAAGCCGGACCGCCTTGCCGCCGCCTTTGATCTTAAATTATCCCACGGAACCGCTCTGCGGCAAGCCCCTATCTCGGGTCTTGGCAGGGAGGCGCTATCGTGAGAACTTGGGGGTCCCTTGCCGGATGTTCGAGCCGGCTGTCCCCACTAAGAATGATTCAGCAATGCCGGCGGCGCGTTGTATGGGGTCCGTGAATTCGCCATCCCGTGGAGTCTTACCTTCGGGGCTGCTTCCGGGTCTGCCGAAGGAGTGAGAACCCGGCGATGGAGAGGACGGGCGGAGCCTCTCGGCCAGGTCCCGAAATTGCTGCCGCATCCGCTCCCGGAGCGGCTCCGACTCCAGCAGTAGCCGCACCTCCCGCGCGACCGCTTGGGGCTTGAAATCGTCCTGGATGAATTCGGAGACGATTCTCTGACCCGCCACGATGTTGACCATACTGTAGAAAGGCGTTTGAACCAGACGGTTCCCGAGCAGCCACGTGGCCCGGCTCACGCGATAGACGACGACCATCGGCGTGCCGAGCAGCGCCGTTTCAATGGTGGCCGTGCCGCTCGCCACCACAGCCGCCCGGGAGTGCGCCAAAACGTCGTACGTGCGGTCCGCCACAACGTGCAGAGCGAGGCTGCTCCCTCTGGCCTGTCCGCGAATCCACTCGGCCCCGACCGTTGAGGCTGCCGGGACAACGAAGCAATACTCCTTGCTGGCGGCCAGGATTCTTGCTGTCTCGATCAAAGGAGGAAGATTCAGCTCGATTTCCCGCCGCCGGCTTCCCGGAAGTAGTGCAACCAGCGGCGTCGCCTCCGGCAGCCCACAGCGCCCTCGGAATTCTTCTGCCGAAAGCGTCGGCGCCACCCGCGTCGCCAGGGGATGACCCACGAACTCCGCCGCAACGCCTCCCGCTCTGAAAAACTCCTCCTCAAACGGGAAGATGCAGAGCAGCCGGTCCACGTTCCGGCACAGGGCTTTCAAACGTCCTCGCCTCCAAGCCCAGACCTGTGGGGCCACGAAGTACAAGACCGGCGTTCCTAGCCGCTGGAGCTCCTTGGCCAGCCGTAAGTTAAAGTCAGGAAAATCAACCAGAATGGCAAGCTCCGGGCAGTCCTTCTTGGCGGACTTTTTGAGTAGTTGCAATGCCCGCCAGGCCCGCGGCAATCCCGGCAGAACCTCCACAATCCCCACCATCGCCAGCTCTCGGGCATCCACCAGGGTTCGGCAGCCCGCTGCCCGCATGCGGTCGCCGCCGCAGCCAAAGAATTCCGCGCCGCCGAGCTGCTCGCGCAAGGCCTCGATCAGCAGCGACCCGTACAGGTCGCCCGAGGCTTCACCGGCCGAGATGAAGATGCGATGTGGTGAGCCCACGGATTTCCGTCTGCCAATGCTACTGCCGCGGCGGCTGTAGTGTGGGTGGTGGCGTGTTGCGCTGGAGCGGCCTGGCATAGACGTAGCCAAATCGCGTACGGACGTCCACATCCGGTCGTGAAACGCCAATGCGGATGGCATGGAAGCCGGGCGCATCGAGGTTGTTGGGACGATAGGAGAGGATGTATTGGTTGCGCAGTTCCTGCCCGATCCGCCCCAGAGCTTTCTCCATTTCTTCTTTGCCGCCCGAGGGAAAGTTTTCGCCGCCGGTGCCCGCCGCATAGACTGTCAGCGGATTTCCCGCAATAAAATTTCGGGCGCCGCTGACCAGCTCGGCGATCAGAGCCAACACATTGACGTTGGCGGCGCCCCAGTTGGTCTGAGCATCGGGGATCGGCGGTTGATTGGCGGGCATGGGCCGTGCCTGAACTCCTGGCGGAAACGGCGACGAGGTTCCCTCTCCCGCACGTCCAAGCATGCCCCGCACCGAGTTCAGTCCCACCGTGTACACCGGGATGCCGGCTAGCTGGGCGCTTCGCAGAACGGCTCCGTGCGAGTTGCTGCTGCCCTGATCCCGGGCCTCGGAGATTGCGACGATCACCTTCCGGCGGTCTTCCTCGCGTTGCTGCAACAGAAAAATGGCACGTGCCACGGCGTCGCTCAGCCGCACCGGATCGCCACCTGGTTGCAGGTTGTGGAAAGCCGCCTCGACCAGTTCCGGGTCACTGGTAAAGTCCTGCATAAGGTCCAGTTCGTGATCAAAGGCGATCACTGCGGCCTCACCTGTTGCTCCCATGATGAGCTGTGTGAAGAGGATGCCTGTGTTGCGCACTTCGGGGAGCAGCGAGGCAACACGCGAGCTGGTCTCGACCAGGATCGCGATCGAGAGCGGTTCCAGACTGAGGTCGAATGTCTCGATCCGCTGCTCCACTCCGTTGTCCAGGACCGTGAAATCGTTCACGTCGAGGTCCGTCACGAAGCTGCCTTCGCTGTCCGTCACGGTCACGGGCAGCGTTACGACCTGGACGTCCACTGCAAAGCTGAATTCCTGGTCTGCATCGCCGGCCGGGGGCGACTGCGCGAGGATTCCCGGAGTCTGCCACGGTGCTGCCAGTATCAGGGCGAAGGCCAGACACAGCCGAATGAGGGTCCTCTTCATGCCCTCTATTCTGTCACACAAACCGAAGGGGTAACAAGGCAGAAAGCCCGGTCGCAGGACTTAGGGTAATTTGATAGAATTTGAGTGCTGTTGCCGACCGAGCCTTCCGCGCCGCGGATCGGCTGAGAACTTTTCCTCGGTCAGGCAGAGTGCCTGACACGCAAAAACTCGCTGCTGGTGCATGACATGGCCAACAAACACAAGCGATGGCCGAGCAACGTTCCCGGCGAGTTCTACGTGGACCGCACCTGTATTGACTGCGACCAGTGCCGGGAGATCGCCCCCGCCACGTTCGGCGATGGCGAGGGGCACGCCCGCGTGGTCCTCCAGCCGGAGGCTCCGGAGACGGTGCACCGGGCTCTGATGGCCGTCGTCACCTGCCCCGTTGGCGCCATCGGGACAGAGCAGCGCCGCCCGCTCGGCGAAGCGGTGGCGTCGTTCCCCGAGTGCATTGAAGACAACGTCTATTTCTGCGGCTTCGCCTCGGGAGATTCCTTCGGCGCCTCCAGTTACCTGATTGTCCGGCCTGACGGCAACGTGCTGGTCGATTCTCCCCGTTATGCCTCGCGGCTGGTCCAGCGGATCGAGCAATTGGGCGGCGTGCGTTGGATGTTCCTCTCGCACGTGGACGACGTTGCCGACCACGCCCGGTTCCGTCGCCACTTCGGTTGCGACCGCATCATCCACCGTCGCGAGATGCGGGCCTCGCTCGGCGACATTGAACGCACTCTGGAAGGCGACGATCCGCTCTGGATTGCCCCGGAGCTGCTCGCCATTCCCACGCCCGGCCACACGCGCGGCCACACCGTGCTGCTCGACCGCAACCGGTTTCTCTTTGCCGGCGATCATCTCTGGTGGTCACCCGAGCGCGGCCGCCTTTCCGCCTCGCTGCGCCACTGCTGGTATTCCTGGCCCAAGCAAACCGAATCCATGGAGCGCCTGCTCGAGCACCGCTTCGAGTGGGTCTTGCCCGGACACGGCCGCCGCCATCACGCCAGTGCCGGGGAAATGCACGAGTCCCTCACCCGATGCCTCGCCTGGATGCGGAAGACTTCCTGACCGATCGGGTCAGGTTCTCGTTCTTGCAATTCCAAAGTTGTCACCGATGGGTTAGAATTTAAGAATATGCCGCTCTACGAATACCTGTGCCGGTGCTGTGGCAAGAGCTTCGAAAAGCTGCGCCGGATGCAAGACGCCGACGACGGCTTACCGTGTCCTGCCTGCCAGTCGGACGAGGTCGAGCGGCAGCTCTCGACCTTCGCAACCGCCGGATGCGGCCCTTCCGCCGGCCGCTTTACCTGAGCGAGATAAGGCAGCCGGCTGGTCAGCCGGCTCGCAGAACTCCGGAACCGTTTTTCCCTCCTTCATTTGCCATTCGTGTGGACCGGAATTTCTCTGTCTTCGGCAGTATATTGGTCTATCGGTCGCCGGACGTTACTAACAAGGAATAGGAGTTTGAAACATGGTCAAGGGTCCGGGATTGCGAGAGGCCGGGCGCGGTAGCGGGGACCCTCACTGTTGCAAAATTTGGATTCTCCACTGTCACTGGGAACATGCCGGGTCTCAAGAGATCGGCAGGCACGTCGGCCTTCAGTTGCCATTCGTCGATGAATTCCGTCTGCAGCTTTTGCCCGTTTAGTACCACAAAGGAATACGGAATGAACCCTGCCCCTTCCACAGTTACGGTAGCTCCTTCCAACATTGCCTGCCGAATCCGCGGAGATGGGAAATAGTGGCTGCTGCTTTCTACCAGACTAGGGCTCGGAATCGGGTTTGTGAAGTCCGCATGGTACTCGCCATCCAACATGCGGCCCCTGCTGATTACTCTCGAAATCGTGCGGGTGTTGCGGATATTTTCCAGCGGATTCGCATCTAGAATCAAGATATCGGCGGTTCTCCCCTCTTCAATCGTTCCGATGCGGTCCTCCATCCGCATCAACTTCGCGGACCAGATCGTGGCTGCCTGCACTGCCTGCAAGGGGGTGATCCCCGCATCCACAAGCAACTCCAGTTCTTGATGCAGGCTCAATCCAGGAACACAGAAGCTTGCGCAGTCAGTTCCCGCATGGAGCTTCCCCCCGGCATCCACAAATGCTTTGATCAGGTGCTGGGCGTTTCTATAGCCTTGCTCCCACAAATCCCGGTCGTATTGCGTCAGATCGTCCCGGTGCCAGATATCCAGTTCCCAGAACTCCTTGAGATTTGCCAACTTCCAATCCAGCGGAATGTAGCGTAGCCGCCAGTCACCAAAGAGCAGGTCCACCTCCTCATGGTGAAAACCTTTCTCCCGGAAAGCATCCACTCCCGCAAACGTCATCCGAAAAGTGGGGTTTACGGAAACTCCCTTTTCCACCAAATATTCAATCAGCTCGGGCAGCTTCTCCATGTCCATGAAGGCTTCCACGGGCGGCATGTGCCCCTGGGACACATTTTGCAGTGCCTCCTCTCTTGCTCCCAAGTCGGCCAGCGAAACTCCGATCGCCCAAGTATGCTCCAGGCCGCTTGCCCCCGCATCGGCAGCCAGGCGCGCATTCGCAAAGTGGCCTTTGACCGGAACATTGATCTTGTTGGCTTCTTCCACGATAGCGTGTACCGCCTCTGCGTTTAGATTATGATTCAGCTTGATCGAATGAACCGGGACCTCGCCGCTCACGTAAGCCCGCATTGACTCGCGTGCTTCTGCGGCATTCCTCACCACGTTGCTCCCATCCGGGGACCTGTCTTCATCGCGGAAGCGATTGGGAGAGGGGAAGGAAATTTGCTCGATATAGACTCGTTCGACGGGAAGGGTGTTCAGCAAGGTGTCCCTGGGCTGGCGTTCCCCATCAATCCTGCCGTCATGGAAAAAGCTGGGTCCCGGGATCGTTCCATCTGCAATGCCCGCTGCTTGGGCTCGGCTCCAATCATCGGCTTCTCCCAACACGGTGGTCACTCCATGGTTCAAGAACAATTCGGCCGCCCAGTCTCTGTAATGGACGTGCGCGTCAATGAGGCCGGGGAGGAGATACTTCCCTCTGGCATCTACCACCGTTGCATCCGCCGGGGCCTGCCCCTCCGAGGAAACCGATACGATCCGGTCTCCTTCGATTACGACCACCGCTTCTGGTATCAAACTGCCATCCCGTACATTGATTGCTGTCCCGCCCACAATGGCTACCCGGCCTTGGGCCAAGGCCGTTTCACACACAACACAGAGGATCAATAACAGGAAACTACTTCTTTTGAGCATTTTCATTTCCTCCTGCAGCTGACGATAGGCTGAAACATATCGTAACTTCGTCGACATCGCCTTCTCCACCGTTATCGAACCGTTTCAAGAGAAGCAGGCTCGCACAACTCCGGAACCGTGTTGGACTGGGAAGAACAACGCGCCCGGGCGCGGCCACCCGGAGGGTTGACGCAAGTTGCCCGGTCCGGGCTGACGCCGGACCGGGTAGCATATGCGCGGAACCGACTTCTATTGTGCGGGGGGCCGTTGGACCAACTCGACGCGGGTTCCCCACGGGTCGGTGATATAGGTGAGTGAGACCCCGCTCGCCGGGTTCGTCCGGATCGGTTCATCGAGTTGGATGCCCTCCGCTTCAATCTTCCTGACGAAGGCCTGCAGGTCCTCCACGTCGAAGCCGATGTGGTCCAGTACGCGGCCTAGGGTGGGAGCCTGTGCTTCGTCTGCTCCGCGAAATCGAAGTTGGGCGCCCGGAAGATTGACGACCGGCGCATTGTTGCGGGTGCCTGTCTCCCCGCCAAAAGTCTTTGCATACCAGGCCTGGGCCTTGGAGACCTCCGCTTCCGGCAGCACGAAGTGTACGTGCTCATGCCGAATCGGCATGGGCTGCGTTCTGTCTTCCAGGATTTCGATGCGCACGCCGTCCGGCGTCACGACGTAGGCTTGATCCAGCCGGCCATTGTTGCCCGGCAGTACGGAAACGCCTTGGGCCTTCCATTGGGCCACCTGCTCCTGGACGTTCTGCACAATGAACCCGACATGGTTCACCACCGATCCGGCCGTGCCTCCCGAGCCGGGCGTATCCCTCAGAGTCAAGTTGATGCGAACGCCGGGGAACTGGACGGATACGTTGCGGCTTGGGACCGGCGTGCCGCCCATGGCGACGAAGAGATCCTGATTGGCTTCAACGTCGTGTGACGCGATGTGCCAGTGCCCCATGGTCACGCCCACCTCGTTGAACGGGAACAATTGCGCCTTGGCTGTCCCAATGGCCAGCGTTGACGCAACCAACAAACCAGCGATCCAAGCTCTCATGGAAGCCTCCCTGCTGCGCCGGCATTCGATCCTTGGCCGGCGTTGATTCCTGCAAAGACTCGTGCAAACTGGAGTTTCCGGCATCCTTCCCGGCTGAGGCTAATGATATACGCGTTTGCCTGCATCGGGGGAACATTTCTTGCTGCAGCACCGCCTTCCTGTTGACGCCGTTGCAGCATCGCCGGGAGTGCGATTGGGGCGCTCTGCTGCATTGTGGTGCGCTGTCGCAACCTGGACAATACACTTGATTTCGGATAATCCATTCCGTACTATGGGCTCACGAAGCGCGCGCCCGTAGCTCAGTTGGATAGAGCGTCGGACTTCGAATCCGCAGGTCGCCCGTTCGAGTCGGGCCGGGCGCGCCAGATTTTCTCTATTCCTTGGCTTGCTGGTTCAAGCAATGTCGCGCGATGTCTTTTGGACAGGCGCCTGCCCCATGCCGGGTCCACCGGATTCCCAAAGGCCCCCAAAGGCCGAAGAAAGTCTTTGCGCCCGGCCTTCTTTAGTGGCAGTATGATCGCAGCTATCTCCCTGGGAGGTTGAGCCATGCGCTTGTTTCGTGTCGCGTTAGCGGGGTTCATTCTGCTGAGTGCAGGGTCTGTATTCGCGCAGGAGTGGATCGAGTACGTGGATCGCCAGGAGTATTTCCAGATCAACTTTCCCGGTCAGCCTACCGTGCAGGACATCACCTACCATGGCGAGGACGACGAGCCCCTCCCGGCCCGTGTCTATACCGCAATGGAAGGTCCCGCGACCTATACTCTCACCGTCGTCAAATACAATGACTCCGAAACAGTGGCGGGCGCGGGCGGATATCGCGGATCAGCGCTTTGGACGGCCTGGCAGTTCCTGCAGCGAGGCGGCGAGCTGACCCTCATGACTTATGCTCAAACCGACCGCATTGCCGGAATCCAGCTCCAGATCACGAATCCAGATCAAACTCGCAGCTATATCGGGATTCATCCTCACATGAGGCGCCTTTACATTATGGAAGCCTCCGCGCCTGCCGATTACCCCCCGCCGTCGGATTTTCCGCAAACCCTTTCGATCCTCGACGAACAGGGACGCCGAATCCGTTATATGATTGACGACGAGGGAAACCGGGTGGGCTACCAGGAGGATGCCCGCAGATTGTATGAAAGCATCCCCTGACCTTCAACGGACCCGCAACCAATGAAGGTCAAATAATGCCGCGATTTGGTCGCATGTGGTGAACCTGCGGGGTAGAATTTTGGCCGCCCCTAAGACCCTCGGGGACCCGTTTCCGAATCTCCTCATTCCGGAACTCTGTCCCCGGAGACACCGGGTCCACTCCCACCGTCCGGTACTTCTAGCGCACCTCCGATTTCCATCGCGAGGAACTGAGCATTTGCCCCGTAACTCCTCTCGATACATCCGAAGCCAGGTAAACGAACACGCCGGTAACCGATTCCGGTTTGCTTCCCGCAAAGCCGGTGAGCTTGGTGGCCACCGTTCCCGGGTCTACGGAATTGACGCGGATTCGCATGGAGCGGAGTTCGGCCGCCAGGGCCTGCGTGAATCCTTCCAGGCCGTGCTTGGAGGTCGAATAGGCAATGAAGTTTGGGTACGCCATGCGGCCGATGGCGGACGACACGTTGATGATCGAGCCCCCCTTTGCTTCGATCATCAGGGGCAGCACGGCCCGCGTCACCAGGAAGACCCCACGCAGGTTGACCGCAATCGTGTAGTCCCACTTCGCCACTTCGAGTTCCCAGGCGGGGCGCGCTCGCGTCATCACGCCGGCATTGTTGACCAGGACGTGAACCCGTCCGAACTTCTGTTTCACCCTCGCGATCAGTTCGGCCGCGTTTTCTTCCGAGGAGACGTCGCAGTGCCACCCTTCGCATTCTGCTTTCAGGTCACGAATCTCGCCCACCGTCTTGGCCAGTTCGTCCGCAGTGCGCGCGCAAAGGGCCAGCCGCGCCCCCTCTCGTGCGTAGGCCATGGCGACGGCGCGCCCGATGCCTCTCCCTGCACCGGTAACCAGGATCACTTTGTCTTGCAGTTTCAAGTGTCGTTGTCCTGTGTCGAATCTGGATGGCGGTGGTGGGAGTGGCTTACTTCGCTGGAGGATCGAGGCCGGGGCGTTCCATTTGGAACCGTTCGCGCGTGCGTGTGTATTCCATGCCGCCCATGCGCCCCACCATGTCGACCAACCGGCCGTCAACTCGCCCGTCCCGGAGGACTTCCTCGGCAAGGTGAACCAGAACGACTTCGCCGATCACCAGACTCCCGCCCTGCGTCTCCGTGCCGAAATCCAGAATCTGAAACACCTTACATTCAAAGTTAATGGGAGACTCCGCCACCTGCGGCGGTCGGACCAACTGCGACTTCCGCTTCGTCACTCCCGCCACTGGAAACTCGTCCACGGTCGCGTCGTACTCCCCGGCCGACAGGTTCATCTGCTCCGCCAGAGAGAACGGGACCAGGTTGACGACGAACTCGCCGGTCTCGCGGACGTTCCGCAACGTGTCCTTCACGGCCGTGCCGCGCGCTTCGCGCAGCTCCTTGGCGCGAATCCCGGGACAGAATCCAAGCAACGGGGGCGTAGCGCAAAGCACGTTGAAGAATGAGAACGGTGCCAGGTTGTCGATCCCCTTACGGTCTGTCGTCGAGACCCATGCAATTGGCCGGGGCACCACGCAGGTGATCAGGAGGCGATACATCTCGCGGTGCGCCAATTCTTGCGGTTTCACATCCATTGCCGAACACCCACCCGAAGACCTGCCCGAAGAACCGATCGATCCGAGCTACGATCCTGTTTCCCTGACTGGCCCCACAAACTTTGGCCGGGCCGGGTCAGAAGTAAGAATTAAACCAAATGAAGCCGCGTGTTGTCCAATTCACGGTGCCGGTTGATTGGCTTCTACAGCCGGCGGTTTCCCGGAGCAACAAACCGCCATCGCCAGCGAGGTTGCGATCACGATCTGCCAGGGGAAGGCGATTTGCGTTGCGTTCCACCCGGCCGGTGTCCAGTGAACCCAAGCCCATGGCTGCAGGAGAAGCACCGCAACGAAGCCCGCTGCCAGAGCAAGCACAGCGCTTGTCCCGTTGCCCCTTCGCGTGAGCAACGCCGTCAGAAACACGGCCACCAGGCCAGAGTAGGCAAACGCCATCACGCCCAGGGCAAAATCAATCAACGACTGGCCCGCTGCCTGCTGCCAGTGAACGCAGCCCATTGCAAACCCGCCCAGCACGATGCCCCAACCCGTCACGGCCCAGCGGCCCGCTCGCAGGTAATGCCCTTCCCCCCGGCCTGGAACCGCGGCACGGTACCAGTCGTTTACGAACGATGACCCCATGGCGTTCAACGCCGAGTTCAGGCTCGACAGCCCCGCCGCAAGCAAGCCCGCCAGCATCACGCCCGCCATTCCCGGTGGCAATTCGCGCAGAATGAACGACAGAAACACCTGGCGCTGATCGTCGATTACATAGCCCGGTGCCGCCGCGCCCATCGCTTCCGGCAATCCGTAGAAGATATAGAGCAGCAGTCCGATTGCAAGGAAGAGCAAAGTCACCGGCAGGCTGATGAGGATCGCCAATATCAGCGACCGGCTTCCTGTCGCTGCGCTGCGGCACGTGAGCATCCGTTGCGCCAGGTCATGGTCGGTGCCGTAGGCTCCGATATTCAGCAGCGCCATTCCGGTAAATGCCGTGAGCAGCGTATACGGCACGGACGGATCGAATCCCATGTGCGGCCGGTTCCAATCGAGTCCCGCTTCCAGTACTGCCAGCTTGGATCTCTCCCCGGTTCCCGGCTCCGCAAGCACTGCCAGGATTTCGCCGAACGATAGCGGAATCCTCTGGAACAGCAGGAAGACAGCCGCTGCCGCCGCTCCCAGAAACACGACCGTCTGGATCACGTCGCTCCAGATGACGCTCCGCACTCCCCCGGCCAGCGTGTACGTGATGCCGGCCAACGAGAGGGCCGCGATCGCCGTTGCGAGGTGCGCCGGTGCCAGGTCTCCGTACAGGATCAGTGAGGCAGGCAGGGCGGCAATAAAGATTCGCGCCCCGCTGGCGAAAACTCTCCCGGTCAGGAACATTGCGCTCGCGGCCCGGCGCGCTGTCTTTCCGAAGCGGAACTCCAGCAGTTCATACACGGTCGCCACTCGATGCCGATAGAACGCCGGGATCATGATCCCGGCCACGAACAGCGCGGCGATCACGGCTCCGATGTTGCTTGAAAGGTAGGTCAGGTTTCCCCGGTAGGCCTGTTCCGGACCCCCGATGAATGTCGCTGCGGAGAGTGACGTGGCCAGGACCGAGACCGCCACGGCCCATGCAGGCATCGCACGTCCGGCGAGGAAGTAGTCTTCCGTGCCGGCTTGTTTCCTGCGGCCCAGCCAGGTCCCGCTCAGCGCCAGTACTCCCGCATAGACGCCCAGCGCCAGCCAGTCATATCCCGAGAGTCCGTTCGCTGGATTCATCGTTTATCCCCGGAATCTGGGCCGTGACGGAGGCTGCGCGAAGCAGCTATTATACTCTTCGGCAGTTCCCGGGCGTTGCCCGTTGGTTGATCCAATGGAACCGCGCATGTATGATTTTCTTGGTTCCTCGCATAACTTCCGCGGGGCGCCGGGAGGTGATTCTCCTTGAGCGGACCGGACAAGCAAAACGGCGGCAGAGGTGACTCCCCCAAGCGCAAGCGGTTCATCGTGGACACCGACGCGCATTACTATGAGAATCCCCGTGCTTTCGGGCGCTATCTCGATGAGCCGTGGCGCACGCGCCTGGAGCGATGGACGGGTCTTTACTATGCCCCCATCGCCGCCGCCTCCCGCACCCATGATATTCATATCGGCGGTCGCATGAAACGGAAAGAACTTGGCCTGCCCGTAACCGATTGCCGCGACGGCGTGCTCGAGATCATGGACTACCTGGGCGTCGATGTGACGGTGCTGCTTCCCGGCATGCTTCTCGGCATCGCCGAAATCACCGACAAGTGCCGCGCCGTCACTCTCTGTCACGGTTTCATCGAGCACATGCTGAATGAGGTGGTCGATCCCGCCCGCGGCGTGTATACGATGATCGTGGCATCGAACCAGAGTCCCCCGGACGCGGCGGACCTGATCGATCGCCATGCTTCCCATGAGGGCGTCTGCGGCGTCGTGATGATGACCGACGCTCCTTTTCTGCCCTTTGGAGACGACTACTACCTTCCCATCTATGAAGCCTGCGTCCGCAACCAGCTTCCGTTGGTGCTGCACAGCGGCTATGGCGGGCCCGAGGGTCACGAGTCCGGCTACGGATTGCAGAGTTATGTCGAGAACCACATTGCGTTCATCTTCAATAACATGCGCCAGATGACCAGCCTCATTTTCCAGGGCATCCCGGAGCGCTTTCCCGAGCTCAAGATCATTTTTCAGGAAGCTGGCATCTTCTACGTCCCGCTGATGATGTTCCGCCTCGATTCGGAGTTCTCCATGCGCCGCCCCGAGATTTCCTGGCTCAAGAAGCCTCCGAGCGAGTACATCAAGTCGTTTTACTTCGGCTCGCAGCCGCTCGAGCGCGTCCCGCAGGAGCGCTATCTCAAGTACATCTTTGAAATGATGGACGCCGAGCACACGCTGCTGTTCGCCACGGATTGGCCCCACAGCGACTTTGACGCGCCCGTCGTGCTGGAGCGCCTGAGCTTCTTGAGTGAGGCTGCCAAGGCGAACGTGCTCGCCGGAAACGCCTGCCGGGTCCTCCGCTTTGCATCGAAGGGCCCGTTGGCCCCGCCCGAGCCGGCCCCGACGGTGGCGCACACGAGCGGCTAGGGATTCGCCATTCTGGTTCTTGTTGTTTGCCATTCACCCATAACGATTCACCGGAGTTAGCGTGCCTTCTTACATTGTTCCCGAGGCCAAGGACCTGCAGCCGGGCCAGAAAGTTCTTGTCCGCGTGCAGGGCCGTGAAATCGGCATATTCAATGTTGCAGGGCGCCTGCACGCGGTCCGGAACGTCTGTCCGGATCAAAGCGGCCCTCTTTGTCAGGGCGATATCTTCGGGCGCATGGACGCCGAGGTGACCTCGGACCGCCGGATTCGTGAAGTCCTGTGGAACGACCGGCCGGTCATCGCCTGTCCTTGGCACGCCTGGGAATACGACCTGGAGACGGGCGAGTGCTTGTGGAACCCGCGCTACCGCGTCCGCGTCTACCCCGTCGCGGTCACCGCCGACGGTACCGTCACAGTGACCATGTAAGTCGGATGGAGATTTCTTCACTCGCGCCGGTTTTGAAAACGCCAAAGATTCTCAGGGTTATTCTTGAAAATCCCGAAAGCACTCTTGCTCCTTCTTCTTCTGTGCGGTTCTTCCGCCCACGCCCAGTTTGTCGGAGTTACCGTCGGCAGGAATCTGCCGCGCGACCTCGGCCGCAGGACCTCCGAACGCTCCGAGTTCCCTCACGGGGGCTACTTTGCCGTCGACTTCGGAATGCGCGCCTTTCCCCTGGTCAACATGGGCGTGCATTTCAGTTCCGCAGGCTCGGACGCCCTTCTGCTGCGCGGCGACGCCTTGGGTTCCCGGTCCGATGTGGACTTGAGCGCCAAGACGGTTACATTTGACACGCGCGTCCGCAGTCCGTTCGTCTCGCGGTTTCGGTTTTTCGGATTAGTTGGCGCCGGAGTGACGCGCTTCAGCCTGGACGTCAAGCAGGAAGTCGAAACCCCATTCCCTGACGGCGCGCCAGGCGGGCTGACGTCTTTCGTATTCACCTACGGAGGCGGCATCGAACGCCATCTCCGCCAGTTGGTTCATCTACGATTTGAAGTGCGGGATTACGTCTCGCCTGTTTCCACCCACCTGTACCGCCCCGGCGGGCTCTGGCGACGATTGGCGGTGAGCGGAGGGATCACGATCGGCCTGTAATCCCTCCGTTCCCGGTGTGGTTAGACCTTCGCAGCGGTCGCGTCCTTAGTTCTTCACTTCGGCCACGGCGATTCCGTTGACGCCGCTGGTCGCCATCCACACGTCACCCTCCGGAGAGGCCCACATGTTGCGAACCACGCCTCCGCCGGACGGGATCTCCCACGTCTGGAATTTCTCCGTCGTGGGATCGAAGCGCACCAGGGTGTTCTTCTGCACTCCCGATTCGCTGTACCAAATAATGTTCCCGACGGCGACAATGCCGTAGGGTCGGGCGTTCGCCCCGCTCGGCGAGGACCATTCTTTCGTCTCGCCCGTCTCCGGGTCGAAGACTCCCAGGTAGCCCCGCGGGTAGTCTCCGTACCAGATCCGGTCGTCCGGAGTAATCGCAATGCGCCGCGGACGCGTGGCCGGGTTTGGCAGCGTGTACTCCGTGATCTTCATGTCCTTGTCGATCTTGGCGAGCTTGTTCTGCCGAAACTCGCAGAACCAGACCTCATTCTTGGAGCTCACCACCATTCCGTAGGGATTGGCCCTCGGCGTCGGTGTGGGAACCACCTGCACTTCGCCGGTCCTGGGTTCCACCCGCCCGATCATGCTGGCTCTCTGCATCGTGAACCAGACGGTTCCATCATGGTCAATGATGGGCGTATGTGGGTCCTGCCGGTCCGGGTCCGGTGTCATGTATTCCCTCACGTTGCCGGTCTTCGGGTCCAGCTTCCCCACGTATCCTGCACCCTGGGCTGTGAACCAGATGTTGCCCTCTTTGTCCGCCACCAAACCATGCGGCCGGGAGTTGGGCGTCTTCAGGCGGTATTCCTGGAACTGTTCGGTCTCGGGATCGAACCGCCCCATCACGTTGGCCATCTGCCCCGTGTACCAGATCGAGCCGTCCGGCGCCACCAGCGGATCGTGCGGCCGCGAGCCGGGGGTGGGTACGGTCCATTCCCGGATCGTTACCTCGACGTCTCCACCAATCACCGCACCGCTCGGCCGGTCGGTGCCCACGTAATTCGTGGCCAGGTAATCGGTCACAACGGCCCATTCGTCATCCGTCAACTCGACCCCGTAGTCCTTCATCCGATTCATCGTCGTCTGCCAGTCGGCGCGAGTGAATCGGGACCCGGTCACCCGTTCCAGTTCGTGGCACATCGCGCATTTCTCTTCGACGATCGCTTTCCCGTTCCCTTCCGGTAATGCGTTCTGGCTCTGTGCCGCCGCCGCCCCGCAGAGAATCACCGCCGACAAAACCACTGCTTGCCAATAACTCGCTTCACCCATGTCAGCCTCCTCTTCGGTCTTCCATATCGAAATAAACAAATTCCGCTAGTTCAGGGTCTTCTGGAAGTAATCCCTAGCATTCTACGCTGCTGGCTGCGTGCTTTGCAACGCAAAGTCATTCCGCAGCCGGATAGCCGGGCTGGTGCCAGTCCAGCCGATCGACGAGCTTCTCCCCGGCGGATCAAGCCGCCTTTCGGCTTCGTGTGCTGGCAAGAGGTTTTTTCTCCACTCCGCGAAGGGGGAATGTGGTATCTTCTCAGGCAGCGACGGGACCGCCGTTCCTTGCTGCCATTGGCGATTCCGTGCATCGGATCTCGAAAATACAGAATAGGAGCCTAACCATGAGCAAAACACGGAGATACGTGCTCGCCGCCGCTTTGCTGGCCGCGGGACTCGTTTGGCTTGCCACGTCCAACCGGGTTTTCTTCGCTGCCGAACCCGAGGCCAACCTGCTTTCCGGCACCGCGATGATTTCCGGTGCCGTTTCCGCGGACCGTTCGTTCCAGGCGGCCAAGGTCTATCTCATGAACACCGATAAAAACATCCTCCACATGGTCTACACCAATGGAGGTAAGTACCGGGCTCTGCATCTGTTCCCCGGGCGCTACGAGGTCACGGTCCGCAAGCAGGGATTCGTTTCCGATCCCCAGGCCATCATGCTCACTGCCGGCTCTCACGAGACCATCGATCTCGCCATGCGCCAGGGCGACGGCGGCCAGTATCCTGCCAGCGGTGGCCCCAATGCCGGCGATATCCAGCGCGTTCCCTATGACGAGCTCTATCCGGACGGTCCCGGCAAGGCCGTCATCGAACGCACCTGCGTCGTCTGCCACGGCCCGAACTTCGTTCCCAGCCACCAGTGGGATGAGCAGGAGTGGAACGCCGCGCTCGATTTCATGATGAGCGAGATCCCGATGCGCGGCACCTTGATTCCTCCCGATACCATGACGCCGGCCGAGCGCGAGCAGGTCGTCAGTTACCTGGCCACGAACTACGGCCCGGACAGCACGCCCCGCGCCTTGCTCGTTGACACCGACTTCCCCGTCGACGAGGCCACTCTCGCCAACGCCATGTATATCGAGTATTATCTCCCGCTCGATCCTGACCTCGACCAGGACAATGAGCGCCGCCGGACCCAGGAGATGACTTTTGACCAGGACGGCAACGTCTGGTACACCGACCGCAGCATCCCCAACCGTGTCGGCCGCGTCAATCCCACCACGGGAGAGATCCAGGATTATGTGCTCCCCGATCCCGAGGGTGACCCGCACGGCATCACCACCACCCCCGACGGCGACGTCTGGTGGGCCGAGACCCGCGGCTTCCACCTCGGCCGCATCGATCCCAGAACCGGTGAGATGACCCGCTACCCCATGGACTCCTCCGGGCAGGCTCAAGGCCGTGGCAACACCCCCGACGCCGACTCCCAGGGGAACGTTTATTACACCGCCATCGCTGGCAGCTTGATCGGCAAATGGGATGCTCAGACCGGCACGACACGCGTCTGGCCCACTCCCACCGCCTATGCCGGCGCCTATGGCATGTCCGTCGACCGCGACGATAAGGTCTGGTTCGCCGAATACCGCCGCTGCAAGGTGGCCATGTTCGATCCCGAGACCGAGGAGTTCACCGAGTACGAATCACCCTCGGCTCCCTGCACCATTCGTCGCCCGGGCATCGACCGCGACGGCAACGTGTGGTACGGCGCCTTCAGCAAGGGCATGCTGGGTAAGATCGATCCCAATACGGGTCAGATTTCCGAATGGAAGCTCCCCATGGAGAACTCCTCTCCCTATGACGCTGTGGGCGCTCCCGACGGCAACATCTGGGTCTCGGACGGTGGCCAGGGCGGAACACTCATCCGGTTCGATCCGCAAACCGAGCAGTTCACCTATTACCCGACCCCGCAGTACACCGACATGCCCAAGATCCGCATCACTCGGGAGGGCAATATCTGGTTCGCTCCGCGCCGCGGCCGCCGTGCCGCCGCCAGCGTCCTCATTCCCGACATGACCCAGATCACCAAGCTCACGGCGGTCGAATTCTAAGTGCATCCGCGATTCCCTCACGGCGGCTCGGACTACATCCGAGCCGCCGAGTTTTTTCTGCATTCGGCCAAATGCCTTTTTCTTTGAGATTTCCGCCTGATTCAATTTCATATTGGGCCGGTCGCTATCCTTATGTGGACGGAGATGCCAAGGTTCTTCAGATCGGGACACGCAGCAGAAACGCTGGCTACTACACCAGAGACCAGGTAGCCGCGAGGAAAGGTTGCCGTGTGGGTCTTCCCTTGCCCGAAGGGCAAGACGGTGCATAGCCGTAGGTTTCAACCTACGGAAACCGAACGAACACAAATCCCACCAACCCCGAAGGGGTTGACCTTCGCCTCCTCAATCACCGCAGCCCATCGTACAATCGGGCCATGTCAACCCACACGGCCATCTCCTACCACATCGTCTTCTCCACCAAGAACAGAACGCCTGCGCTCACGACAGCCCGTCGGGAAGACCTCTTTCGCTACATCTCTGGCATCATCCGAAATCGCCAATGTCACCTCTATCGCATCAACGGCGTGGATGATCATATTCACATTCTTACGAGCCTCCACCCTGCCGTCTGCCTAGCCGATTTCGTCAAGGAGATCAAAGCAGGTTCAACGCATTGGATCAAAGAGAAGAAGGTTTTCAAGAGGTTCTCCCATTGGCAGGAAGGTTACGGGGCGTTCACTTGTTCCCAACACGATATTTCTTCACTGGTCGAATACATCAAGAACCAGGAACTGCATCACCGAAAGTTCAACTTTCAAGAAGAATATCGCAATCTGCTGGTGGAGGCGGGAATCGAATTCGACGAGCGGTATCTGCTATAACAGTCGGCCCCTTCAGGGCCGGAGACATGTTTGGTAACTTCGCACCCGTAGGTTGAAACCTACGGCTATGCACCGTCTTGCCCTTCGGGCAAGAACTGCTATACGATTGTCCGGTAAATTCCGAAGGAGGTCCGCAATGAAATCTCCCAGGTCACTAGTTCCTGCATCTTTCTTCATCGCGCTCCTCCTCTCCCCCTTCGCCTCCGCCCAAACCGTCCACAAAGACATCCAGTACGCCACGGTTGACGGCAAGGCCCTGCTCCTCGATCTCTACCTCCCCGAAGGCGTGCCATCCCCGCCGCTCGTGGTCTGGATTCATGGAGGCGCCTGGACTCGCGGTTCGAAGGACCGCGTCCCGCCCCATTTCGTCGAAGCCGGCTTCGCCACCGCGAGCATCGAGTTCCGCCAGTCCACGGAAGCGAAGTTCCCGGCGCAGATTCATGACATCAAGGCGGCCATCCGCTTTCTCCGCGCCAAGGCCTCGCAGTACGGGTACACCACCGGCCGCATCGCTATTTCGGGGTCTTCTTCCGGAGGACACCTCGCCGCCCTGGTCGGCGTCACCAGCGGTGTAGCGGCTCTCGAAGGCAACATCGGCGACCATTTCGACCAGTCCTCCGCTGTCCAGGCCATCATCGATTACTACGGCCCGACCAACTTCATGACCATCCTCGACCAGTCCACGCCTCACGGCCTGAGCGTCCGCGTCCCGGCCCTTGATCGCTTGATCGGCGGCCGCCCGGAGGCTGTTCCCGAGCTGGCCCGCCTCGCGAGCTCGGTCAATCACGTGGATCCCGGCGATCCGCCGCTGCTTTTGTTACACGGAGACCAGGACCCCCAGGTGCCCATTAACCAGTCCCACGAGCTCCACGGGGCCTATAAGCGCACCGGCTTGCCGGTCACGTTCTTCGTCGTACACGGCGCCGCGCACGGCGGCCCCGAGTTCTTCGAACCGGAGCCTCTGCGGGAAGCCATTTCCTTCCTGCGCCAGACCCTCATGCCCTGAGCCGCGCCTGCCATGTGTCATCCCGAAGACGAAACGGGATATGCACTCGTTGCGCTGGCGAGGGATCGGGCTGTTCCATGGAAATCTGGGGGTCTTCTTCTCACTCATTGACCCCGCCTCCCGTTCGGTATAGAATCCCCTTCAGCCCACCCCCGCGGATTGCCGGTTGTGGAATCGCTGGATCGTGCTGATTTCCATAGGGATGAGCTATCGGCTGTGAACGGATTGCCACGGCACGCTGTTTGTGCTGCGAGTTGTTGGCTTTTCGGTTCAGGCGCGCGGAAGAAACACCATGGACAAGAAAGAAATCCTCGTTTACGACTGCACTCTCCGCGACGGCACTCAGGGCGGCGGCATGTCGCTCTCCGTCAGCGACAAGGTCCAGATCGCCAAGCGCCTCGACGACCTGAAGTTTGACTACATCGAAGGCGGCTGGCCGGGGTCCAACCCCAAGGACATTGATTTCTTCGACACCATGAAGAGCGTTCCGCTGCGCTATTCGAAGCTCGCCGCCTTCGGCAGCACGCGCAAGAAGGACACCCAGCCCGAGCAGGACTCCAACCTCCAGTTGCTCGTCGAGGCCGCCACGCCCGCCGTCACGATCTTCATGGGCTCCTACCTCGAGCACGTCACCGGCGACTATCCCGACCAGCAAGATCGCCTCATGAAGGGACTCGATGTATTTTTGGAACGGGATCGGGATCTAGAACTCTTCGATCTGCCCCCAAACAAGGAGATTTCTGATGGCAATCCCAGCTGAACCCGTTACCGGCGCACTCTTTCGCGCCTTGCGAACCACCGCCGACCCCGACTTGGCCCATGCCGCCGAAGCGGAAGTCCGCCAAATAGCCAGCCAGAATGTTATCGCCGAGATGAAAGCGGGGTTCACCGAAATCAACGCACGAATCGACGCTGTGGGAAGCCGCGTCGACGCGCTAGGGAGCCGCATTGACACGCTACAAAAAGTGATCTGGCCGCTGATCGTCCTGCTCGCCACGACCGTCTTCGGCCTGCTCTACCGGGTTATCATTACTGCTCCCGGTTAGGAGCGGTCCTCTCCGAGGTGCGTCAGCGCTGCGCGCACCCGCCCCTCAACAGGACACTGAAGAACAATGAAAATACCCTTGCGGATCATCGCTGGAGTTGTGATTTTTATCCTTTATTTTGCAGGTAAAGGCATCCGAGAGGGGGCTGACGAAACGCTACCCATAGACCCAATCGCCCTAGGCATGGCAATGCACTTTATTGCGATGCTCATACTCTTTGTTGTCTTTTTTCGTTGGGATCGCACCAGGACGCCAGATTTCAAGAAACATCGCATCCCTCTTGCGATCTGCTGGTTCTTCATCGGTGGTGTGCTGCTGTTTGGCGTCTTTGGTCTTCTCAGAGTAGCCATTGAGTTTGGAGGTGAATTCACCCAAACTCAGACTTTCCAGTCTCTAGTCTCTGGTTCTGGGATAGCGGTGCTAATGGCAGCCGCAGCATTAGTTTCAGCAACCGGTCTTTTGTATGGAGCTAAGTGGGCACAGGTAGTTGCCGTTATCTTATCCTTCCCGGCCTCAACGGGCTTTCCCGCCGGTCTATTGACCGCGTTGTATACATGGTGGGTGATAGGGTCAAAGCAACTCAACTCCGAGGTCGTCGGAGGCAAAGGCGTTGGGTTGAACATCGTTGAGGAGTAACCCAACTTGGAGATGGGCGCGGTTGTGCGCGTGTTACACAGCACATCTGCTCCAGGCTCCTGGTCGGGTCGCGCTCAAGCCAACCCTGGCGCTGGCAGTAGCTGATAAGAACCCGGGATGCGGCGAGTCTTGCGTTCCAGGTCGCCGCGGCCGCCCGGAGGCTGTTCCCGAGCTGGCCCGCCTCGCGAGCTCGGTCAATCACGTGGATCCCGGCGATCCGCCGCTGCTTTTGTTACACGGAGACCAGGACCCCCAGGTGCCCATTAACCAGTCCCACGAGCTTCACGGGGCCTATAAGCGCACCGGCTTGCCGGTCACGTTCTTCGTCGTACACGGCGCCGCGCACGGCGGCCCCGAGTTCTTCGAACCGGAGCCTCTGCGGGAAGCCATTTCCTTCCTGCGCCAGACCCTCATGCCCTGAGCCGCGCCTGCCATGTGTCATCCCGAAGACGAAACGGGATATGCACTCGTTGCTCCGGCGAGGGATCGGGCTGTTCCATGGAAATCTGGGGGTCTTCTTCTCACTCATTGACCCCGCCTCCCGTTCGGTATAGAATCCCCTTCAGCCCACCCCCGCGGATTGCCGGTTGTGGAATCGCTGGATCGTGCTGATTTCCATAGGGATGAGCTATCGGCTGTGAACGGATTGCCACGGCACGCTGTTTGTGCTGTGAGTTGTTGGCTTTTCGGTTCAGGTGCGCGGAAGAAACACCATGGACAAGAAAGAAATCCTCGTTTACGACTGCACTCTCCGCGACGGCACTCAGGGCGGCGGCATGTCGCTCTCCGTCAGCGACAAGGTCCAGATCGCCAAGCGCCTCGACGACCTGAAGTTTGACTACATCGAAGGCGGCTGGCCGGGGTCCAACCCCAAGGACATTGATTTCTTCGACACCATGAAGAGCGTTCCGCTGCGCTATTCGAAGCTCGCCGCCTTCGGCAGCACGCGCAAGAAGGACACCCAGCCCGAGCAGGACTCCAACCTCCAGTTGCTCGTCGAGGCCGCCACGCCCGCCGTCACGATCTTCGGCAAGAGCTCGCCCTTCCAGGTCCAGGAGGCTTTGCAGACCACCCCCGAAGAAAACCTGCGCATGATCTCCGACTCCGTCTCCTTTTTGCGTCGCAACGGCAAGGAGGTCGTTTACGACGCCGAGCACTTCTTCGACGGCTTCCAAATGGATCAGGAATACGCTCTCTGCACGCTTCGTTCCGCTCACGCTGCCGGCGCGCATTTCCTGACGCTCTGCGACACCAACGGCGGCACCGACTTTCGGAACCTAACCGAAATCGTCCGCACCGCCCGGACTGCGTTCCCCCAGGCCCGCATCGGCATCCACACCCACAACGATGCCGGCTTCGGCGTCGCCAACAGCATGGCGGCGATCTTCGAGGGTGCCCGGATGGTCCAGGGCACCATCAACGGGATTGGCGAGCGTGTCGGCAACGCCGACCTCATCACCATCCTTGCCAACCTGTTTAAGCGCGGGATTCCCACCCGGGGCGGAGTCGATGCCTCGGAGCTGACCGGCCTGGCCCGTTACGTCTATGAGCTGGCCAACATGCTCCCCGAGCCCAAGCAGCCTTACGTCGGCGATCTGGCCTTCGCGCACAAGGGCGGCGTCCATGTGGACGCTGTGCTCAAGAACCCCAGCCTCTACGAGCACATCGCGCCCGAGTCGGTTGGCAACCGCCGCCAATTTCTGGTTTCCGACCTCGCCGGCACCGCCCACATCGAGGCCCTCGAAGGCTTCGGCATTAAGAAGCGTGATCCCATCGCCCGCGTTGTCCTCAACGAGATCAAGCGCCTGGAGCACGAGGGCTACGCCTTCGAGGCCGCTGACGGCTCGCTCGACCTGCTGGTCCGCACCCTGCGCGGCGAAAGCACGGAAATGTTCCAGCTCTCCGAGTATCGCGTCGAGGTGTCGAAGAAGATTGAGGACTCTTCGCAATCCTGTGCCGTCGTTGTCATCCACGTGAACGGCGACGAAGTCACCAAGATGGCCTACGGCGACGGTCCCGTCAACGCGCTTGACTCCGCCTTGCGCGCCGCCCTCACCAGCAAGTTCCCCGAGCTCGCCGAATTGCGTCTTGAGGACTACAAGGTCCGCATCATTCCCGAGCAGCGCGGCACCGCCGCCAAAGTGCGTGTCCTCATCGAGTCCAAGATCGCGGACAAGCGTTTCGGCACCGTCGGCGTCGACGAAAACATCGTGGACGCCAGCTGGAAAGCCCTCGCCGACAGCTTCCGCTACGCCCATTTGCTGATTAAGGCGAATTAAGCCGTAGCCAAGGCACAATGCTCGTTCCGCGGGCTTTTCCCTGGTTCCTACTCAGCTCAATTTAGATCAGATTGCGACAAAGGAATAAAAGTGGGGAAACTGTTAGACCTATCGCTTGAGGAGATACTTGCGCGCATTGACGAATCCAATCGTGTTGCAAACCGAACAACTCAGAAGTACTTGCTCGGTAAAAACCAAGCCATATTGACTGACTACGAGTTTCGACCTTGCACCCGACGCGAAAGGATAGAGTATGAGGAAGGCACGCCCTAAGCAAGAACCAGAGGAAATGCTGCCGGAGTACGACTTTTCCGGTGGTGTTCGCGGGAAATACGCCAGCCGGTTTGAAAAGGATTCGGTCATGGTCGTCCTTGACCCCGACGTTGCCGAAGTATTTCCTGATCCGAAGTCGGTAAACAAAGCTCTTCGATCCCTCAGTCAAATCATTCGAGACCGTTCTCGGAAGACAGGCGGAGGGCGTTCTGCCGCCTGATGCCTGGCACTCTCCATGGGTTGAAGCATACGCCTATTCATGGTCGGCCCTGACGTTCTGCGCGCGCCCGCATTAACCGCACCACCATCGGCGCCACCAGCACCAGCATCGCCACCGTCAGCAGCGTCGCCGAGAGCGGCCGCGTCACGAAGACCGACACATCGCCCTGCGAGATAGCCAGCGCCCGCCGGAACTGCTGCTCCGCCAGCGGCCCCAGGATCATTCCGATAATCGCCGGCGCCACCGGAAAGTTGAACCGCCGCATCCCGAACCCCACCACGCCGATCAGGTACATCAGGCCCACTTCAAAAACCGAGTTGTTCAGGCTGTACGTCCCGAGCGTCGCAAACACCAGGATGCCGCCGTACAGCAGCGGCTGCGGAATTTCGAGCAGCCGCGCCCAAAGCGGCGCCAGCGGCAGGTTCAGCAGCAGCAGCATGGCGTTCCCGATGTAGAGGCTCGCGATCAGCCCCCACACCAGCAGCGGATTCGTCACGAACAGCAGCGGCCCTGGCTGCAGGTTGTACTGCTGAAACGCCGCCAGCAGGATCGCCGCCGTCGCCGAAGTCGGAAGCCCCAGCGTCAGCAGCGGAACCAGCACCCCCGCCGCCGATGCGTTGTTCGCCGCCTCCGGCCCCGCCACGCCTTCGATCGCTCCCTGCCCGAAATCTTCCGGGTTTTTCGATAGCCGTTTCTCCAGCCAGTAGGACAGGAACGTCGGAATCTCTGCGCCCCCGGCCGGAAGCGCCCCGATCGGAAAGCCCAGAGCCGCCCCGCGCAGCCACGGTCTCCACGACCGCCCCCAGTCGGCGCGCGTCATCCAGGTCCACCCGCGCACTTTGGTGATCGTCCCCTCGCCGCGCTGCCGCGATGCCACGTACAGCGTCTCGCCCACCGCGAACAACCCCACCACCACCACCACCACGTGGATGCCGTCGAGCAGTTGCGGAAACCCCAGCGTGTAGCGCGGCTGTCCGGTCTGCAGATCGATCCCCACCAGCCCCAGCGTCAGCCCGAAGAACAGCGACGCCAGTCCCCGCACCGGTGTCTCGCCCAGCACGGACGAGATCGTCGTGAAGCCCACCACCATCAGCGCGAAGTACTCCGCCGGCCCGAACGTCAGTGCCAGGTTCGCCAGCGTCGGCGCGGCGATCGTCAGTCCCAGCGTCCCCATCGTGCCGGCGATGAACGACCCGATCGCCGCCGTTGCCAGCGCCGCCGAAGCCCGCCCTGCGCGCGCCATGCGGTGTCCTTCGAGCGCCGTGATCATGCTGGCGCTCTCGCCCGGCGTGTTCAGTAGAATCGACGTCGTCGACCCGCCGTACATTGCCCCGTAGTAGATGCCCGCGAACAGGATGAACGCGCTCACCGGCTCCAGGTTGTACGTCACCGGCAGCAGTAGCGCCACTGTCAGCGCCGGCCCGATCCCCGGCAGAATCCCCACCGCCGTCCCCAGCGCCACGCCCACCAGCGCCCACAACAGGTTCCCCGCCTGCAGCGCCACCCCGAAGCCGTTCCAGAGCGCGTTCAGAGAATCCATTCCTGCTCCCTACAAAAGCCCCCACGCTCCCGCCGGCAGCGTCAACCCCAGCCCGTGCGTAAACGCCAGGAACACCGCCACCCCCAGCACCACGGCGATCACTGCATCCCGCAGCGGTTTCCGGCTCCCGAACCCGCGCGCCGCCACCCAGAACAGCGCGCTCGACGAGATCACGAACCCGCCCCGCTCGAACAGCGCCAGGCTCAGCAGCAGCGCCGCCGCCAGGAATCCCAGTGTCCGCCAGTTGGTTGGGAACTCTGTCTCGGAGAATTGCTTTGCCGTCGTTGCGCCTCGCAACCCTGCCACCGCCAGCCACGCCCCCAGCAGCACCAATCCACCCGCCACCAACGAAGGAAAGAACCGCGGCCCGATCCGGTCGTATCCCACTCCCGGCGGGATGCCGAAGCTTCCCGCTCCCAGCAGGAGTCCGAGCACGGCGATCCCCCTGCCGCCGCCAGTTCGGCGAACCATGCGTTTCTTCTCTGTGTGGAATTCTCGGACGGTTTGGAGTCTTCGCTCAATGGATGGCGTTTCGCCTGCGCTTCTGCTTGTCACTCGTCACGGGTCACCGCTTTTACTCCAACAACCCGATCGATCGCAGCACCTCGGCCACGCGCGCGTTTTCCTGCGCCAGGAACCGCTCGAACTCCTCGCCGGTCAGATACATGTCCGTCCAGTTGTTTCTTGCGAGGATTTCCCGCCATTCGCTCGACTCCCGCATCCGGTCCATCAGCCCGACCAGCGCGCTCCGTTCTGCTTCGCTGATCCCCGGCGCCGCCGCCACGCAGCGCCAGTTCGAGAGCGTCAGGTTCACGCCCTGCTCCACGAACGTCGGAATGTCCCAACCCGGCACGCGCTCCTCGCCCGAGATCGCGAGCGCCCGCAATTGTCCGGACTCGATGAACGCGATCAGCTCGCCCGAGCCGTTGATCCCGGCCGCCACGTGCCCGCCCAGCAGCGACGCCAGAGACTCGCCGCCGCCCGAGTGCGGCACGTAGTTCACCTCGGTCGCGTCGATGCCGACTTCTTTCGCCAGCAGCCCGGCGAGCATGTGGTCCGTTCCTCCGGCCGAACCGCCCGCAATCGCCTGCCCGCCCGGATCGGCCTTCCAGGCGTTCACAAAGTCCTCGAGCGTCCGGTAGGGCGACTCCGCCGGCACCACCAGCATCTCGTATTCGCCCAGCAGCCGCGCAATCGGTGTCGTTTCCGCCATCGTCACCGGAGAGTTGTTCGTCAGCACCGCCCCGACCATGATCAGCCCCGTTGCCATCAGCAGGTTCGCGTCACCCTGGCGGAAGTTCACCAGTTGCGCCAGCCCGATGGTGCCGCCCGCGCCCGGCACGTTCTGCACTTGCACCGTCCGCGCCAGACCGCTCTGCCGCAACGCCTGTTGCATTTCGCGCGCCGTCTGGTCCCAGCCCCCGCCCGGCGCAGCCGGCGCCATGATGGTCAGCGTGCCCGTGAACGCGTCAGTCCGTGCGGCCTGCTCCTGCTGACCGCCGCCGCAGCCCGCCGCGACCGCCGCCGTCAGCAGCAGCGCCGCCGCACCCCATCGAACCCTCTGTTCCGATTGGCCGTTCTGCTTCAAGCGTGCCGCCTTCCGACCCTTTCCCTAAGCTTATGCGGGAATTCTATCTAAATCCCGTAATCGCCAGCAGTAGAATACGCTCCCCTAAACCGCTGGCGCAACCATTCCCTCTTCCCTGTTCCCCTCTTCTCTACGTATACTGTGCCGCATGTCGCCGAGTCCGCCCCGGAGTCCGATGAATCCGCCCTCGAATCCGCCCCTGGAACCGAATGACCTGTGTTTTCGCAACGCCTTGGACTTGGCGGCGCTGATTCGAACCCGCAAAGTCTCCGCCCGCGAAGTCATGGTCGCTCATCTCGAGCGCATCAACCGGCTCAACCCGCAGCTCAACGCCATCGTCGCCAGGCTCGATGACGATCAATGCCTTGCCCTGGCCGATGCCGCCGACCGGCGCGCCGCCCGCGGTGACGCCCTCTCGCCGCTGCACGGACTTCCCATCGCCTTCAAGGACCTGCAGCCCGCCGTGGGCTTTCCCTGCACGCGCGGCTCGCCGATCTACAAGGGCGACATGCCCGCCCAGGACTCGCTTCTGGTCGAGCGTCTGCGCGGAGCCGGAGCCATCCCCATCGGCAAGACCAACGTCCCCGAATTCGGCATGGGTTCGCACACCTACAACAACGTCTACGGAACCACGCGCAACCCTTACGACGTGACCAGGAGCGCAGGCGGTTCGAGCGGCGGCGCAGGCGCCGCGCTGGCCGCCGGCATGCTCCCCGTCGCCGATGGCTCGGACCTCGGTGGTTCGCTCCGCAATCCCGGGAATTTCAACAACGTCGTCGGCTTCCGCCCCACCGTCGGCCTCGTTCCCTCGATTCCCAATCCGTTCCCGCTTCTTGGCTTCGCCGTCAACGGCCCCATGGCGCGCTCCGTGGCCGACACGGCCTTTCTGCTGAGTGTCATGGCCGGCCCGGACCCGCGCGACCCGGGCTGCTACCCCTCCGACCCGTCTGTGTTCCGCGGCCCGCTCGAACGCAGCTTCCGCGGCACGCGCGTCGCCTGGTGTCCTGACTTGGGCGGTTTGCCGCTCGATCCCCGCGTCCGCAACGTGCTCGACGCCCGGCGCAGCGCCTTCCAGGCTCTGGGTTGCATTGTCGAAGATGCCTGCCCCGACCTGCGCGACGCCGATTCGGTCTTCCTGACCATTCGCGCCTTTCGCTCCGCCGGAGCCCTCGGCCCGCTGCTCAAAGAGCACCGCCATCAGATGAAACCCGAAGCCATTGGAGAAATCGAAGCAGGACTCGCGCTCACCAGCGCTCAGGTTGCCCAGGCCATGATCCGCCACGGGGAATTGCTCGACCGCATGCGCCGCTTCCAGCAAACCTGCGAGTTCATCCTGTGCGCCGTCAACCAGGTCCCGCCTTTCGACGCGGACCTCCACTGGCCCAGGTCAATCAACGGCGTTTCCATGGATCACTACATCGCCTGGATGCAATCCGCCTACTGGATCTCGGCGACCTTCTGTCCCGCCGTCTCCGTCCCCGCAGGTTTTACTCCGGAAGGCTTGCCCGTCGGCATCCAGATCGTCGGCCGCTACCGCGACGACCTCTCGGTGCTCCAGCTCGCCCACGCCTTCGAGCAAGCCACCCGCTTCGCCCAAACCCGCCCCGCCATTGCCGCTGTCTTGTAAGTCCGAGCCGGGACGGCAAGGGAGCGGTGGTTCTCTCCCTTCTCTTGTGTCATCCCGAGGACGGAAACACCGTTTCCAATCACGGGCAGGTGCCTTGAATGCTCTATCGCCGCTGCTTGCCTTTTCCCTCCGCCGCATTCCGCGCCAGCGCCGCGAACCGGTACACCCCGTGCACGAACTTCCCGTACGGCATCGTCACGAACAAGCCAAGCACCAGCCCGAGATGCGCCGCCAGCAGCAGCCCCATCGCCGCCGTCTCGCGCAGCGCCAGCAGCAGCAGCCCGGTCACGCTGATCAACAGCAGCAATACCAGGAACGTGACGTCCAGACGGCTCTGCCCCGGGTCGCTCAACTCGCGGTTGCGTGCGCCCCTGAGCCACAGCAATCCGGCCGGCCCGATCAACAATCCCATGCCCCCCGCCGTTCCCAGCATTACCGGAAGACTGAAGAACGGGTACGGCGCTTCCTCTCCCAGCACGTTGTGATAGATCGCGGCAACCGTCGTCGCGGCAAACGTCAGCAGAAATCCGTAGAACGTCAGATGATGGAACCAACGCCGCGCGTTCGACGGAACGTCGCTCGGGTACGCGCACCCCTCCCCGCCGCCATCGAGATAACGCAAGCCGAATGCTTCTCTGCACGCCCGCCCCAGCACGCGCGCCTCGAGCAGTGTGCTCCACGGTTCCCCCGACTCCTTCCAGAATCTTGCCAATCCCATGGCCAATGCCGCCAGAATGTACAATCCCACTATGCCGAAACTCCCCACCATCACTTCGTGCGGAATCACCTGATAGAACGACCCTTCGGCCACGCTGTGCGCCGCGAACATTGCCCCCGGCTCGCTCAACAGAATCGTCAACGCCACAAACAGCGCCGGGATCACCCCGACGCTCGCCGCCAGCGCAACGCCGGTCCTCCGAAACAGCCCACCCACCGCCCGGGGCCAGGCATACCGTTCGTAGGAATCTCTTCGAATAGTCGCCAGAGTCTTCGGCAGGTTCAATCCGAACTCGTGCGGCGGGGAGTACTGGCAAGCATAGTAACATTCACCGCAATCGTGGCAGAGATTGGCTAGATATCCTAGGTCCTCGTCGGAAAACGTGAACCGCCGCTCCAGTGCCGGAAAAACCGCACAGTATCCCTCGCAATATCGGCACGCATTGCAGATGCGCAGCGCCTGTTTTCCTTCTTCCGAAAGAACCGAAGGAACCGAGGGAACCGAAGCTCCCGAACTGCCTGGACTACCCGAGGGCATAGCGCGCCGCCTCCTCACCGGCTATCCGGCCGAAAACCGTCCCGATAGTCATCCCGATCCCTGCTAAATATCCTTGTCCCAATACGTTGCCAGCCATGATCTCGCCCGCAGCAAAGACGTTCTCAGCCGGGCCGTGTGCGTCAAATACAACTTGCGCCCGCTCGTTGACCTCCAACCCCAGGTAGGTAAACGTAATCCCCGGCCGCACCGGATAGGCATAGAACGGAGGCGTGTCCAGCGGCCGTGCCCAATGCGATTTATGTGGTTTTATATCAATAGCTTGGCAGTTATCCAGAATCCCCAGATTGAACGTCCCCGGCCGAACGGATCGGTTGAACTCCGCTACGGTTTGCTCGAGCGCCGTTGGATCGAGTTGCAGCATGCCGGCCAGTTCACGGACCGTCCCGGCCTGCAGCGGCGGGTACAGCGGCGGCACAAACGAGCCGATCGCTTTGGCATCGAAAATCGAGAAAGCGATCTGTTCCGGCTGCCGAGCCAGCAGCCTGCCCCAGATGGCATAGCGCTTGGGCCAGAACTCTTCCCCCTCGTCGTAGAAGCGCTTGGCGCGGTTGTTGACGACGATGCCGAGCGGGATAGTATCGACGCGCGTGACGATCCCACCGTCGAAGCGTGGAGAGCGGGCATCAATCGCAATGGCGTGGCACTGCGTCGGGTCGCTCACCGCCTTAGCCCCCTGATCCATCAAGAGCCGCAGCAGTTTCCCCCTATCATAGGGAGTCCCGCGGATCAGGAAGTTGGCGGCGGCCGCTCCCCAGGCTTGTTGGAGCCAATCGAAGTTCGCCTGAAATCCGCCTGTAGCCACTACGACGGCTTTGGCTCGCGTTTTCCGCGCCGAACCGTTCTGTACTACCACGGACGAAACGAATTGTTTGCTTCCTTGCCGAAACTGCAGGTCGCAGACCTCTGCGTCGTACTCGATGGCGACGCCGATTCGCTCGGCGGTGCGGTAGTAGGCGTTGATCAGCGCCTTGCCACCGCCCAGGAAGAATGCGTTGGTGCGGGAAAGGTGCAGGGTGCCGGCCAGCGATGGCTGGAAGCGTGCTCCCTGGGCCATCATCCATTGGCGGCAGGAAGCGGACCGTCGGATGGTGAGCCGTGCAAGGTTCTCGTCCGTCTGTCCTGTGGTTACCTGCAGGAGGTCATGCCAGTACTCCGGCTCCGGGTAAGATCCTTCCAGGACATCAGCGGGGCGATCGTGCATGCAGCGCAGATTCCGGGTGTGTCGACTGTTGCCGCCGCGAAAGTGCTTCGGGGCGGATTCGAGGAGCAGCACGCTGGCGCCTGCCTCGCGAGCACTGATGGCTGCACAGAGTGCAGCATTTCCACCGCCGGCTACCAGCACGTCGTAGATTCGCCCGGAATCAGTCGGGTCCTTCGGGAGTCCGTCCATCTGTTCGTCCGTAAAGCCTTCCATTCGTTGTTGGAAAAAGCGCGGGCCCGATCTTCGCGGCAAGAAAGCCGGTCCGATTCTAACGTGCGAAGGAGAGGGGCGCAACTCGCGCTCATTTCCGAGAATGACCCATCTGAACAGAAAAGACTTGAAGAAACCCGTCGTCTGTTAGTATCCTAGTAAGTTGTTTTTCGAGTATCCCCGTTCGCTTCGCCAGCGCGCGGCTTGATCGGCGCCGTCCGGAAACGCCAGAAACTCTGAAGCAGCAATGCTTCGGTGTCACTTCTAGATAGCCAGACTTGGGTCGTGCGCTCAGAAAACCTGAAAAACAGGCTGGCAGATGATGAAGGCAGCCCTTCATTTGGTCTGGAATGCGCGGGGTAGAACGCACGGAGATTCAGCATTGACAACGGCTACGATTCCAGAGCCTCGCGATCGATTCCACTTCCCCAAAGCAGTTTACCTTCTTGGCATCCATCTCGGAGCCGTTGCCGCGATCTGGCACACGAACTGGGCCGCCGTCGGAGTTTGCATCCTGCTCCATTGGCTTTGCGGGGGGCTGGGCATCTGCGTAGGATACCACCGCCTGTTGACGCACCGATCGTTCCAGTGCCCGAAGATTCTGGAGTACTGCTTTGCGACGCTGGGAGCGCTCTCGTTGCAAGGTCCGCCGATCGAATGGGTGACGCATCACCGGCAGCACCATCAATTTCCGGATCAGCACGGTGACCCGCATAGCGCGCGGAACATGTTCTGGTGGAGCCACATGCTCTGGATCACCTGGATTCACTCCGACCGCAGCCTGCAGGGCGTCGTTGAGCGGCGGTACGTGCCGGATATGCTCCGCGATCCCTTTTTCCGCTTCCTGAACGGGGCGTACATTCCCCTGACGATCCTGATGGGACTCGGGCTGTATCTGCTCGGCGGCTGGCCGTTTGTAATCTGGGGGATTTGCGTGCGCGTGGTGCTCACCTACCACTGCACGTTCCTGGTGAACTCGGCCGCGCACACGGTCGGGTACCGGACCTATCCGACGAACGATCTTTCGACCAACTGCTGGTGGGTGGCGCTGCTGTCCTACGGCGAGGGCTGGCACAACAATCACCACGCCTTCCCGACCTCGGCCCGCCACGGATTCCTGAAGTGGGAGATTGATCCCACGTACTGGTTCATCCGGTTGATGGAGAAGACAGGGTTGGCCTGGAACCTGAGCCTCCCGGAGCAACACAACAAGCCGCAACCGGCGCCCGAGCTGGCCGCCTAGCCTCCGTCTTTCCTTTCCAACAACGCTGCGCCGTCAAGCCAATTCACCGCGCAGGACGGTGATTGCCTTGCCTCCCAGGATGATCCGTTCACCGTTAAGCCGCACGCGAACAATTCCGCCACGTGAGGATGCCTGATAGGCGACGAACTCGGTCTTGTCCAGTCGATGACTCCAGTAGGGCCCGAGGCAACAATGGGCGGACCCGGTGACCGGGTCTTCATCCACGCCGACTGCGGGAGCAAAGAATCGAGAAACAAAGTCGAAATCGGGAGACTCCGAAAGGCTGGTGACGATCACGCCGCGCACAGGGATCTTCTTGAGGGCGTTGCAATCCGGCTGCAAACCGCGCACCGATTGCTCCGATTCGACTTCAACCAAGTAGTCGAACCGGTTCTTTCCGACATAGCAAAGCTTCGTTCCCAGTGCCTCGGCCAGGCCGGTGGGTGGCGGGGCCACTTCTTCCGGGGTTGACGGAAAGTCCAGCTCGATCCAATCCCCTTTGCGTTCGGCAACCAGGGGGCCGCTCTTGGTGTAGAAACGAGCCGGCTGATGGGGCTTCAGGCGTCGCTCTTGCCACAGCACATGAGCGGCCGCGAGCGTGGCGTGCCCGCAGAGGTCCACTTCCACGGCCGGCGTGAACCAGCGCAGGTTGTAGCCGTCGGCCTGAGGGTAGAGAAATGCAGTCTCGGAGAGGTTCATTTCCCGGGCGACTTTCCGCATCCAGACCTCGTCGGCGGCTGCGTGCAGGATGCACACGGCGGCGGGATTCCCCTGGAAGGGCTGATCGGAAAATGTGTCTACCTGTGTAATGCGAAGTCCCATCTTCCCACCCATTGTAGTATTCCTTACGGGCAAGTGAAGAGGGGCTCGAACGAGGGAATCAAAAAATCTCCGGGAACGAGAACGTCAGGACGGCGTTCCTGCGTTTGTCTGTAACGATGACTTCCTTGTGCTTCGGGTTCAGCGCAACCCCCCGGACCATCTGCAGAATCCCGTTCGGGCCGCCGAGAGTGTATTCCGGCGGGACGTCGCCGCTGGCGTCCAGACTCCAAACGCCGACAAAGGACTCCGGCGTGGCCAATTCCTCCTCCAAAGCACCGTTCATGCTCGCGACTATCCTCCGCTTCGAAGAGAGGATGGCGAAGGGACCTCCCAGATCGCTCACCATGCTCCGGGGTCCGGCGATGACGCGCAACGGTCCGTCACTGCCCGCGGCGGTGCGCTCGTAGATCTGCAACTGCGGCTGCAGGCGGCCGTCGACGATCGGTTCCGCAAACAGTACCAGCAGGTTGTTCACCGGGTCGACGGCCAGCGCGTTCGACCGGATGTTTCCTTCCGGTCCCTCGAGAATGCGGATGGGAGCGACGTTGCCGCTGGCGTCACGATCGAACACGAGTACCTTCCGGCGGACTGGCACGAAAATCTCGTTGTGCAGGGGATCGACCGACAGGCGCTGCGGGTCGGTCAACTGCGTTAGCGAGCCCTGGATCACGCGGCGCGGAACCATCTCTCCGTCGGCGTCGCCGGGGAATGCCAGAATCGCCTGCGGCAGCGGGATGGGCACCAAAAACTCGTCGTGGACCTCATCGTACGCGATGGCGTGCATGGTACGCCCCAGCAGCGTGGTTTGCCCTTCAATCTTTCGGACCGGCCTGGCTCCGCCGTCCGCCATCCTGGCGAACACCGCAATCTGCGGATGGGCCACTCAGTTCGGGACGAGAATCTCTTCGCGTTTCGAGTCGTACGCCACCGGATGCGGATTGCCGATTCCAAGGGCAGGCTCTTCGGCGGGGCCGCTTCGAATCATGCGCAGCGGAGGGGTGTCGCCGGAGGCGCCGCGCGGGTAAACGGTGGCGGAGTGGTTGCCGAAATTCGCCACCCACAGTTCGCCGTTGTCCAAGTCAAGGTAAATGCCGGTCGGGTTCCGGATGTTCGTCTTGGGACCCTTCAGGACGCGGGTCGGGGCCACGTCGCCCGAGGCGTTGATGTCGAAGTACAGAATCTCATGGCCCATGTCGTTGGCGACGAGGATTTCACCGCGTTCCGCATCGACGGCCACTCCGGCGGGCCAGTTGAGCTTCGTTTGGGGACCCTGGATGATGCGCAGGGGAGGCGTATCGCCGCTTGCCTGCATGGGGTAGACGGTGATCGAGGGGGCATAGTAGACGCCCGAGCCGGGCATCTGGGAGCCGTCCGGCCAGTTCGCCTTGCCTTCGCCCCGGCCGCGGCGGCCGACCCTCTGTCCGGGAATGGTGTCGTGGAAGCTCCCCTGATTGCTGACGAACATCAATCCGTTTTGCTTGTCAAAGGCAATCCCGTGAGGGTCAGCCAGCAGCGTCTGCCTCCCTTGGAGCAGACGGATGGGGTGGTCGTCGTTTTCCGCGTACTTGTCGAACACGACCACGGCGTTGTCGTGCTGGATGGTGAAGTACATCTCCCGGGCGTCTTCGTCCACGGCAATCCCGAAGGTGCCGTGCGGCGTGGCCAGTTCACGGGTCGGGGGCGTGTTGCCGCGGGCTTCGCGGTTGAAGATCACCAGCGTGTCCACGGTATCGTTGTTCACAGCGTAGATGTCGCCATTGACAGGGTCGATGTAGAGGCCGCATTGGAACTCGATCTTGGTGTCGAGGCCGCCGAGCATGCGTTTCGGCTCGGTCATGCGGGCGGCGGGCGGCGTGTTGGCCAGGCGGTCGTACACCAGAATCTGAAATAGATTCTCGTCGGTCAGAACCACTTCGTCGTGAACCGGGTCCACCGCGATGGCGGCGTAGGCGGCGTAGGAGTCCCGGATGGTGCGGATGGGCTTGCGGTTGGCAAATTCGTCGTTGCTGCGTCCCGCCGTCCCTTCCTGCGGCAACGCGGCCAAGAGGTTGGTGCTCGCGCTGGCGGGAATCCATTCGCACATCGCCCCGTCCATCGTCGAAATCTCCGGGGGCATCTCTGGAAGCGGAACGATGGAAACCAGGCGGGCTTGTTCCGACGAATTGGAGCGAATGCTCCAAGGGTTTCCTCCAGAGAGAATCCATCCACCAAGGACCGCCAGAACAATCCACGGCGCGAACACTGTACCTCGGCCACTGAGTCGCTTCTTGCGGGGCCAACGACTTCGGACTCTGATCATCGGCGGGCTCCCCCTTTGCCTGGAATCGAAATGTGTCTTCGCTTGGTATTGATTTTATGCCGCGCAAAGGGAAGGGTCAAGAAGGATCGGCGACTGCTCGGTGTCAGTTGCGGGGTGGCGGGGATTATGGCAACGTTTCAGAACGGGAAGAGAATTGCATGGCGGACGCGAAACTAGAAGTGGAAACGATGACGCGCGCGGAACGGCTGCGGCAGGCGGGGCTGTTCGTCCTATTCAGCGCCGTGCTGCTCATCCCGAAAGCGCTCGGTCTGCGCCGCCGCCGGAAGTTATGGAACAGCCTGCGAATTCTGGCGGTGCTGGCAGGCGGGCTTTTGGTGGCGGGAGGATTGGCTGGAGGGCCGAGAGCAACGGATATGCTGCTCGGGAGCGTGCTGATCCTGCTGGCGCTCCTGATTCCGCCGCTCAAGAAATCGGGCTCCGCGGATGCAAAGGGGCGCAAGCTGGGAGCACTCGTGTCGCTCAACGGGGGGCTCTATCGCTCCGCGAAGGGAAACCATGTGCGCGTGCGGCTATACGTTGCGCCAGAACGGCTGCACGTCCTGGACGAACGCGAGCGGTCGGTGCTGGAGATTCCGGTTTCAGAAATTGCGGCGGTGCATGTCGCAGGGGAAGAGGAACGGAACGAACGCACGCTGGTGATCGAATGGCGGGGAGGGAAGGCGGAGTTCCGTTATGGGGGGTTTTTTGCAGACCACCTGGCCGAGGTGGCACGACGGACGGTGGACACACGCCTGCGGTCGAAACTAAGAGTTCTGCACTAGGGCCGGGCAGGACGCTCTAGCGAATGTAGCCGCCGGCCAGCTCCCAGAAGTCGTTGGAATAGTAATGGGACACGACGTTGCCGAAGAGGTGGCAGATGCCCGCGCAGGCTGGGATGTCGCCGTAAAGTTTCTTCCCGCGCGCGAATACCGCGTCAAATGAGCCCTCGCGCAGCAGGTTCCCGCCGATTTGCTTCAACGGCTCGCAAGGATAGAAGACGTCGCCGTTCGGGTAAACGCGCGGAAACATGGTAGGGAAACACTGGAAATCACCGAACTCGAGAACGGTGCGCAGCAACTGCGGCGTGCCGTTCATGGGCTGGGCGCGGCGGCGGCGGAGATCGATGATCCGCTCGACCAGTTCCAGATAGCGCGGATTCTCACGCAGGCGCAGGTTCGGGAACTTGTTTTCGAGCGCGGTCTGCGTGGCGAAGACGAAGCCGTGCTTTCCGCAGAAGTCCAGGATGCGGCCGATCTCGTCGAGATTCCACTCTTCGATCACGGTGCTGATGGTGATGTCGGTAGGGCGCGGGAAACGCGACCTGGCAAGCATCAGGTTTTCGAGAACCTTGGGGACGGAGGCGGGTTTCGAGAGCGTCTTGTCCGGGTCGGGCGTCAAGGCATCGAGGCTGACAATGAGGCCGTTCAGGTCGTCAAACAGCCGCTGGCGGCGGTGCAGCAGCGTGCCGTTGGTGACGAGCAACACGGAGCGGAAACGCAGGTCGCGGCGGGCGGCGCGGACGAGTTCCTCGACGTCGGTACGCAGCAGCGGCTCGCCGCCCGTGAAGAGGATCGAGTCCGTCTCACGGCGGATGATACGGAGTAGCTCGATGGTCCGTTCGGTGGAGAGCTCATCGCTGAAAACGTCCGGCTCCTTCTGCGTGCAGTAGGAGCAGTCGAGGTTGCAGCGGTGGGTAATGTAGAGGACCGCGGCATAGGGAGCGATCACGTTGGTGCGCAGGACGCGGCGCCGGTAGAGATTTTGGAAATAGAGCTTGAAATTCTTGAGGACGAGCGGATGGTAGTGCAGCAGCCGGCGCACGAATTGGACGGACGAGAGTCGCGATTCGCTCATGCGTGGTAGCGCTCCATGATCCGGTCCCACTTGCCCTGTGCACGGAGAATGAATTCGAGCGCTTCACGGACTGCGCCGCGACCGCCCTTGCGCTCCGTGACGAGGTGGCAGACTTGCTTCACCTCGGGCACGGCATTCGCGACGCCGACCGCGAACCCGACGCGCCGCAGGAGAGGCAGATCCTGCAGATCGTCGCCGATGAAGGCGATCTTCGAGTCGTCCAGCTGCACCCGCTCGCGCACCTTCCCATAGGTTTCGAGTTTGTTCCAGGTCCCCTGCTCGACGATCTCCATCCCTAATTCTTTGGCGCGGGCGGCGACGCTCTCCGAAGTCCGGCCGGTGATAATCCCGGAGCGCAGGCCGACGCGGTGGATGAACGTGATCCCGACACCGTCCTGCACGTCGAAGGTCTTCACTTCCTGTATCGCGCCGCGGGAGTTGGGGAACAGGAAAATGAGGCCATCGGTCAGGACGCCATCCACGTCCATCAGGATCAGCTCTAAGCGTCGGGCACGGTCGGTGGCGTCGGGCGCGAGATGCAGTGGAGACATCGGTTACAACCACGGGCGGACGACACGGTCGATCTCCAGCAGGCGCGTAAGCAACGGTTCCAGCAGATCCAGCCGCAAGGCGTTGGCACCGTCCGAGAGCGCCGCTTCCGGGTTATCGTGAACCTCCATAAAGATACCGTCGAGGCCTGCGCCGACGCCGGCACGTGCCAGCGGCTCAATGAATTCCGGTTGCCCGCCGCTGGCGTCGCCCCGGCCGCCGGGCAACTGCACACTATGGGTCACGTCCAGCACGACCGGTACCCCGAAGCCGCGCAGAATCGGAAGCGAGCGCATGTCGACAACCAGGTTATTGTATCCGAACGAGGAGCCACGCTCGGTGACGACGATCTTTTCGTTGCCGGTGCTCCGGACCTTTTCAATGGCGTGGCGGGCTTCGTGTGGCGAGACAAACTGGCCTTTCTTGATGTTGACTCCCTTGTTCGACTTGCCCGCGGCGACGAGCAGATCCGTCTGGCGCGAAAGAAACGCAGGAATCTGGATCACATCGCTGACCTGGGCAACCGGCTCCACTTGTGAGACCTCATGCACGTCGGTCAGGACTGTGACACCGGTTTCTTCTTTGACGCGGCGGAGTGTTGCGAGACCCTTTTCCAGACCCGGTCCGCGATAGGATTCAACGCTCGTACGGTTCGCCTTGTCAAACGATGCTTTGAAGATGAGTGGGACTCCGACACGTTTCGCCACTGCCTGAATGGCGCTGGCCATGCGGAGCACGTGCTCGTCGCTCTCGATGACGCAGGGACCGGCGATCAGGAAGAAGGTCTTGCCGCTGGTGATGGGAGTATTCTGCACGGAATTCAACGGACCGGCAGGGAAGCCGAGTGCATGCCCGGTTCCCTTACCGGTCCGGGAAGTGGCTGGTACCGGGGCCTAGTTTGTTAGCGGCGCGGCACTTCAAACCGCTGGCCGACGAGCGTGGCCGGGTCGGCGCCGGGTTTCGGCCGGAACTTTTGCACACGCCCAACGTGAACGTCGGCGACGTAAAGGTTGTTATCGCTGTCCACGCTGAACTGGTGCGGGCCCCAAAAGCCGCCGGGGAAGGCGCCGAAAGTTCCCCACGAAAAGAGCAGTTTCCCGTTCAGGTCGTACTTCAAGATCTTGTTGGTACGGCCGTCACTGACCCAGAGGTGCTGATCGCGCGACATGTAGATGTAGTAGGGATAGCGCAGGTCGGTCCACTGGTCGAGATACTTCCCGTTTTCATCGAAGATCTGGATGCGGTGGTTGGCGCGGTCGTCGACGTACACGCGACGCTGTTCGTCAATGGCAATGCCGTGGACCGTGTCGAATTCCCCTGGAGAGCTATTGCCCGGCTTGCCCCATTCGAGCAGGTAGTTGCCGTCCTTGTAAAACTTCACGACGCGGGAGTTCTGGTAGCCGTCGCTGACGAAGAAAGTTCCGTCCGGCAGCCAGGCGATATCGGTGGGGCGGCCGAAGTGCGTCTCGTCGTTGCCCGGCACGCGGAATTCGCCGAGCGTCATCACGAGTTGCTGATCGCGGGTGAACTTGTAGATCGAATGCGCGCCGTCGTCGATCACCCAGACATGGCGTTCCGGGTCGTAGGGGTTCATCACGACCCGGTGGGGGCGGACGAAGAGATTGTTGTGCTGCTCCCAAGACTCGACCATTTCCCCTTCGCGGTTGTAAACCGCCAGGATGTTATTCCAGCGGGGATGCCGGGCCGGGTCCTCCGCCGCCAGAGAGTATTGCGACGCATTGCGGGCGGGTACGATGCTGTTCGAAGGGGGAAGCGCCGGCAGGCAGCCACGCTGCAGGACGAAAACCGTGTCCGGCGTCTCGGCCCAAACTCCGCCGGTCGACCCCGACTGGTATCCATCGCCGCAGACCGGCATCGGCCAGCCGCGAACGAGGTCGTAGGGACCCGTCTCATTCTCGCCTCCCTTTTGGGCCATCACGGCGAGGGAAAACAAAACCAGAACAAGCAGCGTCATTCGGGTGGTGCGCATAAACTCTCCTTTATAGCGCGTCGAAACGCGAGAAGTTCGACTCGTCGGGAGCCCGCTGGAGCTTGCTCTGGAAGGGACCATCCGCAACGCAACCACGGCACATTGTTGGATGCCGGTTTTCCGCACCTTCTCTCCGTAAAGCGGGCCGATTCCTTTTACTACCGGTAGGGAAGAGTCTACCTCAGCCTGAAACAATGGAAAAGGGGTTTTCAAGGCGGGTCCCCGAACCGATCGGTGCACAAACCCGCACGCTTTTCTGGGAGTTGGTCTATACTACTTGGATTACATTCAGGAGTATGTTACTCCGAGAATCTTGGAAAAAGCAGGGCCTTCGCTACACTTAGGATGACCAGGAAACGTATTCGGGAGATTTCTGCCCTGGGATTACTCTTGGGAGTTGTGCTCGTCCCCTTTGGGCATTCGCAGGGAAGCGCCGAGGGCAACGGCACGACGCACGCGAAGAAACGAATCCGAGCAGTGCGCACCGAGATGCCCGTGACGGTGGACGGGAACCTCGATGAGCCAGCTTGGCAGCAAGCCGAAGTCACGCTTGGGTTTATTCAGAGAGACCCGCGCGAAGGGGAGCCTTCGACCGAACGGACCGAGTTTCGCATTCTATACACGCCGGACAACCTCTACATCGGGGTGATTTGTTACGATTCGAACGCAGGGGGCATCCTGGCGAACGAGCGGCGGCGGGACAATGCGCTCGAGAACGACGATATCGTCTCCGTCGTCCTGGACACGTTTCACGATCACCGCAACGCGTTCCTGTTCCGGACCAATCCTCTTGGAACGCAGTACGACGCCCTGGTGACCAACGAGGGCAGGACGATCAACGAGGAATGGGACGAGCAGTGGAACGTGGCCTCGCAGATTACCAGCGTGGGATGGATCGCGGAATTCGCGATTCCCTTCAAGAGCCTGCGGGTTTACGAGGAGAACGGAGCGGGCTGGGGCTTGGACATGGAGCGAGTGATCCGGCGCAAGAATGAGTTCTCCTACTGGAACAACTACCGGCGCGGGTTTCTGCTGGAAAACGTGTCCCAGGCAGGGCACATGGAAGGACTGGAAGACGCCGTAACCGGCCTGCGGCTGCGCGTGAAGCCCTACGTGCTGGGGGGATTCTCGCGCTTCTCGAACGACCAGCGGAGCGTCACGCGAAGCGCCTCGGACGCGGGAATCGAGGTGATGAAGTACCGAATCACGCCGAGCCTAACGGCGGACCTGACCTGGCGAACCGATTTCGCCCAGACGGAAGTGGACGATCAGCAGGTGAACCTGGACCGGTTTCCGCTATTCTTCCCGGAAAAGCGGGAGTTTTTCCAGGAGGGAGCCGGGACGTACGAGTTTGGAGTGCTGCGGGGCGAAGGACCAACTCCGTTAGCGAAGATGTTCCACAGCCGCCAGATCGGTCTCTCTCCCGTCAGCCGACTTCCCGTACCGATCGTGGCCGGAGGCCGGGTTACGGGCCGGGTGGCGGGGCTGACCGTTGGGATGCTGAACGTACAGACGGAGGCGCTGCCGTCCGAACAGATTCCGGCCAGCAATTACGGGTTAGTGCGCATGAAACGGGACCTGCTGGCGCGTTCGACGGTGGGCGGGTTTGTGATGAACCGGGAATCGGGCGGCAGCGGAGACTTCAACCGGGTATACGGCGCGGACGCGAATTTTGTGTTCTACCGCTACCTGACGATCGAGGGAATGGTGGGCAAGTCGGACTCACCGGGGGTGAACGGCGATAACTGGGTCAGCATCGGAAACATCGGCTGGGACAGCGACTTCCTGCTGCTGTCGAACGGCTGGTTGGTGGTGGACCCGGAGTTTCGGAACGATCTAGGATATATCCCGCGCAAGAACATACGGCAACTCGTCCCCCAGATGGCGATTCGCCCCCGGCCGGAGAGCGACCTGATCCGGCGATTCACCATCTCATTCCGGGGAGATTACATCATGAACCAGCAGAATGATCTCCAAACCCGGCTCAATCACTACGTCCTCGGAGCGGAGTTCCAGAGCGGCGACCAAATCAACTGGACGCCGCATACACGGTTGGAAAGGCTGGTCGTGCCGTTCCGGCTGCGACCGGGCATAGTGATTCCACCGGGGACGTACAGCTGGTGGTACAACAGCATCCGGTACAACGGCAATCCAGCCCGAAAGCTCTCCGGCCAGTTTGTGTATCAGCGTCATTATGGCTTCTTCAGAGGAGACTTGAACGTCCTGCAGCTTGGACCGCGCCTGAATCTGACCGAGCAGCTCTCGATCGAGACCTCGTACGAACTGAATCGCGGCACCTTCCGTCCCGGAAGCTACACCGACGAAACGGGAGCCTTCCCTGACCAGGAAAGACACTTCACCGACCATGTCGTCAATACCCGCATCAATTACAACTTCAACAACCAGTGGCTGACCAGCACTACAGTGCAATACAACAACTACGACTCGTTCCTGGGATTCAATTTCCGGCTGAACTATATTTTCCGGCCGGGCGACGATTTCTTCCTGGTTTACAACGAAGGCCGGCGCGTGGGAGGAATTCTGGACGGGCAAAGAGACCGGACGCTGCAATTGAAACTCACCTATTCGATCGATTACTGATCGCGAAACGGGCAAAAGCTCTCTCCAAGCAACACACCGAAGAATATCGGCCTGGTTTCCAACGATCCGTGCTACTCTCTGAATCTTTGGCCCTTCGAAGCAGATCATTCCAAGGACATTGAATGGAAAGGGATGCCTCGATCCAGTTTGGCTTCCGGCGTTGGTGTTCCAGTGCATCAAGGCGACGGGGATTGGCGGATACTGTACAGCTGTGGGCGCGCGGGGGGGCAAGTGTCCGGGATCGCTATGCACGGTAGAAATTCAGTCGCCACGCGGCGAACGCAAGAAGCAGGCTTCCCCGGTCGGCGGTGTAGATGATAGTTGGAGTTCCTACTGAGTCATTCGAGAATGAGCGACGTGTCGCCCTAGTCCCGAGCGTCGTGAAGGCCCTGACCAAGGCGAAGCTCGAAGTTCTGGTCGAGTCCGGCGCCGGAGAGGCTGCCGGCTTCCAGAACGCTGAGTACGAACAACAAGGCGCACGGCTCACTGCAGACCGCGGTGAGTTGTTTTCTTCTTCCGACATCGTGCTCTTGGTTGGCGGCGCCAGTTCCGGGGCCGAGGGCTCGCTGCGTTCCGGACAGGTGATCGCAGGACTGCTGGATCCTTTGGGAACGCCCGAGGGAGTTCGTGACCTCGCGAGCCGGGGCGTTACGGCGCTCGGGCTGGAACTGCTGCCCCGCATCACACGCGCGCAGCCTATGGATGTGCTCAGCTCTATGGCCACGGTGGCGGGATACAAAGCTGCGTTACTTGCCGCCGACATGCTCCGAAAAATGTATCCTATGATGATTACTGCCGCGGGAACGATTACGCCCGCGCGGGTGTTCGTGATCGGAGCCGGTGTCGCGGGCCTGCAGGCGATAGCGACATCCCGGCGCATCGGGGCTGTGGTGCAGGCCTACGACGTGCGGCCCGCCGTCAAAGAACAGGTCGAGAGCCTCGGAGCAAAATTCGTGGAACTGGGGCTGGACACCTCTGCGGCCGAAACCAAAGGCGGTTACGCCAAGGCCCTGGGGGATGAGTTCTACCGGCGGCAACAGGAAGTGATGGCACAGATCGTGGCGGAGAGCGACGTGGTCATCACGACCGCCGCCATCCCGGGTAAGAAAGCGCCGGTTCTGGTGAGTAAGGATGCCGTTGAGAAAATGAGCCCGGGTTCTGTGATCGTGGACTTGGCGGCGGAGACGGGCGGGAACTGCGAGTTGACCCGTCCGGGAGAGACGTACGAAGCTTCCGGGATCGTCATTGCCGGCCCCCGGAACCTGCCGTCCACAATTCCTTATCATGCCAGCCAGATGCTGGCCCGGAACTTTGCCGCCTTCTTGCAGAACCTGATTCACGACGGAGAGGTCAAGCTGAACCGGGAGGACCCTGTGATCAACGATACGCTCCTCACCCACGGGGGCGAAGTCGTCAATCCGCGCGTCCGAGAATTACTGGGATTAGGTGTGCCGCCGGCCGCGAGTTGAGAAAGGAGGAATCGATGGAACCGTTTGTCGCAGCACTGACCGTTTTTGTGCTGGCGTTGTTTTTGGGCTTTGAAGTCATCGGTAAGGTGCCACCTTTGTTGCATACGCCGCTGATGTCCGGGTCGAATGCCATCTCCGGCATCACTCTGGTGGGGGCGCTGGTCACAGCGGGGATGCAGTTGACGACACTGACCACCGTCCTGGGTTTCTTTGCGGTCGCCCTGGCGACGGCGAACGTGGTGGGGGGATTTCTGGTAACCAACCGCATGCTCGGGATGTTCCGTCGCAAGTAGCAGCATGTCAGAAGCGCTCATCAATTTCTTTTATCTGCTGTCCGCCGTGCTGTTCATCCTCGGTCTGAAGGGGCTTTCCCATCCGAGGACGGCGGTAGGCGGGAACGTCCTGGGTGCACTGGGGATGCTGACGGCGATCGTTGTGACGCTGCTGGACCAGCGGATCGTCGGATTCGAGGTAATCATCGCGGGATTCGCCGTCGGAGCCATAGCCGGGGCCGTGATGGCCTACCGAGCACCCATGACCGGCATGCCGCAGTTGGTTGCTGTGTTCAACGGATTCGGCGGGGCGGCGTCGTTTCTGGCTGCGGGGGCAGCGCTGGAGGAGGCCCTCACCGGAGGGCTGCGGGAGGCGGTGGACTTGCAGTTCCTGGTTTCGGCGGATTTGGCGGCGATCATCGGGGCGGTAGCGTTCAGCGGCAGCGGCATTGCGTTTGCGAAGCTGCAGGGACTGATCTCCGAGCAGCCGATTCTGCTGCCCGGCCGGAACATCCTCAACCTGGCGCTGCTGGCGGGGAGTCTGGGCCTGAGCGTGTGGCTGATCCTGGAGCCGAGCTCGACGATGCCGCTGTGGATACTGGGCGGAGTGGCGATGGTGCTGGGGATCACGCTGGTGATCCCGATCGGCGGGGCCGATATGCCGGTGGTGATCTGTCTTCTGAACGCGTATTCCGGTGCTGCAGCGGCCGGCCTGGGCTGGGTGCTGAACAATAACGTGCTGATTATTGCAGGCTCGCTGGTGGGGGCGTCCGGATTCATTCTTACTGCGTTGATGTGTAAAGCGATGAACCGCTCGCTGACGAACGTAATGTTCGCCGGAGTCGGCGCGGTGGCGGCGAGTGCAGCCGAAGCCGACGAGGTCTATGCTGGACGGGTCAAGTCGGCGTCGGCGGAAGAAGTAGCCATGATGCTGGACGGAGCGCGGCGAGTGGTCATCGCGCCCGGCTACGGCATGGCCGTTGCGCAGGCCCAGTACGCCATCCAGGACCTGACGAGCCTGCTCGAAGGTAAAGGGGCGGAGGTTGAGTTTGCGATTCATCCTGTCGCGGGACGAATGCCCGGGCACATGAACGTACTGTTGGCCGAGGCCAACGTTCCCTATGAGAAACTGCGGGAGATGGACGACATCAATCCGACCTTCCGGCAGACCGACCTGGTCCTGGTCATCGGAGCGAATGACGTGGTAAATCCCCTGGCCCGCAAAGACGATCCTTCCATTCCTATCGCAGGCATGCCGATCCTGGATGTGGATCAGGCCCGCTCGGTGGTCGTCATCAAGCGCAGCCTGAGCCCCGGATTCGCTGGGATCCCGAATCCCCTGTTTGCAGCCGAAAACTCCCTCATGCTCTACGGCGACGCCAAGAAAACGATCATGGCGTTGGTAGCCGCCCTCAAAAAATCCTGATTCGAGTCCTCGTGCCGTGGCGGGCGGGAATGGAGCTATAATAGCGTTCCATATGCTCAGCCAAGCTGTCCGCCAGCAAGGGTCCCGGTTTTGTGACGAGTTTCGGAACGCCAAGCCATTCCCGCACCTGGTCATTGACAACTTTTTCGAAGCGGACAAAGCAGAGCAACTGCTGGTTGATTTCCCTGCCTTTGACCCGGAAAACGCCAAGAACGAATTCGGCGCGGTCGGCCGCAAGGCCGTTGTGACCGACATTCGCAGGATCAGCCCCTTCTATGCAGCGGTCTACGGCTACATCGCGTCGCAGGAGTTCCTGGATTTCGTCTCCGAGGCCACCGGGATTCCCGGCCTTGTGCACGACGAGCAGATGTTCGGCGGGGGCACGCACGAGAACCTGGAGGGGCAGGACCTCGACCCGCACGTCGATTTCAACTACATCGAAGACCGCAAGCTGCACCGGCGGCTGAATCTGCTGCTCTACCTCAACAAGGAATGGGATGTGAGCTGGGGCGGCTGTCTCGAAATCCACTCCAACCCGCGGCGGCCGAAAGAGAATCAGATCAAAGTAGTCGCTCCCATGTTCAACCGCGCTTTGATTTTCGAGACCAGTGAGCACTCCTGGCACGGGTTCGAGAAGATCGCGCTGCCGGAAGGCAAGAAGCACTTGTCCCGGAAGATGCTGTCCATTTACCTCTACACCCGAGACCGTCCGGCGGAGGAAATCGCGCCGCCGCATGGGACGTTCTACGTGCAGCGGCCGATATCGTCCCGCTGGGTTCCCGGACACACGCTCACGCTCGATGACGTGGGGCAGTTGGAGGAACTGATCGCGCGGCGCGACAACTGGATCGAGTTTTACCACCGCAAAGAGCTGGCAGACTCTCAGCGGATTCAGGACCTGATCGGCTACACGCGCCACCTGGCCGAAAACCGGGGGCCGATGGATTGGGTGCGTGGACTGCTGCGAATGAGGAAGAAAGACGAACCGGTGAGTTCCGCTGTGCCGTCGGCCCCGCAGCCGGTCCAGGTGCCGCTCTCGGGGTACGGAATCCAGGAGGGGGAGGCTCGGGGAATCTGGCCGGACGGATGGATCGGTACCCCGTTTGAAGTCGCGATCCGGCTCCAGATGCCGGCCGATTTTATCCGGCTCGAAGGCTTCCTGCCCGAGCAAACCCTTCCCGAGGTCAAATTGTGCGCATCGGTGAACGGTGCCGAAGTGATGCAGGAGGTGGTCCGGCCTGGGGACTTATCTCTGAACGTTCCTGCCGAAGCCAGAGCGGGAGACCTTGTCAAGTTGCGAGTTGTCGCAAACCGGTCGTACTGCCCGTTGCATGCCGCAGCCGGCGCCGACGGACGCGAGCTGGTACTGGTGATACGGGAAGTGCGGGTCCTGCGCCGAGCGCCGCCCCCCGCCTGACGCCCGCTCGCGGCCGGTTCTCGGCTCCGCCGCTCCTCTTCTCAGCCGGCGCTGCAGCGGGTCAATAGAATCCAGTCATTCGAGTATCCGGAATGAGTTTACTTCGCATCGCCTTACTCTTCGGATTCTGTATCCTGCTCGTCGGAGTGACCCGGCTCCCGCTTTTCCCTTCCCATCTGGTTTCGTCTGAGTCCGTGAATCTGGCGCTGGCCCTCGAACACTTCGACCCGACGCTCGATCAACCGCAGCCGCCTGGATTCCCGCTGGTTGTCCTGGAAGCTCGATTGCTCGATCTGCTCATGGGGAATGCAGAGCGGACGTTTGCCGTGCTGGGATTGCTGATCTGCGGGTTGGCGGTAGGGATTCTCTATCTTGTGGGGAGAGAGTTGTTTTCTCCCCGGGCCGGGATGGTTGCCGCCGCACTGCTCTTCGTCAATCCACCCTTTTGGTATTCGAGTCTCACGTCACCGCTGCGGCCGCACCTGGCGCTGGTATCCGTGGCAGTGGCGTATTTCTGCTGGCGCGCGAAGCGAGGCGAGCGGAGGCCGCTCTACGCAGCGTCTATTGCCTTGGGCGTGGGAGGAGGGGCCCAGCCGGAATTGCTTTTCCTTCTGCTGCCACTGTGGGCCTGGGCTGCCTGGGAGACACGCGAGCGGAAGGCGGTGGTTCGGAGCTTGCTGTTCCTGGCGTGCGCGGTGCTCGTGTGGACGGGAGTGCTCGCGTCTGTTTCCGGGGGGCCGCGCGTGATTGCCTACTTCGCCGATTACTTTGCGGGCGAGGGAGGAACCATGTCCGGCGCGCTGGATGCGTCCACCTCTTGGAGGCGGGCCGCCGGGCGTGCGGTGATCTGGACGTGGCTGGGAGCCATCCTCTGGGTCTGGGCTCTGCCGTTTGCCTGGAAAGCCCGCTTGGCCATCCCTGACCGGGTCCGAAAAGCCACCTTCCTCTTCCTCTGGTTTGGGCCGGGATTTCTCTATCTACTAGCGGGTCGGGGCAGCGATCCGGATCACGCTCTGAGCGTGATCCCGCCGCTTTGTCTGTTGGGAGGGTTTTGTTTGTTGGAGGCTGACCGGCGCCTGACACAGCGCTGGATTCCGCGGTTCCAACAGCGAGGGGTTCTGGTGTGGTTGGTGATGGCCGGGAACCTGGCATTGTTCTTCGCGCCAGCGCCGCTTCCCCAGCGCACTCCCAGCACCGCGTTCCGCGGATGGCAGTCGCTTTCCGATGCTGTCTTGTTCGGGACGTATGAGAGTTCGTATGCGAGGGTGCGCCAGATGGAGCAAACCACGGACCTGACTCTGACGGCGATCGCCGAGCTGCAGGCTTCGACCGGCCGGCCGGTGCTGTTGTTCTGGGCGCGAGGTGGGGAGCCGTCGTGGCGCGCGATCAACTATTACCTTCCTCAGGAAAACCTGTACGTTCTCAGGGAAATCGGTGACCCAGGCGTGAGCGCCGCCGAAGCACGGTACTATTCGGGGAGCCATCTGGTGACACGATACACGGGGCCGCCTCCGTTTCGGCTGTCGGTCCCCCAGGGAGGCCGCCTGATCTGGGTGGCAGGGACCGGTGCGGTGGAGTCTCTTCGCAGAGCATTAACGCTGGAGAGATTCTCCACACTCCATTACGTCGATCTGCCTGCCGATGCACCGAGCATTTCTCGGGGGTCGTTCGAGCTGGTTCCGGAATAGGGTTTCACGATACCCACATTGGCAATGGCCTTTGTTTTCTTCGTTTAGAAGCAAGCATCGGCTGAACCTAATCCCCCCGTTTTGCAGGAGATCCTGTTCCGTTGCGGGGATGCCAGAGCGCCTGACGGTTACTCCCGGCTTGGAACCGGTTTGAATGGGAGCGCTTGCGTTCGGCTCCGAGATGGGCGTATCTTTTTCTCTGCGATGCGCCAGTCTTCTGTTCCTTCCCGCTCTCGGAAATCCGTTCGCGTCGCGCGGCGCAAGCCCCTTGCCGGGGCCGGCGATGGCGCGGATGTCGGCGGTCTGCGCGAAACCGACCTGGTCATCCTCACGGGGATGAGCGGATCGGGAAAAGGTTCGGTTCTGAAAGCGTTTGAGGACCTGGGCTATTACTGTGTGGACAACCTGCCGGTGGATCTGATCCTGAAGTTCGCAGACCTGTGCGGGAGCCGCCGGGAAATGCGCCGGACGGCGCTGGTGGTGGATATCCGCGAAGGAACCGGGCTGCAGCGGTTTCCAGCCATCTATCGTCAGTTGCAGCGCCGGTTGCAACGCAAGTTCCAGGGAGAGACGCGGGCGCTGCTGATTTTCCTGGAAGCGAGCGACGAAGCCCTCGGGAGACGCTTCAGTGAAACGCGCCGTCCACATCCGCTGCGCAAGGGGAGGTCGTTGCGCGAGGGAATCGCGGCGGAGCGAAAGCTGCTGTTGCCCATCCGGGCAATGGCCGACCTGGTGCTCGATACCAGCCGCTTCAACGTGCACGACCTGCGGCGGCACGTTGCAGAACAGTTTTCCGGCACCGCGGCCGACCGCTCGCTGGTGATCTCCTGCACCAGCTTCGGGTACCGCTACGGCGTGCCCGCCGAAAGCGACTTGGTCTTCGACGTGCGGTTTCTGCCCAATCCGAACTACATCCCGCGGTTCCAAGCTGTCTCGGGAAAGCGCGCTGCCGTGGCAAAATACATACGCTCGTTTCCACAAACCGAAGAATTCCTGCGGCGCATCTCGGCACTGCTTGCCTACCTGATCCCGCACTACGTACGCGAAGGCAAGAGCTACCTGACGATCTCGTTCGGCTGCACCGGAGGCCGGCATCGCTCAGTGTTCATGGCGGAAACCATCGCGAAGGATCTTGCTGGGCAGGGATTACACACCAAGGTCACACACCGGGACGTGGGGAAGTAGGGCCGGGTTTCCCGCAAATCGGATGACACATCGTATTACGGATCTAGTTCGCGGGGGTCCAGCCTCCCTAGCAGTTTCTGGGTTGTGCCCTCGCGGTCTACATTCCACGAAATGAGGTACTCCTGAGTGATCTTTGTGCACCATTGTCAGTGCAGCCGTAATAGTGGAGGATGAACTGAATGGGCTCGGTGGAATTTCCGCGGTCTACCCGGGAATCCTTAGTCAAAGCGTGCGCCGCCATCGAGGTTGAGCGCTTGGCCGGTCATCAGCGCCGATTCGGAGGAGGCGAGAAAGAGCGCTGCGTTCGCGACGGCCTCTGGGTCGGGAAGCCGGCGCAACAAAGTAGAATTGCGGGCGGCGGCTTCCCGTTGGGCGGCGGGAGCACCGGTCATCCGCTCGACCTCGGCGCCGACGATGTTGTGCATATCGGTGCCGGTAACGATGCCAGGGCAAAGGGCGTTGACGCGGATGCCGTACGGCCCTGCTTCCGACGCCAACGCACGCATGAGGCCGAGCAGGCCGGCCTTCGTGGCCGAATACGCGGCGGCGTAGGAATACGCCTGCTTGGCGCTGATGCTCGACATCATGATCACCGAACCGCGGCAGCGGGCGATCATGCCGGGCAGGACAGCCCGGAAGACATAGAAAGCGCTGGTCAGGTTGGCGCGCAGCGTTTCGTCCCATTCCGAGTCTGGCAGTTCGTGCAGAGGATACATGGGGCCGAAGCGGCCAGCGTTGTTAACCACGACGTCAATTTTCCCGAACTGAGTTTCGGCTTGGCGGACCATTGCGCGGACCTGCGTGTCGTCGGCTACGTCGCAAGTGAGGGCGAGGACTTCTCGCTGGAGCGATTGAATCTCTTTCTCGACCGCAGCGAGCGTCGCCGGCGTCCTTCCCGTGATGACGAGGCGCGCGCCTTCTCGAGCAAACTTTAGCGCGATAGCGCGGCCGATTCCTCGGCTGCCGCCGGTGACGAGCGCTACATCGTTCTGCAGTCGCACAATCTTATCCCCCACTGTAGAGACTATACGAAATCATTCGTTATAGGCATTCGTCGCAGGGCGTGTTTCTTGTGTTGAGCGTGCAAAGCCCTCCGCGATCTGTTTGCATCGTAACAAGGTACGAATCTCACCCGGCGAGCAGCGCCCGGTTTCGAGGATCGCGGCGGTGCACAGGCGCAGCGGAGTCCGCTCGAAATAAGAGTTCCGGACGAGGACGTGTTGGGGAGGGGTGGCGGCAAGGTTTTGCGCCGCAAGGAGCGGCTCATAAGAGTATACTAGCGAAGACATTCGGCGGTTCCAAGGAATTCAAAGTGGCACTCAGCCCGAGCGCGGCGCCGGGGACAACGTTGACCGCTGCAGTGTACCGCAATGCGGTGTTTTTCTTCGCCTCGATTTTGCTGTTTGCCTTGTGGGGTTTTTGGCCTACCTATTATTCCAACCCGCTGCAGGTGTCCGACTTCTACGTCCATGCGCACGGAGTAGCGCTGACCCTGTGGTGCGTCACGCTTTTGGCGCAAGGGTACCTGATGCGGTCGGGGCGCAGAGACATCCACCGGCGGCTGGGGATGACGGTCTTCGTGTTGGCCCCGGCGGTTGTCCTTTCGACTTTGGCTGCGATCCACAATGGGGTGGACACCGGGACGGATCGAGGCATCTTCCTGATGGCCGTTACGCTGAACAACGTGCTGCTGTTCGGGATCACCGCTGGGCTGGGGATCTATCATCGCCGCGAGCCGGCGGTTCATGCACGGTACATGCTGTGCACGGTGCTGCCGATGTTCGCTCCGATCTTCGGTCGCATCCTGGGGCGGAATTTGGCGGCAGATCTGGACTTCATCCCGCATGTGGGCGGCCGCCCCGCCTTGCAGATCGTTTCCTATGTCGCGTCAGACGGCATCCTGGCCGCACTGGCGATCTGGGACTGGGTTTCCCACGGTCGCCTGCGGGTGTTTCCCGTGCTTTTCGCCGTTTATGCCATCATGCACCTGGCTTTGTTTGCCATCTACGACCAGTCATGGTGGTCGTCGTTCGCACAATGGTTCTCGCGCCTGCCTTTGACCTAGGGGCGCATTTGCCTTTGACTTCTGTCAGGAGACTCGGCCTGCAAGACGACAGGCGAGATCGGGCAGACCAGACTCCAGTCAGGAAAGAGTGCCATGAGGAAGTCTGAAACAGGAAAGAGATCAAGCATCTGGGCCTGGGTCTCTCTGGCTGCAGCGATAGTAGGCTGCCTGGGATGCCAGGAGCAGCCGACGGAAAAGATTACGATGTCGGGCGGCTCGCTGGGCGGCGGCTGGTCCGCGATCAGCGAAGGTGTGACATCGGCGTTGCGGAGAGAAATGCCTGGTGCGGCGGTCACGCACGAGGTGGGACTCGACGGGGCGAATGCCGCGATGGTCGACTCAGGACGGGTGCAGCTCGGCTTGCTGCACTCGGCCATGGCCCGGCCTGCCCTGGCGGGAGAGTATCCCTACAAGAAGAAGCACGAACAGATTCGGGGTATCTCGCGGATTTATCCGGATTCGGCTTACCATTTTGTGGTGACGGAAGAGAGCGGGATCACTTCGATCGAAGAGATCCAGCAGAAAAAATACCCGCTGCGACTCAACGTGATGTACCAGGGCTCGCTGATGGAAACTTCGAGCAGGGTGCTTCTGGAAGCCTATGGGATGAGCTATGAGGATATTGAATCCTGGGGCGGCCGGATCTATTTCCGGGCCTACGGAGCCACGCTGGAGCTGATGAAGGACGGGCGCCTGGACGCCATCGGCTTTACCGTGCAATATCCCGAGACCCGTCTGATCGAAGCGAGCTTGACACAGGGATTCCGGGTGCTGCCGATCTCCGAAGAAGCAATTCAGTATGTGAACGAGCGGCTGGGAACTTACACCTCGGTGATTCCGGCGGGGACCTACCGGTTCGCACTGGCGGAGATTCCGACGTTCTCCGACGTCTGCATCCTGATCGCGTACGCAGGGATGCCCGACGAACAGGCCTACCGCGTGACGCGCGCTCTGCATCAGAACCTCGACTACCTGCACTCGGTCCACAAAGCGCTATCGAGACTCGAAGCCGCTGACATGCCGCGCATGAACCTGCCGCTGCATCCCGGGGCCGAGCGATTCTACCGGGAAGCGGGACTGCTCTAGAACCCGGATGCCCCCCGAAGGGAAACCCGCCGAACCGCTGCACACCACCCTCCGAAACCGTTGGAAAGCTTTTCTCTACTCCATCGGGGTGGGTCTGTCCCTGTTTCAATTGTGGTCCGTGGTGGTGAGCACGCTCGATCCCTTGCTCCAGCGGGCCATCTTTCTGAGCTGGGTGCTCGCGCTGGCGTTTTTCGGGCTGCGATTCCAGCGCAGCGGCGGCCGGCAACTGCCGTCAGCGTTGGAGTTGGTGGAAGGCGTGCTCGGTCTGGGTGCGGGCCTCTATTACCTGGTCCATTTCACACGCATCCAGAACCACTGGCCGATGATCGATCTGCTGACGCCGCCAGATCTGTTCTTCGGCGTCATCGTATTCCTGCTGGTCCTGGACGTGACGCGGCGTGTGATCGGCTGGCCGATTGTCATCATCGCCGCGCTATTCACGCTCTATGTCCTTGCCGGTCATCACGTGCGCGGTCCGTTCTCGCACCGCGAGTTTTCGGTGACGGAATTCCTGGACCAGATGGTCTATACCATCAACGGAGTGTACGGCGCGCCGCTGGCAGTCGCCGCGACCTACGTCTACCTGTTCGTCCTGTTGGGGATTGTTTTGTTTCATTCCGGGGCGGGAGAGTTCTTCATCAGCCTGGCGAAGGCGCTGGCGGCGGGTGCGCGAGGAGGGGCAGCAAAAGTGGGCGTGATCTCCTGTGGCCTGTTCGGGATGATCTCCGGCAGCCCCACGTCGGATGCTGTGACCACGGGGACGTTCACGATCCCGTTGATGAAACGTATGGGCTACCGGCCCGCCGAGGCCGGGGCGATTGTGGCGGTGGCGGCCACCGGAGGAAGTCTCATGCCGCCGGTCATGGGTTCAGCGGCGTTCCTGATGTCCGAATTCACCGGCATTCGGTACATTGAGATTGCCATCGCCGCCGCCGTGCCGGCAATCCTCTATTATCTGGGAGTGATGGCCCAGATTCACTTTCTGGCGCTGCGGAAGAATCTGGAAACCTTCCGCGAAGAAGGTGAGCCCGGATTCTGGCAGTTGTGTGCGCGAAACTTTCACTTCTTCATTCCGCTCGGGGCACTGGCAACGCTGCTTGTGCAGGGACGCAATCCCACGACAGCAGCGGCCGTAGCAATCGTGCTGACGCTGGTGGTCTCATGGGTGCGGCGCGAGACGCGCATGAACTGGCGGAGAATCGCCGCAGCGCTCGAAGAAACCGCTCGCGCAGCGGTCGTCGTCGTAGCAGCAACGGCTTCGGCGGGCATTCTAGTGGGAACGATCGGCATGACCGGGGTCGGCGGAAAGTTCACCGGCCTGCTGTTCGAGGCCGCCGGTGAAACGCTGCTGATCGCCCTATTGATCACGATGGTCGTGTGCATCGTGCTCGGGATGGGGATGCCGGTGCCGTCGGCCTACATTCTGACGGCAGTAGTCGCGGCACCGGCGCTCATAAGGCTTGGAGTGCCAACGTTGCCGGCGCATCTGTTCATTCTCTACTTTGCGGTGATGTCGGCTATCACGCCGCCCGTGGCCGTGGCCGCGTTCGCGGCAGCCGGAATCGCCGACGCCAATCCCTACCAGATCGGCTATCGGGCGGTCCGGCTGGGGATCGTTGCGTTTGTTGTTCCCTTTCTCTTCGTGTACCAGCCGGCACTGCTGCTGATCGGCAATCCGCTAGCGGTGATCCTGGCGGTCTTGACAGCGGCGGCTGGCGTAGTGGCGCTGGCGGCGGGCCTGGAAGGCTGGCTGATCCTGCAGGCTGCGGGGTGGGAACGAGCGCTATGGATCGGTGGCGGTCTGCTGATGATCGTCCCAGGTTTATATACCGACCTGGGTGGTCTTGCGCTTGTGGCCATTCCGCTGGCAAGCCAGCTTGCTCGGCGGCCCAAAATGCACCACGATTGACGCCCCAAAGGGGATAAGGCGTAGTATGATTCTGGCGATCAATCGGGAGCGACTTCATGGCTACCACAACAGCCTCTGCGCAAAATACTTGCTATAACAGCCTCCGGGAATTTCTGACAGCTTTGGAAGAGAAAGACCTTGTCCACCACATCCGCGTGCCGGTCGAGAAGGACTGGGAACTGGGCGCCATCTGCCGCGAAAATTTCGACCGCGAAGGTCCCGCCGTGATCTTCGAAAAAGTAGGGCAGTATCGTACGCCAGTGCTGGTGGGCCTGCTGGCTACGCGCGAACGGTATGCGCTGGCGTTGGGCGTCGAGCCGACCACGGAAGCGATCGGGGAACGCTGGCGGCGGGCGTACGCGCATCCGGTGAAGCCGCGTATGGTAACGCGCAGTGAGGCCCCTTGCAAGGAAGTAGTGCTGGACCGCGTCGACCTCTACGGAGAGCCGTTCCCCGTTCCGAAGTGGCACGAACTCGACGCCGGGCCGGAGTTGGGCACCCTGCACGCCGTCATCACGCGCGACCCGGAGACCGGATGGATCAACGCTGGCAATTACCGCAACCAGATTTTCTCTGCGACTCAGATGGGCTGCTACGTACTCCGGACGCCGCCGCGGCACATCCGGATTCAGTGGGAAAAGTGGAAGGCGCGCGGCGAAGCCATGCCGGTGGCCCTGGCAATCGGCCCGGAGCCGTGCCTGAACCTGACGAGCGTTGCTGCCGTGCCGGCCCAGGTGGACGAGTACGACATCGCTGGAGGCCTCAAGGGCGAGCCAGTCGAGGTCGTCCAGGCGGAGTTGTCGGACCTGCTGGTCCCGGCGCAGGCCGAGATTGTGATCGAAGGCGAAATGCCGATTGACCGGTTCTGGCCGATTGAGGGACCGTTCGGCGAGTTTCTTGGATTCATGGGTGGGGAGGTGAAGGACAGCCTTTACATAGAGGTCAAGAAAGTTACCCACCGCCGCAACCCGATCTTCCACGGGACCTACGAGGGCCGTCCCCCGAACGAGAGCACCACGGTGCGGGCCACGGGGCGCTCGGCGGCGATACTGGAGCATTTGCGGCGCGCCGGAATCGTCGGTATCAAAGACGTCTGCGCCACAACAGCCAGCTGCGCCGGATTCCACGTGGTGGTTTCCCTAAAGAAGTCGTATCCGGGCCACGTGCGGGACGTAATGGGGCATGTGTGGGGCCACCCCACGCTCTATTGCAAGCTGGTCATCGTAGTGGACGAGGATGTCGACCCCTGGAACCCGTTCCTGGTCGAATGGGCGGTTGCGACCCGGGTACAGGCCTGCCGCGATGTAGTAACGCTTCCCGGTGGGAAGACCGTCCCGCTCGACGTCTCGCAGGTTCCGTCCCGGCGAGGCGAGTCAGACCTTATGGGCATCGACGCAACCAAACCGGTCCGGGAATACGCGCGCGAAGGAGAGACCTTTCCCCCCACGGCCGACCCCTCGCCGGAGCAGATCGAGAAGGTCCGGCGGCGGTGGAAGGATTACGGATTCCGCTCTTAGCCATGCCGCCAGAGCCAGCAAAGGCGCGACTTCGGCCAAGTAGGAATCGCTTGTTTCTCGTCCGATTTTGGCATATAATCTGCCAGAATCTGTTCCCATAACGACATAGTTATGGAATGAGGAGGATACCGTGAAGAATTGGCGGGCAAAGACCCTCGTCCCCGTCCTGACGGCACTGGCGCTGACTCTTTCCATTGCGGCAGGCGCACAGGAATTGATGACGAACGTCAAAGTCGGCGATCCGGCACCGGACTTTACGCTTCGGGACAACAACGGGAATGAAGTCACGCTGAGTAGTTTCAAGAACCAGCAGAACGTGGTGCTGGCGTTTTATGTGCTGGCTTTCACCGCTGGCTGAACGGAGGAGCTCAAAGGATATCAGGCTGATATCCAACTCTTCAATGAAACCGACACGCAAGTCCTTGGCATCAGTGTAGATGCTGCTCCTAGCAACCGGCGCTTTGCGGAGGACCTGGGTCTGACGTTTCCTCTGCTGAGTGATTTCAACCGCGAAGTGAGCACGAGGTATGGAATCCTGAGAGAAGACCGAAACCTAGCCATGCGCACGACCTTCGTCATAGACAAAGGTGGTATCGTGCGCCAAATCGAGCAGGGCAGGGACGCCATTGACCCGTCCGGCGCCGGCTTGATGTGCACCCGTTTGAGTCAGGAACAAGGGTAGCTTTCGCTGCAACCACTCCCGCCTGAGCAGGGCATTCCGTGCTCAGAGCGGCTTCAAGAGAACAGGTCTTTGACCTTTTCGGTGAACGTTTTCTCGGCGTGCGAATTCTCGGATCGATCCGGGGAGCCGTCGTGAGGCGGCTCGACCGCCGCCAGTTCCTCGAGCAACCGGCGTTGTTCTTTGTTGAGACGGGCCGGGGTAGCCACACGAACGAATACGTGGAGGTCGCCCCGGCCATGTCCTTCCAACCGAGGGATCCCCTTTCCACGAAGCCGGAACCTGGTTCCGGTTTGCGTACCCTCCGGAATCTCCAGAGTCTCTTTCCCGTCAAGCGTAGGAACGTCGATCTGTGCCCCCAGTGCGGCTTGCGAGAAGCTGATGGGGACATTGCAGAGCAGGTCGTTCCCGTCGCGCTCAAAGAACGGATGGGACTCGACGTGGACAAACACATAGAGGTCGCCTGAAGGGCCGCCACGCGCTCCGGCTTCGCCTTCCCCGGAGATGCGCAGCCTGCTCTCGGAATCCACGCCGGCAGGAATGGTAACTGAGAGAGTCTTTTCCACCTGCACGCGTCCTTCCCCCCGACAATTCTTGCAGGGATCGGAGTTAACCTGACCGGCCCCGGAACAAGTCGGGCAGGTTCGGCTGATGATGAGAAATCCCTGTTGCTGTCGGACGGCTCCCCGGCCATGACAAGTCTTGCACTTTGTCGGTTGCGTTCCGGGCTTGGTGCCGCTTCCGGAGCAAGTCGAGCAGGTTTCCGTCCGGGGGATCTTGAACCGCGTCTTGGTACCGAACGCCGCTTCCTCGAATGTTAGCTTCACGTCGTAACGCAGGTCCGCACCTCGCTGAGCCCGCGTGCGACGGCGGCTGCCTCCTCCCATCCCACCAAAAATATCGCCGAAGCTGAAAAAGTCCCCGAGAATATCGTTAAATTCCGAAAAGGTCGAGGGGTCAAAGCCGCCGAATCCCGAGGCTGCACCGATGCCGGCATGGCCAAAGCGGTTGTACTGCACCCTCTTCTGCGGATCGCTCAAGATGCTGTAAGCTTCCGCCGCTTCCTTGAACTTCTCTTCCGCTTCGTGCTTCTGGCCGGGATTACGGTCCGGATGCCATTGCAAAGCAAGCCGGCGGTAAGCCTTCTTGATCTCCTCAGCACTGGCGCTGCGAGACACACCCAGGACTTCGTAGAAGTCCCGTTTTTCGGGCGAACTATTACTTCGTTGTGTCATCGGATGGAGGAGGGGAATCCGGCTCTCCGGCGGCGGGTCGCTGCGCGACCTTTACCCGCGCCGGCCGCAGCAAACGATTCTTAAAGAGGTAGCCGCGCTGGAGTTCCTGCAGAATGTAATGATCCTCGTACTCGTCGCTTTCAACCGTCGAGACGGCTTCGTGCAGGTAGGGATTGAACTGACCGCCCTTGCTCTCGATCGGTTCCAGGCCCAGCCGCTGAAGAGTGCTACGAAGCTGTTGGTAGATCAACGCAACGCCTTTTCGGTACTCGTCACCGCCCCCATCGCTTTGGAGGGCCAGCTCAAAGGCATCCAGCACCGGGAGGAGCCCTTCGACAGCCTGAAAGAGGCTGTATTGCTGAAACTCTTCCTTCTCGCGCGTGAGCCGCTTGCGGATGTTTTCCACTTCCGCCTGCTTTCGCAGAAGCTGATCGGTTAATTCTTTCTTTTCCGTTTGCAGCCTACTGATAACGCTAGCCGCGTCGTCTATTGCAAGTTCCGGCGGGCGCTCCGGTGCGGAGAAATCCTCTCCCGTTCCAGGTTCTTCAGAAGTAGCGGCCGGAGGCTGGGCTACGGAATGGTTTTCCGGTTCGTCAGCCATTGCAGTCGATTCCATCGATTCATTCCATCCGATTCAATTCCTGGCGCTCAAACAACCGGCTGATGTAGCCGACGCTGCGGATCACACGCTCATATGGCATACGAACCGGCCCTACAATCGCCAGCCTCCCCTCAACCTTTCCCTGCCAGGAGAATGTTGCGCCGATCAATGAAAAACTCTTGAGGAGCGACGGCTTGCCCGGCAGACCCACCACAACCTGCAGGGGGTCGCCCGGCACCCGGATGCATTCCGTCAGCAGGCGGATGACAGTCTCCCGTTCCTCGAGAGCTTTCAGCAGCTCGCGCAACCGCGCCGGCTCGGCAAGCTCCGGCCGGACGACCAGGTTCGACGCTCCCTCGACGAACAACTCTGCTGGCGAGTCGTTCTCAAGCATTCCCAGTTCGTACAAATCTCGGAGGTCTCGCAGCACCCTGTCCCAGGCCGCGCGCTTTTGGCGGCACTCAGCGACTAGGCGCTCCCGTATTTCTTCGAGTTCCCAACCCCGGAAGTGCTCATTCAAATAACGTGCCGCGTCTTCCAGCTCTGGTTCGGAGATTTCCCGGTCGAGCTGAATGATTCGCTTGCTGACGCGGGAGTGGTCGGAAACCAGGACCACAAGGATGCGCCTCTCTCCAAGCCGCGCAAAATGGATATGCTCCAGGATCGTCTTTTCCATCGGCTCGCGGACGACCACGCCGAGATTGTTCGAAATCAAGGAAAGCACTCGCGAGACCCGTTCCAGGAACACTTCTTCAGGGACTTCGATCGCTCCTTCCAGGTGCGTCAGGATCAACTGTTCGTCCGCCTTGCCGGGAGGATGAGAGGCGTCGCACTGGCTGGCGTAGAACCGGTAGGCCTTTTCGGTGGGGACCCGGCCGGCGGACGTGTGGGGCTGCTCCAGGTACCCTTCCTCTTCGAGCTCTACCATGATGTTCCGGATGCTTGCCGGACTGAGTCCTTCCTTGTCTTGCCGGGAAATAGTCCGCGAGCCGACAGGCTCACCCGTCTGGATGTGGGTGCGGATCACAGCCATCAGGGTCCCGTGCGAACGGGCTCCGAGAATTTCGGATGACATCGCAAAACTTCCTTCAAAATAAGGACTTAGCCTTGATGTCAGGTTCCAACATTCTGGAGGTATCTTACCGGGGGCAGCGTAACGCTGTCAAGCTCTTCGGATTGTGGGTATGCCCCTGGGTGACAAGACCGCCGGTTGTTGCTGGCTCATGCAGTGGAAGGTGCCGAGACCGCAGAGGAGCCCGAAGGCGTTGACGCCTTCAACCTGCCGGTCGAGGAAAACGGACTGCAGAATTTCTACGGCTCTCGCATCAGTGTCCACACCGAATGTGGGGACCAGCACTTTGCTGTTGCTAATGTAAAAATTGGCATAGCTGGCCGGTAGACGGGACTGTTCATCTTGCACCCTGCCCGGCACGGGAAGTGGAATTACACTGAGAGGATCGCCGTCCTGGTCGGTTGACTTCCGAAGAAGTTGATAGTTGGTCTCAAGAGACGTATGGTCCAGGTCGCTTCGGTCCGGCTGCGTAACGCAGACAACCGTGGTCGGGTTGACGAAGCGTGCGACGTCGTCAACGTGCCCGTCGGTGTCGTCGCCTTCGATCCCGGCAGCTAGCCAGATGCAGTGCGTCGCTCCCAAATAGTCGCGGAGGTAGACTTCAATCTCTTCTTTGCATAGCCGTGGGTTGCGGTTCTTGTTGAGCAAACATTGCTCGGTAGTGAGAAGTGTGCCCCTGCCGTTCACGTCAATGGACCCACCCTCGAGAACGATGCCCGGCTCGAAGATCGGAAGGCGCCGCGAGTCGTTCATGAAGTAGGGGATCTGGGAATCCTTCAAGAGCTCTTCATATTTGTTGCCCCAGGAATTGAAGATCCATTTTGTAATCGCCAGTCGTTCGTTCTTCCGGTCGACAACGAAGATCGGCCCGTAGTCGCGAAACCAGATGTCGGCGTAGTCAGTCCGGTGGAAGCGGACTTGGCTGAAATCGATCCCCCGGCCTTGCAACGATTGTGTAGCTTTGCGCTGCATCGGCGCATCCCGAACGAGCAATTCCACCCGCTCGCTCGTGTGGACCGCCGAGACGAAATCGGCAAAGGCCGACTCAGCCTGATCCAGATAAGGGAAGGAAGTGAGATCGTGTGGCCAGGCGAGCCAGATGGCCGCATGGGGCTCCCACTCGGCGGGCATACGATAGCCCAAAGTGTAAGGAGTTTCTTCTTGCCTTGTCATTTTGCGAAGGGGTGAGATGAGGCAACTCTTTCTACTTCAAGTTCCTGTACTTTGGACTTCTCACTTCCCGATAGGTGTCCGGCCGACGGTTGCGGAAAAACCCCCAACCATCGCGGATGCGGCGGTTGTGCGACAAATCGAGCTTCGCCACCAGCACTTCCTCCTTTACCGCGCTCGCCCGTTTGAGAATCTTGCCGAAGCTGTTGCAAGCGAACGTCTGCCCCCAAAAGCGCAATCGGTCTTCGCGGCCGACCCGATTGACGGCGACCACATGCACGCCGTTGGCAATGGCGTGGCCGCGCATGACGGTTTCCCAGGCATCATGCCAGTCGCCGTCCAGCGACCGGCAACCGACGACGTTGCCCAAAGTGGTCGGATAGAAAATGATCTCCGCGCCGGCGAGTGTCGCCATGCGCGCCGCTTCGGGGAACCATTGGTCGTAGCAGATCAGAACCGCAAAGCTCGTGGCTTTCGTATTGTAAACTCGGTAGCCGTTGTCTCCATGAGAAAAGTAATTCTGCTCGTAGAACAGCGGATCGTGGGGGAGGTGCAGTTTACGATAGGTTGGCAACAGAATGCCACTTTCGTCGATCACTACCGCTGAATTGTAGTACCGCCCGTTCTTCGCGTGTTCAAACACAGGCACGATCAGAGCGCTTCCCAGTTCTCTGGCTAGTTCGCCAAAGATCCGGGTGGATTCACCCGGAATCGTTTCCGCGAGGCGACTCACGTCCCGTTTCCTGTGCTGCGGAAAATAGACCGTGCGATACAGTTCAGGCAGACAGACGATCTGCGCTCCCTTCCGGGCCGCCTGACGAATAAGGGTTTCCACCTTGCGCAAATTGACGCCTGGGTCCTGATGCGCCCGACTCTGGATCGCCGCGATGGTTACAAACCGCCTCATTCCGCCAGTAAGTACCTTTCCTAAGGCACGATACGAGGGTTCCGCATTTCCGGCCTCATCGGCTCATTGTATCGAACTTCCGATGAAAGCCTGAAAGCCGCGCAGAGGGATGTGCTCCTGGTTCGATGGCAATCGAGAGGCAAGAAAGGCTAGCCAGGAACAGCGGAATGGGAGACTTACGCTGATTCATGGGGAATCGGCATTCGGAGCGAGCAAACCGGAACGGAGGAGTCCGTCCTGGTCGCGGCTGTTCACAGCCGTCGGGTCCTTCATTCCTGAACACGCAAGCGCTCGGCGCGCCGATTGGCATCCTCCGGCGTGCCCCGCCACCACCACGTAGGGTCCAGGCGGAAGCCCGTTTGTGGCAGTCCCAGACTCGAGGCGAACTCCGGTTGCGTGTAAACAATCGTTCCCCCGACTACAGTCAGAACAGGGTCGATCTGACCGATCTCATCGGCAGGAACCGTGAGGAAGTCCTTGTTGAGGACGACAAAGTCAGCCGCTTTGTCAGGCTCGATGCTGCCGAGGAGATCTTCCTTGAGAACGTACTCCGCGCTCCAGCGGGTATAGGTGTACAGGACCTCGCGGCGGGTGATGCGCTGCTCCGGTCCCCAAACCTTTCCGTCGATATCCTCGCGGGTCACGGAAACTTCCATTCCCAGGAAGGGATGGAAGCCGTGCTGGTCAAGCTCCATCACCGCCCGCACGCCGTGGTCGAGCAGTCGCCGCCAGGGAACGACCGCGTCTTGTGATACTTCTTCTCCGAAGAGGATCGCAAACGCGCCGATATCTCCCTGCTCGCCCGCGTAGATATACTTCGGGCCGCAGCTCAATTGGATATTCAGGCGCGCTATGCGGACCGCGTGCCGTTCACTGATGAAACGGCAATGGTCCATGGCCCAGCGGCGTTCGGGAATGTCGGGGTATTGCAGGCTCATTTCTTCTGCCAGATCGAGAAACTGGTCGACGCCCAGGTCTCCACCCGTGTGCATGCCGGCGATGCGGAAACCGTACTTGGCTGCTGCCCGCACCAGGTCGGCGTCGCGGTAGTTCGGGTCGGCGAGGCGGCACAGCCCGTTCGGACCGTAGAGTTGAAACCGCCACAATGGGAAATTGGGAGCCTCCCGTGGATATGGTACGCTGACGCAGGTTCCGCCGAGTCTCGGGATGCTGTCAATGCTGATAAGCGAAAGCCCGATGGTCCACAACTTGTCGTCGCCCATGCCCCACATGGTTCGCCCGCTGCCGCCCTGGAAGCCCGCCAGCCGGCTTAATATCGCGTCCGGGCTGATGCTGCGGGCCGCCGTCTCCATAGAGTAGGCCATGCGGATCGGTAGTTCCCCGCGCGCATGAAGCCACGCATAGGCGCCTAGCGAATCCGGGTCGAGCCGCGTGGACACGGTCGTGATGCCCTGTGCGGCGATCTCTTCCATCTCCATTTTGTAGTACGGCCCAAGCTGCTCCGGAGGCGTCGGCTGGGCGAACTCGTATTCCAGAGTCTTGTCGGCCACGCCGCTCAACCATCCCGTCGGAGTTCCCTGCGCGTCCCGGTGGACGCCGGGCAGGTTCGGATAGCGGGCCAGCAGAGGTTCGAGCGCTTGGGTGTTGACCAGGCTGTCGCCGGTCGGGCTGAAGAAGATACTGTAAATACGGACCGGGTTATCGGGAGACACTGTGTCCAAGTCAAAGCGCGTCAGTTCGCCGCTCTTGACCGCCAAAGCCAGGACGGGGGGATCGGTAGGCCTTCCTCTTCGCGCAGTGGTCCGGACCCACTCGCCCAGCTGCTTCTGAGCAACCAGGATCCGAAGTCGCGTCAGGCCCTCGTCGAGGCTATTCCAGGAAATTGCCGGATCCACCGTGGGGCGCAGTTCCGGGAAGAAGTGGGCGGAATACTGGTGAATGTGGTCGTGTGTTTCCACCAGTCCCGGCAGCACCGTTCGCCCAGCGAGGTCAATCCTTCGGGTCTGCGGACCGGCTAGTTCCAGCACCTCGGCGTTGGTTCCCACGGCAAGGAACTTTCCGCCCGCGATGGCGGCCGCCTCGGCGATTGCGAAGTTATCGGGGTCCGGGGTGTTCGCAGTGAGGATCTTTCCATTGACGATCACCATCTCGGCCGCAACCTGAGCGCTCACAGCGGGAGGAGCGGCCAAGACCCAAGCCAGCCCCAATATTCCGGCCATCGAGCATACGATGATTTTAGGTTGCTGCATATCGGTTCCTCCACGGTCGAATGGAAAGCTCCTGCGCCACGCTACCCAATGACCTCGTAAGTTGTTTGCAACTATTTTCGAAACTCCCGTCAGACCACGGGTATGCCGCAGGATTTCCTCGTGGGTTGGGTTCTCGCGGTAGCAGTCAATGACTGATTCTCCCAAGTGGATGCTCCTGCATGGTCGCTTCAGTCCCTGGTCAGTATAGCACTCGCCAAACTTGCTGTCTGCATGGTTGAATCACGGCTCAACATTTCAAGCCGACACTTCTCGCGCGGACGGCATGCTTGCATAATGCACGAATTCCGATAGAACGAAGTACCTTTTGCTATACTTTCGGATCCCAGACTCTTGCACCATAGCTATTGTGTATGTCTGCCAAGGGTTACACAATATATTGGGCATTTGATCGTAGAGTCCCTACAACGGCAGGAAAAAGGAGGGAGTTGCGGCGGGTGAAGCCTAAGATTGACTTGACCCGCGAGGAAAAGCGTGGCTATTTAACCGCAGCAGTACATCCTGTGGGCTGCGTAAAGGCAGCCGCCGGAGGAGTCGGAATTGCCGGTTCGAGGACGAGCAGTACTCGAAAGCATGAAAGCGAAGCCGGAGCTAATGGGAAGCGATCGACCAACTGGAAGCCTTTTCAACGGAGGGAGAGAGTTCATGATATCCATGAGCCGGTATGCGCTCTCAGTTCTGATTCTGGCATGGGCGGCGAGCTGCGCCCAGGCTGCAACGGAACTGTTGGGCATCCGAACGACGGTGGACCGGCAGGCCACCACATTGCTGCTCCGGCTGCCGTCGCAGGTCGAGTACAGCCCGACGCGAATCGCCCCGCGTTTGTTCGTGGTTGATATGACCGGCGTGTCTGGAGCGCCATCGTCGGATAGCCGGACCGTGCAGTCTCCTCATGTCGACAGCTACAGACTCTTGTCCTACCGCGGAGCAGATGACCAGCCTCACCTTGCATTGGAGCTCAGCCTCAAGGAAGAAGGGCAGATCAAAATCGAGGAGCTTGCCGAAGGCTTGGAGGTTCGGGTGGAGAAATTGTCGAGCGCCCGTGCTCCGGCCAAACCGGCTGCCCTGGTTGCAGCCGAACGGAAATCGCGGCCGAAGGCTCCCGCCGCGGCTCCGCCTCCTGCTGCTTCCCCGGCACGCCGAACTTCCGTGCAGGAAATCTCTGTGTTACTCACCGAAACGGGCGTTGGCCTGGAAGTCGAAATCCTGGGCGATGGAGCCATGCAGTACCGCGCCATGGAGTTGGCCAGGCCGGACCGGCTGGTGGTGGACATTCCGGATGCGGTGAACCGTATCCGCCAGGGCCGCCTGGAAGTCAACACCCCGCCGCTCAAAGCGGTTCGAGTAGCGCAGTTTACCAGTCAACCGCCCATCACTCGGGTGGTCATGGATCTGGATTCCAAGGTTCCCTATGAAGTTCGCAAACAGTCCAACGGCTTGCTGGTGTTGCTGGGTTCTGCGGAACCGGTAGCTTCGCCAAAACCTCAACCCGCTTTTGTGCCCGCTGCGGTTTCCGTGTCACTTCCGGAGCCCGCTGTGGAAGTAGGGATCGAAGATCCGGAGAGTTCTCCTTTCGAGACTTCCGCCGCCGAATCTGTGATCCAAACTGTCGAGGAGCCCTTGCCACGGGTAATGGAGCCCTCGTACGCCCCCGGGACACCGTAGGGCTTTCTTTTCAAACAGGCAGGACTCCTCGTGTGGGGAGTCCTTGCTGTTTGCGGCAGAATTCGCGCCGTGCTGTCCGACCGACTCCCATGCTGATAGCTGCCCCATCGCCGTACCGGCTTCGATTGGCCCGACTCAGGGCGCGTCTTGAGCAGGAACGTCTGGAAGTGCTGCTGGTGACGTCGCTCCCGAACGTTCACTACCTGACTGGCTTTACGGGCAGCGCCGGGGTGCTGCTGGTGACGATGCGGGGCTCGGTGTTGTTCACCGATCCCCGATACGATTTGCAGGCGCATGACCAGGTGCGGGACTCCCGAGTTGCTATCGTGAACGGAAACGCGCTGACGGCTGCCGCCAAGCGGGCCAACCGCACTCGGTTCCCCAAGATCGGATTTGAGGCCGGCGCCATCTCGTTTGAAACGCACAAGCGCCTGCGGGAACTGCTCCCGCGCAAACGGCTTGTTCCGACGGCTGGCTGGATTGAGACTCTGCGAATTGAAAAGGATGAAGAGGAAATCGAGCGGATCCGCCGGGCGGTGGCCTTGTCCTCCCGGGCGTTTTCTGAGACGGTGCCTCTGTTGCGGCCGGGCATCCTGGAAATGGAAGTGGCAGCAGAGATCGAGTACCGCATGCGGCGGTACGGTGCCGAGCAGCCCTCCTTCGAGACCATTGTGGCATTTGGCCCGCGTACGGCTCTGCCGCATGCCCGCGCCGGAGCCCGGGCGCTGAAACGCGGCGAATGCGTTCTTATGGACCTCGGTGCTATACTAAACGGCTATGTCAGCGATATGACGCGGACGGTTTTTCTAGGCAAGGCGTCCCGCAGGGCCTCCCGGATCTATCAGGCGGTCTTGGAAGCCCAAATCGAAGCGGAAGAAACGGTGCGGGCTGGGGTAGAATGTGCTGCGGTGGATCGGGCCGCCCGGCGGGTTCTGGAACGGTACGGATACGAACAGTATTTCACGCATAGCACCGGGCATGGCGTGGGGCGCGAGATTCACGAGCTGCCCCACATCGGGAAGAAGCAACGAACGGTCCTGCCCGAGCGGGCTGTCATCACCGTCGAGCCGGGTGTGTATGTTCCTGGTTTCGGCGGCGTGAGAATCGAGGATGTGGTGGTGGTCCGAAAGCATGGACCCGAAATCCTGACCCGGACTCCCAAAGATCTGACTGTGCTCTGACTTGCAAACGACCTGGCGCCTGAAACTGCATTGCAATGAATATTAGAGAAATCAAAGAGTTGGTGGACCTGATCACCGAAAAGGGTATCTCCGAGTTCGAGTTGGAGCGGGCCGGAGTGCGGCTGCGGATTAGCCGCCCCGGAGTTTCGGGTGTGGCGCAGGTGGCATTGCAATCACAGCCGACGGAAACCCGGGTCCCACCGGTGCCGGCGGCTCCTACGGCCCCGCCTCCGCCTGTCCAGGCGGGGACTCCTGCCGAAGCCGAAGGGGTGCATGTAGTCCGCTCTCTCATGGTGGGCACGTTTTATGCGGCGCCGTCGCAGGGGACGGCTCCGTTTGTGCAAGTGGGACATCGGGTCCAGGCCGGACAGGTTCTTTGCATCATCGAAGCGATGAAGCTGATGAACGAGATCGAGGCGGAGATCGCAGGCGAGGTAACGGCGTGCCACGTGGAGAATGGCCAGCCGGTCGAGTACGGGGAACCTCTGTTTGACTTGAAGCCGGTTGGAAAGTCCTAGCGGCACAGCTATTCCCGCCTGTCACAGTGGTGGGTTCGAATGTCTGCCGCGTCAAGGGTTCCGGTATGTTCAAGAAGATCCTGGTGGCCAATCGGGGTGAAATCGCTTTGCGGGTACTCTGTGCCTGCAAGGAACTGGACATCCGGACCGTCGCCGTGTATTCAGAGGCCGACGACCATTCTCTGGCGGTACGCTTCGCCGACGAGGCGGTTTGCATCGGCCCGCCCCGGCCGAGTGCCAGTTACCTGAATATCCCGAGTGTCATCAGCGCGGCTGCCATCACCGGCGCCGACGCCATTCACCCCGGTTACGGCTTCCTTTCCGAAGACGCCAACTTTGCCGAAGTCTGCGAGACATCCGGAGTGACGTTCATTGGGCCGTCACCGGACCAGATCCGCCTGATGGCCGACAAGAACGCTGCCCGCAGAAGGATGCAGGAAGAGGGAATCCCGGTGGTGCCGGGCTCTGAAGGGATCGTCGACAGTGCGGACAAGGCCGCCGACATTGCCCGTACAGTGGGCTACCCCATCCTGCTCAAGGCCGCGCGGGGCGGAGGGGGACGTGGAATACGGATCGTCCGGGAGCGGGCCGAGATGGCCTCTGCTTTTGACGCTGCCCGTCGGGAGGCCCTGCTGGCGTTTGGTTCCGAGGAACTCTATCTGGAGAAGCTGATCCCGGACGCGCGCCACATTGAGTTTCAGATTCTTGTGGACCAATTCGGCAAGGCGCGTCACCTCGGAGAGCGCGAATGCAGCATTCAGCATCGCTACCAGAAGATCCTGGAGGAATCGCCCGCCCCCGGCTTGCTACCGGAAAAACGCAGAGCAGTCGGCGCGCTGGTCGAAACCGCCTTGGGGCGCATCGGCTACGTCAATGCCGGCACCGTGGAATTCCTGATGGACGAGCGGGGCGAGCTCTACTTCCTGGAGATGAACACCCGCATTCAGGTGGAGCATCCCGTCACCGAAATGGTGACCGGAATCGATCTGGTCAAGAGCCAGATCCTGCTGGCGGCCGGTGCCCCGGTCCCCGAAATTGCAAACGGCGAGTTGGCGCTGCGGGGGCATGGCATCGAGTGCCGCATCAATGCCGAAGACCCCGTTACGTTCGCTCCCTCTTCCGGCCACATCACCTCGTTTCATGTGCCGGGAGGAACGGGCGTCCGGGTGGACTCGGCTTCCTATACGGAGTGCTCCGTGCATCCCTACTATGACACCCTGGTTGCCAAGCTCATCGTCCACGGGCGCAACCGCGAGGAAGCCTTGAGCCGTATGAGCCGGGCCCTGGAAATGTTTATTGTCGAAGGAATCCAGACCACGATCCCGCTCCATAGGAACATCCTGGCCGACCCCGATTTTCTGCGCGGAAACTACAACATTCGGTTCCTGGAGCGCTTCCACGCCCGCCCGGCCCTGGCGGCCAATTGACGCATTGGGAAATCCGCCGTGCAGATCGGGCAATTATTTGCTGAAGCTCCCCTGTACGCCATTCTGGACACGATCGCCTTTCCTGCTTTTTCTCCGGAAACGGCCGCCGAAGCCCTGCTTCGTGCTGGCGTCCGCGTGATCCAATACCGCCATAAAGACACCTTCCGTGGCGCCCACTTTCGAGAGTGTTCAGCACTGTCTGAAAGAATCCACCAGGAAGGCGGAATCTTCATCGTAAACGACCGAGCCGACGTCGCCCAACTCTCTGGCGCAGATGGGGTGCACCTCGGCCAGGAGGATTTGGCGCCGGAGAAGGTGCGGGGATTCCTGGGAGACGGATACCTGATTGGATACTCCACGCACACGCTTGCCCAGGCTCGTCAAGCCTTTGAGGCGCCGGTTGATTACATCGCTGTTGGTCCTGTTTTCCCTACGCAGTCCAAGCGAAATCCGGATCCCGTCGTCGGACCGTCTCTGGTGTCGGAGGCCCGTTCGCTCACGAATAAACCACTGGTAGCCATCGGGGGCATTACAATGGAAAATGCTCCTTCGGTCCTGGCAGCCGGCGCCGATGCCGTTGCGGTCATCCGCGACCTGCTGGCCGCTCCCGAGCTCGAAGAGCGGGCGCGACAGTTTCTGGCCGCGCTGAAGGCAAGGCCCTGACGCCGGAGCCGAGTTCATGAATCGGCGAGGACGCTGTGTTTGGGATTGATCTCTTTCTTGGATTGCTGGACCATCCATATACCCCATAAACCTGTACGGAAATGCTCTGTCGAGAATTCCGAAGGAACCGAAGGAACCGAAAGAACCGAAAACGGTTGTCGCAAGTTACCGTTGCGCCTGCAACTGCTCCGGTGTACGAAATCGATGGTGATGCCCGAGGGTAATGAAGTTCCGCTAGACTGGTGCTGCTAAAGCCGGGGTGCGCCCAGACGGGAACCGGAAGTGCCGGGAAGTTGCAGCACTTGTCCGACGGTTGAAAGGACGTCATGCCACCGCTCTTCGTCGAGCTTACCCGTAGCTGGGTCGGTAAGATAAAAGGCGTCAAACGCCATCGTTTTTTCGGTCGCGAGTTTTGCGAAGGCAATGTTCAGCCCCAGGTGGTTCAGGCAGCTCGCCAGCACGTAAAGCAGACCGAGGCGATCCGGAGCCAGCACTTCCATTACCGTGCAATGCTCCGAGATTTCGTTGTTCAAGCTGAGCTGCGGGCGCTTGAGGGCTGGCCCCAGCGGCTCGGGCCGGATACGGCTCGTGAGCGCCTTGAAATCCACCGTTCCGTTCACCACGCCTTCCACCGTTGTCTTGACGCGACGCAGTCGCGCGGGATCGGAGATCACTGCGCCGCCGGGCGTTGAAATCCAAAGCACGTCCGCCGCAATCCCGTCCTTCCGCGTTTCGACGCGAGCCCCCAGAATATTTACCTCCAGCGCGGCCAGCGTACCGGCCACCTTGGCGAAGAGCCCCCGTGTGTCGCGACAGCAAAGCAACATCCAGGTATAGCCTTCCTCTTCCACCGGGAGAAACGCCACCGAGGGTCCCATCTGGTCCACTTGCTTGGCGAGCAGAATCTGTCGGCCCACCAAATCCGGCCGGTATCCCAGCAGGTAGCGGTGCGGCAGCAGCCCCAGGTGGTCTTCCATCCACTGCCGGGCCGTGTCCCCGTTCAGGGGCTCCAGCCCGAACTCGGCGGGACCGGCCCCTTGCAGGTATTCCTGCACCTCCAGGCGCATCTCACGCAGCTTCTCTTCCTCCTGGGCCGTGGCGGCTTCCAGGCCCAGAAACTCCCCATGGACGCGTTCGTACAGCTCCCATAGCAGGGAGTTTTTCCACTCTGTCCAATTATCCGGCGATACCCCGGCAGCGTCGGCGTAGGTCAGCAGGCAGAGCATCGAAAGGGTTTCCAGATCACCGACGACTTCAGCAGCGTGTTGCGCCACGCGCCGGTCCGAAAGGTCGCGCCGCTGCGACAGATGCGTGAGCAGGAGATGTTCCCGAACCAGGAGTTCCACCTGCCCCGTCCGCTTCTCATCCAGACCCAGCCGGTCGCAGACCGCCACCGCGCGCTCCGCTCCCTTTTCCGAGTGCCCGCCCCCCAGGCCCTTCCCCACGTCATGGAGCAGCAGTGCCAGATACAGCGGAGCCGTATCGGGGATGTGGTAGGTCAGGCCGCGATAGCGCTCCAGGGCCGGGGTCCGTCCTTGCCAGACTTCATCCAGCCGCTCGATGGTCCGCAGCGTGTGCTCATCGGCCGTGTAGCGGTGATAGAAGTCGTACTGCATCAGCCGAGTGATCCGTCCGAACTCCGGCAGATACTTCCCGAGGAACCCGCAGACGTGCATTGCGCGCAGCGCCGGAGCCACCATCCCCGGCCGCCGCAGCACCTTCAGAAACGAAGCGCTCATCTCCGGATCGCGCTGGCATGTGCGCTGCACCAGGGGCAGATTCTTGCGTACCGTGTCCGCCAGGTCTTCGCTCAGCCGGAGCTGCAACTGCTGCGCAATGGGGAAAATACGCATCATGTCGAGCGGTGATTCCGGAAAGCGGTGCCGAGCTCCTTCGTCCAGACGCAACTCGCTGTCGTTCTGAACCAAGGGCAGCCCGTGGAGCAGACCCAGGGGGACGGGCTTGCGAGACTTCCCTTTCTCACGCACTGCCGCAGCGAGCACCAGCCGCATCACCTGATGAATGTCCTCGGCATGCTGGAAGTATTGCCGCATGAATACTTCCGACGGTTCCTGGTGCCGCTCGGGACGAAACTTCAAGCCCAGGGCCACGTCCGGCTGCATGGCTAGCGTCAGCTCGTCGGCTCGCCGTCCCGTCAGGTAGTGCATCTCGTTTCGAACCCGCAGGATCCAGTCGTACCCGCGCCGCGCGCGCTCCCAGTCCTTTTGGGAGAGTATTCCCGCCTCGATCCACTCCTTCTCATGCTCCAATTTCCACGCGCCCCGCGCCAGCCAGATCATGGTGTGGAAATCCCGCAGCCCTCCCGGCGACTCCTTGACGTTCGGTTCGATCAGGTACACGGTTTCTCCGAGCTTTCCGTAACGTTCTTCCACTTCCTGGCGCTTGCCTTCGACAAAGTCCCTTGGTTTGGAGTTCCAATACTTGCGGAGCAAACCTTGCATGGATTCAAACACCGCACGCCTGCCCAACAGGAAGCGCGCCTCGAGCAGTGCGTTCTCGGCGGTCGAGTCGGCACGGGCCATCTCCAGGCATTGCTGCGCCGTGCGCCAGCTATGGCCCACTTTGAGCCCCGCGTCCCAGAGCAAATAGATCAGTTCCTTGGCCAGGAACTTGCTGAAATCCATTGCAGACTTCTCGTAGAGAATCAGCAGGTCCACGTCGGAATACGGACACAGCTCACCCCGTCCGTATCCGCCCACCGCCACAAGCGTCACCCCCGCGTCCGACTTGCGCCACTCTGATCCCCTCCGATAGCGGTCGAGCACGAGATGGTACAGATGTGTGATCAGCGCGTCTACCGCCTGCGTGCGGCCCGCTGTCACTTCGCCGCCGCTCAGCCCATACCGGTGTAGCATGCGCAGACGGTGCGTCTCCAGTTTCAGAAACGCACGCAGCCTCTTCAGCGTCTCCTCCGGACTTGCTTGCTGCAAATCCAGGAACCGTTGCTCCGCTCGTTCCAGAATCCTTTGTGGTTCCGGTCGCATGGCAATGATCGGAAGAACGTACTCCTTCCAAACCTATTATTATGGCACAGAGCGAACGGTACAGGCGTTAGCGCCGCCCTTATGTCCCGATTGTTGAGTTGTTTCCAAAGAAACCGTATTCTGGAAGGACTCCGGCGAACCCGGGTGACGTTTGTCCGACGGAATGCACGGCCGAGAGCTTCAGGATCCCATGACCATCGAGCAAATCACGCTGCGGGAAATCCGGATGCCACTGGTGGCTCCGTTTGAGACCAGCTTCGGAGTTACCACCACCCGGCGCATGCTGCTGGTCGAAGTCCGAGGCGATGGCGGCGTTGGCTGGGGCGAGGTCACCGCCGGCGAAGGACCCTTCTACAACGAGGAAGACACCGAGACGGCCTGGCACGTGCTCAAAAACTTTGCAGTGCCGTTGATTCTCCACAAGCCGCTCGATTCCGCGGCGGACGCCGCCGGACGCTTTGCCTCGATCCGGGGCCACCGCATGGCCATCGGCGCCCTCGAAGCCGCGCTCTGGGACTGGAGCGCGCGCTTGGCGAACCGGTCGCTCTGGGCGCACGTCGGAGGTACCCAGCGCGAAATCCCCTGCGGCGTCTCGATCGGCATCCAGCCCAGCGTCGAAGCGCTGCTCGGCAAGATCGGCACCGAGGTAGCGGCCGGCTACCAGCGCATCAAGATCAAGATCAAGCCCGGCTGGGACATCGCCGTTCTCGAGCGTGTCCGAGAGGCGTTTCCCAAGGTGCGCCTAATGGCCGATGCCAACTCCGCCTATACGCTCGCCGACCGCGCGCACCTGAAGCAGTTCGACCGCTTCTATTTGATGATGATCGAGCAGCCCCTGGCTCACGACGATCTGCTCGACCACGCCCGCCTGCAACAATCGCTCGAGACTCCGATCTGCCTGGATGAGAGCATTCGGACGCTGCGGCACGCCGAACAGGCCATCGAGATCGGCGCCTGCCGAATCGTCAACATCAAGCTGGGGCGCGTCGGAGGCTTCACCCGCGCCCGCGCCATCCACGACTGCTGCCAGGCCGCTAACATACCGGTCTGGTGTGGTGGCATGCTCGAATCGGGCATCGGCCGGGCACACAACATCGCACTGGCTTCGCTCCCCAATTTCGTGCTTCCAGGGGACGTATCCGCCAGCCGGCGTTATTGGACACAGGATGTTATCGTGCCGGAGGTGGAGGTAACGCCGCAGGGAACCATCCAGGTTCCGGAGGGGCCGGGGCTTGGCTACGAAGTGGACCGCGACCGCATCGAGCGGCGGGCCATCCGAAGGGAAAGCTTTACATGAGTTCCACCCTGCGGCCGTCTGAGCCAATCAAGCCTGCCCTGCCTACGCTCCTACCTGCCCCTGCAGCAGCGTACGCCAGCCTGGGCATCGCCGCGCTCATCTGGTCTGGCAACGCTGTCCTGCTGAAATTCATGCTCCGCGAAATTCCCGAAGTGGCGGCCGCATCGATGCGGATCACCCTGGCGGCGGCCACCCTCGGGATTGTGCATGCGGCACGTGGCGGGCGGTTCCAGTTCGAGAGAGCCCACTGGCGGAATTTTCTTCCGGTCGGCCTCCTTGGGCTCGGGTCGAGCTTCTTTTTCTTTACCGTCGGACTCGATCACACGAGCATTTCCCATGCCGTGTTTGTGATTGCACTTACGCCGATTGCGATTCTGTTCTTCTCGTGGCGCAAAGGACTGGAGCAGCTTTCGCCGCTGCGCCTGGGGGCGCTGTTCCTGTCGCTCGGCGGCGTAGCGCTGCTGGCCATGGACCAGCAAGGCGGAGCCAGTCCGGGTTGGGGTGGAGACATGCTCCTGCTCGCCGGCGTCGCCTGCCTGACCTACTACACCATCCGCGGCAAGGAGTTGACCCGGACCTATCCTAGCTTGCAGTTCAATGCCTGCTCCTTCCTGGCGGCCGCCCTCTGGCATTTTCCGCTGCTCGTTTTTTCGCTGACTCGGCTGCCCTATGAGGCGATCGGCTGGTTCAGTTGGTCCTGCCTGCTGCTATCGGGTACGGTGGGATCCTGCGGGGCCTATCTCGCCTACTATCATTCGCTGCGCCGGCTGCGGGCCTCGCAGGCCGGGGTGATCCATTTCCTGCATCCGCCGATCGGGACGGCTCTCGGCGTCCTCTTCTTCCACGAGATTCTCACCATCCGCTTCCTGCTGGGCGCCGGTCTGATTCTGCTCGGGGTCGCTCTGGCTGCACGTCGGTGACCCCGGACCTTTGACTGTGCACCGGGCTTCCAAGAAAAACGCCGTTTCTGGCGTTTTTCGGTTCCTGCGGCAGATTCGGTTCTTGCGGTTCCTTCCGTTCCTTCGGAATACCAAATTCACTATAAAAACACTAAAAAAGGGGCGTTTCGGACCTTGCGGACGATGGATGGGTGAGGCCGGTGGCAAAGGGGACCAGTGCGGCACGCTGTGGCCTAAAAACCACACCCGGGGCTTGGATAGCGGACCAGCAACCGCCTGTCCCCTTCGGGACTCGGGACTCGAAGAATCAGTGCAGGCCGGGGGCCTGTCGCTACTTGGCTGTCGCTACACCAACCCTGAAAATGGTGTGGTCAGTCTCGTGCGCCCGGCCCTAAGTCCAAGGCAAAGGGCTGTGGTCGGATTCCGGCTATTAGCGAGTGAGGAGCTACCCCCCCGGGCCGTCGTTCAATAAGTACTGATCGATGGAGTGGAGTTCGCGGCGCAGGTCTTCCACTCGGTCCTGCAGCAGGCCTCGAATGGAAAGCATCCCCAGCAGCTGCCCGTTCTCCCCGATTATCGGCAGGTTTCGCAAGTGGCGGTTCAGCATCAGGTCTATGGCCTCGACCGCGGGCGTCTTGTCGGAAGCAGTGACGACCGGCGAGGTCATTACGTCCCGGACCTTGGTCTCGCGCGGACTGCGCTCCTGTTGCACCACCCGCAGCATCAGGTCCCGTTCCGTGAAAATGCCACTCAGCTCGCCGTTTTCCATGACGGCAACCGCCCCGACCCGCGCTTTGGACATGGCGTGGACGGCCGCCAAAACGGTGGCCTCGATGTCGATTTCAGCCGACGGAACATCCGCGATTCTTAGGAGACTCATCGGTACCTCCCTGAAGCTGGAGAAGGTTCTCGTCCAGGTTTTATCCGCCAATTTATTGCTGGAAGCAATATACAGGGAATCGGTTCCGGAGGGAAGAGCCTTTTCCCATTCGGCTTTTGCGTCCGTTGGGATTCTGCGAGATGATAGCAACGTGAACTTCCGCGAAGAGGAGCTGCCGTGAACCGAATCTTAATGCCATGCCTGGCAAGCTGCCTGTTCCTTTGCATTGCCTGCGAAAGGACGGCGCCCACGGGATCCACTCCAAGTGACGCTCCGGTCCAAGCCCCCAGAGTAGTGGACCTGACATACCCCTTCGACGAATCCAGCATCTATTGGCCTACGGACACGGAAGGCTTCCGCCACGACCAGGTGTTCTACGGACAGACTGAAGACGGCTACTGGTACGCCAGCTACAACTTCGCGGCGAGCGAGCACGGTGGAACCCACCTCGACGCTCCTATTCATTTCGCCGAAGGGAAGCAGTCCGTACACCAGATTCCCCTCGAACGCCTGGTGGCCCCGGGCCTGAAGATCAGCATTGCTGCGCAAGCTGCGCGGGACCGCGACTACCGCCTGACCGCCTCCGACATCGAGCAGTGGGAAGCTCGTGCGGGACAGATTCCCGCCGGAGCCATCGTACTGATTGAAACCGGCTGGGGTCGCTACTGGGGCGACCGCCTGATGTATCTCGGCTCGGACCGCCCCGGCGATGCCTCGGACCTCCACTTTCCCGGCATCGGCCGCGACGCCGCCGAGCTGCTCGTCGAGCGCGGTGTGGCGCTGGTCGGGATTGACACCGCCAGCCTGGACCACGGCCCATCGCAGGACTTCATCGCGCACCAGGTGCTGAACGGCGCCAATATCGCCGGCCTCGAGAATGTTGCCAACCTCGGCCAACTCCCGGAAAAAGGGTTTCTGATCGCGGCTCTGCCGATGAAGATCGCCGGCGGCTCCGGCGCCCCCTGTCGCGTTGTAGCACTATTTGACCGCTAGAATCGGAGCACGCGCAAACGAGCGGCGGGTTTTCCTTTGTTCCCCTTTTCCATTGTCTTTCCTAACCTTCCACGCTATGGTAGAGCTTCAGTTCTGATTGATCTGCAGCTTGAAGGAGAAGCACGATGGAGACCAAAATGGTAATGACCCGGGGACTGTTGTTTGTGGGGATTCTATGTATGGCGAGCGGGGCAGCCTTGGCGCAGACTGATACGATCCCGACGAATCGGGGCGATCTGCGCATCACGCCGGTCGTTCACGGCAGTCTGATGCTCCAATGGGACAACAAGGTGATCCACATTGATCCCTCGGGCGCCGTAGGCGGCAACTTTGACAATCTGCCCAAGGCCGATCTCATTCTCGTCACCGACATTCACGGCGACCACATGGACCGGGAAAAGATTGATCTGCTGAAGAAGCCGGGCACAGTCATCGTTACCTCGGCGGCCGTCCATCAGACAATCGCCGAGTCCCAGACCATCGCCAACGGCGAATCCAAGACTTTTGCCGGCATCTCGGTCCAGGCCGTGGCGGCGTACAACCTGGTACGGGGTCCCCAGCCGGGAACACTGTTTCACGACAAGGGTCGCGGCAACGGCTATATACTGACGCTCGGCGACAAGCGCCTCTACGTTTCCGGCGATACCGAGTGCATCCCGGAGATGGAAGCGCTGCGCAACATCGACGTAGCCTTCGTCTGCATGAACCTCCCGTACACCATGACTCCGGGCGAGGCCGCTGAATGCGTGAACAGCTTCCAGCCCAGTATTGTTTATCCCTATCACTACGGCCAGAGCAATCTCCAGGAATTCTCCAGCGCCGTTCAGGGAACGCCGGGAGTGGAGGTCCGGCTCCGCGAGTGGTATTAGCGGGGAATTTCTTGCCCCACACGGGCGGGTAGCCACGGCACTCTGTTCGTGCCGTGGGTTTGTTCTTGTTTCCTGCTAAGCCCTGCGGGATCGAAAAGACCATGGCTCACCTCACCAACCGCATGATTCGGGCCGCCAGGCTCGACGCGAATCTCTACGAGGAAGTGGAGGCCGACCAGGGCGCTACGAAGCAAGCCATGCTGGTGGTCGTGCTCTCGAGCATGGCTGCGGGGGTCGGTTGGATCACGGAAGTCGGTGTTTCCGGCCTGATCGGCGCCGCCGTGGTTGATCTCGCCGGATGGTTCGTCTGGGCGCTGCTCACCTACTGGATCGGTACCAGGCTCCTTCCAGAGCAGCAGACTCACGCCGATCTTGGCCAGATGCTCCGTACCACAGGCTTTTCCGCCTCGCCCGGCGTGCTCCGGGTTTTCGGGATCATCCCGGGAATGTGGAACCTGATGGCCATGATCACGAGCATCTGGATGCTCGTAGCGATGGTCATCGCCGTCCGGCAGGCGTTGGACTATCGGAGCACCTGGCGAGCGTTCGGTGTGTGCGCCATCGGTTGGACCATCCGATTGGTCTTTCTCTTTTTCCTGTTGGCCGTGACCAGAGGTCTCGGTCCGCAAAGTTGACTTACGATCATTTGTCTTCGTTGGATTGTCGATTCTCTGCGCTCGCAACAGCCCTCTTGCCACCCCCCGGACGCTATGCTAACTTTAGGTTTACGGGGTGAGGTGAAGCATTGAGTTCCCTTCCATCGCCTGTCTTGCCAACCATTGAGGAAGCAGATGCGAACCTGCTCGCCCGCGTAGACCTCGCCCGGCTCCCCCGCCACATTGCAATCATCATGGACGGCAACGGACGGTGGGCGCGTCGCCGCCGCTTGCCTCGCATCGCCGGCCACCGCGCGGGAGCGCAAGCCGTTCACAACACTGTGGAAAGTTGCTCCCGCCTGGGCGTCAAGGCGCTCACGCTCTACGCCTTTTCCACCGAAAACTGGAAACGCCCCCGCACCGAAGTGGACATGCTGATGGACCTGCTCCGCGACTACATCCGCCGCGAGCTCGCCGAAATCCACCGCAACGGCATTCGCCTGCAGATTCTCGGCCGTTACGAGGAGCTTCCGTCCGAGGTCCGCCAGGACCTCGAAGACGCCTTGCGCCGGACCGCCGCCAACCAGGGAATGGTCTTGAACGTGGCCTTGAATTACAGCGCCCGCTCCGAACTCGTAGATGCTTTTCACTCGATTTTGAAGCACCTTCGGCAGAACGGTAGTTCGGACACCGCGGTCACCGAGCAGACCATCTCCGATCATCTCTACACGCGCGGCTTGCCTGATCCTGACCTGCTGATCCGTACCAGCGGCGAGATGCGCGTCAGCAATTTCCTGCTCTGGCAGATCGCCTACGCCGAGATCTGGGTCACCGACACTTGCTGGCCCGACTTCCAACGCCGCCATCTTCTGCAGGCCATCCTGGATTTCCAAAAGCGCGAGCGACGCTACGGCGGCCTGGGCCTGAGCAGCGCCTAAGCCCATGCGGCGTATCCTCTCCGCCCTTGTCCTCGTTCCGCTCGTGGTTTACTCCGTCCTGTTCGGTCCTGCCTATCTGCTGGTTTCGCTGCTACTGCTCGTTGCTGCCTTAGGCCTCTGGGAGGCGTTTCGTTTGGTGCGTGCAATTACATCTCCCTCTGTCGGTTTTCCTCTGGTAGAGCTGGCCGCCTATCCATTGGGTCTCGCGCTTGCACTGGGACTCTCGATCATGGAACTTTCCGTTTCTGATCCCAGGTTGCTGATCCCAGCTGTCTTGTGTCCGATTGCCCTGGCCGCGATTTCCGTAGTAGCTTTTTCACGGTTCCGCGAAATCTCCTGGTTCACCTCCCTACCGGCGGCGGTCAGTGCCGTTTTTTACGTAGCTGTTCCATTGGGCTTGCTGGTCTGGGTATGGCAACAACCGGATGGCCGGTTCCATCTTCTCTTCGCACTCATTGTTATCTGGGCTGGTGATACGGCTGGATATTACGGTGGAAAGTATCTTGGCAAGCACAAGTCGTCTCCCCGCATCAGCCCCAACAAGACCTGGGAAGGCACAGCGGCGTCTTTGGGAGCGGGCCTTCTTGTCGGAACGGTTGCTGCAATCTACTTTTGGGGTGGGAACAGCTACGCCGAACCGATCACTTTGGCGGCGCTGCTCAACGTGGCTGGCCAGTTCGGCGATCTCGCCGAATCCGGCCTCAAGCGCCGTGCCGGCGTGAAGGATTCCTCCGGCTTGATCCCCGGCCACGGTGGCGTTCTCGATCGCATTGACGCGCTCTTATTTGCTGCTCCGGTTTTGTGGTATTATTGGCTCTGGAAGTTGTCCTGAATTCCTATTTATCTATATGAAAAAAATAGGCATACTTGGCTCGACTGGCTCCATTGGCACCTCCTGCCTGGATGTCGTCCGACACTGCCCGCAGCGATTCAGGGCCGTAAGTTTGACGGCAGGCGAGAACGTCGAAAAGATGGCCGAACAGATCATGGAGTTTCGTCCCTTTTTCGTTTCCATGGCGACCGAACGCGCCGCCAACCTGCTCTTTGCTCGTCTCGCCATGCTGGAGTGTAACTCCTTGCCCGAGATAGGCTTCGGGCCAGAGGGCATGAAACAGGCGGCGACCTTGCCCGAACTCGACGTGGTGGTGTCCTCAACCGTGGGCGTCTACGGTCTTCCCGCCACGTATGAAGCCCTGCTGGCGGGCAAGCAGGTGGCCCTGGCCAACAAGGAAGTCCTGGTGGCAGCCGGGGAACTGGTCACCCGCACGGCCCGCGAGCGCTCCATCGAGTTGATCCCTGTCGACAGCGAGCACAACGGCGTACACCAGTGCCTGCGTGCCGGCCGCCATGAGGATGTCCGCCGCTTAGTGCTGACTGCCTCTGGAGGGCCGTTCCTGCGCACGCCAGCCGCCGAGCTTGCCTCCGTAACTGTTGAAGGCGCCCTCCGCCACCCCACCTGGAACATGGGCAACCGCATCACGATTGACTCTGCGACCCTGATGAATAAAGGGTTTGAAGTGATTGAAGCCCGATGGCTGTTCGGCTTCGCCCCCGGCCAGATCCGCGTCAAGGTCCATCCCCAGTCCACCGTCCATTCGCTCGTCGAGTTCGTGGACGGCTCCATCTTAGCCCAGCTTTCGATTACGGATATGCGCGTTCCCATCCAATATGCGCTATCCTATCCGGAGAGATTTGCATCCAATCATAGGGGATTTGACTGGGAGGGGTTGAGAGTGCTGGAATTTATGGAGCCCGATCTGGAACGGTTTCCTTGCCTGCGGCTTGCCTATGACGCCCTGGAGCAGGGAGCTTCCTATCCATGTGCATTGAACGCAGCCGACGAAGTCGCGGTCCAAGCCTTTCTGGACCGCCGCATCCCCTTTGCCTCGATCCCGAGACTGATTGAGGATGTACTGCTCAGCGTCCCGGCCCGGCGGTTTGAAACCATAGATGAGGCGCTCGAACACGACCGGTTCTGCCGCGAGCGCGCCCGCCAGTGGCTGCAGCAGTCCGCAAACTAGGAGACGAGCAACATCATGCTGTACAACGTTATCACCAACATCCTTGCCGTGATCTTCGTCTTGGGCATCATGATTCTGATCCACGAGCTCGGCCACTTCCTGGCCGCCAAGTACTTTGGCATCCGCGTTGATGTGTTTTCGTTCGGTTTCGGGCCGCGTCTGTTTGGCTTCAAACACGGTGATACAGATTACCGGGTCTGTGCCTTGCCGCTCGGCGGCTACGTCAAGATGGCCGGCGAGCAGACCTCGGACGAGACCACCGGCAATGAGGACGAGTTCCAATCGAAACCTCGATGGCAACGCTTTATCGTCGCCATCATGGGACCGGCCATGAACGTGTTTCTGGCCGTTTTCCTGCTGACCGGCCTCTACATGTATCGCTATGAAAGGCCCGCCTATCAGGAAGGACCGGCCGTGATCGGGTGGGTAGACGAGGACACCCCTGCCGCCGCCGCGGGCATCGAACCCGGCGACGTCATTACGGAGATCAACGGGCAGCAGGATCCCTCCTGGCAGGACATCGAGATCCTGGTTGTCTCCAATCCGGATCAGGAGCTGGACGTTGGGATCGAGCGGGACGGCGGGACGCTTACCCGTACCGTCACTCCCCGTCCGCAGGGACGGACCCGCCTCGGCTTTGCGGGATGGTTCCCGTCGATGGCGGCTGCGCTGCAGGCGGTCGAGCCCGACCTCCCGGCCTTTGATGCCGGTCTCGAAGCTGGCGACGTCATTACTAACGTTAACGGTAATCCCATCCGCTTCTGGCCTAAGGTTTCCGAGATCATCCAGGCCAACCAGGGCGGCGTGATGGAAGTCATCTACATGCGCAACGGACAGGAACGGACCACGCGACTGACACCGGTGCGCACTGCTGTCGAGGGTGACCCGGAATCGCGCTGGCGCATTGGCGTAGCGTTTCATACCGAGGTCATCACGCGACAGCTCGGCATGGCAGATGCCTTTTCGCAGTCCGTCGCCACGAACTTGCGCTTTGCCGGATTGATCTTCGAATTTGTCGGCAAGATTTTTCGCAATGAAATGTCGGCGCGCACGCTCGAAGGTCCCATCGGGATCGCGCGTCTCTCGGGTCAGGCGGCGCGGCAGAGCTGGAGCAACTTGCTGAGCCTGATGGCAGCCATCAGCCTGAACCTCGGTATCTTCAACCTGTTCCCGATCCCCGTGCTAGACGGTGGCGTTATCCTGTTGCTGCTCATCGAAGGCACCATTCGCCGCGACCTGAGCATCCAGTTCAAGGAGCGTGTCACCCAGGTCGGCTTCGCCGCCCTGATGCTCCTCGCCGTCTTCGTCATCTACAACGACATCGTGAAGACGCTCCCGGAACGATTCGAACAATTCTTGCCGTGAAGTAACTACAGGATGCTTGTTTGTGTCGTGGGTCATTCCATCCGGGCCGTAACTGCAGGTGCGCAGCCATGTGGCAAACAAGTCCGCGAGCTCTACGGATAGATCCTTAGCAGTATGGCGAAAATCAACCGCAGGCGAACCGTAGCCTCCAATATCGGCGGCGTGCAAGTCGGCGGGACGAACCCCATCGTCGTCCAGTCCATGACCAACACGGACACGGCGGACGTCGACTCGACCGTCCGCCAGGTTGCGGCGCTCGCCCGCGCGGGATCGGAGCTCGTTCGCGTCACGGTCAACACGGAAGCTGCCGCCGCCGCACTGCCCGACATCTGTCGGGGACTCGAATCGCAAGGCGCTTCCGTTCCCCTCATCGGCGACTTCCACTACAACGGCCATTTGCTGCTGACGAAGTTCCCCGACTGCGCCCGGCTTCTCGCCAAGTACCGCATCAATCCCGGCAATGTCAACATCGGCAAGAAGCACGACGACAATTTCCGCACCATGATTCGCGTCGCCGTCGAGCACGGCAAGCCCGTGCGCATCGGGGTCAACTGGGGATCGCTCGACCAGGTTTTGCTGACTCGGATGATGGACGAGAATGCCCGCCGCCCCGAGCCGCTCGAAGCCGAGGAAGTCACCCAACAGGCGATCGTCGAGAGCGCGATTCGCTCCGCCGAGACGGCCGAGGAATACGGATTGGCGCACAACAGGATCATTCTGAGCGCCAAGGTCTCAAGCCCGCAGAGCCTGATTGACGTCTACCGTGCTCTCGCCGCCCGCTGCGACTATCCGCTGCACCTCGGTCTCACCGAGGCCGGCATGGGCGCCAAAGGCATTGTCGCCAGCACTGCCGCGATGGCGATTCTGCTGCAGGAAGGAATCGGCGACACCATCCGTGTCTCGCTCACGCCCGCCCCCAACGGCGACCGCAGGGAGGAAGTCCTGGTGGCGCAACAAATCCTGCAGTCGCTCGACATCCGCAGCTTCGCCCCGCAGGTCTCCGCCTGCCCTGGCTGCGGCCGCACTACCAGCACCTTTTTCCAGGAGATGGCCGAAGAGATTCAGGGCTACATCCGCACGCAAATGCCAATCTGGAAAGACCGGCATCGTGGAGTCGAAGAATTGCGCGTTGCCGTCATGGGCTGCATTGTCAACGGCCCCGGCGAGTCCAAACACGCCCACATAGGCATCTCGCTCCCCGGCACCTTCGAAGAGCCCAAAGCCCCTGTCTACGCCGACGGTCGCCTGCTCGTTACCCTCAAGGGCAACACCATCGTAGCCGACTTCATCCGCATCCTGAACGAATACGTCGAAACGCACTACCACGTGCACACCGAAGTTGCCCATTGAAGCAGTTCGCCCTACTTACCGCCAAACAGTAGCTTATTCGCCGTGTCGTAAAGAATCTTCCGTTTGCTCTCTTCCGAGATAGGTAGCTTCAAAAACGCTTCGGCGTTGGCGCGCATGCCGGGAATGCCGGGCGAGGGCCAGTCGGTTCCAAAGAGCGTCTTGTGCGCGATCTCTTCGATGCGCGGGAAATAGTTGAGCAAGAGCTTCGGCGGGATGCCCGAAATGTCCATATGGACGTTGGCGTGGCGGCGCATCAGGAAGAAAGCCTCGGCCATCCAGAGTGGCCGGCCGCCATGCGCCATAATGATTTTCAACCTAGGAAAGTCGATCGCGATGTCGTCGATCGCCATGGGGTGGCCGTACTTGCTTCGCGCTCCGGGGAAAATCGAGGTCCCGGTATGAAACATCACCGGAATTTCCGCTTCCTCGGCCACAGCGTACATCCGAGCCATCTGCGGCTTGTCGCGCAGGTAGTCATCCGGCCCGTAACAGGCGTGCACGCCGTGCACCTTGAGCAGCTTGATTCCGCGGCGGATCAGGTCTTCGGTGTCGTGCCCCATGTCGGCGGATTGCTCCGGATCAACCGCCCCGCACGGCAGCAGCCGCTCCGGCGCGTGCCGACACAACTCCACGACGTAATCGTGCACTTCCTCCGTGAACCCGAACAGCTCGCGCGCGATGTAATTGATGCAGACGACTTTGTCGACGCCCTCCCTGTCGAGGTGCGCCAGCACCCGCTCGGGGCTTTCCAGGGTCGCGCGGATTTCATCGGTCTTCTCGCCGTAGGTTCTCCGCCACTCGGCGAGCGGTGTGGGTTTGATCATGCGCATCGGCATGATGTGCGCATGAGCGTCAATGACCCGGTAACCTTGGATACTCATTCAGCAGCAGGAACGGCTTTCCTCGATCTCCAGAACAAACGTCACCTTCATGCGAATCCGATACTCGAGGATCTCCGAATAAAGGGAAAATCGATGGGTTGGGCCTCAGCCGGACAGCACCCGCAGCCCTGAGCCGTTGCCTCCGTCCGCCTTTGGAAATCGTGGCGGCAGTCCGGCCAGCTCCCGCAGCGTCCCGGCAACGTAGTACCGCGCCATGTCCTTGCGCCAGCTCATCGCGAAGTCGGTGTTGTCGAGCGGCTTAGCCGTGGGATACGCCGATGCGGCGGCTTGCTCGATCGTCTCTTCGGTCAGCTTCTTGCCGAGGATAGCCTGCTCGGAAACTGCCGCCCCGATCGGGTGCGAGCCGACGCCCCCAAGAAGAATCCGGACCTGCTCGACCGTCCCGTCGGCCGCCAACCGCACGCACGCCGCGACGCCCAGCACCGGAAAATCGAACGACCCACGCCGCCGCAGCTTCCAATACGTGGCCCGCCATCCGTTTCCGTTCGAATCCACGGCGGGCAGGTGGATCTCCGTCAGGAGCTCGTCGGGCCGCTTGTTCAGATGCTGAATGCCATCGTCATTGTAGAGGTTCGCGGCCGGAATCAGTCGCTCGCCGTCACGCGAAATGAGCTTCACTTTTGCTCCGATCGCAACCATGACGGGTGCGCAGTCGCTCGACTGTACAGCCCAGCAGCGCGGGCTTGATGGCGCGACCCAGCAGATCTCTCCGTCCTTCTTCATGCAGAAATTGATCGCCTTGCGCCACTCGAGGTTCTGATTGTAGTAGTTGCAGCGCGTATCGAGCAGCAGATTTCCGCCGATCGTGCCCATGTTCCGGAGCAACGGCGTCGAAATCAATCCTGCGGCCTGCGCCACGGCCGAGTACTGCTTGAGCACACGACGGTCTTCTACGACTTCGCTTAGCGTCAGTCCCGCGCCGAGCACAAGACCCGTTTTCGGTTTTCCTTGCACGCGCCGGAGCTTGTCGAGATGCGCTAGGCCGATCACCGCCTTCGGTGTCTGCTGTCGCCGCTTCATGTTCGGGTAGAGGTCCGTTCCTCCGGCGACGAACATTGCCTCCGGACCGTGGTCCGCGATCATTTTCGCGGCCTCGCTCACCGACTTGGGATGCAGATACCGAAATTTCGGGAGTCGTAGCATTACAAGATTATCTTTACTCTTTCGCCATGGCCGGTTCCCTCTTCTCAGCCTTGCCTGTTCCGCCTTGCCAGGGTGTCGGCACACGGATCGGATCGGGCATTGGAACCGACGGGAACGCCAGCGGCCCGTAACGGCCTTCCTGTCCCTTGGCCTTGGCTCGAATCGCCTTCAAGACCTTGTCGGGCGTGATGGGCACTTCGTCAATCCGTACGCCGACGGCGTCGTAGACGGCGTTTGCAACCGCCGGCGGAACCGGCAGGAGCGGGCCCTGCCCGGCTTCTTTCGCTCCAAACGGCGCACTCGTTTCCCGCTCATCGTCCTCGACGATATACGTAATCACATCGCACATTTCGTGCGTCGTCGGAGTCTTGTACTCGAGGAACGACGGGAACTTGTGCACGACGTTGCGGTTGCCCCGGTAGGTCATTTCCTCCATCATGGCCTCGCCGAGGCCCATGTAGATGCTCCCCTCGACCTGCCCCATCACCAGCACGGGATTGATGGCCTGCCCCCCGCCGTGCGCCATCCAGACACGATCCACTTTCACCCACCCGGTCTCCGGATTGACGTCCACCTCCGCCACCGCGCAGCAATAGCTATACGTAGGCGACGGGCCGACGCCGGAGCCTTTGAACTTACCCGGCGCTTTGGGCGGCGTGTAGGAACCCGTAGTGCCGAGCGTCCCGAACTTTGCCTCGGCCAGCCACACCGCGTCCACAAAACTCATCCCCTTTTCGGGATCTTCCAAGTCCGCCACACGGCGGTCGGCAAACACCAGCCGCTCCGCCGGGACTTCCAGCTTTTCTGCCGCCGCCTGCGCCAGCAGGTCTCGCGCTCGCTCGGCCGCCTGGATCGCTGCGTTGCCGGTCATCAGGGTGACGCGGCTCGAGTAGCTCCCAAGGTCCACCGGTGTCAGGTCCGTGTCGGATGTAACGACACGAATGTCGAACGGGTCAATACCCAGGATCTCGGCGACGATATACGCCAGAATCGAGTCCGATCCCTGCCCGATGTCCGACGATCCGCAAAACACGCACACGCCACCGCTACGGTCGAGCTTCAACTGCACACCTGAGTGCGGCATCTTGTTCCAATAGACGGCCGTCCCCGCGCCTGTCATGTAGGCGCTCGCCGCCAGTCCGATGCCCTTGCCGTACGGCAGCTTGCGGAACCGTTCCTTCCACTGCGAGCCTTCGACGACCTTGTCGATGCACTTGGCCAGGCTGCTCGTGCCGATCTTCAGCCAGTTGCAGGTGAGCGAATGCGCCGGCACGACGTGCTGCTTGCGCAACTCCGCCGGGTCCGTTCCGAGCTGCTCCGCGATCTTGTCCATCTGCACTTCCTGCGCGAAGCGCGGCTGGGGAGTTCCGTGCCCACGCTTTGGACCGCAGGGGGCTTTGTTCGTGAAGACGCGCACGGCGTCGAACTTGTAGCACCCCATTGTGTATGTCGTCGGCTGCAGCACGCCTGTATAGAACGTGCTGGCCACTCCATGCCCGCCGTAAGCACCCCCATCCAGGAAGGTACGGTGGTGCATCGCCGTGATGGAGCCGTCCTGCTTGAAACCCGTCTTGGTCGCCATCAGCACGGGATGCCGTCCGCGGTGCGCGTAGAACACTTCCTCGCGCGTGAGGCAAATCTTCACCGGGCGTCCCGTCATCATCGCCAGCTTCGAGACGATCAGTTCATGATTGAACGGATCACACTTGCCGCCGAAACCTCCACCGCATGGCGTCGCGATCACGCGAATGTGGCTTGCCGGAAGCCCCAGCACTTTCGTTGCTGAGCGGTGCAGGTAGTGCGGGTCCTGTGTCGAGGTCCACAATGTGAGCTTGCCGTCGGGACTGTACTGTGCCACGCTGGCGTGCTGTTCGAGCGCCAGGTGCGTGCTGCCCTCGTAGAACGTGATGTCTTCGCGGACGAAATCAGCCTCGGCGAAGCCCGCCTCGATATCTCCGAACTCGTAGGACTGCTTCCGATGGACGTTGCCCTCCACGCCGTACTCGTGGATGCGCGGCTCGGGCGTCGCCAGCGCTTCTTCAATCGAACTGATACTTTGGAGCGGCTCGTACTCAACCTCGATCAGTTCCAGCGCCTCGGTGGCTGCATCTTCGTCCACGGCCGCCACGGCCACAACCGGATCGCCCACCATGCGCACTCTTTCGATTTGCAGCGCGTGCTCATCCTGGCTCACCGGCAGAATCCCGTACGGCGTCGGCAGGTCCTTACCCAACAGAACTGCCTTGACGCCGGGATACTTCTCTGCCTTGGAGGCGTCAATCCGCACAATCTTCCCGTGCGGCACCGAGCTACGGAGAATCTTGCAATGGAGCATCCGGGGCAGCATCAGGTCGTCGGCGAACTTCGTCTGTCCCAGCACCTTGTCGCTCGCGTCAACCTTCTTCCACGGCCTGCCGATGACCTTCAGCCCGTTCGGTTGGCTGCCGTTGCTTCCAGACCCGCCAGCTCGAGCCCCATTAGTCCCAGCCATATATGCTCTCCTTGGCGGGTTCCGCCGTTTCGCCCTGCATCCGTGCCGCAGCCAGCTCGACGGCCTCGAAAATCTTAATGTAGCCCGTGCAGCGGCAGATGTTCCCGGCTAGCTCCTCTTTGATGGTCTCCCGCGACGGCCGAGGTGATTTTTCAAGCAGCGCCATCGCCGTCAGCAGGATGCCCGGGGTGCAATACCCGCACTGCGCCGCCCCCAGCTCCGCGAACGCTTCCTGCAAGGGGTGCAGCGTCGGCCCGTCTGCCATGCCTTCTACCGTAGTCACTTCATGGCCTTCCGCCGCCAGCCCCAGCGCCAGGCAGGAGAGCACAGGCTTGCCGTCCACCAGCACCGCGCAACAGCCGCACTCACCCAATTCGCACCCGTGCTTCGTGCCCGTCAGCCCCAGGTCCTCGCGCAACACTTCGAGCAGCGTCTTGTGCGGCTGAAACGCTACCTCCACCGGTTCCCCGTTCACCCGCAACTGGATGTGCGCCTTTTCGGGCTTGCTGCCGTGTTTTTTGTCGAGCTTTGCTTTCATAACAACATTCTCCACAGCCCTGCAAACTCGGGGCCAGGGTCTGGCCCATTCATTCTAGCAGGGTTGGGAGAGGAAGGCCCACGGTGATAGGAGCCGTCCCTTTGGCGACCCGCTATTGCTGCTTGGCTCTCCTATCGTCGGCCTTTCGGAAGAGCCCTTTGAACATCGTTTTGAAATTCTTGTCTCTTTCCATCGAGTTGATGTTGATCGCATAATTGCACACATTCAAGAGGCGCTCGTTGATGAAGCTCTTGTGCTCCCCTTCGTGCTCGAAGTATGCGGCCATAATCCGGATCCCTTGCTTCATCAGAGCTCTTACTAGTGGAATGAAGTCGCCATCGCCAGTAACTAATACGGTTATGTCAATTTTCCCATTAAGTCCAACTTGCATGGCCTCAATAGCCAAAGCGACATCGGAACCTTTCTCTGATAATCCAGAATGCGGCATCGGAATAAACCTTGGTTCGATTCCGGCGTGCATCAGATCGTGATAAAGTTTCCGGTCAGTCTTGAGTTGGCGTTCATCAGCTTGAGTTGCACTAAACATTCCCTGGAACCACCCCGCGTATACAACCCGGTAGTGGTTGTATCCCTGTTCCCTTTCCCGGATGTAGTTTTCGAGAAGGCTGTGAAAAGGGGGAAAATCTAACCAGCCTATCTTGCGTTCGAAATAGAAGTGCCGCCTCGCATAGGTGAAGTATGATCCGTCGTAGAAAACTCCTATCCGACAAAGTGATTTGTCATTCATGGAAGACCCCCGGATTGTCGTCCTGGTTCAGCGTTAGCCGTTTGCCTTCTCTCATCCCACAGAACAGGCCGTCGTTTATGGTTCCCCTTCCAGCGCCGGCGTCGTCCCGGGCGGTCTGCGATGCTGCGTTCCCTGTTCGTAGGCGTACGCCAGCCGGAACAGCGTCCCCTCGGCAAACGGTCGGGCCAGAATTTCCATTCCCACGGGGAGCCCGTCCGTCGTGAACCCCGCAGGCACGGTCATGGCCGGGAAGCCCAGTGCCGGGCTCAGGTGCCGGTTCCAGCCTCGCCGGTAGGGGTCCTGCGTACTCGGATTGGTCAGAACGTCGGGCGCGATCGGCCCCGGCTGGTGGTCGAACGAAGCGTAGAGCAGCGCATCGAGTTCGTTGTCCGCCATCAGCTTCAGCACGATCTGCCGCGTTTCCTCCCGGACCATCAGCAGTTCCAGGTAGCCAGGCTCGCTCGTCGTTCGACCCACGTTTCCCAGCAACTGGCTCACCCGTCGCGGAACTACTTTCCCCGTGAGCAGGATTTCCCGCAACGTTTTCACCGGTGCATTCGGATGCTCCGCCAGATAATCGTTCATCGCCTCCTCAACCTCAAAGACGTTGTTTTGATATCCCCTTTGCATACGGTCCTGCAACTCTGGAATCGTCACGGGATCAAGAACCGTCGCCCCCAGTCTCCTTAAGTCGCCAATGGCGCGGTCCATCACGGCTTTCACTTTCTGGTAGTCCTCCGATGTCGGGTCGGCCGTCGGGTCCATCGGCTCCCGAATCACCCCGATGCGCGCCCCGCGCAGGCCGCTCGGATCGAGAAACTCCGTGTAGGTCTCAGCAACCTGTCCCACGGCATACGCGGTTATCGGATCGTTCGGATCGTAGCCCGCGATCACGTCGAGCAGCAGCGCCGCGTCCCGCACCGTGCGCGTCATCGGCCCCAGGGTATCGCTGGTCGGCCTCGCGGGCATCATGCCGTGCCGGCTCACCAGCGGTACCGTCGGCCGGAGTCCCACCAGACCGGCCACCGACGAGGGACCGCGAATCGAACCGCCCGTGTCCTCGCCGATTCCGACCGCAGCAAAATTCGCCGTGATCCCGGACCCCGTCCCACCCGACGATCCGCTCGGGTTGCGCGCTGGGTCGTATGCGTTGCGCACAATCCCGAACGCGGAGCCCGTGTACCCGGCGGCGTATTCGCCCATCGTCGTCTTCCCCAGGATGATCGCCCCCGCTTGCTTCAACTTGCTCACCGCGGTCGCCTCCCGCTGCGGCACGAATTCCTGGAACACCACCGAGCCATAAGTCGTCGGCATATCGCTCGTCTCAATCTGGTCCTTCACCAGCACCGGAATGCAATGCAGCGGCCCTGTTGGTCCCGACGCTCTATACGCCCCATCCAGCCGCTCGGCTTCCTCCAGCACTCTCGGATTCACTGTCTGCACCGCGTTCAGTCGCGGCCCGGCCTTATCGTACGCCTCGATGCGATTGAGATAGAGCTCCACCAATTGCCGACACGTGAGTTGTCCCGACTGGAACGCCGCATGCACATCGGTGATCGTCGTTTCCAGAAGATGAAACGAAGACTGTCCTGCAGTTCCAGCCGGCGCTTGCGCCGCCGTGCGTGTGGCGCTCCAAACTAAAATGGTTACAATAAGCACTCTAGCGATCACCCCAGGGTCTCGCATTGATCTCGTCTCCTTTCCGTCCTGCGGATTGGCAATGTCTCCTACTCTTCAGACAGCAAACTCTCCATCCTGTGGGAGCAAGGATTCGCAAAGTCCATCGCTATAGTGAAGTGTTCTGTATCTGCGTACTTCACCTCAGGTAGTTTGTTATTGACGAATGCACCATTTTGATCTCGGATAGGCCAACAGAATCGACGAATGCGTGGCGATGATGAACTGAGCCTCATTCTCGAACAACTGTTGAATCGCGGAAAGCGCTGCGAGTTGCGGGCTTGTCGATAACGCCGATTCCGGCTCGTCCAACAGATAAAGCGTCTTACCGCGCAGTTGCTCAGCCAAGAGAACGATGAAGGTCTCTCCGTACGACCGCGCGTGGATCGAGATCGGATATTTGAAGGCTTATAGAGGTAAGTCAACCGGGATGTTGAAATATACTCTTGCTTCCCGGAAGTAGCGTCGGGCCGGAGGGAGACCTCTCGAAGGTATGGTTTAGTTTGAAACTTCTGCACTGCTTTCCCCCGTGCAATAGCTCTCTCATGCCGACGATCAATGCCCAAAGTCCGTTCGCGCCGCGTAGGCGTGTTTCTTGACCTGCAGCGATTCCACACGTTCCTTACCCAGCCGTTCCCAATATTCCTGCCGGCTGCTCACTCCTGTTACCCAATGATTCAGCCACGTCTCGAAGTCGTCGCGCCTCTTCGTGCCTCGATGATACTCCTGGTAATAGCGATTGTCGCGGTTGTAATAGCCCTGGACCGGTGAAGGATGCGCCCCGTAGGGGGCCTCGACCACGGCGGAGACCAGGAGACTGGGAATCACCGTACGGTTCGGATCGCTCGCGATCACTTTGGCGCCGACGATCTCTTCAGCTACCACGATTACCGCACGCGCTGCTCTCGCAGCATCGGGCGAAGCCCCGAGGTTACCCCAAACATGGGCGTTCCCTTCTTTGTCGGCGCGCTGCGCATGCAGGATGGTCAAGTCCGGAGCCAGCGCTCGCACTGCCGTCATGGTTTCTCCCGTAAACGGAGCCTGGAACTCAGCCAGTCCTGGGAGTTGCCTGCTGTTGTCATGCCCGAAAATATCCGACCCGATCGTCGTATACGTCGGCAGGAAGGGCACCCCGAGCGCCGCTGCGTGCAGCGCCAGCGCTACCGTGAAATTCGTGTGGTCTACCATCTCGACCGGGTGCGGCACGCCTTCTTCAACCGCCCGACGGAAGTTGTACGCTGAGCCCATCATCACGTTGCCCACCCACGCCGCTACGATCTTGCGCGCACATCCCGCTCCGATCATTTGGTCGAACAGGATGTCCGAAATTGGGCCCACCAGCGTCAGGTCCCGTTTGCGTTGCCGAATGATTTCGTGACCCGCCGCAAAGGGAATCATGCTTTCCAGCTGCAGCCCCATCGCCACGCTCGCCCCATCCTGCACAAAGCGCTCGATCGCCTCGGAAAGCGACATGACCTTGCCCGTTTGGTTCTGGGATTTCTTCATCTTCCGGCTACCGTCTCCTCGCGCCCTCTACTGGTGTGTCCATTGGGGCGTGCGTCTTTCGAGGAACGCGAAGACCCCTTCCTTAGCGTCCTCGGTCTTGGCTAGTGTCTTGAGAAAACACTGCTCGCTCTCCGACAGCAATTTCTCAAAGTCGAGCCCGGCGACGCGTCGCAGGATCGTCTTCGTCAACCGCAGTGCCGCCCCGCTCTGCTCCAACAGTTCGCGCAGCAACTCGTCCGTGCACTCTTGCAATTGCTTCGGTGGAGCAATCCGGTTGACTAGGCCCAGCTCCTGTGCCTGTTCGGCCGTCAGGTTCCTGCCGGTCAGAACCAGCTCCGCCGCTTTGCGGTATCCGATCAGGTAAGGAAGCAGCACGACGCCCACCGGCGGGAACTGGCCCAGCTTGATTTCCGGCTGGCCGAATTGCGCGTCCTCGGCGGCCACCACCAGGTCACACATCGCCGCCAACTCGAACCCGCCTCCCAGACAGTGTCCCTGAACGGTGGCCACCGTAGTCTTTTCCGTTCTTGCCAGCCGGCGGAAGATGCCGTGAAACTGCCGGATCATCTGCTCGATCCGGTCCGGCGTGTGGTCCTGGATGCTGACGCCCGCCGAGAAGGCTTTCTCCCCAGCGCCGCGGAAGACCAGAGCTCGCAGCCCGCTGTCCGTGTCGGCCTCTTCCAGGGCCGCATGAATCTCCTCCATCATCGCAATGTCCAGGATGTTCAGCGGCGGCTTGTTCAGACTGATTGCGTAAACAGGGCCGAAGTGCTCCACTTTGATGGATTGATATCGCCCAGCCATTTCTCCTCTTCGCCTTTCTTGCGTTTCGTCTCGCGCCTTCGTGCGAAACAAGAAACGATGCAGAAGTCCTGGTATCTTTCGGAATACCTTTCAACGCAGCCAGCCTCAGATCTCAAACCGCCATCGTGTCGCCACCATGACTTGAGGCCGCTCATCCCGGCGGGTCCGTCGCCACCCAATAGTTGTTGCTTCTCCGGAGACGCTCGTCCGCCCGTATCCACTCCAACAAACCTTTGGTTCCTCTTGGCAGGCCGAAGCCAGGCTTCCTCGGGCGGCTTGTCTTCGGTGTACGCCACTTGTGCGCTCCTACCCACATCGGTTCCCCCACTATTTCGTCCAAAACCGTTCTGGGTCATAGGTGCGAATCACACGGAGTTCCCTCGCGGTGGGCGCGCGGGTTTGGCGTACCTTGGATGAAACCTGGAGAGGCCACCCGGTGTTGGTAACAATCTGCTCGACCGTCACGCCCGGGTGATAGGACTCGAGCACAGCCTCCCCCCCCGTCTCTTCGAAGTCCCCGAAGCGCAGTACAGCCTTGGTAGTGATTGCGGCCGTCGGGCCTCCTTGCTTCAGCCGACCGCTGTTTCGCCACGGACCATTTCCCGGACTCGTGATGTAGTGTACTCGGTCGGGCAGGCGCTCCCTTTGGTGGTCCAGCAGCACTACAAAACTATGTGCCAGTGTGGCAATATCACACGCCCCGCCGCTACCCGGCAAACGGATCAGATCCCCCGAAGGCCTGCGGACCTCAGTCGAATTCAGGTTCCCCAGTCGATCCACCTCCGCCGCACCCAGAAACCCCAGGCTCACGCGCCCTTGCTGCAGCAGGGCCATGCATTCGAGCATCGTCAAACAGGAAAGCGCCCCGGTGAGGTTCGGCCCGTCTGACATCGTGAACAGCAGTTCGCGCGCCGGGGTCCTTCTTAATACCCCGTTTTCGAACACCCCGATAGCGTTTGGTGCGTGCGTGTTCTTGGCAACCACGAACGCAATCAACGGCAGCCGCATCCCCACAAACACGACATCGCCGTCGCGGATCTCTCTCGCCGCCGCCGCCACCATCAGTTCCGACAACGTGTACTCTGCCACGGCCCTCCTGTCATTCCTATTCCAGATCTTGTACGCGACCGAGTTTACCAAAGAATTTGGGAACGTGCCCGCCTCGCTGGATGTATTCTGGCGTGGGCAAAAAGCCAGCAAGAATTGATAAGATTGGGCGTTCGGAAGAAGTTGCGGGCCGTCAGCTGCCCCGAAGCTGGGCCTTAAAGAATAAGGGATCACATGGTTTTAGGAGGGGCAAAGGTTACCCATTTGTCCTGCTTGGGCGTGTGTCACAGTAGTGGGTGATGGCTTAACTTTTCCCAAGAGGGCTTGGATTCCGTAGACATTTTCAACTTCATTGCTTGCCAGGATTTGGGTATGCAAGATTGCGACAGATCCTTTCGTTCCCGCAAGTTACAGGGCAATTAAATTGCCTGAGCAATTCGGCTAGCTCTATTCGATCGGGCAGGGAAAACGCAGGCCGAACTGAGGGTTGGGCGGCTACGTAGAAACCGGAAAGAAGCTCGTGCTACCAACCAGCAGAGTTCCAGGGAAAGAGCAGCGTCGATTTCGGCGCTATTCCGTCAATTTTCCCTGCGAAATCAAGCCCACTAAGCTGGGCGGCAGGCGGCTATTCACCCATACGCAGGATGTGAGTTGTGGCGGACTCTTCTTCTCCGTGTCCGCGGACTGGGAAATTGGAACCCCCATCGAGTTTGTACTGCATTTGCCGCTCAAGGCCATGGGCCGCAGGCCCGTCGCCCTTCGCTGCCAGGGCAAGGTCGCCCGGGTTGTCGAACAGGAAGAGAAGCGGTTTGGGATCGGCGCTACGATCGAGCGCTTTGAGTTCATCCATCTCGGTTCCCGCGAACGCAAAGACGGCAAGATGAAGGAAGGCTTCACCGACCTGTCCAGCCTCTAAGCTCCTTATCTTTCACCACATAGCGAGAAAGGCCCGCGACGCAGCTTGTCTCGTTTGTGCGGGCGGTTGGCTCGGTCAAGAAAAGAAAGGGCAGCGGATAAGCCGCAGGCTCTCTTTCGCTAGCTTGATTGTGGTCCAATAGCCTTGGATAACCGTAGCACACAGCCGGAATCCGACCACAGGCCTTTGCCTTGGACTCAGGGCCGGGCGCACGAGACTGGCTAATCCAGACTGTGCCAAAATTCGGTTCTCTCGGTTCTTTCGGTTCTTTCGACATACCAAAAACGCACCAAAAACGGGTTCGCGCACGCGCGGCGTCGTCTTTTTCCCTTCCCGGCAGACCGGATGCAAGGGTCCTCGCACGCAGGGCGGCGGCAAGAACAAGCCGCAGGTAAGAATGCCTGTCGCTACTTTGCGGCTGCGCTACACCAACCCTGAAAATGGTCTAGCGCGACACCCACTGTTCTGATTGGCGACATGCCGGCTCCGGTTACACCAGTTGCCGCAAGCAAGGGAATCAGAACAGAAGGAGAAACATGAGATTGGTGCATAATCATTCCCAGGGACTTTCCATGACAAGCGGCACCCTGAAGGAAAAGCTCGGTGTATATCTCAGCATCGTGGTTCCTGTTTACAACGAAACCTCGCGGATTGCTTCCACGCTCTCGCAGATTCTGGCATACGTTGAAGAGCGCTTGGAAAGCTGGGAAGTCGTGGTGGTGGATGACGGCTCGACTGACGGGACCATGGAACTCGTGGAGAAGATTTGCGGCGAGGTCCCAGCCGTGCGGCTACTGCGCAATCCTGCTAACTGCGGCAAGGGTTTCGCCGTCCGCAATGGAATGCTCAAAGCCGGTGGCAAGTACCTGCTATTCACCGACGCTGACCTTTCCTCGCCGATCACGGAAGCGGACCGGCTCCTGGAGCCTTTACAAAACGGCTACGATGTGGTCATCGGCTCACGCGCTCTGAAACCCGAATGGATCCACTTGCACCAGCCATGGATGCGGGAAACGGCCGGGAGGGCCTTCAACTGCTGCGTGCGCGCCTTGACGGCTCTGCCCTACCGGGACACGCAGTGTGGATTCAAGGCGTTTCGGCGGGAGGCGGCGCAGGCGATCTTTTCGCGGCAGACGATTCCCGGATTCGGCTTCGACGTGGAAGTCCTTTATCTGGCCCGGCTGCTCGGCTACCGCACGCTCGAAATCCCCGTCCATTGGGCCGACGACACGCGTACGAAGGTCCGTCCCCTCCGAGATGGCGGGCGCATGCTGGGCGACTTACTACGCATTCGGAGGAATGATTGGATGGGCAAGTACGAAAGAACGGAGATAGGGGAAATCGGATCCGAGTGAGCTTTTGAAACTCTACTACCGATTCCATCTCTACTGGGAAAGTGTTCCCCTAATTGTCTTCACGAACCAAAATCCTTCTGACGGTTGTCTTGGGGCTGGCTGTTGTGCTCTATGCTTCCTTGCGAATCGGCGCCAGCGAGGACTGGCAGCAATTCCGCTGGGATGACGTCTGGCAAAGTTTCCGCAATCTACGCTCTTCCTATCTCCTGCTGGCAGCCGCGCTGATCTTCGCGAGTTATCTGCTTCGGAGCCTCCGGTGGCGTGAATTTCTCCGCCCCGCCAAAACCGCGAAGATGGGAAACCTGTTGGTGGGCACGCTGGTTGGATTTTGCGCCGTTGCACTGCTGGGACGACCTGGAGAACTCGTGCGTCCGTGGCTCATCGCTCGCAAGGAGAAATTGACCCTGTCCTCCCAAGCCGCTGCCTGGACGCTCGAGCGCGTGTTTGACAGCCTCATCGTGAGCGGGTTCCTTGGGCTCGCCTTGTATTTTGCGTCAACGCGTGGCGGTTTTCCAGAGGGGCAGGAGCAATTGCTGGAGAACTTTCGCCGCGGAGGCCTCATATTATTCTCCGGATCGGTTGTCTTCGGGATTGCCGTCAGCCAATTTCAGAGGCGCAGGAATCTCATGCGCTCGCTCGTTGCGTGGCTTGGCCGCCCGCTGCCGGAGATGATTCAACTTCACCTGGGGAAGATGACCCAGAGTTTCGCCGACGGTCTGGCCGGCATGGGCAGTCTCCGGAATCTCCTGTTGTGCGTAGCGTATTCCTTTTTCGTTTGGCTGTCCGTGGTGGTTGCATTCTGGAGCGTGTTTCAAGCTCTCGGCGATCCGGTCTCGCGCCTGGGCCTGAGCGCTGCAGTGCTGGTGATCATGGCGATGATCGTCGGCTCCGTGGCTCACTTGCCTGGAGTCGGGGGTGGGCAGCAGGTTGCTATCACCTTGACGCTCACCCGGCTCTTTGAAGTCCCGCTTGCGATGGCCGCCACCGCTGCTGTTCTGCTCTGGGGCGTTGCGTTCCTGTTGGTTTTGATCCCGGGCCTTCCTCTAGCAGCACACGAGGGGCTTACATGGCAGCGGATTCGGAGCGTCACCAAAGAAGAACTCTGACCCAGTCACCCATGCGGAGCTTTTCATTCGCTCAGTTTTTTCATAGGATGTATTCTGCCGGCGGCAAGCCACTGGTTCTCCCGAAGTGCGGTTGTAGCGCAGCCAGCTGTTTGGAAACTCCGGGAAAGAAGATTCCAGGCGGGATGCCATGAGCTGCAACAGAAACGCGATCTGATAGGAGGTGAACGATGACACTATCCCAGATTCTCGGCAAGCTATTTCCAAGGAATGCGCAGTTCCTTTGCTGTGCCGCATGGCTGGGGACGCTGCTGATCTTGGGTGGTATTCATCTCCCGGAAGCCAGCGCCCAGCGCCAGCAGATCACCGACGAGGAGCGCTTCCGCCTCGGCACCACGCCTGTCGAGCCGTTCCAAGTCATCGGGAACATCTACTACGTGGGCGCCATCCGGGTGTCCTCGTTCCTGATCGAGACCTCGGATGGCTATATCCTGATGGACACCGGCTTCCCGGAAACCGCCCCGGGTGTCCGCGACAACATTGAAAAACTGGGGGTCAGCCTCTCCGAGATCAAGCTCCTGCTGAGCAGTCACGCGCACCGCGACCATGTTGGCGGGCACGCTCTGATCAAGGAGCTGACCGGCGCCAGGATTTTGTCCTCTGAACGCGACGCCCCCCTCATCGCCAGCGGAGGGATTCCCGGCGGACCGAATCAGGTTGTCGTGGATGAGATTGTCCGCGACCGGCAGCAGGTTACCCTGGGCGACGTGACGCTCACGGCTCACCTGACTCCGGGGCACACGCCGGGTTGCACCACCTGGACCATGACAGCGGAAGAGGCCGACCGCCAATACAACGTCGTCTTCATGTGCAGCGTGAACATCAACCCCAGCGCCCGGCTGATCGGTGACCCCAACTACCCCAACCGGGGCGAGGATTACCGTAACAGCATCGCCCGGCTCAAGCAGATCCCAGGCGAGGTATTCCTCGGACCACACGGATTCTTCTTCAACCTGACGGAGAAGATCGAGCGCATGAGACGCGGCGAGACGCCGAACGTGTTTATCGATCCCGAAGGCTACCAAGCCTACATCGCGGCGCAGGAGAGGGTGTTCCAGGAAAGGATGCAGCAGGAGCGGGGCCGGCAGTGAGCGGCCACGCTGCTAGAGAGATTCCTAGGCGTAGTCCCCGGACAGGATCTCTTGCCGGTTGGCGGTTGCGCCCTTGTAAACGTAGACCCACGCACTTTCGTTGCCTCCGGATTCTAAGATGACATCCAATACGACCCGTTCGTACTCGTGGGGTTCCGGATCGTTGGGCCCGCATCCCTCGTAGTCGTCGAGGCGGGTGAGCGTGTCGGCCAGCTCTTTGGGTGGTTCGAGTGCATAAAGTTCTCCGCGGACCCACCGGCCCGGTTCGCCGGACGGCACCAGTCCCGGATAACCGTCCAAGCGAAATAACCGTCCTGGGACTCGCCCGCGCCCGACCAACCGCACGATATGGGTTTCCTGAGCCAGTACATGAGACCTGCTGTTCAGGACATCCCTCCGAAGCGTTCCGTATACGAACAACAGGTTCAACACGGATCTGCCACCCCGCGCTCCAAACTGCCTGCGAGTCGAGAGTGGGGGGGCGCGATCGGCTTTGCGTGTTGCATGGTTCCCCTCCTACGCGCAAAGGGCACGGCGGGAGCCGTGCCCTTGCGGACTACATCACAATTGAAAGAAGAATAACTCCCTAGTCGAGCGGCTCGATCTTCGCGATCCGCTTCATGTGGTTGTGCGGAACCCAGACGGTGACCGGAGACGTCGAGTTGTCCACGAACAACTGTCGCGTCTGGCCGTACATCGGGGTCCCTTTCGGGTATGCCGTGACTTCTCCGGTGGCGGGGTTGAGGCGATAGAGATCATTGGTACCCTGTCCCGCGGCCCAGGCTTCGCCGTTCTTGTCCACCCCAATTCCGTACGGCAGCGAAAGCGGATGCAGCATCCACTCTTTGGCCTGCCACGTCTTGGGATCGAACATGCCAATCGCTCCGGCGTAATACTCGGCATACCAGAAGCGGTCCTGCTTGTCCATGTGCGTGCGGCGGGGGCCAGAGTCCGGAGTGGGAGTGGGAATGAACGCCCATTCGCCGTTCTGGCCATTCAGAACTCCCACCACGCCGTATTGCAGGCTGGCGCCGTAGAGATTGCCTTGCGAATCCACCTCCTCGCCATAAAACCGCATGGGGCGGTCCGGGCCGGGGAACCGCCTGACTTCGCCCGTTTCCGGGTTCGTCCGTATGACTTCCAGAATCCGGGGATCGCCGTCGGCCTGCGCGCTCCCCCGCTCCTGCCAGATCATGCCATCGGATCGGATGCGGCCATGCTCGCGGCTGACTTCGAGAGTTTCCCGGTCGATGACCACGTCACGGAACGTAATGCGGTTGTGGGTATCCGCCTGGTTGTAATCAAAATAGGGACGGCCGGAGCTTCCGCCCGGCGCGGTTTCGGCCGTGAATTCTGGGACCAAAAACTCATTCACCTCGCCTGTGCGCGGATCCAGCCTCCCGATGTAGCGATTGCCGTGGTCGTTGTACCAGACGATCCCGTCGGAATCGACGACCACATCATGGGGTTGGGACTCGCGGCGAGGGACTTCGTATTCGGTAATGATGACGCGGGTACCCCGGCCCGTCGGTCGCGGCATCTTCTTCAGTTCAAACGGCCATGTCGTGCCGCCCGGACTGGAACTCAAATTCACGCCGGCAATGAATCGGCCCAACGCTTCTTCATCCAGGCAGCAGGAGCCGTCCGATTTGAGCCGGATGGTCTGATGCGGATGGTTTACAGGCACGCTCACTTCACCCGGTTCATAGATGCTGGCCGAGCTATACTGGAACATCCGATTGAAGACCGATTGCCATGCGCTGACGGGGTACTTGCTCGTCATGATTGGATAGAGCGAGTGGCACCCAATGCAGTTCTGCCCGAACTTGACCCCGTCGATCAGCCGTTCCTTGATCTCCGGGTTGCTGAGGAACCAGTCGGCAGGCTCCATCTGTTTGGCGATATCTCTCGTGATCACAAGCTTCAGGTCCACTTCCGCGGTCTTGTTGGCTTCGATTTTCACTGTGCCCGGGTCGACAAGGTCGAATCCGGTGGCGCGCATCCGGATGGAATAATCGCCGGGCTCGAGGCGTCCCGCAGGGAACTCATAGTGGCCCTGAACGTTGCTGACCACCGTGACCGTGATGGTGCTGCCGGGCTTCTGCGCGCTGACGAGCACTCCTTCCATCCGGCCCTCTTCCTGCGAGCTGACGACTCCCCGCAGCGGCGCCGGGGCCTGGCCATGGGCTCCGATTCCTTGGAGGAACAGAATGCTCGTGATTAGAATCCATGAATAAATCTGTGCTCTCATAGCAACTCCTTCTCCGAATGCCTAGTATTTCCCCGCCGTTTCTACAACCCGGCCCTACTCTAACAGAAAGCGATACCGCGGGCGTCCGTCAATGGGTCATCGCATAGATGACGTAGTTGACTCCCAGCCGGTAAGCCAAGTGGGTCATGGGCACGGGATAATAGTAATCATCGGCATGCTCCCAGGCGTCGCCCATGTCGATATTGTAATTGACAGCTACGATCAGGCGGCCATGATCGTCGTAAATGCCGCGCCAATACGGCGGCCCGGCCATCCGGGCGAGGACTTCGCCTCCGCGAGTCATCATCAGATGCCGGCGGCCGGGAATCTGGAGCCGGTCGCTCAAGTCGAAGAAGACGTGCATCAAAGGGTCGTCGTCCGGGATTTCGACGACCGGCTGTTCGGGCAAAATCCGCTGCATGGCTGACACGAAAACCGACCAGTCGTATGCGCCGTGGATGTCGTCCACGAGCAAAAAGCCCCCACGAAGCAGATACTCCCGCAAACGCCCGGCTTCCTGCTCCGTCGGCCTCCAGCCTCCTTGCCCGACCTGCTGCGCGAACAAGAACGGATAATCGAACAGGCGGTCATCCATGGCAGTGAGATGTCGGCTGTCCTCGGCGACGGAGATCCCCGTCAAGCGGCGCAGCGCAGGCAGGAAATGCCGTTCCGCATCGGGATAGTCGATGGCCCAATAGGAATTGAAGAACCTGCCGCCTCTTCCTCCATAAGCCAAGCGCCCCAGATGAAATTGCGCTTCGGGCAGGTCCTCGCTGGCGATGCGCCGTCGGCTTGCCGTCTGGCTAACCGCGATCCCCGATACCAAGCCAACAAACAAGGCATAGAACACCGTCTTGCGCAACAATTTCCGACATTGCGCCCGACGGTCAACCGGGTTTCGGAGCCAGTTCATGAGGCCCTCTTATGGTCCGGAAAGCAGCTTCTCCACGCGATGAGTCATTCGGCGAGGCAGCAAAAATTCCGGTTCGCGTCTTCATCCCCATACCTACGCTTCCCGCACGATTGTGTCAAGCGCAAAACCTCCGACTGGGGGGTCAGGCATTTCCAAGTTGGCTCACCAAAGCATCCAAGCCCTGATACCGGAACATCTCTTCAAAGCGGGTGTTTCTTGGGAACAGCGTGGGAGCAGATCAGGGCGAGGTCGCGGGGAGCCTTTGCGAGGCGGTCCCAGAGTTGCGCTAGCTTGGAACCGGATGGACGGCACTCCTGAAAGGCCCGGATGCTCGGGTCGTCGGGGGAGATGCAGAAAAGGCTGTGGCGTGATACCCCTGAACTGTAACTTTGGGCCACTTGAACCGATTGAGGGGGAGGGGTATGATTTGCGAAAGCGGACGTGACCGAAACGACAGCGATAAGTCGTTTCGTCCTTGGGATGGCACGAACGGGAGAAGAAGGAGGCGAAGCTATGCATGTGGAATGGGCCAAGAAGACCGTGACGATCCTGGCGCTGGCGGCAGCTGTAACGGCGACCGGCGTATCGGCCGAAGCGCAGAGCAACGGCACCGTGTCGGGCGTGGTGAAGGACGCATCGGGACAGCCTGTGGCGGGGGCATACGTGCGCGTGCGGAGCGCGGATCTGGGCTTCACCTTCATGGTGGTCAGCCAGGAGCAGGGCAGCTACCGGACGCCGAACCTTTTGCCGGGAAGATATACAGTCGAAGGGATCGGTGGAGAGTATCAGAGCGCCGTGACCGGGCCGGTGGAGGTGCGCGGTGGACAGCAGGCGACGATGGATGTGGTGTTGAGCGCGCGGCGCCCGCCGACCGTCGAGCTGAAGCGAATGACATCGGACGACTATAAGGAGATGATGCCGGAAGGTGAAGCGAAGACGTTGTTGGCCAGCCGGTGCGTTATATGCCATGGGCTGGAGCGGGTTGTTCCAACCCGGAAATCCAGGGAAGACTGGAGCGAGACGGTCGGGACGATGAGTTACTATCTGCTCGATCATAACGTGCGCGTCACCGACCAGGAAAAGGAAACAATGGTGAATTACCTGGCGGCGAACTACGGCCCGGACGTGCCGCGGCTGCGAAACGAGGCCGAAGCCGAACCGGACCCCAACCGGCACCTGCCGCGCAGGCTGCTCGCCGGCGCGGAAGCTAAGTACGTGGTGATGGAATTTAACCTCCAGCCGCGCGTGAATCCGCACGACATCGCGGTGGACGCCCGGGGAATCGCCTGGGTCAGCGAGCGGACCGGACACATCGGGAAATATGATCCGAAGACGCTCGAATACACGCGGTATGCGGCGCCGGAGGGCGAGCATCCGTTCCGCCTGAACGCCGTGGCGGTCGACCCGCAAGGCCACGTCTGGACCATGGACAACGGCTTGAACACGCGCATGGTGCACTTCGATCCGCAGACACGGGAGTTCAATACCTACCCGATTCCACCGCTGCCGCCGCCGAGCTCGGGGACCTCGGGCATCAACACGATTCAGTTCTTGGACGGGAACGTCTGGGGGTCGGGAATCACATCGAGCCGGATCATCAAGCTCGATCCGAGAACACGGGAGATGGAAGCGTTCCCGATTCCGCGAGGCTCGCACGCCTACGGGCTGGCGATCGGCGGAGAAGATTCAGTCTGGTATGCGGGCAATTACACCGATGAGATCGTGAAACTCGATCCCGAGACGGGCGAGTTGTCGCGGTACAGAGTGCCCACCCCGAAGTCAGATCTGCGGCGGATGGCTGCCGACTCAGAAGGGAACCTCTGGACGGGCGCGCACGAGGCCGGCGCCGTAGTGAAGGTGGACTATCGCACAGGGGAGATGAGCGAGTACCACACGCCGACAAAAGACTCCGGCCCCTATTCGATGGACGTGGACACGACCCGGGACCTGGTATGGACTGGCGAGCACTACGGCGACAAGCTGGGACGCTACGATCCGAAGACAAACACCTGGGCGGAGTTTTCGCTGCCGTCGGCGGGTTCGGATATGCGCCGGATCGAGATCGATCGCAGCAACCCGAACCGGGTCTGGTGGTCCGGGTCCGGGGCCGATAAGATCGGTTACGTGGAAGTGATGGAGTAAGTGATTCGTGGATAGTAGGGAGTGAATAGAAAGCTTGTCTCCTGCCCCAACTGCCGCGCGCAGGCAGTCTTCTCCGAGGGCAAGCCCTGGTGTCCACAGTGCGGGTGGAACCGGGACGCTGCTTTCCACCACTTGCAGCTAATGAACGCTGCGTGCCTTTCGCGGCGCGATGATTGCCGGCCCTTGTTGGTTCTTGCAGCCGAACGGTGCTAGCGCGAATTTCCCTGGACATGGGTACTGGCTGGCGCCGGCTTTCTGCGGCTGGCGGCGCTGTTTCCTTTCCTGCCGATCCGAAAAGAACTCCAGAGGTTTCAGCTGGCCTCGCTGTCGCGTGGCATCCGGGCCAAACCTTTCCCCTTTCCCCTCCCTTTGAACTTTTGCAAAACTGGCAATACTGTAAGATTAGCGATTCTGTGAAGGCAAGAGTGTGGTAGGGAAAGGATGCTTATGAATACGAAGGAAAAATACCAGCGACACGTGAACACGCACGCGCTGAAAAAGGTGCAGCCAATCGTCATGGACCGCGGTGAAGGGGCACAGGTGTGGGACGAGAACGGGCGCGAATACGTGGACCTGTTCTCGGGCATCTCTGTGGTGAACACGGGACACTGCCATCCGGAGGTGATCGAGGCAGCGGCGGCTCAGATGAAGAGGCTCGTCCACGCAAACTCGTACATGTACCACAATCGGCCGACGGCGGATTTCGCGGAGGCGCTGGCGACAGTGATGCCGAGCGAAGAGCTGCGGGTATCGTTCTTCGGCAATAGCGGCGCTGAGGCGATCGAGGGAGCGATGCGGCTGGCGAAACAGTACACAGGCCGCACCGAGTTCGTGGCGCTCGAAATGTCCTTCCACGGGCGCACGTTGGCGACGCTGAGCGTGAGCGGCAATTGGCGGCGGAAGAAAAAAGGCGGGCCGTATCTGCCGGGCGTGGCGTTCGCAGCGGTTCCGTACACATACCGGAGCCCGTATGGGAGTGATCCGGAGACCTGCGCACGGGAGTGCGTGGCGAACCTCGAGCGCGTGATCGACCTGCACACGTCGGGCAACGTGGCGGCGTTCATCGCGGAGCCGGTGCTGGGCGAAGGAGGCATCCTGGTTCCGCCACCGCAGTACTTCAAACTGGTGAAGGAGATTCTGGACAGCAAGGGAATTCTGTTCATCGCTGACGAGGTGCAGAGCGGGTTCGCGCGGACCGGGCGGATGCTGGCGATCGAGCACTACGGGGTCGTGCCGGACATCGTCGTGACCGCGAAAGGAATCGCAAGCGGATTTCCGCTCTCGGCGTTTACGACGCGTGACGAGATCGCGCGGGCGTTCATGCCGGGTGACCACCTCTCGACGTTCGGCGGGAACCCGGTGAGCTGCGCGGCGGCGCTGGCGACGCTCGAGGTGATGCGACGGGAGAAGCTGGCCGAACAATCGGAGGCAAAAGGGAAGAGGCTGATCGAGAAGCTGCGTGGGCTGGCCGAAAAGCATGCTGCAATCGGCGAGGTGCGCGGACTGGGGCTGATGATCGGGATCGAACTGGTTTCTGATAGAGAGACAAAGGCGCCGGACGCCGCAGCCGCCGAACGAGTTCAGGACCGAATGCTCGAAGCGGGGTTCCTGATCGGGGTGGGGGGAACCTACGGAAATGTCCTGCGGGTGCAGCCACCGCTGGTGATCGGTGAGGAGGCGCTGGAGCGGGGGGTGGGAGCGCTGGACCGGGCGCTGGGGGCGAGGTGAAACGAGCTTAGGAGCTGGGTTTTTCCGTGGGATGGCCGGCAGCGACCCATTCGCGCCAGCCGCCGGCGAGCGACCAAACCTTGGTGTAGCCCATCTTCTGGAGGCTGTCCGCAGCGAGGGCAGAACGGAAACCGCCCCCGCAATAAAGAACGATCTCAGTGTCGGTGTCGGGGACGGCGGTTTCGATGTCGCGCTCGATGATGCCCTTGCAAGAATGCTCGGCGCCGGGGATGCGGCCGGCAGCGTACTCCTGGGCTTCACGGACGTCAATGAGGCGGAAGCTCACCTTTTCCTGGATTTTCCGCAGCAGGGTAGGGGCGTCCATCTCACGGATGCGGGTCTTGGAGTCTTCGACGAGTTTCAGGAATTGGGGGGAGTGTTTCATGACGCCTGCTGGGCAGTCACGGTCCGATTCAAGACCGCGCCTTACCACTCGGGGCCAGGAACAGGAGGGACGTCGGGCAAGGGATATTCGTCGCCGGTGAAGAACGGCCAGGCTTCGCCCTCGCCTTCCGCAAATATGCGGTCCTCGCAGCGGATGTATTCGTGGATTCTGCCGCTGTCGTTGCCTTCCCGGTCCGGGTTCAACTCATAGATCACCCTGGACTCAAACGGCGCGGTGTAGGCGCCAGGGTCCTCGAAGGCGAAGTCAATCTGCAGGGTCTCACGGGCCGTGCGCCGGATGCGCTCGGTGGCGCGGAACTGGTTGCTGAGCGGGTAGCCGCCTTCATCCAGCCACTTGAATTTTCCTTCCTCCCCGCCGTAAACGCCCTGGGTGTCGACCACCAGGGCGTCGCCGTCCCAGTGACCAATGGAATTGCCCAGCCAGAGCAGGTCCAGGTTGTCACGGTGGGGGCTACCGTCGGTCCAGATTTCACGCGTCTCATTGTTACGATAAAAGCGCATGAAGACGCGGTTGGAGGTATGGAAGATCTCCATAGGGCCGCCGTTGATCATGATGCGCGGGAAACCGTAGGGAGCGCAATACTTCAGAGCGGGGTCCTCGCCGATGAGATAGGAGTTGCCGCCGGCCTCGTTGGTGAACCGAACGCCACGCGCGCACCCGACACGGCGGCAATGCTCGCGCCCCCACTGCTGCAGCGGAACCTCTGCCGAAAACGCACGGTTCGTGTTCGGCGCCCAGGGGATCTCTGCAGCCTGGATCACGCCCCAAATGCCGGAGAGGTTCCGGTTACCAGAGGGATTAATCTGGGCCTGGGCGGCGATCGTCGAGACAGCCAGCGTCAAACTCCAAACCAACAGATGGATTCGCATTGCAACATCCCCTTTCGAAGTTCCAGCCATTGACCGCTTGCGCACGCGGCCCGAAAGCTACTTGGTCTTCAAGAACTCTACCACGTCGCTGATCTCCGAGTCGGTAAGGGTGTACTGAAAAGCTGGCATTCCCGGCGTCGTGCCGAACTTGATCATCTCCGTGACGTTGGCATCGTTCACAGGCTTCCCGTTGATGAGGGTGCGTTTCTCATAGAGGTCATCCAGAGGAGGAGGCGGAAGGCGAGGAACTCGCTCGCTGTCAACGTCATGACAAACAAAACAGCGGTCCGTGAAGATGGCTTTGCCGCGCTGTGCCTCTTCCGATAGAGAGGAGGGGACGTTCGCAGAAGTCTGCGCCTGAAGGGTGGGGGCGAGCAACACCAGACCCCCCAGAACCAGAACGAACCCCATGGCCGTAGCCTCATGGTTCCTTTGCACCAGACCCTCCAAAGAACACTTCGCATGTCCCCCTAGAAGCCACTTGCGCTGACACTGGCGATGATACTTCCCTGGATTCGGGGAGGTCAAGGGAGAATGCAGGAGTGGTGAGGACGAAAAACTCAACCTGCAGAACGGCGTAGATGCAGCGTTCGGATCATCCGAGGAAGGCTACTGTGTCTGCGGGATCACGACGCGGTCGCCGACCTTGAGGTTGTCCCCCAAGTGAGCATTGGAGCGGCGCAAGGCTTCGAAGGAGATGTTGTAATTCCTGGCGATCCGCCACAGCGAGTCGCCTTTGCGAACACGGTGGGTCTGGGCTGCGGTCCGGGTAGCCGGAGTGTTGGGGCGCTGCGAGTCGGAGCCGTAGAGCACCAGGGTTGCTCCGGCGCGGATGAGAGTTCCGTTGAGATCGTTCCAGACAATGAGCTGATCCACGGTGACGCCGAAACGGCGGGCGATGGCGCCCAGTGTGTCACCACGGCGGATGCGGTAGCGAATCTCGTCGCCGTCGGCGGAAATGACGGAACCCCCGGGGCGGACGACCGGAATAACAAGCTCGGCGGCTTCATGGAGCGTGGCGTCGGAATCGAGGTTGTTGACCTCGGCAATGGCCTTGACGGAAGTCCTGTACTCGCGGGCGATGCCGGAAAGGGTTTCGCCATAATGCACGGTGTGCCAGCGCCACCAGACCCACTTTTCGGGCGGGATCATGGCGATGCGGCGCTGGAACAGCTCCCGGGTGCCGGCCGGAATCCGCAAATCGTACTCCGGAACGTTGGGAGTGGTCATGCGCAGGAGGCTGGGATTCAGGTCACGGATGGTTTCCACCGAAGCACCGACGATCTCGGCGGCCAAGCGCAGGTCCAGGGGGTGGGAAACTGCGACCGTGTCATGGACCCAGGGGCCATCGTCGGGAGCTACTTCATCAAGGCTGTACTTCTCGGCGTTTTTGCCAATAAAGGTAAGGGCCAAAATGATGGGGACGTAATTGCGGGTCTCGCGCGGCAAGGCACGACGGGACGCCAGCTCAAAGTAGTCGGCATGCCCCGTGCGCTCCACGGCGCTTTCGACGCAGAGAGGCCCGCAGTTGTAAGCAGCCATGGCGAGGAACCAGTCACCGAACTGGTTGTAGAGGTCCTTTAAATGGCGGGCGGCGGCGCGGGTCGCTTTTTCGGGGTTCATGCGCTCATCGGCCCACCAGGTGCGGTTCAGGCCGTATTCTTTGCCGCGAGAGGGCATAAACTGCCATATACCCAGGGCGCCGGCCCGGGAACGGGCCCGTGGACGAAACGCCGACTCGGCCTGGGCCAGGTAGAACAAGTCCAGGGGAACTTCCTCTTCCTCGAGAACTCGCAGGATCATGTCTCGGAAGCGGCGGGAGCCTTGCACACCGACTTCAAGAGCGCGGCGGCCGCGGCCGGAGGTGAAGTATTCAATCAACCGGGAGATCTGCCCGTTGATGACCAACGGGATATCGGTAACAGTCTGAGCGGCTTCGGCGCGAATGCGTTCGCTGGGCGGCAGGTCCTCGGAGTCTTCGGGGACCGACAGGCTCTGGAACTCGTCCAAAGGAGCCGGCTGGTAGCCGGATTCGGCAAAGCCATCGCCTTGTTTGAGGGCCTCGAGCTCGTATGCGTGGATGCGGTCGACAAGGGAATCGAACGTCTTCCGGAGCCTTCTGTCATCCCGCAGTGAGGCAGGCGCCGTCAAAATGGCTGAAATAGCATCATTGAACTCCTCTTTGGCCATTTCCAAGTGGCCCTCTTGGTAATCCTTTTCCCCTCTGGTAAACGCCCCCTCGGCGTCCCGAATCAATTCTTCGACAGGATCAAAACGAGGCTCCGGCGTTATGCCCAGGAATGAAGGCAGAGTAGAGGAGCGTAGCGGAAGGGTCTGCGAGACAGAGGGGGGCTCAGGGGGCGGCGGAGGCGGAGGCGGCGCCACGGCCACCGGTTGGGGGCCCCGGGAGGAGCACGCTGCAGCCAGCAAAAGAGTCATTGCCAATGTCAGGAGCGAGAATCGTTTTCGAATTTGCATAAGGTTAAGCTTTGGCAACCCAGGCGGCTGCAACCCCTCGAACCTCCGCTGCTTGTCTTCGGATCCCCGGCCCGGAACAACTGGGGGATGCAAATCTCAACGAGATTACCGAAAAGTGACAGTGAGGTCAAGCGCAAATTACATCGGCGGTAGGCTGGGAGAATATATCACATCATTGAATCAACCGGTTAGCAGTTAACTAGTATGGAACGGGGGGCGCTGGAGGCCCGTTGGTGGCCGATTCTGATACGTTGAGGATGCTGAACGGCCGGCCAGTTCCGCCCCCAGGACCTACCCTTCCTCGGCCACCTCGCCGCCGGCGCGTTCGGCCTTGGCGGCCGCAATGACCTTTTCGCTGATCTGCTGGGGTACGAAGTCGTAGCGGGAAAACTCCATGGAGAAGCTGCCTCGGCCCTGGGTCATAGAGGTCAGGTCGGAGGCGTAGGTAAGCATTTCAGCCATGGGGGCCTGGGCCTTGATGACCTGGGAATGGCCGCGGGTTTCCATGCCCTGGATGCGGCCGCGCCGGGCGTTGATGTCACCGATGAGGTCCCCAGCGTAGGATTCCGGGGCGTAGACCTCGACGTTCATGACGGGCTCGAGCAGGGTCGGCTTAGCCTGTTCCATGGCTTTCTTGAAGGCCAGCGAACCGGCGATCTTAAATGCCATTTCGGAAGAATCGACGTCATGGTAGGAGCCATCGTAAAGGATGACCTTGAAATCGACGACGGGGTAGCCAGCCAGATAGCCCCGGGCGGCGGACTCCAGGATGCCTTTCTCGACCGCAGGGATGTAATTCTTGGGGATGGCGCCTCCGAAAATGTCGTTGACGAACTCGAAGCTGCCACCGCGGGGTAAGGGCTCCATCTTGATCCGGCAGTCGCCGAACTGGCCGTGGCCGCCGGTCTGCTTCTTGTGGCGGCCATGGACGTCGGCGGTGCCACGTATGGTCTCCCGGTAGGGAACTTTGGGAGCCTTGAGAGTGACGTCTACGTTGTAACGCTTTTTGAGGCGTGAGACCACAACCTCTACCTGCTGCTGACCGGCGCCGCCGAGCAGGAATTCCTTGGTCTGGTCGTCACGATAAAAGCGCAGCGAGGGGTCCTCCTCCAGAAGCCGGTGGAGAGCGGTGCCGAGCTTGTCCTCGTCGCCGCGGGAGGCGGGAGCGATGGCAAAGCTGATGGCTGGCTCGGGCAGCTTGACGGCGGGATAGAGGATGGGGGAGTCTTTGTCGCCCAACGTGTCCCCCGACAGGGTGTCCTTGAGCTTGGCGACGGTTCCGATGTCGCCGGTCTGCAGCTCCGAGACGGCTGTGCCTGCCTTACCTTGCATGACCGAGATGTGCGCCAAGCGCTCGGCGCCGCCCTTGTTGAAGTTGGTCAGGTTGGCGTCGTTCTGAAGCACACCGGAGAGGACCTTGAAGTAGGAGACGCGGCCGGAGAAGACATCTGCCATGGTCTTGAAAACAAAAAGAGAAACGGGGCCGGAGGAAGAGACTTTCCGTTCCGCAGGCTCTCCCGCAGGGGTTGTTCCGGCAGCCTTTCCGCGTGCGAGGGGATCGGGCAGGAACTCAGCCGCAAAGTTCAGCAGCAGGTCGATACCCACGAGGTTCGTGGCCGAAGTGCACAGGACGGGGTAGACCTTCCGAGCCCGAACGGCCTCCCGGAGTCCCGGCACCAGATGCTCCTCGGTGAGAGTTCCCTTGTCGAAGAATTCTTCCATGAGAGAGTCATTAGTCTCGGCGATCATCTCAACCAGCTTCTCGCGGGCCTCGGTCGCAGCGGAGGAAGCATCGCCGGGGATCTCCGCCGCTTGTCCCTTGCCATCGCCTCCGGCGGAATAGGTGAAGGCCTTCATCGAGAGCAGGTCGACGACGCCGTGGAATGCCTTTTCCTCTCCCATGGGAAGCTGAACGGGAATGGCAGTGCGGCCGAAGACTTCCTGAATGGACTGCAGAGTGCGCTCGAAACTTGCCCGGTCGCGGTCGAGCTTGTTGACGACCAGGGTGCGCGGGAGCTGCAAACGGTTGGCGAAATCCCAGACTTTTTCGGTGACGACCTCAACGCCGCCCACGCCGTCGATGAGTACCAGAGCCGAATCGGCGGCGACCAGAGTGAGCAGCGTTTCATTGATGAAGATGTTGTAGCCCGGCGTGTCAAGCAGGTTGAGCTTCAGCTTATTCCATTCGGCATAGGCGATGCCGGTTGAAATGGAAACCTTGCGGGCGATTTCTTCCTCGTCAAAATCGGTGGTGGTGGTGCCGTCGTCCGCACTGCCGAGACGGTTGGTCATGCCCGAAGCGTAGAGAAGAGCGGCGACCAGCGAGGTCTTGCCGGAATCGCCATGGCCGACGATCCCGATGTTGCGAATTTCGTTGCTCTGGTAAACCTTCAACCGAGTTCTCCTTCCCGCAGGAAACAACGGCGCGCGGCAGGGCTGCCGTCAAGGGCATTGATGGTAGCATAGCGCCGCGCGGGGATTCAACGAAACGAGAGAGAGTAGGTGCTGCAGGATGAAGCGCACGGTTTCACGGCCTCTATGGTAGCCGAAACAACGAAGTCCTGTCGGCGCAGCTGGAAATGAGCGTCAGGTCCTGGCGGTATTCCTCCCGAAGCGGCGCCAAAATTCGGTTCTCTCGGTTCTTTCGGTTCTTTCGACATACCAAAAACGCACCCAAAACGGGTTCGCGCACGCTCGGCGGCGTCTTTTTCCCTTCCCGGCAGACCGGATGAAAGGGTCCTCGCACGCAGGGCGGCGGCAAGAACAAGCCGCAGGTAAGAATGCCTGTCGCTACTTTGCGGCTGCGCTACACCAACCCTGAAGATGGTCTAGAGAAACGGGCTGTTCTGCTGTTGGAATTTTCATTGCGCGGTTCAAGCAGGTAGTACCGAATTGAAGCGTTCGCCGGGCTTGGGTTGCGTGCCATGGAGAAACTCGGTGGCGTTCATGCGGCGGCGGCCTTCGAGCTGGAGCTCGAGGATTTGGAGGAAGGTGTCGTGGCCGCAGGCAACGAGCAAATCGTCACCGATAAGCAATAGCTGTCCGGGCTGAGGTGTATTGACCGCTCGCTCATCCCCCGACTCCACCCGGGACAGGCGCTCATGGCTCGGTTCAGGTTTGGCGCGCCAGATCTGAAGCTTCTTGCTGCGGAAGCCTGTGTAGCAGCTTGGCCACGGAAGGAAGCCGCGGACGCGGTTGGTGATCTCACGGGCGGAGAGGTTCCAGTCAATTATCCCATGTTCTTTCTTGAGCAGAGGCGCGCGGGAAGCGCGGGAGTCATCCTGCGGCTGGGGAGAGACAGTTCCGGCTTGGAGACGCTCCAGCGTCTCGGCAACCAGGTCCGCTCCCGGGGCGCTCATGCGCTCAGCAAGCTCAACCGCAGTTTCCTCAGACCTGATCTTGGTCGTCCATTGGAGAAGAATCGGGCCGGTGTCGAGGCCCGGGTCCATGAGCATGGTAGTGAGTCCGGTGGTAATCTCGCCGTTGGCGACAGCCCACTGGATGGGGGCGGCGCCACGATAGGCTGGCAGCAGCGAAGCGTGCAGGTTGATGCAGCCGAAGCGCGGCAGGTCGAGCAGCCAGGGTGGCAGAATCTGGCCGTAGCCGACAACAACCACGGCGTCAGGCCCGATCTCTTCGAGGTGGGCGCGGGATTCGTTTCTCTTGATCTTTTCGGGCTGGAACACCGGAAGTCGCAAGCGCAGCGCAGCCTCCTTGACGGGTGGTGGCTGCAGCACTTGTTTGCGGCCGACGGGGCGGTCCGGTTGCGTTACAACGGAGCGAACGTCATGTCCGCCGGACACGAGGCGCTCCAGGGTCGGTACGGCAAAGGCAGGGGAGCCGGCGAAGACGAGTTTCATCGGGGACCACAAAGCAAGGCAGTACGATCCTTAGATTGCACTGGCTTCCCGAAGTTGAAAGAGAAAAGCAAATCCCTTATCCCTGCGGTCTTCGGGAAGACACACAAGGGCTTAACGGCTACCACTCGTCCTTCTTTATCAGCTTCCGGATTTTGCGATTCACGAGCTCCCGCTTGAGCGAGCTCAGGTACGAGAGGAACAGGCGACCGTTCAGGTGATCGGTCTCGTGGCAGAAGGCGCGGGCCAGCAAACCCTCGCCGATCATGGTGAACTCCTTGCCGTGGCGGTCGAGCGCGCGGACTGTGACCTTGGCGGGCCGGCGGACCTTCTCGCGGAAGCCGGGCACACTGAGGCAGCCCTCCTCCTCCACCTGCCTGCCCTCGAAGACGATGATCTCCGGGTTAATGAGAACCAGCTTGGCTTTGGGGTCCTTTCCGTTGGTGATGTCAATCACGGCGATGTGGCGCGAGACACCGATCTGCGGAGCGGCCAGACCGACGCCCTGGGCGGCGTACATGGACTCGAACATGTCCTCGATCAGCTTCTGCAACTCGCCATCGAAGGCCGCGATGGGAGCGGCCTTCAGCGCCAGGACTTCTTCGCCATATTTCACGATCGGGTGGATCATTTCGCTCGGTTTCCTGCATTACGTTCCGAAGTGTTTGGCTGCTTCGCTGTTTGGCTTCTCCTCGCGCTCTGTGTTGCGTGAATCGGAGTCGGCGTCCCACTCAGGGTTGGTCAAGCTCCGGGGGAGGTCTTCCACCGGTTCGAGAGCAGCAATATCTTCCGGGCCGCCGGCGCCAAATTCCTTGAACCTGCGGGCCGCCACCAGAAGACGCGATTCGAGAGATCCGGATGCCTTGTTGTAGCTTTCGACGGCCTTGCCGAGGGCCGATCCGACCCCGCCAAAGTGGTCGGCGAATATCTTCATCCGCCCGTAGAGCTCTTTGCCCAGGTCGCGGATGGCCCAGGCGCTTTCCGAGAGCCGCTGCTGCTGCCAGCCGTGGACCACGGACCGCAGCAACGCGATGAAGGTCGTGGGGGTAGCCAGAAGCACCCGCTTCTCAATGCCCTCCTCAATCAGGGTGCGGTCCTGTTCGAGAGCCGCACTGAAAAAGGACTCGCCGGGCAGGAAGAGCACAACCAGGTCGGGCGCGGGATCGAATTGCTCCCAATAATTCTTAGCGGCGAGGCCCAGCATATGGCTGCGGACCTGCTGGGCGTGCCGCGCGAGATGGTTCTTCCGCTCCGGTTCCGAGGCGGCCCCCACGGCGTCCAAAAACGCCTGAAGCGGGACCTTGGCGTCCACGGCGATGCGCCGGCCGCCCGGCAAATTAACGATCATATCCGGGCGCAGCCGGCCAGAGTCACCAAACAGCGTCTCCTGTTCGGTAAAGTCGCAGTATTTCACCATCCCGGCCAATTCAGCGACGCGCCGCAGGGTCATCTCTCCCCAGCGGCCCCGGACCTGGGGCGTCCGCAAGGCGATGTCCAGGCTTCCCGTTACCCTCTGCAAATCCTTCAAATGCTTGTCGAGGCTACCGTAATCCTGGCGCCGTTCTTTCTCAATCTCCTGGATTTGGCGCTCATAGCGTTCCAGGGAATCCCTGAGAGGCTTCACCAAACCCTCAATCGCCTTCTCACGGACTTCGAGTTCCCCGGTCGCTTCGGCTTGCGCTTTGGCAAACTCACTTTTCGCGAGTGTCAGAAACTCGCCATGCGTATCTCGGAGCGTGTCTGCAGCCAGCGCCTTGAAGGTATCTGCGAGATTCTTTCTGGCCTCATCGAGCAGCCTTTTCTGGTCGTCGAGAGAAACCTGGACATCGTTCAGACGGGTTTGCGCCGCGACCTTCGACTCGATTTCCGTCCGGACCTGCTGATGAAGTGCTTGCACCTCCTGTTCTTTGCCCTGGAGCGCCGTCTGGAGCTGGGCGAGCTGCGCCCGCAACTCCGTCACTGTCCCGCTGGAGCGAGAGGAGGCGAAGAACCACGCAATCCCGCTACCCACGATCAGACCTGTGAGGAAAAGTGCCAACTCAGTCATAGCAGGCTGTCTTTCGGGGCAAAACCCTCTGAGGCGCCGCAACCGCCTCAGAAAGTCCGCACTTGCTCGCGGTAGCCGTCGAAGTTGCGGCGGGTTTCCTCGAGCGAGTCGCCGCCGAATTTTTCGAGGAACGAGCGGGCCACAACGAGCGCGACCATGGCCTCGGCCCCCACACCCGCCGCCGGAACAACGCAGACGTCGGAGCGCTCGTAGGCGGCCTGGACCGCCTCCTTGGTTTCCAGGTGGACCGATTGCAGCGGGCGGCGCAGCGTGGAGATCGGCTTGAGATATCCCCGCACGACGATGTCCTCGCCGTTGGCGATGCCGCCTTCGAGGCCTCCGGCATGGTTTTCAGGCCGCGTGAATCGCTGCCCCTGGTGGTCGTAGTCAATCTGGTCGTGGACGTTCGATCCGAGCGAGACGGCGTTTTCGATGCCGGTGCCAATCTCGACGGCTTTGACGGCCTGCAGCGACATGACGGCTTGCGCCAGAAGCCCGTCCAGGCGTTCGTCCCAGTTGGCGTGGGTGCCGACGCCGGCCGGGACGCCGTGCGCAATGACTTCAAAGATGCCGCCGAGCGAATCGCCGGTGCGAAGCACGCCGTCGACAGCCGCCTTCATCTGGACTTCGGCTTCGGAATCGACGCAGCGAAACAGGGTGTTCTGCTTGGCGCAGACAGCCTGGATTTGCTCCCACGTTGCCGCGACGCGGGAATGGACGCTGCCGACAGCTATGACGTGGCTCAGGACCTCGACCCCGAACTGCGCTAGAAGCAGCTTCGCGAGACCCCCCGCTGCCACGCGCGCCGCGCTTTCGCGGGCGCTGGCGCGTTCGAGCACGTAGCGGGCCTCGTGGAAATTGTACTTCAAGCATCCGGCGAGATCGGCGTGGCCGGGGCGCGGCGGATTCAGCGGTTTGTACTTCTCGGGCGTTTGCTCCTGCTCCTCGACGGGGAGCGCTTCCTGCCAGTTGACCCAGTCCTTGTTGGCGATGAGCATGGCCACAGGCGCGCCGGTGGTCTTGCTGCGGCGGACTCCGGAGAGAATCTCGGCTTTGTCGCTCTCGATTTTCATGCGCCCGCCGCGGCCGTAGCCCTCCTGGCGGCGCTTCAATTCGCGGTTGATAAGGGAAAGATCAATGGGGATTCCGGCCGGCAGCCCGGCGAGCCAGGCTACCAGGCCCTGTCCGTGTGATTCACCGGCTGTTGCGAAACGAAGCATAGAAGACCCGCGCGGGGGGCCCCGCGGACAACCCACGCGTAGGTTGTTAAGGATACATCACTGGGCGGAGAGACAAAAGAAGGGCCGGGCCCGACTCGACCGGCGCAACAAAATGAAGCACAGCCCGATCCCGCCAGCGGGATCGGGCAATGGAGTCTTCGGCCTACTTTACTTCATCCATTTGCCGGACGAGGTAGTTCTCCAGCCCGGCCTGCTCGATGACGGTCAATTGTGCTTCGAGGAAGTCGATGTGCTTCTCTTCGTCGATCAGAAACCGCTCGAACAACTCCCGAGAGGTGTTGTCTCCCTCGGCGACGCAGATCTGAACCCCGGCATTGTACTGAGCCACGGCCTCGATCTCGAGGGCGAGGTCACGCTCGAGTTGTTTCTTGACGTTCGGGCCGGGACTCAGCTTGAGGCTCATGCCCATTTTGGGATTGCCATCGAGGAAGAGAATCCGCTCGATGACCTGCTCGGCGTGCTTCATCTCGTCAATGGACTGCTTCTTGATCAGCCCGCCGAGGCGGTGGTAGCCCCAGTTCTCCTGCATTTCGGCGTGGAGAAAATACTGGCTGATGGCCGTCAGCTCGGCCCGCAGCGCTTCCTGCAGGTGAGCAATTACTTTTTCTTTTCCTTTCATATGTCCTCCTGAAGAAGTGATTAGTGATTAGCGGACAGGCCGAGATGTCGTGGAACGCCTTCCTGTCGCCGGGCAGCTTCCCGCCGAGCTCAGGCAAGCTCGAAGCGATCCAGATTCATCACCTTGTTCCACGCAGCCACGAAGTCCTTTACAAAAGTCTCCTTCGAGTCGTCACATGCATAGACTTCCGCGATTGCCCGGAGCTGTGAGTTCGAACCGAAGACAAGGTCGACACGGGTGCCGGTCCACTTGATTTCTCCCGTCGCGCGATCACGCCCCTCAAACACGCCTTCGGATGCAGAGGAGGCCTGCCACGTGGTTTTCATGTCGAGCAGGTTGACGAAGAAATCATTCGTCAGCGTCTCGGGCCGGCTGGTGAGGACACCGTGCCTGGACTGCCCGAAGTTGGCATTCAGGGCGCGCATGCCGCCGACGAGAACCGTCATCTCGGGCGCAGTCAGCGTCAGCAACTGCGCCCGATCCAGGAGCAGTTCCTCAGCCGACAGGGGCTGTCCGTTGCGCAGATTGTTGCGGAACCCGTCAGCGATCGGTTCGAGCGGCACAAAGGAGTGCGCATCGGTCTGCTCTGGTGTAGCATCCGTGCGCCCCGGGGTGAAAGGTACCTTCACGGCGTGTCCGGCTTTCTTCGCCGCCGCCTCTACGGCCGCGCAGCCGCCCAGGACGATCAGGTCGGCAAGTGAGACCTTCTTCCCGCCGGACTGCGAGCTGTTGCAGTCCTTTTGGATCGCCTCCAACGTTTCGAGTGCCTTCGCCAGTCCGGCCGGTTCGTTCACCTCCCAATCCTTTTGCGGCGCGAGGCGAATGCGCGCGCCGTTCGCGCCACCGCGCTTATCGGAGCCGCGGAACGTCGCCGCCGACGCCCAGGCAGTGGTGACCAGATGGGAAATCGACAGTCCGGATGCGAGGATCTTGGCCTTGAGCGCAGCAATGTCCTGCTCCCCGATCAACGGATGATCCACCGCGGGAATCGGATCTTGCCAGAGTAATTGCTCCTTCGGCACGAGCGGGCCAAGGTACCGCGAGACAGGTCCCATGTCGCGGTGCGTCAGCTTATACCACGCCTTGGCGAACGCGTCCGCAAGCTCCGGAGGATTTTCGAGGAAGCGCTTCGAGATCGGCGCATAGATCGGGTCCATTCTCAGGGAGAGGTCCGTCGTGAGCATCACCGGGGCGTGCCGCTTCGACGGATCCTGGACATCAGGAACGGCGCCTGCCCCAGCTCCGCCTTTGGGAATCCACTGGTGCGCACCTGCCGGGCTCTTCGAGAGCTCCCATTCATAGCCGAACAGGTTTTCCAGGTAGTTATTGCTCCACTTCACCGGAGTGGTGGTCCATGCACCCTCCAAGCCGCTGCCGATCGTCTGGCCGCCATTGCCGCTGCCATAGGCGCTTTTCCAGCCCAGGCCTTGCTCTTCGATGCTGGCGGCCTCGGGTTCGGGGCCGACATACTGGTTTGGATCGGCAGCGCCGTGGGTTTTTCCGAACGTATGCCCGCCGGCAATGAGCGCAACGGTCTCTTCGTCATTCATCGCCATGCGGGCAAAGGTCTCTCGGATGTCCCGTGCCGCAGCGACTGGATCCGGCTTTCCGTTGGGCCCTTCCGGATTCACGTAAATCAGGCCCATCTGAACAGCGCCGAGAGGATTGTCGAGCTGACGATCGCCGCTGTAGCGCTTGTCCGCCAGCCACGTACCCTCGGGCCCCCAGTAAATGTCCTCTTCGGGCTCCCAGACGTCCTCGCGCCCGCCGCCAAAACCGAAGGTCTTGAACCCCATCGACTCCAGTGCGACGTTACCGGCGAGAATCATGAGGTCTGCCCAGGATATCTTCCGGCCATACTTCTGCTTGATCGGCCAGAGCAGCCGGCGCGCCTTATCGAGGTTTATATTGTCCGGCCAGCTATTGAGGGGCGCAAGACGTTGTGTTCCGGAGCCTGCCCCGCCGCGACCGTCGCCGATGCGGTACGTACCTGCGCTGTGCCATGCCATACGGATGAAAAAAGGTCCATAGTGGCCATAGTCAGCGGGCCACCAGTCCTGGGAATCGGTCATCAAGGCATGTAGGTCCTCGATTACGGCGTTGAGGTCAAGGCTCTTGAACTCCTCAGCGTAGTTGAACTCCTGGCCCATCGGATCGGAAAGGGGGGAGTTCTGGTGCAGGATCTTCAGGTTGAGCTGGTTCGGCCACCAGTCTGCATTCGAGTGGGTGCCAGACGCCGTGTGTGTTACTGGGCACTTCGATTCGGTTGACAAGTCTTTTTCCTCCTTCAGATTAGTCAATAATTGCGATGAACTGCTAGAAGCGGCCTAAAACATCGGAGCATGAACTTCAGGCAGCCCAGCCGAACCATGCCGGAGAAATTATCGATAGGGCACTGGTCAGCAGGAGGTTGCTGCCGCGTTTCCAAAACGGAAATCCGTGCTGATTTGATGCTCGATATGGGTCCGTCATACCAACTGTGGTTTTCCCTTCCTCTGAGATCTTTGGGATTGCTTTCTGGGTTGCGATTTGGCCGGCCCGCCGATCCGAGGTTGCCGGGCGCACTTCGGGCAGACGCCGAAAAACTCCATGCGGTGCTCTTCCAGGCGGTAGCGGACGAGCCGCTGCGCCTTGCGGTCAAGCGCATCCTGGTAGGGCAGGGTCAGGTCCTCGAGCTGTCCGCACTCGATGCACCAGATGTGATAGTGCCTCCGGCGGGGGACTTCAAAGCGGGCCGGCTCGCTGCCGATCTTGTTCTCCCGCACATGGCCCTCGTCAGCGAGCTGGCGGAGATTGCGGTAGACCGTACCCAGGCTGATTGCCGGAATGCTGCGCCGGGCCTGGGCAAACACCTGGTGAGCGGTCGGATGCTTGTGACTCCGCTCGACGATCTCATAGACCAGACGGCGCTGGCGGCTCCGGCGGGCTGTCCCGCGAATCTCAGGCATCGGTTTGCCTTTCCTAGCTATCAAGAATAGGAATGATTCTTATTCCCAAGAAAAAATAGTCTCGCACGGCTTGGTCCGAATGTCAAGGGGAACTGCAATGAAACGGCTGCGCCGTCCGTCTCTACAGCAGCTTTTCGAGGTACACCTCATCGTGGGACGTGCCTCTCAGACGGACATGCTGCCGCGCCACACCGATGTCGCTGAACCCCAGACGCCGGTAGAAGCGAAGCGCCCGTTGGTTCCCCGCCAGGACATGAATGACGATCTTTGCATATCCGTTGCTCCTGGCGAATCGGAATGATTCCATTGCCAGGAGCTGCCCGATACCGTGTCCGCGCGCGTCACCGCGCAGCCAAGTTCCCATTGTGGCTACGTGGCTTGTCGATTGGCTGAGGTTAGAATAAAGATCGATCGACTGCACGCCCAAGATCCGGCTCTCAAGTTCGGCGACATAGAGAGCGCTTCTAGTGCCCAACGCCGAGATGAAGGTTCTTTCTTCCTCCACTGAAAACGGCCTGTCGAACAGCGTGAGCACTCCCTCTGCGATCACGGAATTCAGAACCGCTGAGACTTGCTCTGCGTCGTCAACGGTCGCTTTTCGGACCTGAGCTTCCATCACAAACCCGTTGCCGTTGTCCCCGACGGCGGCCGGTGCTTACATTCCCATGTAGTTCCAACGCATGACGCGCATGCCGGCCGACTCGCCGAGGTAGATATTGCCTTTGGAATCCGTGGCGATCGAGTGGATGTGGAAGAACTGGCCAACACCGTGGCCGCCGTGGCCGCCGAAATAGCCGAGCACTTCGAGCGTGTCGCGGTCGAGGATCTGGACTTTTTTGTTTGTGCCGTCGGGCACGTAGATAAAGCGCTGCTGGGGGTCGGCGGAAAAAGCGATGTCGAAGGCGGTGCCTTCTGGGGCACTGGTTTGTCGCTCGATGTAGCCTTCCTTGAGGAACGTGCCGTCGAGCTGGAAGACCTGGATGCGGTTATTGGCGCGGTCGCCGACGTAGATCAGGCCGTCGCGCGAGACGCGGACGGCGTGCACGGTGTTGAACTGCGTGGGGCCGGGGCCCTGATAGGTGCGCTCCCGCGGGACACTGTCGTCGGGGGCCTTGCCGTAGGCGCCCCAGTGGCGTTTGTAGGTCCCGGTGTCGGCGTCGAAGACGATGATGCGGCGGTTGCCGTAGCCGTCGGCTACGAAGACCTCATTTGTCTGCGGATAGACATGGATTCCGGCCGGCCGGTTGAGGTTGGCGGTGTCGCCGTTGCCGCCCGTGGTCCCTTTGCGGCCGATTTGGAGGAGGAGTTGGCCGTTCTTCGAGAACTTAAGAATGTTGGTGTCTTTTCCCGTGGAGTTCCCACCGATCCAGACGTTGCCGTTGTGGTCGACGAACATGCCGTGCTCGTTGTCGGGCCAGCCGGGCGTCCAATCCGGGCCGCCCCACCCTTGGACGAAGTTCCCCTCTGGGTCGAACTCGATGACCGGCGGGGCGGGGATACAACAGTCGGCTTGGTTGAGCGCGGCGTACTGATCGTGGTTGTCGAGAGTTCGCGGGCGGCTGGCGACCCAGATGTGATCGCGCGAGTCCACATAGATGCCACCGACCTGGCCGAGCATGTACTGGTTCGGAAGCAGCTTCGGCCAGTAGGGGTCGGGTTCGAACTTTGGGATTCCGGCCTGAGCGTCACCGTTCTGGGCGCGGACGGGACTCTGATAATGGAATATCGCGGCCATTGCAATAGCGAAAACCAGGGCGGTTTCGAACAGAATCCGAGGTTTACTGCTGGGTTTCATCAGCCACCTCCTTGCTGGTAGAAAAAAACAAGCCCACAAATGACATGCTCAGGGGCAGACGTTGCCAAGATACCCGGCGCCGCCGCAATAGCTCGTGTCCTGAATCTGCATGACGAGGCCGTCGGGATCGGTGAAGTAAAGCTCCGGCGTTCCGCCCGGCGCGCCACCGCGGTCCGGCATGCGCAGGCTCACGTAGTGTGTCAGCGGCGGGGCTGCACCTGTGGTACGTTCTCCAGGCTTCAGGCCGTATTCGGTGAGCGCTCTTCGGACACGGTCGAGATCGAAGTTCTCTGTAGTGAAGCAGACATGGGCGATGTTGGGCGACCCCGGCGTGCCGCCGTTGGCGGTGGTGGTGCCCACGGCCAGAAAGTGGCCGCCGGAGCCGATCTTGAGACTTTCCGAGCCGCCTTGGCTGGCGTTGGTCGGAAGTCCGAACAACGCGCGATAGAACGCGCGCTCGCGCTGCTGATTCAAAACGCCGAGCGTGATGTGATTGTAGTCCTGCAACGCCAGCAGGCCCTTGGTAGGAGCAGGCTCGGGTGTCCCCAGACACGAGCCCCCCAAAGGGCCCGCGCCGCCGCAGTAGTCGGCGTCCTGAATCTGCGCCACAATCCCCTCCGGGTCGGTGAAATGCAGCTCGGCGGTCCCTTCCGCTGAGCCACCCAAATCTTCGCGACGGTGCCGCACCCAGGCCTTGAGCGGGACGAGATCGGCGGCGCTGCCCGAAGCGGAAGACTCGATCCTCTCGACTCCATGCTCGGTGAGTACTTCCATGATCCGGTTTACGTCGAACTCAGCCGTGGTCACGCAGAAGTGCGTGACGCGGGGAGGAGCGGGAGTGCCGCTGATGCCCAGGAATTGGGGCCCGGAGCCGATCCGCAGAAAAACGGAACTCCCTTGCCGGGATTGGATCGGCATGCCGAAGAGTCCTTGATAGAACTCGATCGAGCGCCGGGGGTCGCGGACCGTCAGCGTCACGTGGTTGATGGCGAGCAGCGGAATCGAGCGTTTTCCGGATTGCGCCATCGCCTGAATAGCAGTCGGCAACGCCGCAGCCAGGGCTGGGACTGAAACCAGGAAGCTTCTGCGGGTGACTTGTTCCATGCTAGCTCCCGTTCGTGGTGGGATGAGCGAACTCATGATGGGGGCGATTATAGCACTTTGCCACCAGCGAGGTGGATCGACATAAAGGACTCGGTTGATGGGGTCAGCGGATGTTGTGGAGCTTCTTGTATTCGGCCCAGTTTGCTTTGAGGTGGACGAATTCTTCGAAGGTCTTGCAGAGCAGGAACGGGTTGCCTGCAGCCTCGCGGCCGATGGTGGAGGAAGGCGTCGTGCCGTAGTCGTGGCCGGGCCAGACTTCGGTGGCCGGGTCGAGCTTCAGGAGCCGCTGCAGGCTGTCCCACTGCTGGCGAGGGTCGCTGCCGGGGAAGCGAGACCCCGTGCCGCCGATCTTGCCGACGAAAAGGATGTCGCCGGTCAGAAGCTTTCCTTCGGTCAGAACGCAAACGTGGTCCGGGATATGTCCGGGCGTGTGGAGGAACCGCAGCCGCAAGCTGCCCAGCTCCAGTTCTTCATTGTCCTGGACCATCCGGCGGCAGACGCGCGGAGAGAGTTCGTGCATGACCTCAAGGGCTTCGGTTCGTTCCAGCAGGTAATCGTTGCCGGCGACGTGGTCGGGGTGCGAGTGCGTGCTAATGACGTAGCGCACGCGAAGTGCTTGAGCCCGGGCTTCGTGCAACACTTGTTCAGGAGCGTAGGAAGCGTCCACGATGGCGCCTTCCTTGGCGCTCTCATCGCCAATCAGGTACGCGAAGTTGCGATCGCCCTCTGCTCGAATCTGTCGGAACAGCATTGGACTCCTTCCTGGGCTGCCGGAGTGGCAGCCGGGTCATTATAGATGTTCTTGTTCGCAGCTCCCAAGACTTGCCGCCGGGTTTTTTCGCGCCGAGTGTATCCATATCTCTTGCGTGACGGCTCAGTTTTGACATTGCGGCGTGGCTGCCCTAATATCATTTGTTTCTCAACGGCCTTCTGCCGTGCGGTTCGGCTTTGCATGCCCGAAAGGCAGGGGAGAAGGGAGCGGGGCGTATGAAGATCGTCGTTGCCGAAAAGATTTCCCGCAAAGGCGTCGAGTTGCTGCGAGCCGAGCCGAAGTGGCAGGTAGTGGAGACGGAGCCGGGACGCGAGAAGCTGCTGCCGGAACTGCGCAACGCCACGGCGCTGATTGTGCGGAGCGCCGTGCAAGCGAACGCCGAGTTGCTGGAGTGTGCGCCGCGCTTGCGGGTGATCGGGCGGGCCGGCATCGGCGTCGACAATGTGGACATCGAGACCGCCACCAAGAAAGGCGTGCTGGTGATGAACACGCCGGGAGGCAATTCGGTGAGCGTGGCCGAGCACACCCTGGCGCTGATGCTGGCGATGGCACGCTCGATCCCGCAGGCGAATGAATCCATGCATGCGGGCCGCTGGGAGAAGAAGCTCTTCCAAGGTTGGGAGCTGCGGGGAAAGGTGCTGGGTATTCTGGGACTGGGGCGCATCGGCGTCGAACTGGTCAAGCGTGCTCGGGCCCTGGAGCTCGAGATCATCGCCTACGACCCGTATGTGCCGTCGTTTGTGGCGAGCGACCTGAATGTGTCGCTGGTTTCGCTCGACGACCTGCTGGCTCGTGCCGACTATTTGAGTTTGCATCTCCCGCTTACCTCGGAGACGCATGGCATCGTCGGGAAAAATTTTCTGCGGCGCGCCAAGAAAGGCGTGCGGATCGTCAACTGCGCGCGCGGTGAACTGGTGGACGAGGAAGCCCTGGCAGACGCAATCCACAGCGGGCTCGTGGCTGGGGCGGCGCTGGACGTATTCGCGCAGGAGCCGCCGCGCAATTCCCCGTTGGCTGTGTTGCCGCAAGCCGTCCTGACACCCCACATCGCAGGCTCGACGGCAGAGGCGCAGGAGATCGTCGGTGTGCGGATCGCCGAACAGGTACGAGACTATTTGAAGCACTCCGTGATTCAAAACGCCGTCAACGTGCCCTCGATTTCGGTCGAGGAGTACCGTGGGCTGCGGCCCTATCTGGAACTCGCCGAGCGGCTGGGACTGTTCCTGGCGCAGATTGCGGCGGCAGGACCGGCGGTCGTGGTGATCCGATATGCAGGCAAGCTGGCACAGATGAACACCAACTTGGTTCGGAACTCGGTGTTGCAAGGCTTGCTCAACTTCGTCCTGGCGGAGAAGGCCAACATCGTCAACGCGGTCGCCATTGCCGAGGAGCGCGGCATCCGCATCGAGGAGTCGCGCAGTCAGCGGATGCAGGCCACCGACTCGATCTGCGTTACCGTGCGGTCAAACGGCAGCGAAGCGACAGCCGAGGGAACCGTGTTGCACGGCACCGAGCCGCGCCTGCTGGCGCTTGACGGCATTGACATCGAATCGCCGCTTGAAGGGAACTTGGTGGTGTTCAAGAACCTCGACGTGCCCGGAGTCGTAGGCAAGATCGGCACGATCCTGGGACGTCATGGGCTCAACATCGCCAACTTTTCGTTGGGGAGGGAACGTCCCGGCCGGGGCAAGAAAGCCAAGGGGCCGGTGGAAGCGGTGGCCGTGGTCCAGGTGGACGGAAAAGTTCCGCTGGCGGTGGTGAAGCAACTGGGACGTGCCTCGGCGTTGCGCTTTGTAAGGATGGTCCATCTGGATTAGGAGCAAGGCAAAGTCTCGAGGACGGCTCGGAGCCGTGCTGAATGGCAAGAGAGAATGAAGACGAGAACGAAAAATCAGGACAACTTCATTCGGTGGGCGGTGTATACTATGCCGACTTTTCTTTGGGGTAAGGAGGGCTATGGCAGCGGGAAGAAGGATGACACAAGCGCAGTTGGTCCGGCATCTGGCCGGCAAGTGTGATACCAGCAACAAGGCGGCGCGTGGGTTCCTGGAGGCACTGGCGAAGGTCGCTCTGGCGGAGACGAAGAAGAACGGGGTCTTCGTGCTTCCCGGCATCGGGCGGCTCGTGAAATCAAGCCGGAAAGCGCGCATGGGCCGGAACCCGGCGACGGGCGAGGCGATCAAGATTCCGGCGAAGACGGTCGTGAAGTTCCGCGTCGCCAAGGCTGCAAAGGACGCGATCGTGCCCGCCAGGAAGAGATAGCAGGGCCGTTCGCAAGAAGCACGGCGGCTGTGCCCCGACGGGTTAACGGTAGGGGCGCAGCCTCCCTTCAATACGGTTTCCGAGAAACGGTTGACAGGTGCGCATGGATGTGTAAATATTCATGTATATGAATATTTATGCATTTAAGCGGAGGAGGGCTCGTTGATGAGCGGCCTTGCGTCCATAGGTCGGCTGCGCCTGCGGGCTTCCTGCTCCGACCTGGTGCTCGACAGCGACCTGAGCCGCGCCGAGACGGAAGCTGTGTTACGCCTGGCGGCCGAGATCCGTCGCTCGCCGGGCCGCTTTCGGAATGCCCTGACAGGGCGGATTCTGGCTCTGGTGTTCGAGAAGCCGAGCCTGCGGACGCGCGTCACGTTCGAAGTGGCCATGAAGTCGATGGGAGGGGAGTCCATTTTCCTCGACAGCCGCGGGGAGCCGCTCGGGGCTCGAGAGCCGGTGGCGGACGTGGCGCGGAACCTCGAACGGTGGGTGGACGGGATTGCGGCCCGAACCTTCCGGCACTCGACGGTCGAGGACTTGGCGCGCTGGGCCAAGATCCCGGTGATCAACTCGCTCTCCGACCGCGCGCATCCGTGCCAGGCGCTGGCCGACTTTCTAACGCTCAAGGACACTTTCGGGCGGCTGAAGGGGCTGAAGCTGGCTTTTGTCGGCGACGGCAACAACGTGGCGCATTCGCTGCTGCTGACGGGAGCGAAGCTGGGGGTTGACATAGCTGTGGCGACGCCTCCTGCGTACGAACCCGATCCGGAGATTGTCGTTACCGCAATGCAATTGGGTCGCGGCACGAGAGCGAAGGTCGAAGTGCTGCACGATCCGCAAGAGGCTGTGGCGGGTGCGCATGCCGTGTATACGGATGTGTGGGCGAGCATGGGGTCCGAGAAGGAAGCCAGCGTGCGACGGAGGCGGTTTCGTTCGTACCAGGTTACGGCGAAACTCTTTGGAAACGCCCGGCGCGACGCGGTGTTCATGCACTGTCTTCCGGCGCACCGCGGCGACGAAGTTGTGGACGAGGTGATCGATTCCGCGCGCTCGGTGGTCTTTGACCAAGCCGAAAACCGGCTCCACGTGCAAAAGGCGTTGCTGTGGCTGTTGCTGGCGGGAGGCCGCGGCAAGAAGCGCTAGAATCGGCTGGATGCAAGTATACTGTCTGTATAAGCCGTGATCTGGAAGAATCCGCAAAGGCAGTCCTGCTGCTGGAGCGCCCGATGATTGGCAAGAGGCAATGAGAACACAATGGAAACCCTTTGCTCTTTGCATTGACAACGTGGATTTTGAGGAAAACCTGATCCACGGTAAGGTCTACAGGGTTTTGCCGGACCCGAAAGCAGCCCGAGAGGACATGGTCCGCATTGTCGATGAAAGTGAAGAGGACAATCTGTATCAGAACCGGCGTTTCGTGTTTGTAGACTTCCTCCCTGAGGTCAAGAAAAAGATCGTTGCAATGGGGACGCCACCCCCGAAAGAGTAATGCCGCGCATGGCAGCATCGAAAGCAAAGCCCAAGAAGGTGATACTGGCCTACTCGGGGGGCCTGGACACCTCCATCATCATTCCCTGGCTGATGGAGACTTACCATTGCGAAGTGATCGCCATGGTGGGGGATATCGGGCAAGGCGACGACATGCAAGCAGTCGCCGAGAAGGCCCGGACAACGGGTGCGGCGAAGGTAGTGATTGAGGACCAGCGCGAGGAATTTGTCACCGGATTTCTGTGGCGGCTGGTGCGGTCCGGCGCTGTGTACGAGCACAAGTACCTGCTCGGAACATCGATTGCCCGCCCGTTGCTGGCGCGGCGGCAGGTCGAGGTCGCGATGCAGGAAGGCGCCGACGCCGTGGCACACGGTTGCACGGGCAAGGGCAACGACCAAGTCCGGTTCGAGCTGACCTATAAGGCGTTTGCGCCTCACTTGACGGTGATTTCTCCGTGGCGGGAATGGAGCATCCGGTCGCGGGAGGACGCGCTCGAATACGCCAAAGCCCACAACATCCCGGTGGCTGCGAGCATCGAGAAGATCTACAGCCGGGACCAGAACATCTGGCACCTGAGCCACGAAGGCGGGACGCTCGAAGACCCGGCTGCTCCGGTACCGGACGACGTCTGGCAACTGACACGCAGTCCGCGGGAAGCACCGGGAGCAGGCACGGAGGTACAGATTGGGTTCGAATGCGGCATACCGGTCTCGGTCAACGGTAAGCGCCTGGGGCCGGTAGAAATTGTTGAGACGCTCAACCGCATCGGCGGGGAGCACGCCATCGGGCGGATTGACTTGGTTGAGAACCGCTTCGTGGGGATGAAGTCCCGCGGTGCGTATGAAACGCCAGGCGGAACGCTGCTCGTGCTGGCGCACCGGGAGCTCGAAGCGCTGTGTCTCGACCGCGAAACGAGCCACTACAAGCAGCACGTGGCACTCGACTACGCGCGCCTGGTCTACAACGGCTACTGGTACACACCGCTGCGGGAGGCCCTGGACGGCTTCATCGAACAGACCCAGCGGACCGTAACCGGCGAGGTGCGCTTGCGTCTCTACCGCGGCAACGTCGACGTCGCCGGGCGCAGTTCGCCCTATTCACTCTATTCGGAAGACATCGCGAGCTTCACGATGGGAGCATCCTACGACCAGAAAGATGCCGAGGGCTTCATCAATCTGATTGGATTGCCGCTGGTTGTGCGCGCGGCCCTCGAGGCGCAGTTGCCGGGGCCGAGGAAGCAGTGACCAGCGACAAGAAGACAGGGGCAGTAGCAAGTCATCCTCCAGCCGAACCCACCGATGAAACGCTCCACCAAAACTCCGTACAAACTCTGGGGCGGACGGTTTACGAAGCCGCCTGCCAAGACGCTGGAAACCTTTTCCCAATCGCTTTCGTTTGATTACCGGCTGGCGCAGGCCGACATTGAAGGGACCAAGGCCTATGCGCACGCGCTGCAGAGTGTCCGCATCCTGACGGCGCGCGAGGCTGCCGGCGCGGCGAAGGCGCTGGACGATCTGGCCAAGGAAGTCGCCGAAAAGGGGCCGGACTGGTTTCGCGGCGCGCCGGAAGAAGACATCCACACGTTTGTGCTGGGGAAGCTGCGGGAGCGCATCGGGGGGCTGGCCGACAAGTTGCACACCGGGCGGAGCCGCAACGAGCAGGTGGCGCTTGACTTCCGCATATGGCTCAAGGGGGAAATCCGGGGCGCACAGGGGAATCTGAAGGGTCTTCTGGCCGCGCTGCTCAAGAAGGCGGAACAAGATACCGGCGCCATCCTGCCGGGGTATACGCATCTGCGGCGGGGACAGCCGGTGCTGTGGGCACACTACCTGCTGGCATATTTTGAGATGTTCCGCCGCGACTACGAACGGCTGGAAGCCTGCCACCGCAGCGCGGACGTGCTGCCGCTGGGGAGCGGGGCGCTGGCAGGCAGCGGGCTTGCGGTCGATCGCATGCGGCTGGCCAAGGAGCTGGGCTTCGCGCGCATTTCCCGGAACAGCCTGGACGTGGTCAGCGACCGCGACTTCGCGCTGGAGTATCTGTTCATGGCTTCGGTCTGCTTCCTGCACCTGAGCCGTTTGGCAGAGGACTGGATTCTCTATTCCTCCGAGGAATTTGGGATGCTTGAATTGGCTGATGAGGTCTCCACTGGCAGTAGCCTGATGCCGCAGAAAAAGAATCCGGACTCGCTGGAGCTGATTCGCGGCAAGACGGGCCGAGTGCTGGGGCATCTGGTATCGCTGGCGGCGACGGTGAAGGGCCTGCCGTCGGCCTACGACAGGGATTTGCAGGAGGACAAGGAGCCGGTGTTCGATACTGCCGAGCAGTTGGGACCGGCGTTGGCGCTGGCGGCAGAGGTGGTGGCGACGGTGACCTTGCGCCCGGACCGGATGGAAGCCGCGGCGACCACGGGATGGCTTTGCGCCACGGACCTGGCCGAGTTCCTGGCGGAGCGGGGCGTGCCGTTCCATCAGGCGCACGAGATCGTGGGCCGGCTAGTGCGAGACTCGGTCGAAGCCGGGAAGGAAGCACCGGAGTGCAGTCTGGAAGACCTACAGCGCTACTCGCCTCGATTCGACCGGCGAAGCTTGCGCTTGCTGGCGCCTGCGACCGGCGTCGCTCGGCGTGGGGTCCCTGGGGGAACCGCGCCGAAAGCGGTCCGGAACGCATTGCGGGAAGCTGGCAGGTGGCTGCGAAAACTGTGATCCGGGCTCCCGGCCGGGAGGCGGAAGGGTGAACCCGCAGCGGAAAAAACACGGGCTGGCCCGGCTTTCACCTTGCTATACTGCTCACCACCCTGAGGCTCTTGTCATCCCAAGCCCGATAGGGTAGGTGAGTTCGTGCGAGTTGCCGTTCTGATCCCTTGCTATAACGAAGAATGTGCCGTGGCGAACGTGGTGCGGAGCTTTCGGAGAACGTTGCCGGAGGCCACGGTCTTTGTGTACGACAACAACTCCACCGACGGCACGGCAGAGGCGGCAGCGTCGGCGGGGGCAGTGGTTCGGCTGGTTGCGCGAAGGGGCAAGGGGCACGTGATACAGCGGATGTTCGCCGACGTGGACGCCGACGCCTACGTGCTGGTGGACGGAGATGACACGTACGATCCGGAGGACGCGGGCGGGATGATCGAGCGGCTTTGCAACCAACAGCTCGACGTGGTCAACGGCGCCCGGGTCACATCGAGCGATTCCGCCTACCGGCCAGGGCACCGGTTGGGAAACGCGTTTCTTTCATGGCTGGTTTCCTCGATCTTCGGGGGCAACATTGCCGACATGATGTCGGGTTACAAGGTGTTTTCCCGGCGGTTTGTGAAGACCTTCTCGGGTTCGGCGGGCGGCTTCGAGATTGACACCATGTTGATCGTACATGCGCTGGTGCTGGGAATGCCGGTGGCGGAGACGCAGACAGGCTACAAGGAGCGAACAACCGGCTCGGCGAGCAAATTGAACCCCTTCCGGGACGGGCTGGCGGTGCTGTGGACGATCTTCCGGTTGTTCCTGGAAGAGCACCCGGTTTATTCCTTCGGCGCGCTCGCGTTTCTTTCTGCTGCCCTCTCGGTGTACTTCGGATACCCCGTTGTGCTCGACTACATGGACACAGGAGCATTCCTGCGGCTGCCCGGCGCGATTCTTGCCGCCAGCTTCCTGGGGTTGTCGTTTCTGTTCTTCACGTTCGGCCTGATTCTGGACCTGATTCTCCTGGCGCGCCGGGAAGCGAAGCGGCTGCGGTACCTCGAGATTCCTCCCGCGCAGCCTCTGGGCGATCTGGATGCCCGTTAAACCGGTGAAGGTGCCCCGGAAGGAGCTGGTCTCCGGAGCGCTTCGAGCACCCTTCGAGCCAGGGCCTGCCGGATTTCCGGAGAACTCATCACCGTCCGCGTGACAACAGCCGCCATTCCCTTCCGCTCCACTCCCTTCTGCAGGGAAGCGTCTTGCCGGTCGAGGACGAAGATGTCCAGAAAATCCCGATAGAGCCCGGCTACCGCGGTGGCCGAAGCCCCCAGTCCGATCGAGTCGAGGATGCGGTCCGCCGGGCCTTTGAAGGCTCGTCCTCCGACGATCGGGCTGATGGCGGCCACTGGGGCCGGCGTATTGCGGAGAGCTTCCCGAACGCCGGGAACCGCGAGAATGGGGCCGATGCTCAGAATCGGGTTGCTGGGAGCGATGATGACGGCGGCCGATTCCGCAATGGCCTCCAGAACGCCGGGAGCGGGACGGCTGGCGGCGGCCTCGGAGAAGTCCGCTTCGAGCACCTCCGGTTCCTGCCTCAGCTTGACGAAATACTCCTGAAAAGCGAGCAGACCGGCCGTAGTTCGCAGGCGGGTCCGGGCATGGTCGTTCGACATCGGAAGAATCCGGGAAGAGACCCCAAGCGAGCGCCGCAGTTCGTCCGTGGCTTCAGAAAGCGGGACACCCTGGCGGAGGCGCTCGGTGCGGAACAGGTGCGTGGCGAGGTCGCGGTCGCCCAGGCGGAACCAGGTTTCCAAGCCCAACGAGGAGAGAGAGTCGAGGCAAGAAAACGTGTCTCCGCGGATCCCCCAGCCACGGTCTCGGTCCACCATGTTAGCGAGGGTATAAAGGAGGGTATCCACGTCGGGGGAGACGTGCAGGCCGTGGAACTCGTCGTCGTCCCCGGTATTGGCGATCACAGTGATCTGCTCGGGAGGCATGACGGCTGCCAGGCCTTCCAGGAAGCGGGCTGCTCCGATGCCACCGGCGAGTACGACGATCATGCATTCCTTACTGGGGTTCCCTGTGGTCACACAGCAAGCAAGCGTGTGGGCCCCGAACCTCTCACAAGAGACGAGCGAACACCGTGGCGAGACTCAGGAAACTGAAGAACCCGGTTATGTCGGTCACCGTGTCTAGTGAATCGTATTACTTCTGTTGTTCAACAATTCGAATTTCGTCCTCTGACAGACCGTACAACTCATAGACGAGGCGGTCAATTTGGCGGTCGAGGGCTGCGCACTTGTTTTCATAATAGGTCTTGTCCCCGTCGGTCTTTGCCTTTGCCAAATGTTTCTTTGCCTCCAGGATCGCGTCCACTTTCGTTACGACCCCGTCATGCCGCGATTTGTCGCCGGGGCTGGAGAAGTTTATGGTACAAATGGGAAGTTGTTCCAAATACGTCCCTTTGATCTTCGGGAATGTGCGCCGTTGGTCGTAGAACCGTTCTGTCCAGAGTTGCCGAAGTAGTTTCGAGTTTAGAACGCCAAGCAGGTAGCGTGGGTCGTATCCATCAGCGCACACGTTCACCATGAAAACGGTGTTGAGGCATGATCGCACAGTTTAGCACGAGCGCGACAAAGGCTCGCCTATTCAGGTTGCGTAAAGTGCGTACTCCCTTCTGCCGAATATTCATCGGCGGTGGTTGGCTGCAACGGCTGCATCAGGAGTTCCAGAAACTCGCTGACCCCGATCCAGCACAACTCACCCAGAACGAGCAAAACTTCTCAGCTCTCGATCAACTGGCCGTCCTTTTCCGCGGAGTGGCTTATCTGTCGGATCAGCCTCTAGTCCCCGGAGCCGGAGTTTCGGGCCGGTTGGAGCAATGCGTGAAAGAGGGAGACAGTTGCGGCACGGATACTGAACGTCAGACTCAGCAGCGCTGGGACCAGCAACAGGGTAAAGATGGTGGAGACGATCAGGCCGCCCACGACGACGCTGCCCAGGCCGCGGTAGAGTTCCGAGCCGGCTCCGGGAACCAGCACCAGAGGGAGCATGCCGAAGACCGATGTCGTGACGCTCATGAAGATGGGCCGGATGCGGCTCGACACCGACTCCCGGATGGCTTCCCGGGGCTCCATTCCCTCCAGGCGGATGTGGTTCAGGCACTGGTGGACGATCAGGATGGCATTATTGACGACCGTGCCGATCAGGATAAAGAAACCCAGCATCGTCAGAACATCCAGGGGCTGAAAGGCAACGCGATTGATGAGAGCCAGACCCAGAATTCCGCCTAAGGCCGCCAGGGGCACGCTGAACATGATGACGAACGGATAGACGAAGCTTTCAAACAGTGACGCCATCAGCAGGTAGGTGATGACGAGGGCAAGCAGGAAATTCCAGCGCAACGCCAGACCCGTTTGCGTGAGCTTATCGGCTGCGCCGCTCAAGGAGACCTGGTACAGTCCGCCCAGCAGCCCTTCCTGGCGCAGGGGGTCGAGAATCCGGGTCTCGATCAGATTCATGGCAGTTTCGAGCGGCATCTGCGGCGCGGGCGTCACCTGGATGGTGACGGCGCGGCGGCGCTCGCTGTGGTAGATGGCCTGCGGGCCGTTGACCTCGGAAATCTCCGCCACCGTTCCCAGCGTGACGAGCTGGCCGTTTGGCGCCGCGATGGGAAGCTGTTCGAGCAGATGCGTGCGGCGCTCGACATCGGTTTCGGCAATGACGCGGAGGTCGATTTCTCTTCCTTCATGCTGATAATCACTGGCCCGGGCGCCGTCCACGAGCGCGCTGACGGCGAAGCCCAGGTCGCGGTTCGAAATGCCCAGCTCCGCAGCGCGCAGCCGATGGGTGCGGACGCGGATCTCGGGGTTCCCGAGGTCGAGGCTGGACCGTGGGAAAGCCTGTGCGCCGGGCAAAGCTTCAAACGTGCCGGTCATGACCCGGAATCCCATCTGGATGAGCCGGTCCAACTCCGGTCCGGAGAGTTCGACGTCGATATTGCGGCCCTCCCCAAGGCCGGGCTGAAAGATGCTCGCCTGTTGCGCGAAGGCAATCGCTCCCGGAATCTGACTTGCCGCTCCCATCATGGGGTCGCCTAGCTCCGTGACGCGAAGTGGATCGTTCGATCGCGCCCCCATGAAGGTCTGCCCGCGCAGCGAAACAAAAAAGAAGTCCCGGACACCACCGCCCGGCATGCCAAGCGCCTCCGGAGAGCCTTCCGCAGCTTCCCACATCGGGCGTAGGGTGTCGTCCATGACTTCGTGCAGTGAGGACATCTCGTCCAGGCTCAAGCCCGGCGGGGGAAGAATCATGCCGAACATGAAGTTGTTGTTGCCCACCGGGAGGTATTCCGTGTCAGGAGCCATCCGAAAACTCAGCCACAGCGCCGTGCCGGTCAGTAGAATGATGACGGCCAACCGCCGGATGACCGACCCGTTGATCCAGTAGACCGTGCGCGTGGTTCCGCGGATGAAAGCGCGGGTGAGCAAGGCCAGGCCCAAGAGATTCTGCAAACCGAACCGCCTGGGACTGCGTCCCGCGGTGCGCAGGATCTTGGCCGAAAGACTGGGAATCACCGTGATCGAAACCAGCAGGCTCAAGCCGACAGCAAAACCGATGCCCAGGGCGATGTCGCCGAACAGCTGGCCGACCTCATCTTCGATAAAGATCACCGGGACGAAGACGGCAATGGTGGTCAGCGTGCTGGCCAGCACGGCGCCCCAAACCTCGCGCGCGCCGTCGTAGGCGGCTTGGGTGCGCGGCTTGCCCATCTGGCGGTGGCGGTAAATGTTCTCTAAGACCACAATGGAGTTGTCCACCACCATCCCCACGGCAAACGCCATCCCGGCCAGACTGATGACGTTCAGGGTCCGTCCGAATGCATACATCATCAGGAACGAGCCGACAATGCTGATGGGGATGGCGACGGCGATAACCAGAGTGCTGGTGACGCTGCGCAGAAACAAGAGCAGGATCACTACAGCCAGCGTTCCCCCAACGAAAAGACTCTGCTGGACCAGGTTAATCGAGCTCTCGATGTAATCAGTCTCGTCATAGACCTGATTCAGGACAAGTCCGCGCGGTTCCAGCAAGTCGCTGTTCAGGCGCGCGGCCACCTGCTGCAGCCCGGCCATCACGTCCATGATGTTCGCCCCGGGTTCCTTCAGGGCGTTGAGCGCGATTACCTGCCGGCCTTTGTGGAACACCCGGGCGTTCGCCTTGCGATACCCCAGCTCGACCCGTGCCACGTCTTTCAGGTAAATCGGGATCTGGTTGCGAATCGAAACGACGATCTCTTCGATTTCCTCGGGCGAACCGTACTCACCCACAGTCCGCACCAGGTAGCGGCGTTTCCCCTCGTCGAAATCCCCGCCGCTATAGTTGCGATTCTCGCGCTCGAGGGCGTCGCGGAGCTCGGTCATGGTAACGGCACGTGCGGCCAGCCGCGAGGGGTCCACAATGACGTGCATTTCCTGCTCGCGGCCGCCGTAGATATTCGACATAGCCACGCCCGGCACGCGCTCGAGCTCCGGCTTAATTTGGTCGTCGACAAAGGACCAGAGCGTCGAAATATCCCCGTCGTAGGAGTCCTCGCCCAGAGGACTCAGCACGAACCAGGCGCTGGCGTTTGTGTTGACGTTGACGGTGCGAATCACCGGCCGGTCCGCGTCGGAAGGATAGGCGGGGACTTGTTCCAGACTGTTCGAGACCTTCAGCACCGCGGCGTCGAGATCCGTGCCCACCTGGAAGGTGAGCGTGATCGTTCCTTCGCCGTCGGAGCTGGAACTCTCGATTTTGAGCAGTCCTTCAATGGACTTGAGTTGCTCTTCCTGTTCGTCGACAATGTCGCGCTCGACTTCCTGCGGACCGGCGCCGGGCCACTGGGTGCTGACGGTGACCTCTGGTTGCACGACGTCCGGGGTCAATTGGATGGGAAGACGGGATAGACCGATCCCGCCGAACATCACCAGGAGGATGACTCCCACTGTGGTCGTGACCGGATAGTGGATGGAATCCTGGATAATCTTCACGGCAGCGGATACTCCAGCGACTCTCCCTGCACGGGCTGCCCCGGCTGCAGGCGCTCGTTGCCCCGCGTGACGACCTGCATTCCGGGCTGTACCGGGCCCCGCACTTGGACCCAGGAACCGACTGCCTGGCCTGTCTCGACCGGCAGCGGATCAACCGTCCCTTCGCCGTTCAGCAGAAAGACCATTTCCTGGGGGCCGCGGCGCACCAAGGCATCCTTGGGAACGATGGTAGCTTGCACCGACTGCCCCACCGGGAAGGAAACCCGAGCCAGCATGCCCACGCCAATCCGCCGCTCGGGGTTCGGGATGCTGACCTTCAACGGGAAGGTCCTGGCTTGCGGGTCGGCGGCGGGCAGGATGGCCTGAATCCGTCCGGGGATCGCTGTGCCCGGCATCGATTCGAAGGTCACGGTGGTGCCGATTCCCGTCCGCAGGCTGCGAAAATACCGCTCGGGGACGTCCACCCTGACTTCCAGTTCGGTCACCGAGAGAATTTCCACCACGGGGTCACCCACGGCAAGCCACTGGCCGACTTCCGTCTGCTCGGCGGCCACCACGCCCAAAAAAGGAGCCAGAATCGTGCTGCGCTCGATGTCGTCATTGATCCGGGCAATGTTGGCGGTGAGCTGCTCCACGCGCCCTTGCCAGGCGTTTACCTCGAAGAAGCGGTCGTCGAACTCGTCCCGGGCAATCACGCCGGCTTCGAGGAGTTCGCGCGATCTCGCGAGATGAGCTTCGGCCTGCTGCAGCCGCGCCTGCGTTTCGCGGAGCTGCGCTTCGACGCTGTTCCGTTCCAGCTCCAGCGTGGCGGTCCGCAAACGGGCCAGCGGCTGGCCCTTCTCGACCGAGTCCCCCTCGCGTGCCAGAAATTCAATCACCAATCCAGCCACTTCGCTCGCCACCAGGCTCTTGGTGGGCGACTCCACCGTACCGGGCAGAACAACCGATTCCCGCAGCGGGTGTTGGCGCGCCTCCGTGTAGCGGACCGGGCTGGGCGGCCGCTCAGGTCCTTGCGACCACAGCGGGGCGGGATGCAGCAGCACACACGCCGCTCCGGTCAGGGCGAGCAGGGGGACGAGAAGCGTTCTCAAGACGGACACTCGGAGCCTCACACTTGGGAGAGTTGTAGTGAAATCCCACCCGACCGCACACTCTCACCGTACACTCCCCATGATAACCGGAAACGGGGCTCTACGCATTCCTATCATTAAGGGGATTATAGGGACTTGCGGTAGTGGACACACCGGTCCACGACCTAGAACCCCAGGGCCTCGTGAGCTCGCTGCGCGGCCTCGTTGTCAATCCAGGTGTCGGAGGCCATCTCCCGGCAGCCGTGTGAGCGCGCCCACTCTTCCGCAGCAGCCAGCAGCGCTTTTCCGACTCCCCGGTTACGCCACTTCTTCTTGACATACCATCCCTCGACGTAGCCGACCGGTTGTGCCGGATCGCATCCATCGGCATGCGAGCGCAGGCCCGCTTCGAGAAAGCCGGCCGTCTGGCCATCTGCGGTTTCCGCGACAAAGATCGCCATGGGCAGCGTCCCCTGTCGGCCGTTCAGAACCGCGTCCAGTTCCCTGGCGTGCTCCTCGATCGAGGCATCGGGCCAGAGCAGGGCCCGCATTTTCGCCAGGTCCGTGCCATCCTGTGGTTGCACGAGCCGGACCGTGAAAGGGGTCATGGACGCAGACTATCATGGTTCGGATGCCGTTCCATTCCACGCCAATCTGGAGTAGACTCGCGTCCGGGGTTTCTGGTCATCATGGGACGCGATCTGATCCTGGAAGGAAACTGCTGGAAGTTCGGGCACAACATTCCCACGGATAGGATCACACCGACGCACCTGGTTTTCCGAGGACTTTCGGAAATGGCCAAGCACGTCCTGGAATTGGCGAATCCGGAATTCCCGAGGAAGGTGCAGCCGGGCGACATCATCGTGGCGGGACGGAATTTCGGCTGCTCGTCGGGCCGGGCCGTCGCGCCGAAGGCCATCCTGGCGACCGGGACAGCCGCCGTGGTCGCCGAGTTTTTCTCGCGGACGTTCTACCGCAACGGCTATGAAGTAGGCCTGCCGCTGATCGAAGCGCCGGGAATTCACGACCTCGTCGAAACCGGCCACCGCCTGCGTCTCGACATCACGCGGGGAATCATCGAGAATCTCAGCTCCGGGAAATCCTTGCAGGGGAAGCGCGCGCCGGAATTCTTGCTCGCAATGCTGGCGGCGGGCGGGCTGATTCCGCTGCTCCAATCGGGCTCCAGGGTCTTTTCTCTCATTTCCAAAAAGGAGGGCACGGGCGCGTGACGCTTCTGCTCAACAACAAAGAAATCGAACAGGCACTCCTGCCGGAGGAAGCGATTGCCGCGACCGAAAGCATTTACCGCGAGCTGGCCGAGGGCAAGGCCATCAACCGGCCGCGCACCATGACCTATCTGCCGACGCATTCCCCATCGAATCCTGACTTCCAGTACCGCTGCAAGTCGCAGGAAGGCGGCAGCGCCCGGTGCGGCGTCTGGGCCCTGCGCGTCACCTCGGATATGGCGGGTTTCAGCTACACCGCCGGAGTCAAGCGCCGCCGGCTGCTGCCCGTCGCCACGGGAAAGCAGTACTGCGGCTTCGTGATCCTGTTCGACATCGAACGGATCGAGCCGCTGGCGATCCTGCACGACGGCTTTCTGCAGCAGTCGCGCGTCGCGGCGCTGAGTGCGGTTGGGGCCAAGTACCTCGCTCCAACGAAGCCGCGCAGCCTGGCGCTGTTCGGCAGCGGCGGCCAGGCGAGCGCGCACATTGAGTTCCTGTGCCGCCTCTTCCCGTTCGAGGAGGTGAAAGTCTACAGCCCCAACCAAGAGCACTGCCGCAAGTTCACGAGCGACATGAGCAAGAAGCTCGGGCGGGAAGTCAAAGCCTCCGCGTCGCCGCGCGAGACCGTCCAGGGCAGCGACTTCATCCAGGCGGCCACGGCGGCCTGGAACCCCGTTTTTGACGGCCATTGGATCGAGAAGGGCATGTACGTGGCCTCGATCGGCGGCGCCGACGCCAGCACCAAACGCCGTGAGATTGACGACGAGACCATCCGCCGTGCCGACCTCTACGTTGTTCACTCCAAGGAAGTCGGGCGCAACGATCGGTCGCCTGACATCTGGGAGGCCGCGCAAAACGGCCTCAAGCGCTGGGAGGAAATTCACGAACTGCAGGACCTGCTCGGCGGCAAGGTTCCCGGTCGTACGCGGGACGACGAGATCACCGTTTTCAACAACAACACCGGCGCGGGTACGCAGTTCGCCGCCGTCGGCGCCGCTGTGGTCAAACGCGCGCGGGCGATGGGCCTGGGAAGGGAATTGCCCACCGAGTGGTTCCTGCAGGACGTGATGCCGTAATGGTTGCGTTGCCCCCCTTGGATGCCGGCTGGCAAACCATGCTCAACGAATCCCGCCTGCTCCAATTGAAAAACCTGATGGCCGGGCGCGGCTGGGAGTTCCTGCTGCTCTACGGCCATCCCTGGCGCAAGGATTTTTTTCGCTGCATCGTGAACCAGAATTTTTCTGGTCCGCACGCGGCGGCGCTGGTCACAGAGTCGGGCGAAGTCGAGGTCCTCGTATCCGACCCCTGGGATTTTGAAACCGTTTCGGCAGCCAAACGCCTCCCGACGTCCTTTGAGCCGGATTTCGGCAAAGGTCTGCGGCGATGGGTCAAACGGTTTGACAAAGCGGCCGGAGCGGTCGCGGGAATGGAATTTCTGGAAGCTCGCCACGCGGAAGCTGTTCTGCAGGAAATGGGTTCCGAGCCAGCCTCGGCGACGGCCGACGTAGAAGAGGTTCGGCGGGTCAAGACGCCCGAGGAGATGGTTTGCCTGCGCAAGGCTGCCGAGCTGGCCGACCGCGGCTACCGGCACTTCGCGGACGTGATCGAGCCGGGCATGGCGGAGTACGAGTTGGTGGCGGAAGTCGAATCGTTTCTGAAATCGAACGGCGCCGAGGACAACTTCATGCTGATTGCTTCCGGCGGGACGGAAGTCACGGGCATGAAGCCGCCGACCGGGCGCCGGTTTCAGGAAGGCGACCAGGTAACGACCGAGCTGACGCCGCAGGTGAACGGCTACTGGGCCCAGATCTGCCGCACGCTGGTCCTCGCCGAGCCCAGCCCGGAGCAGAGCCAAGCCTATTCGATTTTTGCGGAAGCACAGGCGGCCGCGCAGGACTTCCTTCGCCCCGGTGTGGATATCTCCGACGTGGCCCGCGTGCAAAACGACGTATTCCGCCGGCGCGGTTTCGGCGAGTACACCGGCCCCAAGTTCACGCGCGTCCGCGGCCACGGCCTGGGACTGCACCTGGACGAGAACCCCTACGTTCTCGAAGACGTGCACTACACCGTCAAGGAGGGCATGGTGCTGATCGCGCATCCGAACACTTACCTGCCTCTTTCGGGTTACATGGTTTTCGGCGATACGCTGGCGGTGACGCGCGACGGGTGCGTGACGATGAATCGCACGGAGAAGAAGCTGTTTCAAAAGGACGTCTGACGTGAAACGAGGCTGGATTCACTGGGACAAGACCCAACTGCCGCCGGAGGCGTTTGCAGCGCGCCTCGACCGGGTACGGAAAGCTCTCGCCGAACGCGACCTGCCGGCCATGGCCGTGTACTCCGACGTCTGGCGCTCGAACCACGCCCGCTACCTCGCCAACTTCATGCCCTATTGGAACCGCTCGCTGGTGGTCATTCCGCGCCAAGGGCAGCCTGTGCTGCTCTGCGGGCTTTCGCCGCGTGTGTATCCCTGGATCCGGTCCGTAACGGTTCTCGAGGAAATCCGGCCGGCCGGCAATCCGGCGCAGCGGTTGCTGGGGATCGCCTCAGAAAAGCAGTGGAACCGCCTGGGAATTCTTGCTCGTCCCCAATGGCCGCAGGAGATTGCGGCGCCGCTCAGTGAAGGGGCAATAGCTTTGGAGGACGTGCCGGCAGCCGGAATCTACGAACCCGGCTCGGACCAATGGGAGCTTGCCATGAGGCGGCGCGCTGCCGCGATGGCGCGAGACATTTTGACTGAGGAAATGGCTTGCAGAGGCGAGAGCGAGGATTCTCAGTTCGTCGGGCGGCTGGAGCGCGCCTATCGGCGGGCCGGTGCGGAAGAGGTGGTGATTCTCCTGAGCGATGGTCGAACGCCTCCGGCGCCGCCGCGGGGAAGAGCGTATGGGGACGGCTGGTCGGTTACGGTGGCCGTGGAGTACCGTGGGCACTGGGTGCGGGTTTCCCGTCCGCAAACCACGCCGCTGCTGACCGAGTCTCTGCGGCGCCGCTGGAAAGTCCTGCTCGGGCACATTCGGGAGCCGGCCGACGCAGCGTGCTACGCCGAGATTCTTTCCGGTCCGCTCCCGTATGAGTCCTGCGACCGGTTCGAGCTTCGCGCCGGGGACTTGTTCGCCTTCCACGTCCAGTTTCATTCCGATGGGCGGCGCTTCTTCTATGGCGATTCGTGCCGCTTCAGCGATACGGGTGCAGAGTTATTATGAAGGGCTCGCTATGAACATGATCGAAAAGATTCTCGCCCGGGCCGGCGGGCGGGACCGGGTTGCGCCGGGCGACGTGATGGTGGCGCAGGTGGACCACATGGTGCTCCACGACCTGAGCTCGAACTTCGTCTCCCGGGTTTTTGAAGAGGAATTGCCCGGCGAGCCGGTCGCCGACCCGTCCCGGATCATCATTGTCTTCGACCACAACTTTTCGCCCGCCACGGAGCAGGCCGCGCAGGCCCTCCGGAACGTCCGGCGCTTCGCCGCGCGGCACGGCATCCGGAATCTGTTCGACTGCGGCAGCGGCAGCCTGCACCACGTCGTCATCGAGAAGGGCCTCTGGGCGCCAGGCGAGATCATCACCGGGTGCGATTCCCACACCACCATTTACGGGGCGCTCGGTCTCTTCTCGACCGGCGTCGGGAACAACTCCATGGCGGGCCTCGGATTCCGCCATGCTATGGGCTGGTTCCGCGTACCAGGGACGATCCAGGTTGTCTTCCACGGCGGCCCCGGCGCGGCGGTCACGGCTCGGGACGTTTCACAATATCTGGTTGGACATTTGGGCGAGGACGGCGCGGTCTACAAGGCCGTCGAATACGCCGGGCCGTACATCGAATCGTTGTCGGTCGAGGACCGCCTGCTGTTTCCCCTGATGGCGATTGATATCGGAGCCAAGACGGGTTTCATCAACCCGGACGCCAAGACCGCCGAGTTTGCGAAGCAACGGTCGGGCCGGAAGGATTGGGAACTGCTGCAGAACGATCCGGGGACCACCTATGAAAAGGTCATCGAGATCGACGTCGGCAAGCTCGAGCCGCAGGTGGCCTGCCCGCCGACCGTCGGCAACGTGAAGCCGGTCAGCGAAGCGAAGGGCGTCGAGATTCAAGTGGCCGAAGTCGGCGGCAGCACCGGCGGGCGGCTGCAGGACATTCGCGATCTGGCTGGGTATTTGAGGAACAAGCGCATCTACCCCGGCGTGCGGCTGCAAGTCGTGCCGGCTACGCGGGGGATCTATCGAGCGGCTGCCAGGGAAGGGTTGATCGAAATTCTGATGGACGCCGGAGCAACCATTTTCCCTCCGAGCGCCGGATCCAACCAGGCCGTCAACATGGGAGCGCTGGCCGAAGAGGAAGCGATTCTCTCAACCCAAGCGCGTAATTTCCCGGGCCGCAACGGCCATCCCAAAGCGCGCCATTACCTCGCCTCGGTCCACACCGTCGCCGCCTCCTCCCTCACGGGCCGCATCACCGATCCGCGGAAATAGTGATTTCCGTGAGCGCAACGATTGCCTATGCGTTCACAGCCAATGGTCTGAAGCCGCTGAGCTGGTTCTTCCATGTCCATCATTACCGCCCCGCCTGCTTCTCGATCTGCTGCTTCAGATACGCCGCCAGGCCGCCCTGTTCGAGCAGCTCGCGGATGGAGTCGGGCATCTGCGGGAAGCTGTATTCGCGTTCTTTGTGGAGGATGCGTCCGGCGGCGAGGTCGATCCGAAGCGAGTCGCCCTCCCGGACGGCTGGGTAGAGTTCCGGGCACTCGACGATGGGCATGCCGCCGTTGATGGCGTTGCGGTAGAACGTCCGGGCGAACGAGCACGCCACGACTGCCCGGATGCCGAGCCCGGCAATGGCTGTGACCGCCTGCTCGCGCGCGCTGCCGCAGCCGAAGTTGCGGCCTGCAACCAGGATGTCGAAGCTGCGCAGTTTGTCGGGATAGCCCTCGCCTAGCACCTCGAAGGCGTGTTGGCTCAGCCGTTCGGCGTCAATGTAGATCAGCCAGCGGCCCGGAATGATGACGTCTGAGTTGACGTTGTCTCCAAACTTGAACACGCGGCCCTGGATGATCGGTTCCATCGTTTCCGGTGTCATTCCGGGGGCCTGCCTTTCGGCCCGGGGAATCTGCTCTTCTGCCCTTTATTCCCGATCCCCCGCAAACTCCCGTGGATCGGAAATCGCTCCTTGAATTGCCGAAGCCGCCAGCGTCGCGGGACTCGAAAGATAGATCTCCGCTTTGTTGCTCCCCATGCGGCCCAGGAAGTTCCGGTTGGCGGTCGAGAGACAAACTTCGCCGTCGGCCAGCACGCCGCCGTCGCCGGCGCAGGCGCCGCAGCCGGGATTGGTCAGCAGGCCGCCGCTTTCGAGCAGGGTCTGCAGGACTCCCGACTTCGTAGCTTCCAGCAGAATCTCCTTCGAGCCGGGCGTGATGATCAGCCGTACGTTCGGATGCACGCGCCGCCCTTTGAGAATTTTTGACGCCACCACCAGGTCCTCGTACTTGGCATTGGCGCAGGAGCCGAGAAAAGCTTGGTCGATGCGCGTACCCAGGACTTCGCCGACCGGCTTGGTGTTTTCCACTTCGTGCGGGCAGGCGACCATCGGCTCAAGCTGCGTGAGATCAAACGAGAGGTCCTTCTCGTATGCCGCGTCTGGATCGGCGTAAACTGGCTGGTAGCGCTCCGGTTTTTCCAGTCGCCCGCACAGGTACTCTTCCGTTTTTTCATCCGGCGGCACAAAAACGCATTTGACGCCCATCTCCATGGCCAGGTTCGCCATGGTCATGCGCTCGGAGATGCTCATCTCCGGAATCGCGCTGCCGCAGAACTCCACCGACTTGTAGCCGCAGCCGTCGGCGCCCAAGGTGCCGATCAAGTGCAGCATCAGGTCCTTGGCGTATACGCCCTCGGCAAACCCGCCGTTCAGAGTGATGCGGAAGCTTTCCGGGACCTTCATCCAGAGTTTGCCGGTAATCCAGACGGAGGTCACTTCCGTGTAGCCGATGCCGCTGCCGAGTGCGCCGAGGCTCCCATAAATGGTGCAGTGGGAATCGGTGCCGACAATGAGGTCCCCCGGTGCGACGTGCCCATGCTCCATCAGGACCAGGTGCGCGATGCCGGCGTCCACGTCGTAGAACTTGCGCACGCCGAACTCACGCGCAAAGTTGCGGCACACCTGCTGGTCGGCCGCGTTCTTTTCGGACTTGGCAGGAGCGATGTGGTCGAGAACAATCGCCAATCGTTCGGGATCGTAGAGCTTCGTTGCGCCCACTTTCTTCATCACGGCGACGGAGCGCCAGGTGGCCGTATGGCTCATCACCAGGTCCGGGTAAGCGTCCACGATCTCGCCTGGCCGTACCGACGGCCTGCCGGACTTCGCGGCCAGAATCTTCTGTGCAATCGTCATGCCGGCTTGGGCTGCTGGGCCCGCTTGCCCTGTCTGATCCATAGCGAGTTTCCCGGTGCCTCACCCTGTAATGAATTGCGAGAGATGGGTACAGGGCGTGCCCGTAGTATCCATCCGGCGTAGACCGGTGTCAATTCCTTCCGCCGCCTCTGCTTTGCCGCAGTCGTGTCCTGTCTTAAGGTGCTTGCCACCCATCCGCAAGGAGAAGACGTGGTCGTTGGCATCCCATATCGGTTCTTCGTGACGGAAACCCGGCGCCTGTGATCCATTTCCTCGAACCTGCTCCCAAGGCAAGTGGTGACAGGCATTCTTGCTTGTCTTCCGCCATCGCTCTGCATTCCAACAGAAAGTAAACCAGCCCCAACCCCGTGTCATCCCGAGACGAAACGACATATTGATGTCGTTTCGCCGAGCCGCAGGTGAGGGGCGACGAGGGATCTGCTCTTCGCCTGCCCATAAGCAGCGACCAGGCCTCCGGGCCTGTCCTCCTGCTGATCCGGCTCGGCATTCTTCTCGATCACCAATAGGCATAACCGTTCCGTTTCTGCTTTTGATCCCCGCCACCGTGGTAGAATCTCCTGCGTCGGCGTCTGGCACGATGCCGAAGATGGAGACGTAGCGTCCCGCTGGAAGACCGCGGGCGAGAATACCGGCTTGAAGCGCCCGAACGGCATGGCGATCATCCCGGAACGCAAGGAAATCAGCATCCCGGACATGCGCAGGAATGCCGTCCTGACGTTCGCCTTCCCCGAGATGTTCTGGCATCAACCGAAGGAGGCTTGTATGCTTCGCAGATTCGCGCTCGTAGTTGTTCTTGGGTTGCTGTGCCTCCCGTCCTCGGCCTTGGCCCAGGCACCGGAGACCGAGGAAACCCTGAAGGTCAAGGTAGCCCAGGCGGTTCGCATGCTGGCGGTGGAGGGAATCGTGAATTATTCCGGCCACGTCAGCGCCCGCATTCCCGGGACCGACCGCATTGTCATCAACTCCCGCGACGCCAGCCGCGAGGTCGTGCAGTCGGAGAACATCGTCACGGTGGATCTCGACGGCAACAAGGTCGCCGGAAAGGAAGGCGAGCCGGACGAGACCTGGATGCATCTCAGCATCTATCGCGCCCGTCCTGACGTCATGAGCGTCGTCCACTCGCACGCGCTCTATTCCACCTCCTTTACCATCGCCCGCAAGCCGATTCTGCCTGTGACGGTGCGCGGCGCCATCTTCGCCGACGGGGTTCCCGAGTACCCGGCGGCCGGCAAGATCGTCAACCGCGAGCAGGGCGATCTCCTGGCCAACGTGTTGGGTTCCCACCGGGCCGCTCTGCTCCGCATGCACGGCGCGGTGGTGGTGGGAGCCTACCTCGAAGAGGCGTTCACGGCGACCATCCAGTTGGAAGAGAATGCCCGCTACCAGATGACGGCCTCGATGCTCGGTCCCGTGGACCGCTTGACGCCTCAGGAAGTGGAGGATTCCGTCCGGGAGTCCTGGAAGCCCAGCAGTATTGCCAAGCGGTGGCAGTATTTTCGCGAGAAAGAAGCGCGCGCCAACCCCGCCCTGCAGGAGGAAACTCTGCAATCCAGCACGTTCTAGTGCAGTTTCAGGTGCGGCAATGAACCGCCGCGTCCGAGGGCGCGGCGATTAGAACAAGGACGAATTGAATCATGATAAAACGCACCATACTGGCAACTCTGGCCGTTTATGTCACCTGGTCAGTGTTGGATTTCATCATGCATGGGGTGATTCTCAGCAGTTCCTATGAAGCTACGGCGAATCTTTGGCGCCCGATGGAGGAGATGAAAATGGGGCTGATGTACGTTGTGGTGCTCATATCGGCTCTGACGTTCGTATCCATTTTCGCTTACTTCTTCAAGGAAAGGACGCTTGCAACAGGCTTGAAGTATGGGTTCCTGTTCGGAGTTGGCGTCGGCTCGGGTATGGGTTACGGCACCTATTCCGTCATGCCAATACCGTACGAGATGGCGCTTGTGTGGTTTCTTGGCACGGTTGTAGAAACGGCGGTGGGAGGCATCCTTGTCGGCCTGATCATTCCCAGTCAAAGCCTGGCTGCCAGTGAGTAGAAAGGGCGTGAACACGCCAGAGGCTGGCGCGAAAATCCGCCCAAGGGACATAACGTTTATCGCAACGGCTGCTATCGAGCTGCCTGGGAAGACGAAGCCACGCGGGAAGCGGCGCGAGTACGCAATCCACGCTTGGCCGGCGACTTTGTCGAACGCGGCAACCACCGGGAACTGGCCCGATTGACGAGCTACATTAGACTAGAGTCGAACGGTTGGCAGTACGTTACCAACACTGGGTTTTAACCGCTCTGCCGCTCCGCCCTACCACTGCGCCGGCGCGCCGCCCAGCCTCACCTGCGCTCCCGCCGGCTCCCTTCCAATTTCCCTGGCCAGCGACGGGACCAGATGGACCGTATTTCCTCCCACCACGGTCATCAGCACGCGGATATTCTCGATGTCTTCCTGCGGGATCGTCAGGTAGTCGCGGTCGAGCACGATGAAGTCGGCCCACTTGCCGGCTTCGAGCGACCCCAGCACCTCTTCCCGCACCAGGTAGCGCGACCCCCAGGTGGTGGAGATCTTCAGCGCCGTTTCCCGGTCTATGGCCTGGTCCATGCCGTACACTTTGCCGTCCCAGGCTCTGCGCGTGATCAGCCACGAGAGCGCCGAGAAAACGGTCAGGTCCGTGCTTCCGATGGCGTGATCCAGTTCCAGGGTGTTGTAGATTTGTGCTTCCACGAGGCGCTTCTTGGGCACCACCCAGCTTGTGACGCGCTCCCCGTAGAGATCGAAAACGGCGGGTGAGCCCAGATGAACCTCAAACGGCGTTCCGCTGGTCATGATGCCGAGCCTCTGCATCGGCTCGACCTGGTCCGGGCGCGGAAACAAAACGCTGTGGTCGAAGGTATGGCGCTTGGCGCGGATTTCTTCGTCCGTCATTCCGGCGTCGCGGCTGGCCTGCAGGATCACCGTCATGATGCTGTCCACGTCGCGGTCGCCGATGGCGTGGTGGTTGACGTAGCGCCCGCCGGCCTTGATGTATTCGTGGAGCAGTCTGGCGGCGGGTGTGCCCGGAACGTAGGAGCAGTCGCTGCGCCCGGCCTCCTTGAGGATTTCCAGCGCTCCGGCCTGACCCAAGGCCGAGGACGCCAGCGGCTCGGCGCTGACACAGCGCCCCCCGAGCATCAGGCTCGCTCCGCCCAGCCAGAAGTAGTCCGAGCCGCGCCCGGTCTGGTTGACGATCGTGTGCACGAAGAACGGGTCGGAGAGAAAGGTGCTGCGCCGCCAGTTCCAGCTCCACATCTCGCGCACCGGCATCTCGCCCCTGCGGTCGAGCTCCGAGTAGACCTTGACGTTCATCGGGTCGTAGGCGTTCGAGGCAAACGAGGTCATCCCGTAGCCCGCCCACCACTCCAGCCCCAGGCGCATCAGCTCTACGAGCTGCGGGTAGAAATCCCGCATCACCACGTTCTGAAACATCCAGCGGAAGTTGGCCGCCCTGCCGCTTGACTGGTCCTCCGGGTTGACGTCGGGCTGCGAAAAGACTTGGCGCGATTCCTCAGCCGCGCGCTGGTTCATCAGGATGGAGACGAACACGTCGCGGAGGACCACCGGATTGTCCGGCGCGGCGGCGTCTAGCTGCTCCTTGGTAATGGCGCCTTCTGCCGTCATGTAGCGCCCTTCACCGACCGGATCAAAGTACTGCGGGTCAAACCCAACGCGCCCGAAGCGCCCCGTCCCCCACGGCGCGTACTCGTAATGCGGGCCATAGGTGAAGACGATGTAAATCCACTGCCCGGGCCGCGCCGTGTGCACGGCTTCGGCCAGCACTTCGGGAAATGCAGCGGCGTTTTCTGTGGGGCTGCCTTCCAGAGCCCGGACCACGACCGTGTCGTCGTTCAAAACGGCTCGGAGCACCGGCGGCTCCACCGGATTCCAGTCCCAGGGGTGCTCGTGCGTCAGGATCAAGCCCGGCAGCACCGTTCGCCCTCCGAGATCAATCTCTTCCGTCTCGGGGCCTGCCGCGCCGCGGATCTCGGCGTTCGTGCCCACTCGCGCAATCTTGCCGTCCCGGATATGCATGGCCTCCGCGATAGTTCCGAGGCGTGAGGTGAAACTGTCGTCATCCACCGTGATGATCTTGGCGTTGTGTACGATCAGGTCCTGCGTCTGCTGAGCGCGGGTCGGGATAACAAGGCTCGTGATGACAAACCAGGTCGCTGCCGAAATCGCAAATCGTCCAGTGTAAGTTTTCATGGGATGTTCTACCGCCTGATGTATTTCGTCATTCCGCCGCCGGCGTGCGGGCGCGAGCTGGGCCCTTCGGCCGCGTAGACGTTGCCCTCCGGGTCCACGGCCACTCCTTCTCCCGCTGCCCCGTGGGGTCCGGCGGGAGAGTCATGCGGTGGAATGAACGCGGTGACGCGGTCTTCGTTCACGCTCCCGATGCGGACGCCGGTCTTCCAGTTCGGGTGGCGCTCAGGGTTCGACTCCGAATCAATCGCATAGAGCATGTCGTCCGCGGTGATGAACAGCCCGCTCACCCGGCTGAACTGCTCGTAGGAGTCGATGTAATTGCCGTCCTGGTCGAAAATCTGAATCCGATGATTTCCCCGGTCGGCCACGAACAGCCGGCCGCGCGAGTCGAAGGCCAGCGCATGCGGCGTGCGGAACTCGCCCGGCCCGGACCCGAACCGGCCCCAGGACTTGATGAACCGGCCGTCCTTCGTGAACTTCGAGATGCGCGCCACCGTGTCGGGCGAGCGTTCGGGTTCTGCCCGCTGTGGCCTTCCGAAACGAAGATATCGCCGTTGGGCGCGGTGATCACGTCGCACGGCTCCGTCAGCAGGCTCGGAGGGGCCCCGGCCTGCCCCGCCATGCCGAGCGTCAGCAGCACCTCGCCTTGGGGGCTGAACTTGATGACCCGATGCCCCTTGGTTCCAGAGTCGTTGCCGCGCGAGTCGGTCACCCAGACGTTCCCGTCGCGATCCACGTGGAGCCCGTGCGGAAGCACGAACAACCCCTCGCCGAAGCTGGCAAGCACGCTCCCGGTCGAGCGGTCGAATTTCAGAACAGGCGCAACGGGCACGCCGTCGCAATTGGCGATTGCCAAATCAACCGAACCGCAGCGGTCGTAGGCCCAGACGTGCCCGTCCGGGCCGATGTCGATTCCTGCCGTCGAGCCCCAGGTCCTGCCGTCGGGCAGCTTCCGCCCAGTCCCGGATGACCGTGGGATTCGGATTCGGCAGCGGATTGATCGCGGGATCGCTGACTTCGGTCTGGGAGAAGAACATCAGGCCTCCCGTGAGCGCGAGCGCGGCGATGCCTGCGGTCAACGCCATTGCCAAGCGGCCGGACAGTGCCATGGCAGCCCTCCTGTTGAAATCACGGCGACTCGTTCATCCACACGCCGCTATCCTACGCCCTGAGGAAATGCTGGTCAATCGCTGTCAGGTAGCGACAGGCCTCCGGCCTGTCCCGTTCACCTGCAGGAATTCGCTATTCATTCTGTGGGCTGAAAATTCGATTGAACGCAACCCTTACGGAACAACCCCTGGTTATAATGTAGGCTCCCAATCGCGTGCTGCAAAAATCGGCACAAAATGGCCGGTCAGATCACAGGAGCAGAACCAGCAAGCCAATGGCTTCGTACCAGCCCACATCAGCAGTCCCCCCAATGGAATGTACTTCGGGTGAAGACTAAGGCAGGCCGTTTCTTGTGAGCCAGGTTAGCGGAGAGAGTGAACTCCGGAATCTCAAGGCGGGAATCCGGGGAGAATTTAGATGAAAATGCCATTCCAGATCGGACGGCCCCACTACGCCTGGGTGGTGGTGGTGGCCGTGGTCGTAGTCTTGATGTCCGGAGCAGGCATCCGAGCCTCTTTTGGCGTCTTCATCCAACCGATCGAGGCGGAATTTGGCTGGGATCGGGTTTCCCTGTCGACGGTAGCTGCGGTTTCCCTGTTTCTCTATGGAGCGATTGGCCCTTTAGTGGGACGTCTGGCGGATCGGTGGGGACCCAGGGGCGTCCTCGTATCGGGCGCGATCCTCTTGAGCGCGGGAACTCTGGGAACAGCTCATGTGAGCTCGCTCTGGCAACTGTACGTGACGGCGGGAATCATCACGGCACTGGGAGCAGGAGGCGCGGCGATGAGCGTGGCCGCTTCCACCACCATGAGATGGTTCGACTCCAATATCGGTTTGGTGATTGGGATCTTCGGCGCAGGAATGGCGGCGGGGCAATTGCTCGTGATCCCACTCGCTATGGCTCTCACCGTCACATGGGGCTGGCGAACGACTTTTCTGGTGCTTGGGGTGGGTTTCCTGCTGCTAGTGATGCCGCTGGCGGGTTTCCTGATCCGCAATGCCCCCTCCGATGTAGGACTGAACCGATACGGTTCCACAGAGAGATCCGTTTCCAGAAGGTTGTCGGAAAGAAACAGGAAAAGAACGAGCATCTGGTCGGCCTCGCGGAGCTTGCCATTCTGGCTTCTGGCGGGAAGCTACTGTATCTGTGGTTACACCACCTCCGGTCTCATCCTCACTCATTTGATTCCTCACACAACGGAACATGGCTTCTCCGCATCCCAGGCCGCACAGGCCCTCGGACTGATGGGCGCTCTGAACATTGCAGGAACAATCGGCTCGGGATGGATCTGCGACCGGTTAGGCCCCAAGGCTCCCTTGATCTGCTATTACGTTTTGCGGGGACTGTCTCTGGCTTTCCTGCCTTTGGTGGGAACTGCTCCGGGACTGTTTGCCTTTGCCGCAGTCTATGGCTTCAATTATCTTTCTACCGTGCCGGCGACCACTGCGCTGATAGCCCGGCTGTTTGGCCGGCACTCGGTCGGAGAACTGTCGGGATGGATTTTTATGTCCCACCAGCTTGGAGCCGCGTTTGGGTCGGCCCTCGGAGGATACTTCTACAGGTGGTTCGGCAACTATACTCTGGCATTTTACTCTGCGGCTGCATTGGCCATCCTGGCAGCTTTGATGATCGTGGCGGTCCGCGAGAAGCCTGCGGGAGGCGGATTGGGCAGTGTGCCCGCGGCGGAATATCCAGCAGGGGGAAATCCAATTTAACGGTGTAACGCAAGGAACGTTCCAGGCCTGGGACGATGATCGGGGCATTCGCGGTTGCGGAATCCAGTTCGCAGAAAACGGGCTCCGCAAGATCAGCGATCACAGACATGATTGCCAGGGGCCTGTCCGGGTATCAGCCGAAGTCGAAAACCGGGGCGCAGTGTTTCAGGGAACGCAATTCCGCAGCCAACTGCTCGTCTTTTGCGGCACTGGGAAATCGTAGCCGTTGCCGCCTCGAAATATGAAAAGGGCCTCGCCCGCGCTGGGGTTGTCCAAAATGACGCCGATTCGTTTCTATCAGAAGTTTGACTTCGAGTATGAGGTACTCGAAACCCTCTCTCCGCTGGTACGGCGCATCGTGGCACGCAATCCGGGTTCTTTCACCGGGCCGGGCACCGGTACCTACATCGTCGGACGCGGCCGGGTCGCTGTGATTGATCCCGGCCCATCGCTCGGCAGCCACACCGGCGCCGTCCTGCGCTCCCTGCGCGGCGAAACCGTGGATTGCATTCTCATCACCCACAGCCACGCCGACCACTGGCCCGGCATGGCCGAGATACAGCGGGCCACCGGCGCCCCCACCTACAGCTTCGGCTCCCAGGCCGCCCGGTCCGCCGCCGGCGGGCCCGAGAGCAGTTACTACGGCTTGGCGACCGACCGCAAGCTCGCCGAGGGAGACACGCTGGAGGGGCCCGCATGGCGCCTCACGGCGCTGCACACGCCCGGCCACGCTTCCGACCATCTGTGCTTCGCGCTGCCGGAGGAGAAAGCCCTGTTTTCCGGAGACCATGTCATGGGCTGGTCGACCAGTATCATCATGCCCCCGGACGGCGACATGGCGGACTACATGCGCTCCCTCGAACGGCTCCTCGATCGCGATGACGCCGTCTACTTCCCCACGCACGGCCCGCCCGTCACCGACCCCAAGTCGCATGTGCGCGCCTTTCTGCAGCATCGCCGGGAGCGCCGCGCGGCCATTTTGCGGCGGCTCGCGGAGCGCCCGGCCACCATCCCTGAGATCGTCGCGGCCGTCTATGTGGACGTTTCGCCCGGGCTGCACGGCGCTGCCGCGCAGTCCGTCCTGGCTCACCTGATCGAGCTCCAGGAGGCTGGGGAAGTCGTCGCCGAAGCCGCCAATGCCGGCCGCCGCTACCGCCTGGCCCGCTAGCCCCGAATCAGCCCGCTGTCTCCGTCTCCAAAAACACGTTTGGCGCAAACCGGCCTGTGTCTTTCGCGCCGGCCTGCGCCAAACCAATACCGAACAACCAACGGCTACTGTGTCGCAAAGCAATAGAACAAGCCGTCGCCGCCCGACTGCCGCAACTGATCCTGGCTGCAGCCGCGCGTGTCATGCGCCGAATTCCAGTTGGCCCGGTCGTGATGCCCGATGCGGGCTTTTCCGGTGCTGCTGCTGGTCCAGTTGTTGCACGTCATGTCGTCGCCGGCCGGAAAGGCTGTGCCGTTGCCCCGCGAGCCGGTCAGCACGTCATGCCGATTGGGAACGAATCCGCCCCACGGGATCTGCCGCCCCCGCTCGTCTAAAATTGACTGGGCATTGAAGCGGTGGTTCATGCCGTGTATATCTTCGGTGTTGTTGCCGACCAAGGCTCCCCGGGCGTTATGCCACGGGCCGCTGCCGATGCGGTCCCTGGCGTTGATGGCGCCTGAGCCCTGGGTGCTGAGGTAGGCCCGCCACGTGCGGCCGCCTGCTCCCACTGACTCCGCCAGCATCTGGCAGTGCGCGTCGGCTCCCGCGACGCCGCCCAGATCCCCGCCGTTGCCGGGGCCATTGCTGGTTGCGAAGAAGGTCATGGGGGGCGGCGCGTCCTGGGCGAGGGCCAGGCATGAGCCTGCCAGACTGAGGCCGATCACGCCAACAATTAGTTGCATTTTACTCATGTCGGTTCTCCTTGTCCTGAAAGAATTGTAATCCGCAAATTCGGTCCAACGAACTACTCCATAGAACCATGATTGCAGGTGGGGTGTCAATCGAAAGCGGAGCCGGGCAATGCCTCAGTTTGAATTGTCGAGGTGGTTTTCAGTTGCCGGCCTCATATTTTTGCGCAAGTCGTTCTTTAAGATCGCTAGACCATTCTCAGCATTAGCTGTATAGCCCGCAGGTAGGGCAGGCATTCTTGCCTGCCTCTTGAGAGCTCAGACCAGGGAGCGATGGTTCTGAATCCGAGCCGCGACCGCAAGGGAGCGGTGGTTTTGAGCGAGTAACCACTACCCGTTTTTTTCTGCCGTGGGCTGTTCTGTCGTGCGGAAGGGCACGGTTTCAACCGTGCCAAAACGCGGTTGTAAGAATCCTCTTCCGCTCTGCCGAAGGCTGTCGCGGAGCCTCGGCGCAGCGACAAGGTAGGGCAGGCATTCCTGCCTGCCCCCATAGAACACAGGCCCGTCCCTACTTTGTGGCTGCGCTGCACCAACCCTAAAAATGGTGTAATAAGCTTTGAATGGAGCATCTCTCTCGTTCCGATCACGTCCAGACTACGATCATTTCCGGGACCATCTTTCAATTCGAACCCCAGTTTCGTACAAAGACGGATTGCATGCGTGTTATTCCGCTGCACACAGCTGCGAAGACAATTGGAAGGACGTTTCTCTAAAGCTTTTGCGCACTCGACAACAAGAACTCCGAGAGTGAGGCCATGTCTGTAATCACGTCGGATTTGGATTGAACTCAGGTATAGGTCTTCAATATGATCTGAATCGGCACAGAACTCCAAATACTGGGGAGGAACTCATGAGGCATGTCGTATCAACATCGTTGTTTGTGCTCGCCTGCGTGCTGGCGCAGCCGGCTTCCGCGCAGCTCGAAGAAAAGCCGGTGCCCATGGACAAGGCGCCGTTCCACATTCCGGTCTTCTCCAACGACTACATCATCCTGCTGCACGTCAATATTCCGCCCGGCCGCAACACCGGCTACCACACCCATTATGCGGACTCCGTGTCCGTGAACCTGACACCGGCTTCTCAGACGAGCCAGACGTACGGCTCGTCCGAAGTCAGCGCCCCGGGTACGGGCGGCGACGGTGGACCGGGCCGTGCGAGGTTTACGAATATCACCAGAGACGGCCCGCGTACGCACAAGGCGACCAATGTTGGGCCGACGCCGAACCACAGCATCTCCGTCATCCTGAAAGATCGCGCGCCCGCCGGAACCTTGGTGTCGGACCGCGCGGGCGTCGCCGGTTACACCCGGATCATGGACAACGCGCGGGTCCGGGCCTGGCGTGTGGTTCTGAAACCGGGAGAGGCGACCGGGCAGATCACGCAAACGGCGCCGGGACTCCGCGTCTACGCCCACGGCGGCGTACTGGCCGAAGTGGTGCCCGGATCGGCCGATCGTGGCATGGCTCCGTACGCTGGCGATTTCATCTGGCAGGATGCCGGGCAGACGAGGGCGGTGAAAAACACCGGCACGACCCTCATCGAATTCGTCGAATTCGAGCTGAAATAGGGCCGCTCGGGTCACGGGAGGCCCCCAATCACGCTCAAAACGCCGGCGCTACTTCCTCCACAAATCTCTTGAACTGGCCCGCCTGATCCCACGACGCCATTCGCAGCGTGATGTGATCCAGGCCCGCTGCGAAATACGACCGCAGTTCCGCGATGCACTGCTCCGGGCTCCCGGCGGTGGTAAAACCTTCCACGAATTTGGGGCTGAAATTGGATGAATAGTACTTGTCGAGAAATCCCTTGGCATCGGCCAGCGCCGCGGCGCGGTCTTCGTTTACATTGACGTTGTGATAGAGGGCGCTTTGCAGCTTCGCGGGGTCGCGGCCTTCTTCGCGCGCCATCGTCTGGATTCGCGACCACTGCTCCCGGAACTGTCGCGGCGCGATCTTGTTGGTCATCCAGCCGTCGGCGTACCGTGCCACGCGCCGCAGGCTCCGCTCGATCACCGCTTCCGAAGCGCTCGCCCCGTCTCGCCAGGTTAAGCCGGTTGGGTTGCTGGCGATCCAGATGGGACAGGGATTCTGCACCGGGTGCGGGTGGATCGTCAGGTTCTCGAACTGGTAGAACCGCCCTGGATGCGATGTTTTCTCCTCGTGGAACAGCTTGCGGAGAATCACGATTCCTTCCTCCAGCCTCGCCGGACGCTCCTTCGCCTGGATGCCCATCACCTGGTGCTCCAGCGCCTGGGCCGGGCTTTGTTCGTTCGGTCCGCCCAGGCACACGGCCAGCAACGACCGCCCCTGCGACAGCACGTCGAGGCTCGCCCACTGGTGCGCGAACATCACGGGGTGCCGGTGCACGAACGTCGCCATGCATCCCACCGCCAGCCGCACTTTGCTCGTCGCCGCGGCCAGCGCCGAAAGCAGCGTCACCGACTCCAGCCGCGGCTTGGCCACCATGCTGTCGCCGACCCAGATGGTGTCGAACAGGCCCGAGGCCTCCCCTCGTTGCGCTAGTTCCAGCAGGTCGCTCACCTGCAGGGCGCCGATAATCACGGCGCGATTCGCCAGCGTGAGTCCGAACGATGCCACGGAATCCTCCTGATCTGGGTCACTCCACAAACTCCACGGCCACGTTCATGGCCGCCCTTGCAGGAACCAGTATGCGGTGCTCTTCGGCGCGCGCGGCTGTCACCCCGCCGGCCTCCAGTGCCTGCGCTGCTTGGGCCAGCGATGCGGTGCGGACCGTTAGGGCCGCCATGTAGTCCGCCCGCCCGGCCGCGTCGGGAGCGCAATCGCCGAGCCGCTGCGAAAGCTCTGCGCGTGTGACGAGCTCCACCGTGACGCTTCCGGCTTCCAGCGTCCAGGCTCCCTCCGGACCGGGGCGCATCGCTTCCCCGAACATCCGGGACAGCAGGCCGGCCGCAGTCCCCGGGTCGCCCGCAGCGATCAGGATTCGGGCCACCGAGCGCGCGCCGTTCGCGTGGCCGCGCCACTCCGGCCGCCAGATCAGTTCCGGCGTCAGGTGATGGCAGAAGTATACTCTGCCGAACGACGCAGTCCCGGCGCGCAGCCGCACCACCCGGAATTTCGCGTCCTGACTTGCGCCTCCCCCGAGATTCACCGGACGGGAGAACGACTGCAGGTCGTTCACCGCAACGCCTCGGCCCCGCAGCTCGCGATGCAGTTCCTCCGGTCGGTCCAGCGCGAACACCAGACCGTTCAAGCCCACCGGCCACGCCTGGATGTCCGGCCGGATTGTCTCTCCCTTCGGATCGAAACCCAACAGCTCGATGTAGTCGGTCTCGAACACGGCCAGATGATTGATCGAGCCCAGCGTGTGCTGGCTCCGCTCGGTCAACTGGAAGCCCAGGGAACGGTACGCTCGCACGGCTTCGTCCATCCCGTCGCGGGTGTCCACCACAACGTGATCGAGCCGGGGTGCAGCCTGTGCCGTCGACTGTGGCATGGGTGACGGATTCCTCCCGATGCAATGCGGGGATTTAGTATACCGGCAACGGGAAACAACGCAGCCTCGTTTCGCTATTCCCACCTGCCGTAGCGACAGGCCTCTGGCCTGCACTGATTCTTCGAGCCCTGTAGCCACGGCACGCTTGTTGTGCCGTGGGTCTGTTCTTTAGCTCTTCGCTGTCATCCCGAGGACACGAAACGACATATTGATGTCGTTTCGGGCATGTCGATGTCGTTTCGCCGAGCCAAGGCGAGGGCCGACTAGGGATCTGCTCTTCGCCTGCCCTGAAGACAGCCCCTCGAATCCCGGAAGCCAGCGACAGCGCCAAGGGCCGCTATGCTCTCCCGGCTCATCACGCCGCCCTGGCAAATTCACCTCTGACGGCCTGTTGCCAGACATGTGCATAGACCTCGGCAGCGGCCGCCTTCTTCTCCTCGGCAGTGAACGGCGGGGTCGGCAGACTGGTGTATACCTCGTCGAGAATGAACACCTCGACATCCGCCTTGGTCTGCTCCTTCTCCCAGAAACGGTCGAGCTCGGAGAGACGCGCCTTTATGGATGCCAGCAGGTTGCGGCTCGCCTGTTTGACGCGCTCCCGCTCAGCCTTTGCAAGACCGTCCTTCTTCAGCAAGTCGAACAGCGCAAGTTCGCCTTCATTGAGACCTTCCGCGATTGCGCGCTTCTGCTCCGCGTCCAACTCGTCCATGAGTTCCATCAGCCGTTGGAAGGTCTTCTCGATGTTGACGCGGTCCTTCTCGCGGTTGTAGTCGTCGACGATCTCCTCGTACTTCTGCTGGTAGTCCATGCGCAAAGGGTTGCGCTTCAACATTTCTTCCAGCTTCTGCTCGACGATCTCGCGGATGTCCTGAAGCGCCGTTGCCTTGTGCCGGACCTTCTTTGCGAACTCGTCGCGCAGCTTTTCCATGTCGATCTTGCTGAGGTCGAAAGTCAGACCCTCGGCCTGGTCATCGCCCGGCGCCTGCGTGCGGATCGCCTCGTTGACGATCCGGTGCAGCTCCTTCAGGAGTTCTGTCACGTCCGCAGTATCGCGCCGCTCCGTCAGCTTCTTGTAGATCGCCTCGATATTGTCGTGCCGCTCGGCGTAGGCAAACGCCGACGGCTCCATCAGCAATGCCTTGAAACGGACGAACACCTGCCGGGCGAGGATCTCGAATCGGCGCTTGGCCTCGTCGCTGGAATAGACCGCCTCGACCGCATCCTTCAGCCCCTTGATGCGCGCGAAACCGGTCGAGCCGACGAGCGTTGCCGGGTCGAAGCCGAGCCCGCGCAGATGCGCCTCTGTTGCCTCGATGGCCTCGATCAGGGCCTGCACACGTTCCTCGATCGGCGCGACGATCTCCTCGCCGCCGGCGCCGTCATCGCCGAGCGCATACTGCGCCAGCGCCTCCCGCAGGCTCTTCAGCATGCCGTTGTAGTCCACGATCAGGCCGAAATCCTTGCCGGGATACACCCGGTTCGCCCGCGCGATCGCCTGCATCAGGCTGTGCGCCTTCATGGGCTTGTCGATGTAAAGCGTCGAGAGACACTCGACATCGAATCCGGTCAGCCACATGGCACAGACGATGGCAACGCGGAAGGGATGCTCCGGGTTCTTGAACGCGGTTTCTACCTCTACCCTCTTACCGTCGGCGGTCTCGAAGCCCTTCTTCATCAGGTCGCGGTGAGGGATGATGTCGAAGCCCCATTTCTTGAAGTCTTCAACCTCGTTCTGCGCCTCGCTGATGATGATCTCAACGATGGTCTCATCGAGCCAGACCGCTTGGGCTGCCAGCCGCTGCGCCTCCTCCTCAAGCGCGGCGCGACGGGTCTCGTCACCCGCCGCCTGCGCCTGCGCGCGTTTCGCTTCGGCCGCTGCCCGGACCGCCGCCGCCTTCGCCTGCCATCGTGGAACGATCAACTGGTGCATCCGGGCACAGGTGATCTTGTCGATGCAGACCATCATCGACTTGCCCGATTCCCAACGGGTCGCGCAGTGCTCGACGAAATCTGCGGCGATCTTGTCGAGCCGTTCATCCGCGGTGATGACCTCGTAGTCCTGACCCAGCAGCTTGTCCAGCAGCGCCTCCTGGTCGGGGTCCAGTTCGGCCTTCTCGATCTTCGCCGCAATGCGGTCGTTCAAATCCGCCCGCGCCACGCCCAGCTTCTCGCCCCGGTTCTCGTAGACTAGCTTGACGGTCGCGCCGTCTTCCTCGGACCGCTTGAAATCGTATCGAGAGACGTAATCGCCGAAGATGCGTTTGGTGATCTGGTCCTGTTTGAAAAGCGGCGTGCCGGTGAAGCCTAAGAAGGCCGCGTTCGGCAGCGCGAGGCGCATGTTGCGCGCCAGCCGCCCCGCCTGCGTGCGATGCGCCTCGTCCGAGATCACGATGATGTCGTCGCGCTCGCTGTAGGGCTGCTTCGGATCGACGTCCTTGTTGAACTTGTGGATCAGGCTGAAGACGTAGCGGTGGTTCTCCTTCAGCAGCTTTTCCAGATCGTCGCCCGACGCGGCCCGAGGCGTCTTGTCGTCGGCGATGCCGCAGCCGACGAAAGTCTTGTAGATCTGGCCGTCGAGATCGTTTCGGTCGGTCATCAGCAGGAACGTGAAATTGCCTTCCAGCTTCCGTCGCACCTTCTCGGCGAAGAAGGCCATGGAATAGGACTTGCCGCTGCCCTGGGTATGCCAGAACACCCCCAGCCGTCCGAGGTCGGGATGCGCCCGCTCGATAATGTCGACCGGCCCTTCGGGAATGAACGGTGACCGCTCAGTCGCCGGGGATCGGGCGGGTGCTTCCTGGACTGGCTCTTTGGATTCAAGCGGCAATTCGACGACGCGGCGCCGTAGGCGTTGCTCCGGCGGAAACTCCCGTTTCAGCTCTTCCTGCTGCTCCACCGAGGCCACCGCCCGGTTGACGCCCAGCACCTGATGGTTCCGCGCAATGACCTTCCGGGTAGCGCCCGGCTTGCTCTCGTCGAACAGGATAAAGTTCTCGACAATGTCCAGCAGCCGATCATGCTCCAGCATGCCGTTCAACAGAACCTTGGCTTCCAGACTCCCCCTGTCCGCTTCGTCAAGCCGCTTCCACTCGGCAAAGTGATCCCAATCGCCGGTGATCGAGCCGTAGCGGGCGCGGTCGCCGTTCGAAACGACCAGGAAAGCGTTGTGATGGAAGGCGTGGGCGATCACGTTCTCGTCCATGTAGTCGGACAGGTTGTTGTCGAAGCCCTCGCGGATGTTCTTGTAGACCGCCTTCAGCTCGATGAAGACCAGCGGCAGGCCGTTCACGAAACAGACCAGATCGGCGCGGCGGTTGTAGTTGGGCGTGCGGATGCCGGTCAGCTTCAGCTCGCGAACGGCAAGGAAGCGGTTCGAACCGGGCGCGTTGTCGAAGTCGATCACCCGCGCGCGGGCGGATTTCCGGCGTCCCTGGGCGTCCCGGTATTCCACCGGCACGCCATTGCGGAGCAGCCGATAGAAGTCTCGGTTGTGCTGCGCCATCGAGCGGCTGACGTCGTACACCGTCAGGTCCCGCATGGCGTCGTCGATGGCCGAGGTCGGCAGGTCGGGGTTCAACCGTTCCAGCGCCGCTCGCAGGTCGCGGGTCAGTACCGCTTGCCTGGTGTCGGCCCGGCCCAGAGTGCCGTCTGTCCCGAACGTCTCCTCGTTCCAGGCATAGATGCTGTCCCAGCCCAGCACCTGTTCCAAGTGCTCGGCGCAGGTTGCCTGCACCAGCCGGTCCTCGCTGTTGATACGCGTCACCGCCATCGTGACCGCCCTCCCGTGGTGGCGCCGTGTGTTCCCATCAGACAGCAATCTCCCCGTTCATCAGGCGCGGCAGTAGCAGGTCGCGGGCTTGGGCGAGCTTCTGGTTCATCAAGGCGAGGCGGAAAATCTGTGCTACTTGCGCTTCGATGCTTTCATTGAACTCGATGTCTCAGCGCTTCTGGAGGAAGCAAGAACCATAAGAGTCTTAAGCTTGTCCTGGCTAATGCCTGGCTGCGCTGCCTTCGCATTGAGATTGACGACGGATTGGCGCGTCTCAGGCTGAGATAGCCAAAAGTAGAGGTAGCTTTGCCCCACGTCCGCGTCAGCACGAAGGAGAAAAACATGCTCATTTACAGCGCATCGATGAATGCGAAGAAGCCATCTCCGAACATCGAACTGCGACCAATATGTGCACCGTCCTTGTAGAGCATGACATCCCGACTTTGGATGACACCTCGCCGCATTTTTGTGAAATAGTCCTCGGGAACGTATTTCTCCTTGGAGTAATCGTACTGGCCCAGACCGATCACATTCTCGGCGCCTATGGAGGGGATACCATCACTCTCCAATGCTCCGCCACGTGGACGCCCACCAGATTCGAGTGCAATCAATACTTGTTCTATCCTCACGCGCTCCCACCCCTCGGGAATACCGTCAACGATCTTTACGCGTTCGTGGCCGGGGAAGCGGAAGTGGACGAACCATTCGCGGTAGAGCAGCCGCGCCGCCTGTTCCAACAACGCAATCCGCCGCCGGTTGTTCTCGATCAGGTCATCGTAGGCGGAGAGGATGTCGGCAATCGCTTGCTGAGACCCTAGATCCGGGAGTGGCAGGTCAAATCCCTTTAGGACTGTTAGGTTAATGTTCGGCTGTGCTGCCTGACCACCAATCCCTTGGCACATTCGGAAAGTCTGGGGGTTCTTAAAGAAATAATAGACGAACCGGGGGTCGGCTCTTTCACGGCGTACGCGAACTATCCCGACGGCTTGATTGGTATTTGCTGGCAAATGCTCCACGCGTACAATTCCACATCGCCCTACCTGTGCTCCCGCAATTGTGACTAGGATATCGCCTTCAACGAGCATTGACCGCTTCAGTTTTTCATGAGTACTTTCCGACACAAATGTGAAGCCAGAACTATCTAGTGAGCTGTCTCCGTTCAGCGCTTCCGCCTTGATAAAGTTCACACCGGAATTGGTAAAAGGCATTCCATATGTCGTGGGAGTCGTACCTTTGGTCACGATCTCAGCGATTTCATATATCTTTGAGACTGTCCAGCTCACGCGCCCAACTCCTCGAAGTTCCGGGCGATTCGTGCGGCCAGTACGGCGGCCTCCTCATTCAAACCCTCCAAGTCGATGTGAATGGACCGCAGCGCCTCTTCGAAATCAAAATCCTCGTCCTCCTCCTCAGGCGCCACGCCGACATAGCGGCCGGGGGTCAGGCTCCAGTCGTGCGCTTCGATCTCGCTGCGGTCGACCCGCTTCACCAACCCTTCGACATCGCGCAGTTCGGCCTCGGGAAACCGCTCCTGCAGCCAGTCGGCCTGCCGCGCGAAATACCGCGCCCGCCCCAGCGCCTCGACGGCTCCGGCCCGTGCGCCCTCCAGCGCCCGGCGCGCCTTGTTGATATCGGCATTGGCCCAGACGTCTGATTTCCCCGCCTCCAGTTCCTTCACGGCGATATCGACCGCCCGCCCGGCCAGCTTCGCCGCCAGATCGATCTGTTTGCTCAGGTCCCGGCAGCGTTCGGCCATGCCGCGCAGGCCTTCCCGGGCCGCATGAAGGCCGGAGTTGTCCCGCGCCTCGCCGTTCCCACCCTGTTCCCAGTTGGCGGCTTGGGCAGCGACTTCGGCCGCTAACGCCGCGATGTCGGCTGATAACGCAGTCTGTGCAGAGGTGAGTTCCTCCCAGGTTCCGGCCAGCGGGTCGAGATCGCGCTTCCCGGTCGCAAAGGGTTCGGCCAGATCGATCAGCTTGCCGAGGGTCTTCTCGAAGGTCCCCAGCGGCTCGGCGGTCGCCTTGCCTTCCGCGACGGCCTGTTCGAGGTAACTCTCGACCAGCTTGAGGAAGCGATCCGACTGCCCGCGATAGAGCCAGACGATGGCGGCGATGTTCTTCTGCTGCTCCGGGCTGAAGTCGAAGATGGCGCGCGAGACCTTGCGATAGACATTGCGCGCATCGAGCATCAGGACGCAATCGGCCCGCTCGGGGTCGCGCTCCTTCGTCCGGTTGAAGAACCAGAGCTGGCAGGGCACGGTGCGCGTGTAGAAGAAGTTGCCGCGGATGTCGATCATCACGTCCACGGCGCCGGTCTCGACCAGCTTCTGGCGCACCTTGGCCTCGTCCCGCCCGGCGCTGGAGGCCTGCGACGACATGACCACCCCGGCACGGCCGCTCTCGTTCAGGTAGCTGTAGAAATAGGAGAGCCACAGGTAGTTGGCGTTCGAGACCTTCTTAGACTTGTTCACTCCGGGCAGACCGAACGGCAGGCGTTTGTCACTCTTGATCTTCTCGGCGTCCACTTCGTCCACGTTGAACGGCGGATTGGCCATAACGAAGTTGCACTTTCCGGCCAGTTCGTGCGGGTCCTTGTAGTAGGTGTTGGCTTCGTTACCAGCCCGGATGGAGCCTTGCAGCCCATGAACGGCGAGGTTGATCTGGGCCAGTTTCGCGGTGGTCTCGGTCTTCTCGTGGCCGTAGAATGTGGCCCGCTTCATCGTGTCCTCGCCCTCCCTTTCGATGAAGTGGCTCGATTGCACGAACATGCCGCCCGAGCCGCAGGCAGGGTCGAAGACGACGCCGTGGTCGGGCTCGATGACGTTGACGATGGTCTGGACGATCGATGGCGGGGTGAAGAACTCGCCGTTGTCGTGCGCGCGATCCTTCGAGAACTCCGCGAGGAAATATTCGTAGATGCGCCCGAACACGTCGCCCGAGGCCGAGCGCAGCGCCTCGGAATCGAAGGTCCGCATCATCTCTTCCAGGACATCGTCTTCGAAGCGCTCGTAGTCCTTGGGGAGTTGGCCTGCAAGCGGCGGGAAGCGGTCTTCCACGATCTCCATTGCGGCGGTCACGGCGGAGCCGAGATTACCGTCTTTGCGCATCTCCAGCAGAACGTCATAACACGCCGCGTTGGGCAGCATCAGGGCGCGGCGCCGCGTGAAATCGGACTCCGACAGCGGGCGTTCCGGCATCCTGCCAGAGGCCCGGTCTGCGTCAATCGCCGCCATCGCCTCGTAGTAGCGGTTCGTCGCGTGCCGCAGGAAGATCAGGCCCAGTATGGGCATGAAATACTCGTTCGACGGGAAGTGCGAATTCGCCCGCAGGTTATCCGCGATCTTCCAGAGGTCTGCCTCGAACTGCTCGATGCCGGTCAGGTGGTCCGCAATCATTCGCTCTCAGTCTTTCCTTCACTCTTGTCTGTTTCTGAGGGACTGGCGCTCTCCAAAGCCTTCAACCGCTCGTATTCCTTGCGGCTTTCCCCTCTGCCCGCCCCGCCGGACTTTCGGCCGCCGCGCGCCCACCGCTTCCGACAACAGCGCCGTCACCAGTTGGTTCAGGCTCACCCGCTCTCGCTGCGCCAGCCGGATCAGGTCCCGGTGCAATGTGCGCGGCGCCCGCTGCAGCCACTTCCCGCTCGGCAGCTCCTCGGATATCGCCGGTGGTATCACGCTGATATCGCCGGCGGTATCGCTCGCTGCCTGATTCCCCGTCGCCACTCCCGGCTTGTTCCCGGCCAGCTCGTCCTGCATAAGCCCTCCTGTTCTCCGCTCGAATCCTATCGAATTCGCCAACTTTCCGCGAGTCGAGAGTTCCGAAGGAACCGAAAGAACCGAAAGAACCGGGGGAACCGAAAAGACCGAGAATACCGGGAAGGCCGTAAGAACCGAAACGATCGAACCGGGGACCTGACGCCTGTTTACTCGTGCGCCAGCGAATCCAGGAAGGCGAGGAAATCGCTCTCGCTCACGTGCAGCGAAGCCCGCGCGTGCACTTCCAACGCCACGCCGTTCTCGATCCACTGCGCCACGCGTTCGCCATGCGGTTCGGACGTCGAGCCGAGGCGCACGGTGCGCCGCGAGAGAGAAACCGGCTGCAGGCGGATGCCCATGCGCCGGTCGAGGCCGGGTGAGATCCAGAGGATCTTTTCCGTTTCCTCCCCGACCGCGCGCAGCCAAAGCGTGTCCGTCAGGTTTTCCCGGTCGCGGAACAGCAGTTGATATTCCCAGTGCCGGCTGGCCGTTTCGTGACGGATGCCGAGCGAATCAAACTCCATGCGGCACGGGAGCTGGCTTGGGTAGTAAATGCGCGCGGGCACGAATTCCTGGCGCAACACGCCCAGGTCCTCGCTCCAGCGGCAGCCGGTGATCAGGTCGTAATTCCAGGGGCCGAGCCCGGGACCTTTGCGGGCGTAGTAGCTGATCTCTGCGAACGGCAGCCGCGCCAGTTCGTCGATTGCTTCGGGAACTGCGGGCTGCAGGTGCTCGAATACAGAAACAAGTTCTTCCTCCTGGAATTGCCCCTGCAAGACGGAAACCTCCAGCAAAGAGCCGAAGCGATGGATGCAGGCTGCTTCCTGGCCTTTGTAATCGCGTCCGAAGTATCCCACGATTCCGGCGGCTACAAACGTGTTGCCCGGGGCGGTCAGGTTCGCGTCCGACGATGTCGGAATCCACCAGTCCATATAGAATTGCTTGAGGCGCAACGATCGTCCCGCGCCGTCAGCCTGCAGGCGCAAGCTGCTGGCATGCTGCAGGGATTCGGGGCGGACCGTGACTGCAGCGACGCGACAGTCCGGCGGAAGCTGTTCCGGGCGCAGGACGACAAAATTGCAGCAGTTCTGGGCTTCCTCAAACGAGCAGGCGAAGGGTTCGGCCGGAGCTTCCAGTGCCGGCCGCCCCGGGCGGAACGCATTATCCCAGAACCGCAACAAGCCTCTCCTCTCTGCATGAAATCACGCTTCAACTCCTGCGCCCTAAGGAGCCTGACATGAATCGGAATCCGTTTCGGCGGCTACATTGGCTGGTCGAATGCCGCCGAAAAAGCCCGCCGCTGTTCGGCCGTTCCCAGCATCAGAAGCCGCCCATGCCCCGGCAACGGCAAGGACGGTGGAGGGGCGCTCCACGTCAGGTCACCGTCTTCGACTGCGATCACGATCAGGCCTGTCCGGGAGCCGATCTCGCTTTCGCCGAGAAGCTTGCCGGACAGGGTCTTCGGGACCGGGGTAAAATAACAGTCCGCCGCCCCTCCCAGCAAGATCGGCTCACGCCCCAGCAACAACGAAATGACAAATTCTCTGCCGAGTGATGAGTAGCTCAACACCGAGTCAGCGCCCGCACGGAAAATCGATTCGACGTTCCTTTCGTGGGTAACGCGGCTGACGATGTTCAGGTTCGGCATCAGCCGCCGGCAATAGACAGTCAGGTAGATGTTCGCCGCGTCCTCATGGGTCGTCAGGACGACCGCGCTGGCCTCCTCGAGTCCGGCTTGCTGCAACACGTCCCGGTCCGCCGCATCGCCATTGATAAACTGTATTCCCGTCCCGGCCATCTTGCGCTGGCTCTCTCTCTTCTCGATCATGTTAACGGGCGTGCCTCGACGCTCGAGCGCCCTCGCCACCGACAGACCGACCCCTCCTCCGCCGATGACGAGCACCGGACGCTGCTGTGAAGAGCCGCCAGTCAGCAAAGCGTTGAGCCGTTCGATGTGCTCTGGGGATCCGATCACCACCGGCACCGCGGAGTTCGAGAACCGTAGTTCAGGATGCGCAGGCCGCAGATTGCCTTGCTCCCATATACCGACGACGCTGACTCCCGTCAACTCGCGCAGTCGGGTCTCCCGGAGGGTTTTCCCGGCCAGGTTCGTATCGTGCGCAACGAACTCGGCGATCTGCAGACCCTTAAAGGTGCCGACGACGTGTGCCACGCTTGCACCCGTATTGGTGCGGGCAGCCAGATGCTCACCGAGCTTGCGCTTCAGTGGGAGAACCTGGGTGGCCCCGC